>NZ_JBWKDJ010000019.1:0-147729 GCF_056436025.1 Streptomyces sp. NPDC043853
TCGTTGCGTGACGGTCGTCGGTGTCAAGGGTGGCCCGAAGGGCCATCGGCTTGCCGACGCGACCAACGGGAGCGCCCTTGACGCCGGCGGCCGGCGCGTAATGACACTGGGACTGCCGGGCAGCCCCCGGGCACCTCCCGATTCCGTCTGGGCGAAGCCCCGGCAGCACCCGTCCCCGCCCAGCCAACCAGTCCCGCTGACGCGGAGCCCGGTTGCCCAGACCCCGCCCCGTGGATCGATCTCGACCCGGTGAAGGTCGGCCAACATCCCCTCCTGCTCGGCGAGATGGTGCCCTCAGGCGTAGCGGGGGCACACGGGAACACGGCGGGGTGGGTGCCGATGGTGCGCAGCCACCCACTGGTGGCTCGGCGTCCGTGACGCCCTGTACGGGTGGGCGGGTGGGGAACCTCCTTCCGCACCCAGCGCGCCCCCACCTCCCACCCCCCTCAGGCCGAAGTCCGCTTCCGCGGCGCCGCCTTCTTCCCCGCCGCCGCAGCCTTCGTCGACTTCGCAGTCGACTTCGCGGCCGACTTCGTCGTTGCCTTCGAAGCCGCCTTCGAGGCGCGCGCACTCGTACCCGTCGACTTCTTCGTCCCCGCCCCGGCGGCCCCCGCAGCCCCCGCCCCCGCCCCCGCAGCCCCCGCCCCCGCCACCCGCTTCGCCGTGGACGTCGTCGACTTCTTGCCGCCCACCGCCTTCGGCGCAGCCGGAGCCCGCTTCCGCTTCCCCGCCAGCGGCGTAACCTCCGCCGCCCGACCCTCGCCCGCCCCGCCCGCCCCGCGCGCCTCGCCCGCCCCGCCCACCGCCCCGTCCCCCTCGCCCCGCGAGGCCCTGGCCGCCCGTACGCTCTTCTCCAGTGCGGCCATCAGGTCGATCACCTGGCCGGGCGCGGCCTCCGCGCCCTCCTCCGGCAGTTCGCGTTCGATCGCCTCGCCCGCCTTCGCCGCGAGCATCGCCTCCACCGCCTCGCGGTACTCGTCGTGCAGCGACGCGACCTCCACCTCGCCCAGCGTGGCCATCAGCGCGTCCGCCAGGTCGAGTTCGGCTTCGCGGACCGTGACCTTCGTGTCCGGTGCCACACCCTCCGGCGCGCGGATCTCGTCCGGCCACAGGAGGCCGTGCATGGCGATGACCTCGTCCACGACCCGCAGCATGCCGAGCCGCTCCCGCCCCCGCAGCGCGAACTTCGCGATGGCCACCCGCTCGCTGCGCTTCAGCGCTTCCCGCAGCAGGGTGTACGGCTTGGCGGCGGCCACGCCGTTCGCCGCCAGGTAGTACGCCGCGTCCATCTGGAGGGGGTCGATCTCCGAGGCCGGGACGAAGGAGACGATCTCGATCGTCTTCGCGGTCGGCAGCGGCAGCTGCGCCAGGTCCGCGTCCGTCACCGGAATGATCGAGCCGTCGGCCTCCTCGTAGCCCTTGCCGATCTCCTCCGCCCCGACCTCCTCGCCGTCGAGCTCGCAGACCTTCCGGTAGCGGATCCGGCCACCGTCCTCCAGATGGATCTGGCGGAACGAGATGGAGTGGTTCTCGGTGGCGTTCACCAGCTTGATCGGGATGCTGACCAGGCCGAAGGAAATCGCACCGTTCCAGATGGATCGCACGGTTCCTCCTCTTTCGTGGCAGTCTCATCGTATGACGCCGATCACATCGGTGGAGGGGCGTCGCCTCGCGCTCAGCAATCTCGACAAGGTCATCTATCCCGAGACCGGCTACACCAAGGGCGAGGTGCTCCACTACTACGCCACGGTCGCGGACCCCCTGCTCGCCCACATCCACGACCGGGCGGTGTCCTTCCTTCGCTATCCCGACGGGCCGGACGGCCAGTTGTTCTTCACCAAGAACCCGCCGCCCGGCACCCCCGCATGGGTGAAGACCACTCCCGTGCCGCGCTCCGAGAACCAGCGGGCCCGGCAGGTGGTCGTCGCCGATCTCCCCACCCTCGTGTGGGCGGCCAATCTGGTGGTGGAGTTCCACACCCACCAATGGCCCGTGGGCGATCCCGCCGTCGCCGACCGCCTCGTCCTCGACCTCGACCCCGGCCCGCCCGCCACCGTCGTGGAGTGCTGCGGCGCCGCGCTCTGGCTGCGCGACCGGCTGCGGGCCGACGGCCTGACCGTCTGCGTGAAGACCTCGGGGTCGAAGGGCCTCCACCTCGCCGCGCCGCTGGAGCCGACCCCGTCCGGCGTGGTCTCCGCGTACGCGAAACGCCTCGCCCAGGAAGCCGAGCGGGAACTGCCGGACCTCGTCGTCCACCGCATGGCCAAGGCCCTGCGGCCGGGCAAGGTCTTCGTCGACCACAGCCAGAACGCCGCCGCCAAGACCACCGCCGCGCCCTACACCCTGCGCGCCCGGACCCTGCCGGCCGTCTCGGCCCCGCTCTCCTGGGAGGAGGTGGCGGCCTGCCGCGAGCCCGGGCACCTGGTCTTCCTCGCCGACGACATCCCGCCGCGGCTGGCCCGCGAGGGAGATCTGTACGGTGCGCTCGTCGACCCCGACCGGGCCCGGCCGCTGCCCGTTCCCCCCGCGCCGGGGCGGTGAGCCACGGTGATCCGGGTCGCGCTGGCCGCCACCGTACGGACCCTGCCGCACGGGCCCGGTCTGGCGTACGAACCCAAGTTCGACGGCCACCGGATGGTGATCTCCCGGACCGCGACGGACGTCGTCCTCCAGGCCCGGTCCGGGCGGATCGTCACCAGCGCGTTCCCCGACCTGGCGGGCGCCGCGCGGCAGTTGCCGCCCGACACCGTGCTCGACGGTGAGGTCGTGGTCTGGCACGCCGGCCGTACGGACTTCGCCCTGGTGCAGCGCCGGGCCGCCGCCACCGAGGCGCGGGCCGCGCTGCTCGCCCAGAGCCTGCCGGCCTCGTACGCGGCCTTCGACGTGCTCACCCTCGCCGGGCTGGACGTCCGGGCCCGCCCGTACGAACGCCGCCGGGCGCTGCTGGTGGACCTGCTGCTGCCGCTGGGGCCGCCGCTGCAGCCGGTGCCGATGACCACGGACCCGGAACTGGCGGCCACCTGGTACGAGACCCTGCCCGCCAGCGGCATCGAGGGGCTGGTCATCAAACGCCTCGACCAGCCCTATCCGGCGGGCAGGCGCGCCTGGCGGAAGCTCCGGCACACCGACACCCGCGACGCGGCCGTGATCGGCTACACCGGGACCTCCCGGCGGCCGGCCGCGCTGGTCCTCGTCCTGCCGGGCGAGGACGACGAGGCGCCGATGGTGTCGAGCCCGCTGTCGCCCGCGGTGCGGGCCGAGGTGGCGGCGGCCCTGGGGGAGCGGACGGCGGCGCCGCCGGGCGGCACGGTCACCGCCATCGGGCTGGGGGAGGTGCCGTTCCGGGTCCTCGATCCGCCGCTGGCGGCGGAGGTCCGGGCCGCCGGCAAACGGCATCCGCCGCCGGAGGTGCTCAGGCTGCGGGAGGAGCTCTGACGGGCGTGGCCGGAGGCGGGGCCACGGGCGCGCGAGGACCCGCGTGCGGTGCGCCGCACGCGGGTCCTGTGGGTCGGTGGCCCGCCCGGATCGATGAGATCCACAGGTCGGAGGCCGGTCGGAGGTCGAATGCCGGTGGGAGGTCGATTGCCGGTCGGAGGTCGGAGGTCGGAGGTCGGACGTCGGTCCGTGGGAGGTCCGTGCGCGGGTGGCGCCTACGCGGGCTTCACGGTCCCGGTCCCGCCGCCCCCACCGGGCCGCTTGTGTTCCGGCCAGCGCCGGTGCAGACCGGTGTATTCGGGCTCCCGCTCCTTGCGTGCCTCGTCGGGGTGTGCCGATGTGGTGGAACCGAAGTTCCCGTATCCCTGCATCTCGTGCGGCCGGAGGCCGCCCGTGGGGATCTCGACCTGGTCCCGCTCTTCGCGCACCTCGTAGACCGCCCCGCCCTCGGGCAGGTGCGGCTGGCTGTCGGCAGTCGGCGGCTCCGGCTCACGGTCCCGGACACGCCTGCCCAGCCAGAACATGAGAATGAGGAACCCGGCCACGGCTATGCCGGCGGCCAGGATGAACGCGGCCTCTCCCTTGGTGCTGTCCATGCTCCCCGTGTACCCGGATCAAAACACCCCATGCATCCCAAAAGTCGTGAATTGCTCCACCGGTGCGGGGTACGTGCGCGGGAAGGAACCACCCACTCCGGACGGAAGGCGAGGAGAGCGCATGCCCCGCGGATCTTCCCCCAAACGGGAACGCCAGTACGAACACATCAAGGAGAGCGCCCTGGAGCGCGGCGAGTCCACGGACCGGGCGGAGGAGATCGCCGCCCGCACCGTGAACAAGGAACGCGCCCGCGCCGGCGAGTCCAGGACCGCGAGCAAGCAGTCGCTGGAGGACATGTCCTCCTCCCGCCGCGGCGGCCTGCACTCCCACAAGGGCGCCCAGGGCCCGACGTACGACCAGCTCTACGCCGAGGCGCAGCGCCGCAACATCCACGGCCGCTCGGACATGAACAAGGCCGAACTGAAGAAGGCCCTGGACGGCGGCTGACGGCGGCTGACGGCGTCGGACGGAACGGCGCCGCGTCCGCCGCCGGGGGACCGGCGCCGCCACGGACTACTTGTTGATCGGCCCCGTGGTGTCCCGCATCCCGCCGCCGTCGCGCCCGCCCAGCACGCCCAGGATCTCCGCGCAGATGGCGAGCGCCGTCTCCGCGGGGGTCCGGGCGCCCAGGTCCAGCCCGATCGGCCCGTGCACCCGGGCCAGGTCCGCCTCGCCCACCCCGCCCGCGAGCAGCGCCTCGGTCCGCCGCGCCTGGGTCTTGCGTGACCCGAGGGCCCCCACGTACGGGATCCCATCGGCGAGCGCGTAACGCAGCACTGGCACGTCGAACGCGGGGTCGTGGGTCAGCACCACCAGACACGCGGCGTCCCGGTGCGCGGCCAGCACCTTCTCGCCCTCGGCGGCGTCGGCGACCTCCACCGCCTCCCACTCCAGCAGCCGGGCCTGCCGCGCGATGATCCCGGCGAGCTCGCCACCGCCGCAGATCACCACGTAGGGGGCCGACGGGAACGCCTCGACCAGCAGCAGCCCGGAGTCCCCGTACAGCGCGTCCCGGCCCGCCCGCCGCGTGGCCAGCAGCTCGGCCGCCCGCCGCTGGGCCTCCGTCTCCGGCGCGTCCACCGCCCGTACGATCACACTCTCCGCCTGGTCCGCGGCCTCGTTCAGCCGGGTCACCAGCGCCACCCCGGCGCCCTGCCCGAGCAGCTCCCACCACTCGGCCGGTACGCCCGCCAGCGGCTGCAGCAGGATCTCCGCCTGCCCGCCACAGGTCAGCCGCGCGGCCTCGGCCTCGGGCCCGCCGACGGACACCTCGCACACCCGTGCGGTCGCCCCGGCCGGCATCGCGGCGGCCTCGGCGGCCAGCTCGGCGTCGAACACACCGCGGTACAGGGACCCGACGCACTCCCCGCGCGCGTCGACGAGCAGCGCCCCGCCCGGATCCCGCGGCCCGAACCCCTGCTCGGTCACGGGCCGCGCCAGAAACGCGACCCGGCCCTCGGACATCCACCGCCGCGCCGTCTCCACCAGCTCCCGCATGCCCCGGTACCTCCTCGTCCGAACCACCCGCGCCACGAAATGCCAGGTCAACGGCACCAAGCAGCCTTCCCCAAAATCCTAGGCACCCCACTTCCCCCCGAAACAAGCGTCGAAAAGCCCCGTAACCCCCGGTTGCCCCTCGTGCGAACCACCGGACACCCCTGCCGCGTCCGCGCCGTACGCTCCACCTCATAACGAGACGAGGCGCTGTCTCGTCCGGGCGGGGAGGAGGCGGCCGGCCTCAGAGCAGGCGGTCGGTGAGCTCCTTGAGCCAGGCCCGCGGGCCGAGCGGTGCCGGGGGGTCGACCTCCATACCCAGTTCGGACAGGGCCAGGGCGTAGTCGGAGTCCTCCAGCGGCAGCGAAAGCAGGTCGTGCAGCTCCCCGAGGAGCTGGGCGACAAGGCCAGGGTCGGTCCCTTCCAGGTAGTCCTGCACTGCCGCGTCGTGCTCGTCGAACTCGTCGGGGGCGTCCTGGGAGAACCAGCCCCCGAGGAACTGGGCCAGCTCAGGGAACCGGGCGTGCCACTCCCAGTGGGTCCGGGGCGTGGCGGGGGCGGGCGCGGTGCCGGTCTCGACGCTCTCCTTGAGCCGGTCGGCCAGCTGCAGCAGCCAGGGCTGGATCTCGGAATCGGGCAGGCCGACATCCGGAACGGGGTAGAACTCGCCCAGCCGCAGGCGGAGCCGCCCCGGCGGGTTCTGCGCGTAGGCGCGCAGCTGTTCCTCGGCAACGGCGATGGCCCACGGCCGGGTGCGCCAGCAATGCCGGAGGTAGGCCGTGAGGGCTTCCTCGTCATGTGCCGTGCATCCCGTGTGCGCACGCATTACCTGGTCGAGCTCGCCGTACTTCCGGTCGTGTTCGAGGGGTTTGAGGGACACGTCAGCTGCTGCCTCTACAGGTGGATCGGGAAGGTGGCGTGGACGGTGAATCCGTGGGGGACGCGGGGGTTCCGCAGAAGGACGACCCGCGCGGCTCGAACCTCGACGGCGTCCCGGCCGGCGAGCATCATCGCCCGGAGCAGCACACGCCCGACAGGCCCTTCGCGGGAGGGCCAGGAAGCTTCGATGGTGAGTCGCTGCCGGGTGGATTGGGCCAGCCAGCGGTGGATCATCTGCTCGTTGCGGGTGACGACCTGCTGGGTGGCCCACTGGGCCGTCTCCCGGTCGGGGTAGGTCGCCGCCCGGTTCGCGATGGGGGTGGTCATGAGTGCTCTCGCTGCATGTGGTCGTTGACGATGTCGACAAGTTCGTGGAGCCGGTCGCGGGAAGCCCAGGGGATGTACCGGCCGAGGGATCGCTCGTCGGGGAACAGGGTGAGCCCGAGCTGGGCCTCGGTGGTGTACGGGACCGCGAGCTCGACGCAGTACGGGTGCTCGTTCAGCACTCCGGAGGCGACGGCTGCCGCGAAGGAGGTGTGGCCGCCATCATCCAGCTCGGCGGAGAAGCCGTTCAGATAGGGGAAGAGGACGGAGAGCTCCCATGCGGCCATGGAGAGCTCGTCATAGGCCGCGGGCTCTTCGCGGTCGAGGGTCCGTACGATTTCCGCAAGCGTGTGGAGGTACTCGGCCTGATCCATTCCATCGGCCGCCCGGGCCAGCTTTTCCTCGAAGGAAGCCGGGAGCGGAGCCTGGGGGTTCGGCGCGGCGACGAGCACCGCGAGGAGGTCCAGCATGGCCGCGGCCGTGTGGGGCGGGCAGATCCAATCAGCCCGCCAGGAGTTCCTGACGACGCGGTTGTAGCGCCGGATCTCGTCGTCGAGGGAGGATCCGCTGTGGCCCTCCTGAGCCAGGATGGCCAGGTCGATGAGCCTGGTGGCCGGGCTCTCCAGAAAAAAGGCCCTTGGGGTTGGCTGCACGGGGACTGACCTCAGGCTCTCAGGCAATCGGCATGGACGTGAGCACGATGAACGGCGGCTCCAGACCCTGTGCGTACCGCAGTACCACGCGCACGGCTCGAGCTTCTTCCGCCTGGAAGGTCGGAGCGCTCGTGTATGCCTCATCGAGGGCCGGCCTCAGGGCCCTGATCCGGCTCGCCACGTCGGCCAGCTCGGCCTCGTAGGTGGAAACCGCACGGTTCATGGCGGCGGTGTCCAGTTTCAACGTGATGCCGACACCGATCTCGCCGCCGAGCCCGAGCAGCTTCTTGCCGATCTTCTTCACGTCGTCGAAGTCCGGGAGCTGCTTGAGATCGGCGATCGCCTGCTTGATGGCCTGCTTGAAGATGCGCCACAACTCGACGCGCATCTTCTCGGCGGCGTCGGCGTAGGCCATCATGGCCTGGCTGATCCCGTCTGCCGTGTCCTTGAGGACCGACATGACCGGGTGGCTGGCGGCGCCCGGTGCTCCGCCACCCGTGTCATGCCCCCACTCGTAGTTGACCGTGTGCTTGCCCCACGCCGTGGTGCCCCACAGGGAACTGGCGAACTGCCGCATTGCAGCCTGCCACTCACCGTTGTTGGGGTCGGATATGGAACCGACCAGACCGGTCATCGCGTCGGCCACTCCGGAGACGGTGGTACCGGGTTCCAGCCACCGCAGGGCGATCTTGTTGATCTGCTGATAGTCGGGCAGCGGCAGGATGTCGGCTGCTTCACCCCACCGGTAGGCGTGGTGAAGCAGCCCGCGCAGGATGTCCATCGCGAAGTCGGGGACACCCTCGAGAACCCAGGAGAGGAATCCGCTGCTGTAGTCGTCGAGGTCACCCCAGCTCAGGTCGGTGACCGGCTGGTACTTCGGCGGTGCGTCGATGACATGGGGCACCGGGAACACGACGGGCTGCGCCGTGCCCGAAGGATGGCTTGCCGCGTCAGCCTTGGAGTAGTTGTTCGCCGTGGTGACGAACCCGACCGCGACACCGCCGATGCTCACGACACTCTTGGCCCACGTCTCGAGGAAGCGGTTCCCGATGTCGACGTAGGCGCTCGCCACCGCTTGTGCGGCAGTCCCGTACCCACCGCAGTCCATGTACTCGACGAGGTCGTACACCAGGTCACGGGCACCCTTGTCCAGCACGCCCTGCTGTATCACCGCCCCTTGCGCCACACCGTTCAGCTTCGTCGGCGTGACGTCGAATGCACCGCTCGGCGCGGGTGCCGGCGGGGTCGCGGGTCCTGCCATCAAGCACCCCAACCGCGCAGCACGGCCCGGTGGGCAGCGCCGTAATTCACCTGGCCCGTGGTGACGACCGAGTGCAGCCACCTCTGCGCGGCTTCGAGGTCCTGCATCTCCCGGTCCCACCGGTCGAGCTGGTCCACGAAGACGTCGCGGGCCTCGCCTTCCCAGGTCAACACCACGGGCTCAGTGCGCTTGTAGAGCTCCTCGAGCTTCAGTGACAGCTGCCCGATGATGTCTTCGAGCTCACCCGCGAGCCCGTGAAGAGCGCCGAAGTTGACGCCTATGTGGTCATCCGCCACGCGATTCCCCCCGCTGTTCGGCGTGTTCCTGAAGTTCTCAGAGATCGTCGATGCTGCTGCGCCGGGCCGGCGGCGCCGTGCCCTCCGAGAGGGCCTGTACCTCGCGGGCCGCATCGACTGCGCTCTGCACCCGCCGGAACTCCCGGAGGGTCTCCAAATCCTGCTGACTGAACCCGTCGCGGCTCAGCCGCACGGCCTGCTCCAAGACGAGGAGGATCTCCCGGATCCGCACGGCATCCTCGGCCGCCGCCCGGTGCAGTGCCCGGTACGCCTCGCCGGTCGTGCCACGCCAGCCGGCCTCGATCCGGTCGACGATCGCGTCCATCCGGCGCACCTGGCCGTCGAGGTGCCGTTGCATCTCGTCCATGTCGTCGGCGAGTTTCCGCAGATCGTCATCGGCCACGTGGAGATTGGTGAAACCCGACATTCCGCCCCCCGTCCCTCTTTCGATCACCTTAACAACCGGCCTCTCCCCGCTACTTGGGGAGGACGGGCGGTGCCGGGAGGGCCCGCCGTGACGTACGTGCGCAGGCTTGCCGAACCCGATCGCCGCGACGGCGGGGCGGCCACCCGCATGCGCGCCACGTCTTGGGGGGAACGGCACCTCGCTCACCGGGCAGGGCCCGGTGCGGCACCACCGCCGGGAGCAGGTGGACAGCGCGGCCCAGGAGGAATGCGCTCACTCCGGGGCTGCTCGGCGCGGCGTACGGCTGCAGATACGCGAAGACCCCGGCTTCAGCGTTACCGCTGATGGCGGGGTCTTTGGGCACTTCCTGCGAAGTGCCCCCGGCAGGATTCGAACCTGCGCACACGGCTCCGGAGGCCGTTGCTCTATCCCCTGAGCTACGGGGGCGTATCGTCCGCTTCTCGCGGCGACGGGATGAACACTACCAGCTCCGGAGGGGTGATCAGGAACGGGTTTCGGGCGGGAGAGGGGGTTGGGTCGCTCGGACGGGGTGGAAGTGGGCAAAACCCGGACGCGGGGGCAGGCGGACACCTACTCTCGAGTTGTGCCAGGCGCCTCGGGCCGGGTGCTTGTTGTCGACGACAACAAGGTCATCCGGCAGCTGATCAAGGTCAATCTCGAGCTGGAGGGCTTCGAGGTCGTGACCGCGGCCGATGGTGCCGAGTGTCTGGACGTGGTGCACGAGGTGCGTCCGGACGTGGTGACGCTTGATGTGGTCATGCCCCGGTTGGACGGGTTCGGGACCGCCGCGCGGCTGCGGGCCGATCCGCGGACCAGGGACCTGCCCGTCGCGATCGTGAGCGCGTGCACGCAGCACGAGGTCGATGTCGGGGTGGAGGCGGGAGTGGACGCCTTCCTCGCCAAACCCTTCGAGCCGGCCGAGCTGGTGAAGGTCGTACGGCGGCTGGTGGAGCGGAACGGCGTGCGGCTCGGCGGATAGGTCCTCCTGTGGACAGGCCCTCCTGTGGATGGGTCCGGTGGACAGGTTCGTTGGTCTGGCTCGGGTGTGCCGGCCTGTGGGGGTCCCGTCCTGCCGGGGTTTCACATGGCGAAACCCTTCGCGGCCGGTGGGGGTCTCTCGCCTAGGCTGGGACCGTGAACCCCGCTGATCTCTCCCGTACCGTCGGTCGCGCCCTGCGCTGCGCCGTCGAGGGCGGGGAGCTGGCGGTCGAGGTGCCCGCGCGGATCGTGGTCGAACGGACCCGTCCGGGTGGGGTGGGGGAGTACGCCACCCCCGTCGCCTTCCGGGTCGCGAAGGGTGCCGGGATCAAGCCCGCCGAGGTGGCCGGAGTGCTCGCCCGGCGGCTGCTCGCCGAGCCCGGGATACGGGACGTGGTGGTCACCGGGGGCGGTTTTCTGAACTTCACCCTCCAGGAGGGGGGCGGCGCCGCTCTCGTCGCACGGATCCTCGGTGGCGCCGAACGGCGGCCCTACGGCTACGCCGACAACGCCTACCCGCCCGCTGTGCCCGACGCCGCCGGAGCCGAGCTGCGTGAGCGCGCCGTCGTCGGTGCCGTCACGCGGATCGCCGCCAGTCAGGGCGTCGTCGGGGCGGGTGCCCCGCCCGCCGTCGCGCCCGTCGCCCGGCGCGACGGGGACGTCGAACGTCTCTACGGTGCGGACGCCGCGCGCTGGGCGATGCTCTCCGTCGGGCCCAGGGAGACCCCTGTTTTCGGCGAGTGGCTGCTCGTCCAGGACGAGAGCAGTGAGTTGTTCCGGGTGCGTTACGCGCACTCCCGGAGTCGGGCCGTGACCCGGAACGCCGCCCAGCTCGGTTTCACGGCCGAAGTGAGGGAAGTCGACGCGCCCGCCCTGCTCTCCGCCCTCGCCGACTACCCCCTCGCCCTGGAGGCCGCTGCCCACCACCGGGAGCCCGACCGGGTCCTCCGGCAGCTCGTCGTGATCGCCGACGCCCTGCTCGACTTCCAGTACGGGGTGCTCCCCGTCGGGGACGAGAAACCCGGGGCCGCCCACCGCGCCCGGCTGGCCCTTGCCGAAGCCGCCGGGACGGTGCTGGCCGGCGGCCTGTCCCTGCTCGGCATCGACGCCCCCGAGCTGATCTAGCGACGTTCAGAAAGATCAAGAGAGTTGAGAGAGACATGAGCCGTTCCGCGCACCCCGCAGGGCCCCGCCACGCCGCCGACCTGCCCGAGGGGCACTACTCCCCGCCGCCGGCCGACCTCAACGCGCTGGACGAGAAGGTGTGGTCCCGTACGGTCACCCGTGGTGACGACGGTGTGGTCAGCGTCGGCGGCATCGAAGTCACCCGGCTGGCGGAGGAGTTCGGCACGCCCGCCTATTTCCTCGACGAGGAGGATTTCCGGCAGCGGTGCCGCGCGTGGGCGCACGCGTTCGGCAAGGACGCGGACGTGTTCTACGCCGGCAAGGCATTTCTCTCCAAGGCCGTCGTGCGGTGGCTGAAGGAGGAGGGGCTGAATCTCGACGTGTGCAGCGAGGGGGAACTCGCGACCGCCCTCGCCGCGGAGATGCCCGCCGACCGCATCGCCTTCCACGGCAACAACAAGTCCGTCCGCGAAATCCGCCGGGCCGTCGAGGCCGGCGTCGGCCGGATCGTCCTCGACAGCTACCAGGAGATCGCCCGGGTCGCCCACGTCGCGAGCGAGCTCGGGGTGCGCCAGCGCGTGCAGATCCGGGTCACCGTCGGCGTCGAGGCCCACACGCACGAGTTCATCGCCACCGCGCACGAGGACCAGAAGTTCGGCATCGCCGTCGCCGACGGTTCGGCCGCCGAGGCCGTGCGCCGGGCGCTGGGACACGACAGCCTGGAGCTGATCGGCGTCCACTCGCACATCGGCTCGCAGATCTTCGACATGGCCGGCTTCGAGGTGTCCGCCAAGCGCGTCGTACGGCTGCTGGCCGCCGTACGCGACGAGCACGGCATCGAGCTGCCCGAGATCGACCTCGGCGGGGGCCTCGGCATCGCGTACACCTCGGAGGACGACCCGCGCGAGCCCCACGAGATCGCCAAGGCGCTGAAGGAGATCGTCGCCCGCGAGTGCGAGAGCGCCGGGCTGAGCGCGCCCCGCATCTCCGTGGAGCCGGGCCGGGCCATCGTCGGCCCGACCGCGTTCACCCTGTACGAGGTCGGCACGATCAAGCCGCTCGAAGGGCTCCGCACGTACGTCAGCGTCGACGGAGGCATGTCGGACAACATCCGCACCGCGCTCTACGACGCCGAGTACAGCGTGGCGCTGGTCTCCCGCCGGTCCGAGGCCGAACCGGTGCTCTCCCGGGTCGTCGGCAAGCACTGCGAGAGCGGGGACATCGTGGTCAAGGACGCGTTCCTGCCCGCCGACCTCGCACCCGGCGACCTGATCGCCGTACCGGCCACCGGGGCGTACTGCCGCTCCATGGCGAGCAACTACAACCACGCCCTCCGCCCGCCGGTCGTGGCGGTCCGGAACGGCGACGCGCGGGTGATCGTCCGGCGTGAGACGGAGGAAGATCTCCTGCGTCTCGACCTCGGATGACACGCGTTTTTTCCCGAGAGGACGTCCGACCCCCCAAAATGGACGTCTCATGACGTCTCAGTCAATGGACCGAGGATGGATTCCGCTGTCCATTGAGTGAGACTGGTTCCACCCCCGGTGTGCAATTCCGCGGACCGGGGCCGATCGAAGTGATCCAAGATCGAAAGGCGTAGGTCAAATGATGCGTACGCGTCCGCTGAAGGTGGCGCTGCTGGGCTGTGGAGTGGTCGGCTCAGAGGTGGCGCGCATCATGACGACGCACGCCGACGATCTGGCGGCCCGGATCGGCGCGCCCGTCGAACTCGCCGGCGTGGCCGTCCGCCGCCCCTCCAAGGTCCGTGAGGGCATCGACCCGGCCCTGGTCACCACCGATGCGACCGCCCTGCTCAAACGCGGCGACATCGACGTCGCCATCGAGGTCATCGGCGGCATCGAGCCGGCCCGCGGACTGATCACCACCGCCTTCGAGCACGGCATCGCCGTGGTCTCGGCGAACAAGGCGCTGCTCGCCCAGGACGGGGCCGCGCTGCACGCCGCCGCAGAGCAGGCCGGGCTGGACCTCTACTACGAGGCCGCCGTGGCCGGTGCCATCCCGTTGATCCGCCCGCTGCGCGAGTCGCTGGCCGGCGACAAGATCAACCGGGTGATGGGCATCGTCAACGGCACGACCAACTTCATCCTCGACAAGATGGACTCCACCGGCGCCGGCTACCAGGAGGCCCTGGACGAGGCCACCGCGCTGGGTTACGCGGAGGCCGACCCGACCGCCGACGTCGAGGGTTACGACGCCGCCGCGAAGGCCGCGATCCTGGCCGGCATCGCCTTCCACACCCGGGTCCGGCTCGACGACGTCCACCGCGAGGGCATGACCGAGGTCAGCGCCGCCGACTTCGCCTCCGCCAAGCGGATGGGCTGCACCATCAAGCTGCTGGCGATCTGCGAGCGCGCCGCCGACGGCGAGTCCGTCACGGCTCGAGTCCACCCCGCGATGATCCCGCTCAGCCACCCGCTGGCCTCCGTGCGCGAGGCGTACAACGCCGTCTTCGTCGAGGCGGAGGCCGCCGGGCGGCTCATGTTCTACGGCCCGGGCGCGGGCGGCTCGCCGACCGCCTCCGCGGTCCTCGGCGACCTGGTCGCCGTCTGCCGGAACAAGCTCGCCGAGGCAACGGGGCCGGGCGAGTCGGCGTACACCCAGCTGCCGGTCAGCCCGATGGGAGAGGTCGTGACGCGGTACCACATCAGCCTCGATGTGGCCGACAAGCCGGGCGTGCTCGCCCAGGTCGCGACGGTCTTCGCCGAGCACGGGGTGTCGATCGACACCGTCCGGCAGCAAGGTCGTCCAGAAATCGACGGTGGGGCCTCCCTCGTCGTCGTCACCCACCGGGCCCCCGACGCCGCCCTCTCCGGGACCGTCGAGGCACTGCGGAAGCTCGACACCGTCCGCGGTGTGGCCAGCATCATGCGCGTTGAAGGGGAGTAAAGGACCCATGAGCACCAATCGCACCCACCAGTGGCGGGGCATCATCGAGGAGTACCGTGACCGGCTGCCGGTCACGGACACGACCCCGGTGGTGACGCTCCGCGAGGGTGGCACTCCGCTCGTGCCCGCGCAGGTGCTGTCGGAGCGCACGGGCTGCCAGGTCCACCTGAAGGTCGAGGGAGCCAACCCGACCGGCTCCTTCAAGGACCGCGGCATGACCATGGCCATCACCCGGGCCAAGGAGGAGGGCGCCAAGGCCGTCATCTGCGCCTCCACCGGCAACACCTCCGCCTCCGCGGCCGCGTACGCGGTGCGCGCCGGCATGGTCTCCGCGGTACTGGTCCCCCAGGGCAAGATCGCACTCGGCAAGATGGGCCAGGCCCTGGTCCACGGCGCCAAGATCCTGCAGGTGGACGGCAACTTCGACGACTGCCTCACGCTCGCCCGCCGGCTGTCCGACAACTACCCCGTGGCACTGGTCAATTCGGTGAACCCGGTGCGCATCGAGGGCCAGAAGACGGCCGCGTTCGAGATCGTGGACGCGCTCGGCGACGCCCCCGACATCCATGTGCTGCCGGTCGGCAACGCGGGCAACATCACCGCGTACTGGAAGGGCTTCAAGGAGTACAAGGCCGACGGCCTGGCCTCCCGTACGCCCCGCGTGTGGGGTTTCCAGGCCTCGGGCTCGGCGCCGATCGTGCGCGGCGAGCCGGTCAAGGAGCCGCACACCATCGCCACCGCCATCCGGATCGGCAACCCGGCCTCCTGGGACTACGCGCTCGCGGCCCGGGACGAGTCTGGCGGCTTCATCGACGAGGTGACGGACCGCCAGATCCTGGCCGCCTACCGGCTGTTGGCCGCCCAGGAGGGCGTCTTCGTGGAGCCCGCCTCGGCCGCCTCGGTCGCCGGTCTGCTCAAGGCCGCCGAGCAGGGCCTGGTCGACCCGGGCCAGACGATCGTCTGCACCGTCACCGGCAACGGCCTGAAGGACCCCGACTGGGCGATCGCCGGCGCTCCGCAGCCGGTCACCGTTCCGGTGGACGCCGAGGCCGCCGCCGTACGCCTCGGCCTGGTCTGAGCGGAACGCGGGTAGCCCCGCACGCCGGGTTCCGGAGCACTCCGGAACCCGGCGCTGAGGGGGACGAGAACCCGGCAGCGCGGGGCGAAAGCCGCGAAACACGGCCGGTGTGCGCGACACGCATCGTGCGCCTCCTGTGCGCCCTATGTCGCGACAGAACCTTCCTTCGATACGCTGTACTTACATCCGCCACCGTGCACGCGCCCTTTCACGTGACAAGGTGCTGCCCCTCGGGAGTTTCAGGGGCCTTCGGGTGTCGTACGTTCTCCAGTACATTCACAGCGGAAGATCCCCAGCAGATCCCCAGCAGATCCCCAGCAGATCCCGCGCAGTCCCGTGCGCGGGTCCCGCACAGTCAACAAGGAGTTCATCGAGCGATGGCCGGTCCAGCGTTCCGCGCCGCCGCCGTACGGGTGCGCGTCCCCGCCAGCAGTGCCAACCTCGGACCCGGGTTCGACGCCCTGGGCCTGGCCCTGGGGCTCTACGACGACGTGGTCGTGCGGGTGGCCGATTCCGGCCTCGACATCGACATCGCGGGTGAGGGCGCCGAGACGCTGCCCCGCGACGAGAGCCACCTGCTCGTACGCTCCATGCGCACCGCCTTCGACCTGCTCGGCGGGCAGCCGCGCGGCCTGGAGGTGCGCTGCGCCAACCGCATCCCGCACGGCCGGGGCCTGGGCTCCTCCTCCGCGGCCATCTGCGCCGGCATCGTCGCCGCCCGCGCCGTGACCATAGGCGGAGAGGCCCGGCTCGACGACGCGGCGCTGCTGGAGCTCGCCACGGAGATCGAAGGCCACCCCGACAACGTCGCCGCCTGCCTCCTCGGCGGCTTCACCCTGGCCTGGATGGACGGCGGCAGCGCCAAGGCCATCAGGATGGACCCCGCCGATTCCATCGTTCCGGTGGTCTTCGTGCCCTCGAAGCCGGTCCTGACCGAGACCGCGCGCGGCCTGCTGCCGCGGACCGTCCCGCACGTGGACGCGGCCGTCAACGCGGGCCGTGCGGCCCTGCTCGTCGAAGCCCTGACCCGGCGTCCCGAGCTGCTGCTGCCCGCCACCGAGGACCGGCTGCACCAGGAGTACCGGTCCCCCGCGATGCCCGAGAGCGTGGCACTCGTGAACCGGCTGCGGGCGGACGGCGTGCCCGCGGTCATTTCCGGCGCGGGCCCCACGGTCCTCGCGCTGGTCGACAGCGGTGCGGCCGACAAGGTCGCGCAGCTCGCGGGCGAGGGGTGGGCGGCCAACCGGCTCGCCCTCGACGCCGCGGGCGCGAGCGTTCTTCCGCTGGGCACCCAGGGCGGCCAGTAACGGCGCGCCGGGGGCGGGCGGCCGGGCAGGCCGCCCGCGGCCCGGGGAAGGCGCGATTGCCGGTGAGTGAGAGGGGGAATGTCTGTTGGATCCGGTAGTGTTACTCTCAAGTGTGCATCCGAAGCCGCCAGGGCTCGGTGCTCAGTGTCCCTATCAGGGACCACCCTTCTTCCGGGAGCCTCCCCAACTGCTTTGATTTCTGCCAGGCAGTTTCGAGCACGCTCCGGAATCGGCGTGACACATTCCCACGCTTTCAGCTGGGGGGCTTCTCGCCGGAACCCATGCACGTATCTCTCCGCCGTATCGATGTCCGGCGGACCACCGCCTCGACTTCGGGCCACGATCAGCAAGATCTCGGTCCGCGGTCGGACAGCACAACCGGTCGCCGAGCCAGACAGGCCGACGTCCGCTCCAGGGAAGGACCCTTCGTGAGCGACACCACCGATCTGATGGGCGCTGCCGACACCACTGTCGACACCAGTGCTCCCGCTGCGGGTACCGCCGCCCCCAAGCGTCGCCGCTCCGGCACCGGCCTCGAGGGCATGGTCCTGGCCGAGCTGCAGCAGGTCGCTTCCGGCCTCGGGATCAGGGGCACCGCGCGCATGCGCAAGAGCCAGCTGATCGAGGTCATCAAGGAGGCGCAGGCCGGCGGCGGCACCGCCGCCAAGGCCGCGGACTCCGCCGGCACCGCCGAGGCCAAGCCGAAGCGCCGTACCACCAGCAAGGCCCGCACGGGCGAGGCCGCCGCCGAGGCGCCGGCCGCCCAGCAGCAGATCGACATCCCGGGCCAGCCGGCCGCCGCCGACCAGCCGGCCGGCGAGCGCCGCCGCCGCCGGGCCACCGCGCCCGCCGGTGCCCCCGAGACCGCCGCCGCGGCCGCCGCCACCACCGTCGTCGCCCCGGCCGCCGAGCCCAAGGCCGAGCCCAAGGCCGAGGCGCCCGCCGCTGCCGCGCAGCCCGAGGCCAAGGCCGAGACCGCCGTCTCCGGCCAGGAGGCCGAGGGCCGCGGCCGTCGTGACCGCCGTGACCGTCAGCGCGACCGCCGCGAACGTGGCGCCAAGGGCGAGGAGCAGGCCCAGGCCGGCCAGGCCCAGGGCGGCGAGCGCCAGGGCCGTCAGGACCGTCAGGACCGCCCGGACCGCCAGGACCGGGACCGTCAGGACCGCCAGCAGCAGGGCGGCCGCGGTCAGGGCCAGCAGCCGCAGCGGGACAGCGGTCCGCAGGACGACTTCGACGAGGACGGCGGCCGCCGTGGCCGTCGCGGACGCTACCGCGACCGCCGTGGCCGTCGCGGACGCGAGGAGTTCGGCGCCGGCGAGCCCACCGTGGCCGACGACGACGTGCTGATCCCCGTCGCGGGCATCCTCGACATCCTCGACAACTACGCGTTCATCCGGACCTCCGGCTACCTGCCCGGCCCGAACGACGTCTACGTCTCCCTCGCCCAGGTCCGCAAGAACGGCCTGCGCAAGGGTGACCACGTCACCGGTGCCGTGCGCCAGCCGAAGGAAGGCGAGCGCCGCGAGAAGTTCAACGCGCTGGTGCGCCTCGACTCGGTCAACGGCATGGCGCCGGAGTCCGGCCGCGGCCGCCCCGAGTTCAACAAGCTCACCCCGCTCTACCCGCAGGACCGGCTCCGCCTGGAGACCGACCCGGGCGTGCTGACCACCCGCATCATCGACCTCGTGTCGCCGATCGGCAAGGGCCAGCGCGGTCTGATCGTGGCCCCGCCGAAGACCGGTAAGACCATGATCATGCAGGCGATCGCCAACGCGATCACGCACAACAACCCCGAGTGCCACCTGATGGTCGTCCTGGTCGACGAGCGTCCGGAAGAGGTCACCGACATGCAGCGGTCGGTCAAGGGCGAGGTCATCTCCTCGACCTTCGACCGCCCGGCCGAGGACCACACCACCGTCGCCGAGCTGGCCATCGAGCGCGCCAAGCGTCTCGTCGAGCTGGGCCACGACGTGGTCGTCCTGCTGGACTCCATCACCCGTCTGGGCCGCGCGTACAACCTCGCGGCGCCCGCCTCCGGCCGCATCCTGTCCGGTGGTGTCGACTCGACCGCGCTGTACCCGCCGAAGCGCTTCTTCGGTGCCGCGCGCAACATCGAGGACGGCGGCTCGCTGACCATCCTGGCCACCGCGCTGGTCGAGACCGGCTCGCGGATGGACGAGGTGATCTTCGAGGAGTTCAAGGGCACCGGCAACATGGAGCTCAAGCTCGACCGGAAGCTCGCCGACAAGCGCATCTTCCCGGCCGTCGACGTCGACCCCTCGGGCACCCGCAAGGAGGAGATCCTCCTCAACAGCGAGGAGCTCAGCATCGTCTGGAAGCTGCGCCGGGTGCTGCACGCGCTCGACTCGCAGCAGGCGATCGAGCTGCTGCTGGACAAGATGAAGCAGACGAAGTCGAACGCCGAGTTCCTGATGCAGATCGCCAAGACGACCCCCTCGGCCGTCAACAACGACTGACCTCGGGTCCGGCCGCACCGGCCGGACCGGCGGAGCACCCCGACGCCGCCCCCGCCCACCAGGGCGGGGGCGGCGTTGCCATAGGATCACCGCACCAATCAACTGCTCCGCCAAAAAGAAGGAAGTCGCGCGTGCACATACGCACTTCGCGCCTGGCGGTCCCTGTCGCCGCGTCCGTCCTGGCCCTGCTGGGCACGGGACTGACGGCCACCGGAGCACAGGCAGCCGCCACCACGACGCCCGAGCCCTCCGTGAAGGAGCTCGGCAAGCGCGTCTCCCGGTCGATGACGACCGATCAGCAGGCGCGGGACGTGACCAAGCCGGTCCCGCCGCAGAGCACCAAGCCGGAGCCTCCGAAGTCGTCGCCGTACATCATCGGCGGCAACACGGAGACCATCGCCAACGCACCCTGGATGGCGCAGCTCCACTACTTCGACGACCGCAACACCCCGGACAAGGCGGACGACGAGGCCTTCTTCTGCGGGGGCACGGTCGTCTCCCCGACGAAGATCCTCACCGCGTCCCACTGCGTCGACGGGGTCAACTGGACCCTCGACAGCGTGGTCGTCGTCGGCGCCACCAAGCTCCCGACGGTCGACTCCTCCGGAGTGACCAACTGGCAGGGCGGCACCCCGGTGACCGTCCGCCGCCAGTGGAAGCACTCCGCGTACAACGCCGCCACGACGGACAACGACGTGGCGGTGCTGACCCTCGCCAAGCCCGTCAGCGTTCCGCTGCTGCCGGTCGCGCGCTCCACGGACACGGGCAACTACGCGGTCGGGAACACCGCCGAGGTGTACGGCTGGGGCCGCTACACCTCCGGCAGCCAGGCCGTCTCGCCCACCCTCAAGAAGGCCTCGCTGCCGCTCGTCTCCGACGACACCTGCGCGGGCTTCTGGGGCGACTACCTGATCCGCGGGCACATGGTCTGCGCGGGCACCCCGGCCTCCGGGGCGGACGCCGGCACCACCACCGCCTGCAACGGCGACTCCGGTGGTCCGCTGGTCCGCAACGGCCGCCTGATCGGCGTGGTCTCCTGGGGCGTCGAGGACTGCGTCTACAAGGGCGCCTACGGGGTCTACGCGAAGGTCACCTCGTACTCCGGGCCGATCCGGGCCCGCGTGTACGACACCGACTGGAGCAAGGACGGCCAGGCCGACATGCTGGCCCGCCGGGCCTCCGACGGCAAGCTGTTCCCGTTCCACTCCAAGGGCACCAGCCTGTCCTGGCAGGCCTCGGTGCCGGGTGACTTCACGACCGACAACCTGCTCGTGCAGGCCGATCTCGACCTGGACGGCTCGCAGGACGTCATCCGGCGCACCGCCGCCGGCGACCTGTACCGGACGTTCCAGTCGAACGGCACCTGGCAGCACACCAAGCTCGCCAGTGGCTGGCAGACCCGGCGCACCTTCCTCGCGCCCGGCGACGTCAACGGCAACGACGTGCAGGACCTGATCTCGGTGGACTCGGCCGGCCGGCTGCGGATCCACCCGGGCAACGGCAAGGGCGGCTTCTACGCCGAGGTCGACGGCGGACCGGGCTGGCAGATCTACAGCCAGGTCCTCGGCCACGGCGACCTGACCGGTGACGGCAAGACGGACCTGCTGGCCCGTACCCCGGCCGGCGAGGTCTTCCTGTACAAGGGCACCGGCACCCTCGGCCTGAACAGCTTCGCGCCGCGCGTGAAGGTGGCCACCCTCGGCAGCTCGTACACCGCCTTCGCGACCGTCGGCGACGTCAACAACGACGGCAAGGCCGACCTGCTGGCCCGTGAGGGCGACGCCCTGTGGCTGTTCCCGGGGACCGGCAGCAGCACCGGTGCGACCTTCGCCACGCGCAAGGCCTTCGGCACCGCCTGGGCACAGTTCAACCTCTTCGGCTGACCCCCCGGGTACACCGGCAGTAAACCGGCGAACAAGGCCCTTCACGGCCGCCCCGTGCCCACCGCGTCCGCGCGGTGGGCACGGGGCGTTCACGGCACCTCGTGGAACCGTCATGGAACCCGTCATACCGGGCACCCGTCTGTGTGGGCGGACGCACGGGAGGCGAGGACGCATGACCGAGGACAGCAGGGGCCGGGGCCACCGGGCCGGGGCGGGGCGCCGCGGAAAACCCTCGAAGGGCCGCCGGGCGGTCGCGATCGCCGGGTGGACCGCCGCGGGAGTGCTGGTCCTCGGCGGGGGTGGTCTGGGCTGGTTCTACGAGAAGCTCAACGACAACCTGAAGAGCGTGGACCTCGACGCGGCCCTCGGCAAGGACCGCCCGGCCGACGTCGACAACGGCTCGATGGACATCCTGGTCCTCGGCTCCGACTCGCGCGGCGGCGCGAACGCCGAGTACGGCAGGGACGACGGCGGTTCCGCCCGCTCCGACACCGCCATGATCGTCCACGTCTACGAGGGCCACGAGAAGGCCGGCGTCATATCGATACCCCGGGACACCCTGGTCACCCGGCCCTCCTGCACGACCGCGTCCGGGAGGACCGACCCCGGCGGTACCCGGCGGATGTTCAACGAGTCCTTCACCGTCGGCGGGGCGCCCTGCGCGGTCAAGACGGTCGAGCAGATGTCCGGGATCCGGATGGACCACTACCTCGAAGTCGACTTCACGGGCTTCAAGAAGATCATCGACAAGCTCGGCGGAGTGCAGGTCACCACGGCCAGGCCCATCAAGGACGGCGCCAGCCACCTCGACCTCCCGCCCGGAACCCACCGGCTGAACGGCGAGCAGGCCCTCGGCCTGGTCCGCACCCGCAAGAGCGTCGGCGACGGCAGCGACCTGGGGCGGATACAGCTCCAGCAGGCCTTCATCAAGGCCCTGGTCGAGCAGGTCAAGGGCATCGGGATCCTCGACAACCCGGGGCGGCTGCTGGACCTGGCCGACACCGCCACCAAGGCGGTCACCACCGACTCGAAGCTGGGCGACGTGAAGTCGCTGATGGGATTCGCCTCCGGGATGGGCGGCATCGACTCCCGGGACATGCAGATGATCACCCTGCCGGTGGCCGGGGACATCCGCGACCCCAACCGCGTGGTCCCGCTGGCGAAGGAGACCGCGCTGGTCTGGCAGGCCCTGCGGGCCGACCGGCCGATCCCGGCCGAGGCCACCGAGAAATCCGCCGGGGACAAGGGCACCGCCGGGTCCGTCGTCCGTTAGGGCCGGCCGGCGGAGACCCGCCGGGGGAGCGGCGGAGCCCGCCGGGCGGGGGCAGGAATAACGGCGCGCGGGTACCCGTTGAGGGGTGCGTCCCGGAATTTTGACAGGCGGGCCGGTCCTGGCAGACTGGTACGTCGGCCCCGGTTCACGCATGGAGCAATTCCGCGACGTGCGACCCGGCGCCCTCCCGAAACTAGGAGACACCTTGAAGCGCGAGATCCACCCCGAGTACGTCGAGACCCAGGTCAGCTGCACCTGCGGCGCGTCGTTCACCACCCGTAGCACCCTGACCGAGGGCACCATCCGTGCCGAGGTCTGCTCCGAGTGCCACCCGTTCTACACGGGCAAGCAGAAGATCCTCGACACCGGTGGCCGCGTGGCCCGCTTCGAGGCCCGCTTCGGCAAGGCTGCGGCCGCCAAGAAGTAGCGAGACCTCGGCGCCGGTCTCCGGCCGCTCCCTGTCCACGCGGGGGTGGCCGGACCGGCGCCTTTGTCGTCCCGCCGCAGCCGTCGGCCCCCCACCCCGGCTGCCCAGCCCTTTCTCTTCTTTCACCAGGAGCCCGAAGATGTTCGAGGCCGTCGAGGACCTGGTCGGCGAGCACGCCGACCTCGAGAAGAAGCTCGCCGACCCGTCGGTCCACTCCGATCAGGCCAATGCGCGCAAGCTCAACAAGCGCTACGCGGAGCTGACCCCGATCATCGCCACCTTCCGGGCCTGGAAGCAGTCGGCCGAGGACATCGAGACGGCCAAGGAGCTGGCCGCCGACGACCCCGACTTCGCCGCCGAGGTGAAGGAGCTGACCGCGCACCGCGAGGAGCTCACCGAGAAGCTCCGGCTGCTCCTGGTGCCGCGCGACCCCAGCGACGACAAGGACGTGCTGCTGGAGATCAAGGCGGGCGCGGGCGGCGACGAGTCCGCCCTGTTCGCCGGCGACCTGCTGCGCATGTACCTGCGCTACGCCGAGCGCGTGGGCTGGAAGACCGAGATCATCGACTCCACCGAGTCCGAGCTCGGCGGCTACAAGGACGTCCAGGTCGCCGTCAAGACCAAGGGCGGCAACGGCGCGACCGAGCCCGGCCAGGGCGTCTGGGCCCGCCTGAAGTACGAGGGCGGCGTGCACCGCGTGCAGCGCGTGCCGGCCACCGAGTCCCAGGGCCGCATCCACACCTCCGCCGCCGGTGTGCTCGTCACCCCGGAGGCCGAGGAGGTCGAGGTCGAGATCAACCCCAACGACCTGCGGATCGACGTCTACCGCTCCTCCGGCCCCGGCGGCCAGTCCGTCAACACCACCGACTCGGCCGTGCGCATCACGCACATCCCGACCGGTGTGGTCGCCTCCTGCCAGAACGAGAAGAGCCAGCTCCAGAACAAGGAGCAGGCCATGCGCATCCTCCGGTCCCGCCTGCTGGCCGCCGCCCAGGAGGCCGCCGAGCAGGAGGCCGCGGACGCCCGCCGCAGCCAGGTGCGCACCGTGGACCGCTCCGAGAAGATCCGCACGTACAACTTCCCGGAGAACCGGATCTCGGACCACCGGGTCGGCTTCAAGGCGTACAACCTCGACCAGGTGCTCGACGGCGAGCTCGACCCGGTCATCCAGGCCTGCGTCGACGCGGACTCCGCCGCCAAGCTCGCCGCCGCGCAGTAACCGCACCAGCCCCGCGGAACGCGTACCGTCCCGAGTACCGTTCCGCGAACCGCCCCCCGTACGACAGCAGCCCGGAGGACCAGCGCAGATGAACTTGCTGCTTGCCGAGGTGGCCCAGGCCACCCAGCGGCTGGCCGCCGCCGGTGTGCCCTCTCCGCGTTTCGACGCGGAGGAGCTCGCCGCGTGGGTGCACGGGGTCAAGCGGGGGGAACTGCACCACGTCAAGGACAGCGACTTCGACGCCCGCTACTGGGAGGCGGTCGCCCGGCGCGAGGCGCGCGAGCCGCTCCAGCACATCACCGGGCGGGCGTTCTTCCGCTACCTGGAGCTCCAGGTCGGCCCGGGCGTGTTCGTACCGCGCCCGGAGACCGAGTCCGTCGTCGACTGGGCCATACAGGCCGTCCGCGCGATGGACGTCGTCGAGCCGCTGATCGTGGACCTGTGCAGCGGATCCGGCGCGATCGCCCTGGCCATGGCCCAGGAGGTGCCGCGGTCGCGCGTGCACGCCGTCGAGCTGTCCGAGGACGCGCTCGTCTACACCCGGAAGAACGCCGAGGGCTCCCGGGTCACCGTCCACCAGGGTGACGCGCTGAGCGCCCTGCCCGAGCTGGACGGCCAGGTGGACCTGGTCATCTCCAACCCGCCGTACATCCCGCTCACCGAGTGGGAGTACGTCGCCCCGGAGGCCCGCGACCACGACCCGCAGATGGCGCTGTTCTCCGGCGAGGACGGCCTGGACACCATCCGCGGCATCGAGCGCACCGCGCACCGGCTGCTGCGGCCCGGCGGCCTCGTCGTCGTCGAGCACGCGGACACCCAGGGCGGCCAGGTGCCGTGGATCTTCGCCGAGGAGCTGGGCTGGGCCGACGCGGCCGACCACCCGGACCTCAACAACCGCCCGCGTTTCGCGACGGCCCGGAAGGCGCTCCCGTGACCCGCGCCGACCACCCCGCCCCCCTTTCGATGTACGAGGAGTCCCGCTGATGGCACGGCGATACGACTGCAACGACGCGACGGACCGCAAGACCGGTCTGCGTGAAGCGGCATCCGCCGTGCGCCGCGGGGAACTCGTCGTCCTGCCGACGGACACCCTGTACGGCATCGGCGCGGACGCCTTCAACGCGGAGGCGGTCGGCGACCTGCTCGCCGCCAAGGGCCGCGGCCGGAACATGCCGACCCCCGTCCTCATCGGCTCCCCGAACACCCTGCACGGGCTGGTCACCGACTTCTCCGAGCAGGCGTGGGAGCTCGTCGACGCGTTCTGGCCGGGCGCGCTGACCCTGGTCGCCAAGCACCAGCCCTCGCTCGCCTGGGACCTGGGCGAGACCGGCGGCACCGTCGCCGTCCGCATGCCGCTGCACCCGGTCGCGATCGAGCTGCTGACCGAGGTCGGCCCGATGGCCGTCTCCTCGGCGAACCTGACCGGGCACCCCGCCCCGGAGGACTGCGACGCGGCCCGCGCGATGCTCGGCGACTCCGTCTCCGTCTACCTCGACGGCGGACCGACCCCGGGCATCGAGCCCTCGTCGATCGTCGACGTCACCGGGAAGGTGCCCGTGCTGCTCCGGGCCGGGGCGCTGACCGCCGACCAGCTCCGGGAGGTCGTACCCGACCTCGAGGTGGCCCCGTGAGCCCTGAGGGGCGTGGCATAGCGAGTGAATCGGGCGACACCTTCCGCATACTCCACGTCAGCACCGGCAACGTCTGCCGCTCGCCGATCACCGAGCGGCTCACCCGGCATGCCCTGATCCACCGCCTGGGCGGGGTGTCCACCGGCGGCCTGATCGTGGAGAGCGCCGGCACCTGGGGCCACGAGGGCGCGCCGATGGAGGCGAACGCCGCGGCCGTCCTGGCCGACTTCGGGGCGGACGCGTCCGGTTTCACCGGGCGCGAGCTCCTCGACGAGCACGTCATCCGTGCCGACCTGGTCCTGACCGCGACCCGTGACCACCGGGCGCAGGTCATCTCGATGGGCCACTCGGCGGGCCTGCGCACCTTCACCCTGAAGGAGTTCACCCGGCTCGTACGGGCGATAGACCCGGCGACGCTGCCGCCGCTGGACGACGGCATGGCCGCGCGGGCCCGCGCGCTGGTGCGGGCGGCGGCCGCGCTGCGCGGGTGGCTGCTGGCGCCGTCCCCCGACGCCGACGAGGTCTACGACCCGTACGGCGCGCCGATCACGTTCTTCCGCTCGATCGGCGACGAGATCCACCAGGCGCTGGACCCGGTCGTCACGGCCCTGACCGGGGTGACGGCCAACCGCTGACCGCCGCGCGGCGCGGGACCCGCGCCGGGACCGGTCCTGCGGTCCGGACCTCCTCCGGACGTCCTCCGGACGTCCTCCGGACGTTCGGACCGGTGGTTCCGTCCGGCGGTGCCGTACGGCCGGGCGATCCGATGGCGGGATCCGGTGGTGCGGTCCGGTCGTGGGACGCCCGCGGGTGCGTCCGTGCGGCCGCCGGGCGGGAGCGGCCGGCCCGGAATATCGTGGGCGGTACCCACAACCGGTACCCCTCGCGCGCGGGAGTCGGCCATGAGCATCCTCACGCAACCCACCGACCTCCTCCGCCGGCAGGACCCCCAGATGGCCGACATCCTCTCGGGAGAGGCCCACCGCCAGGACACCACCCTGCAGCTCATCGCCGCCGAGAACTTCACCTCCCGCGCGGTGCTCGCGGCGCTCGGCTCGGCCCTCGCCAACAAGTACGCCGAGGGCTACCCGGGGGCCCGGCACCACGGCGGCTGCGAATACGCCGACCTCGCCGAGCGGACCGCCGTGGAACGCGCCCGCGCCCTGTTCGGGGCCGAGCACGCCAACGTGCAGCCGCACTCCGGGTCGGCCGCCATGCTCGCCGCCTACGCCGCGCTGCTGCGGCCGGGGGACACCGTCCTCGCGATGGGCCTGCCCTACGGCGGGCACCTCACCCACGGCTCCCCGGCGAACTTCTCCGGCCGCTGGTTCGACTTCGTCGCCTACGGGGTGGACGCCGAGACCGGCATCATCGACTACCACCAGGTGCAGGCCCTGGCCCGCAGCCACCGGCCCAAAGCCATCGTCTGCGGCTCGATCTGCTACCCCAGGCACCCCGAGTACTCGGCCTTCCGGGAGATCGCCGACGAGGTCGGGGCGGTCCTGATCGCCGATGCCGCCCATCCGATCGGGCTGGTGGCCGGCGGAGCCGCGCCGAGTCCGCTGCCGTACGCGGACGTGGTCTGCGCGACCACCCACAAGGTGCTCCGCGGACCGCGCGGCGGGATGATCCTCTGCGGAGCCGAGCTCGGTGAGCGGATCGACCGCGCGGTGTTCCCGTTCACCCAGGGCGGCGCGCAGATGCACACCATCGCGGCGAAGGCCGTCGCCTTCGGCGAGGCGGCGACGCCCGCCTTCGCGCGCTACGCGCACCGCGCCGTCACCAATGCGCGCGCCATGGCCCAGGCCCTTGCCGCTCTCGGATTCGCGATCACCACGGGCGGTACGGACACCCATCTCATCACCGCCGACCCCGCACCCCTGGGCATGGACGGACGGGCCGCACGCGGCCGTCTGGCGGCCGCGGGGATGGTCCTGGACACCTGCGCCCTCCCCTACGGGGACCAGCGCGGCATCCGGCTCGGTACGGCCGCGGTGACCACGCAGGGGATGGGGGAGTCGGAGATGGTGCGGATCGCCGGGCTGTTCGGGCGGGCGCTGCGCGGCGAGGAGGCCCCGCGGGTGCGCGCGGAGGTGGCCGAGCTCACGCGCGCTTTTCCCCCTTATGGGGAGTAACGAACGCAAGGAGGGCGTAGCGCAACCGGGATGTGCTCCCCTCGCGTCCTCGGTGGAGAGGACAACACGGCTAATGTGTGGGGCTGAGATGGCCGGCGATACATCTGGGGCAGCCCGTGCGTGAATATCTGCTGACGCTCTGCGTCACGGTCGCGGTGACCTACCTGCTGACCGGACCGGTGCGGAAGTTCGCGATCGCGGCCGGCGCCATGCCGGAGATCCGCGCCCGTGACGTGCACCGGGAGCCGACTCCGCGGCTGGGCGGCATCGCCATGTTCGGCGGACTCTGCGCCGGCCTGCTGGTCGCCGACCACCTGCAGAACCTCAACGGGGTCTTCGAGCTGTCGAACGAGCCGCGGGCGCTGCTCTCCGGGGCGGCGCTGATCTGGCTGGTCGGCGTGCTGGACGACAAGTTCGAGATCGACGCGCTGATCAAGCTCGGCGCCCAGATGATCTCGGCGGGCGTGATGGTCATGCAGGGCCTGACCATCCTGTGGATTCCGGTCCCGGGCGTCGGCACGGTCTCGCTCACCCAGTGGCAGGGCAACCTGCTGACCGTCGCCCTGGTGGTCATCACCATCAACGCGGTGAACTTCGTGGACGGTCTGGACGGCCTGGCGGCGGGCATGGTGTGCATCGCGGCCGCGGCGTTCTTCATGTACTCGTACCGCATCTGGTACGGCTACGGCATCGAGGCCGCGGCCCCCGCGACCCTGTTCGCGGCCATCCTGATGGGCATGTGCCTGGGCTTCCTGCCGCACAACATGCACCCGGCCCGGATCTTCATGGGCGACTCCGGCTCGATGCTGATCGGGCTGGTGCTGGCGGCCGGCGCCATCTCCATCACCGGCCAGGTGGACCCCGATGCGCTGGCCCTGTGGGCCGGCGGTGAGCGCAACGCGACCCACGCGATGCTCCCGGTCTTCATCCCGCTGCTGATGCCGCTGACGATCATCGCGCTGCCGGCCGCGGACCTGGTGCTGGCGATCGTCCGGCGTACCTGGAACGGCCAGTCGCCGTTCGCCGCCGACCGCGGGCACCTGCACCACCGCCTGCTGGAGATCGGGCATTCGCACAGCCGGGCCGTCCTCATCATGTACTTCTGGTCGGCGCTGATCGCCTTCGGCGCGGTGGCCTATTCGGTGAACTCCACATCGATGTGGATCGTGCTCGTGATCGCCGCGCTGAGCGGTGTCGGCCTGGTCCTGCTCCTACTCCCGCGCTTCACCCCGCGCGCCCCGCAGTGGGCCGAGGGCCTGGTACCGCCGCGCTACCGGCACGCGGAGCGGGACGCCGAGGAGACGGCCCGCGAGGCCACGGCGGCGGCCCTCCCGGGCGCGCAGCCGGGCGACGGCCAGGACCCGGACCGGGTGCTCGTGGGCGGCGTCTCCGGCGTCAACGGCGCGACCGCGGTGGGCCCCCGTTCGCGCTTCCCCGACCGGCGCAAGGCCGGATCGTCACGCTGACGCGGCGCGGCGACCCAGGCATCCGGGTCATTCCGGGCGTGGCCGCCGTCCGAAAGGCCTCCGTGCGCGGCGTCACGCGGAGGCGGAAGCCGCCGGGATCCGGCCCACCCATGGCGGACGCGCCGGTGTGCCGAAGCGGCCATGTCCGACCGAGAGGGGTCCGCAACAACTGCAGCGGAACGCAGTGCTTCACCGTCACCGTGGCAGCCCGCAAGGACCCCAAGTTCCCAGGCGCAGGGCAGGGCGGGCCCCACGGAAGCGTGGGGTGCGCCTTTCTGTTCGCTCCTGCGGGCAGGGGCGTCAACGAGGGCGGTGGCACTTCCCCGTTTGCGCTACCCGACCGGCGGATGGTCGGATCGCCGGGCTGACGTACGCCGGTGCTACCGGGACGGAACGTCCTATATCAGACACGGCGGCCGCGCGTCGCGCACACACGTGCGCGGTCACTCTCATGTGTGACAGCGAGCACACCCCCAGGTAAAGACCTCATCAAATAGTTTGTGATACCGTTCACTAGACCCGGCGACAGAGCCGAAGGACCGTAGTGCGACGGTTCGTTGGCCCGAGGTTTCCTCTCGGACCGGGCTTACGCTCGTCCCGTACGAGTCCCGTGCCCCCCAAAACATGCGGAGCCACCCGCCATGCGGTCTGATGACGTCCGATCCCTCCTGCAAGCCGCTGTACCCACTGCTGCCGTCGGCGTTCTCGCCGCCGTGATCAGCGGTGTGGTCGCCGGCGGCAAGGGGGCGATAGGAGCCGTCGTCGCGACCCTGATCGTGATCCTCTTCATGGGCATGGGATTCGTCGTTCTGCAGCGCACGGCACGCTCGCTGCCGCATCTGTTCCAGGCGATGGGATTGATGCTGTACACGGCACAAATTCTTCTGCTGTTCATCTTTGTCGCCGCGTTCAAGAACACCACGCTGTTCAACCCCAGGGCCTTCGCCATCACGCTCGTCGCGACCACCCTCGTGTGGATCGGCGCGCAGACGCGTGCTCACATGAAGGCCAAGATCCTCTACGTCGAGCCGGACTCGGCCAAGGCCGAAAAGCCCGAGAACTCGGGCCCCAAGACGTGAAGGGTAGGGGCGGGATAAGTGAGCGTTCGAGATCCTGCTATCGTCCGGTGCCGAGTGCGGCACTACGGGCGCGGGCATCTGAGCTGACGCCTGTTCCATCGCGAGGCTCGCTGCCTGCCCGCCGCCCCACCATCCGTAACACCAGTCCAGTGCCGAACCGCGGCTGCGCGCCGCGCCGACACAACGAGGTTGCCGTACCTATGCGCCACGCTGAAGGAGCCCGCGGTGAGTGCTGACCCGACGCAGGTGCTCGCCTTCGAGACCGACTGTCACATCTTCGACGGATGTGGCTTCCCGGCCCCGGGCCTGCACTCGTTCCTCTTCGAGCCGATCTTCGGTGACGCGAACAGCAGCTTCGGTTATTTCAACAAGACGATGCTGCTCGCCCTCCTGGGCACGGTCATCATCGTCGGCTTCTTCTGGGCCGCTTTCCGTAAGCCGAAGCTGGTTCCGGGCAAGCTCCAGATGGTCGCCGAGGCCGGCTACGACTTCGTGCGCCGCGGGATCGTCTACGAGACCCTGGGCAAGAAGGAGGGCGAGAAGTACGTCCCCTTCATGGTGGCGCTGTTCTTCTTCGTCTGGATGATGAACCTCTGGTCGATCATCCCGCTGGCCCAGTTCCCGGTGACCTCGATCATCGCGTACCCGGCCGCGCTCGCCGCGATCGTCTACGTCATCTGGATGTCGGTGACCTTCAAGCGTCACGGCTTCGTCGGCGGCTTCAAGAACATCACGGGCTACGACAAGTCGCTCGGCCCGGTCCTGCCGATGGTCATGGTCATCGAGTTCTTCTCGAACGTCCTGGTCCGCCCGTTCACCCACGCGGTCCGACTGTTCGCGAACATGTTCGCGGGTCACACCCTGCTGCTGCTGTTCACCATCGCCAGCTGGTACCTGCTGAACGGCATCGGCATCGCCTACGCGGGTGTCTCGTTCGTGATGGTCCTCGTGATGACCGCCTTCGAGCTCTTCATCCAGGCCGTCCAGGCGTACGTCTTCGTCCTCCTGGCCTGCAGCTTCATCCAGGGCGCGCTCGCCGAGCACCACTGATCGCCCACCCAAAGCTCCCATTCGTCCGGTGGCCAACCCCCACCGGTCCGTGAAAGAGAAGGAAGAACTGGCATGTCCCAGACCCTTGCCGCAGTCACCGGCTCCCTCGGCTCCATCGGTTACGGTCTCGCGGCCATCGGCCCGGGCGTCGGCGTCGGCATCATCTTCGGTAACGGCACCCAGGCTCTCGCCCGTCAGCCCGAGGCGGCCGGCATCATCCGCGCCAACCAGATCCTCGGCTTCGCCTTCTGTGAGGCGCTCGCCCTCATCGGTCTGGTCATGCCGTTCGTCTACGGCCCCTGATCTCCGGATCCCGATCAGCCAAACTAGACGAAAGGCACTGATGTGAACCTCCTGGTTCTCGCGGCTGAGGAGCCTCAGAGCCCCCTCATTCCGCCGCTCCCCGAGCTGGTCATTGGCTTTATCGCCTTCGTCATCGTCTTCGGCTTCCTCGCCAAGAAGCTCCTCCCGAACATCAACAAGGTTCTGGACGAGCGTCGCGAGGCCATCGAAGGCGGTATCGAGAAGGCGGAAGCCGCTCAGACCGAGGCCCAGAGCGTGCTGGAGCAGTACAAGGCCCAGCTCGCCGAGGCCCGGCATGAGGCCGCTCGCCTGCGCCAGGACGCGCTGGAGCAGGGCACTGCGCTCAAGGAAGAACTGCGCGCAGAGGGCCAGCGGCAGCGTGAGGAGATCATCGCTGCCGGCCACGCCCAGATCGAGGCCGACCGCAAGGCCGCCTCGCAGGCACTTCGCCAGGACGTGGGCAAGCTCGCCACCGACCTGGCGGGCAAGCTCGTCGGTGAGTCCCTCGAGGACCACGCCCGGCAGAGCCGCACCATCGACCGGTTCCTCGACGAGCTCGAGGCGAAGGCCGAGGCCGCCCGATGAACGGAGCGAGCCGCGAGGCGCTGGGCGCCGCGCGCGAGCGTCTCGACGCGCTGACGGACAACACGTCCGTCGACGCGGAGAAGCTCGCCGGCGAGCTGGCTGCCGTCACCGCGCTGCTCGACCGCGAGGTCTCGCTGCGTCGGGTCCTGACCGACCCGGCGCAGTCCGGCGAGGCCAAGGCCGAGCTTGCGAACCGGCTGCTCGGCAGCCAGGTCGGCGGGGAGACCCTCGACCTGGTGACGGGCATGGTCCGGTCCCGCTGGTCGCAGTCCCGTGACCTGGTGGACTCGCTGGAGGAGCTGGCGAACACCGCCGACCTCACGGCGGCCCAGAGCGCCGGCACGCTCGACGACGTCGAGGACGAGCTGTTCCGGTTCGGCCGGATCCTCGCCTCGAACACCGAGCTGCGTGCCGCGCTGACCGACAAGGCCGCGACCGGCACCGCCAAGAGCGAGCTGCTCCGCAGCCTGCTCGGCGGGAAGGCCAAGGCCGCCACGGAGCGTCTGGTCGTCCGTCTGGTCACGCACCCGCGTGGACGTAGCCTGGAAGCGGGACTGGAGTCCCTTTCCAAGCTCGCCGCCGAGCGCCGCAACCGCATGGTCGCCACCGTGACCACCGCGGTGCCGCTCAGCGACGTGCAGAAGCAGCGTCTCGGCGCGGTGCTGGCCAAGCTGTACGGCCGCGAGATGCACCTGAACCTCGACGTGGACCCCGAGGTCCTCGGCGGGATCTCGGTGCGCGTCGGCGACGAGGTCATCGACGGCTCCATCGCGGAGCGCCTCGCCGAGGCGACCCGTCGTATGGCCGGCTGACCAGCCACCAACTCAAGAAGCATTTGTCGACGGCCCGGTTGGGCCGTGCAGAACTTGCAGAAGATTCCTGGGGGTCACCCCCAGACCCCTATGAAGCTTCAGGCCCAACAAGGAGAGCAGGGAACCCAGATGGCGGAGCTCACGATCCGGCCGGAGGAGATCCGGGACGCGCTGGAGAACTTTGTCCAGTCGTACAAGCCGGACGCGGCCTCGCGCGAGGAGGTCGGTACGGTCAGCCTGGCCGGCGACGGCATCGCGAAGGTGGAGGGCCTGCCCTCCGCCATGGCGAACGAGCTGCTGAAGTTCGAGGACGGCACCCTCGGTCTCGCCCTCAACCTCGAGGAGCGCGAGATCGGTGCGATCGTCCTCGGCGAGTTCAGCGGCATCGAGGAGGGCCAGCCGGTGCAGCGCACCGGTGAGGTTCTCTCCGTCGGCGTCGGCGAGGGCTACCTCGGCCGCGTGATCGACCCGCTCGGCAACCCGATCGACGGTCTCGGCGAGATCGCGACCGAAGGCCGCCGCGCCCTCGAGCTGCAGGCCCCCGGCGTCATGGTCCGCAAGTCGGTCCACGAGCCGATGCAGACCGGCTACAAGGCCGTCGACGCCATGGTGCCGATCGGCCGTGGCCAGCGTCAGCTGATCATCGGTGACCGTCAGACCGGCAAGACCGCTCTGGCCGTCGACACGATCATCAACCAGCGCGACAACTGGCGCTCGGGCGACGTGAACAAGCAGGTCCGCTGCATCTACGTCGCCATCGGCCAGAAGGGCTCCACCATCGCGTCCGTGCGCGGCGCCCTGGAGGAGGCCGGCGCGCTGGAGTACACGACCATCGTCGCCGCCCCGGCGTCCGACCCGGCCGGCTTCAAGTACCTGGCGCCCTACACCGGCTCCGCCATCGGCCAGCACTGGATGTACCAGGGCAAGCACGTCCTGATCATCTTCGACGACCTGTCGAAGCAGGCCGACGCCTACCGTGCCGTTTCGCTGCTGCTGCGCCGCCCGCCGGGCCGTGAGGCGTACCCGGGTGACGTCTTCTACCTGCACTCGCGTCTGCTGGAGCGCTGCGCCAAGCTCTCCGACGACATGGGCGCCGGCTCGATGACCGGTCTGCCGATCGTCGAGACCAAGGCCAACGACGTCTCGGCGTTCATCCCGACCAACGTCATCTCCATCACCGACGGCCAGTGCTTCCTGGAGTCCGACCTGTTCAACGCCGGCCAGCGCCCGGCCCTGAACGTCGGTATCTCGGTCTCCCGCGTCGGTGGTTCGGCCCAGCACAAGGCGATGCGCCAGGTCTCCGGCCGTCTCCGCGTCGACCTCGCCCAGTACCGCGAGCTGGAGGCGTTCGCCGCCTTCGGTTCCGACCTGGACGCCGCGTCGAAGTCCGCGCTGGAGCGCGGCAAGCGCATGGTCGAGCTGCTGAAGCAGGGCCAGTACCAGCCGATGCCGGTCGAGGAGCAGGTCGTCTCCGTGTGGGCCGGTACCACCGGCAAGATGGACGACGTCCCGGTCAACGACATCCGTCGCTTCGAGTCGGAGCTGCTGGAGCACCTGCGTCTGAACCGCAAGGACCTCCTGACCTCCATCCGCGAGGGCGCGAAGATGTCGGACGACACGATCCAGTCCATCGGGGACGCGATCGCCGACTTCAAGAAGCAGTTCGAGACCTCGGACGGCAAGCTTCTGGGCGAAGACGCGCCGGCCGCCGCCGGTAAGTGACGACGGAAGGGACCTGACTCATGGGAGCACAGCTCCGGGTCTACAAGCGTCGCATCCGTGCCGTCACCGCGACCAAGAAGATCACCAAGGCGATGGAGATGATCGCCGCCTCGCGCATCGTCAAGGCGCAGCGCAGGGTGGCGGCCTCGACGCCGTACGCGACCGAGCTCACCCGTGCGGTGACCGCGATCGCCACCGGGTCGAACACCAAGCACCCGCTCACCACCGAGGCCGAGTCCCCGGTCCGTGCCGCGGTCCTGCTCGTCACGAGCGACCGCGGTCTGGCCGGCGGCTACTCGTCCAACGCCATCAAGGCTGCGGACCGGCTGATCGAGCGGCTGCAGGGCGAGGGCAAGGAGGTCGACAGCTACATCGTCGGCCGCAAGGGTGTCGCCTACTACGGCTTCCGCGAGCGCAAGATCGCGGACAGCTGGACCGGCTTCACCGACAACCCGAGCTACGCGGACGCCAAGGCCGTCGCCGCGCCCCTGATCGAGGCGGTCTCGAAGGAGACCGCCGAGGGTGGCGTGGACGAGCTGCACATCGTCTACACGGAGTTCGTGTCGATGATGACGCAGAACCCGGTGGACAACCGGATGCTGCCGCTCAGCCTTGAGAAGGCCGCGGAGGAGAGCGGGACGAAGGGCGAGATCCTTCCCCTGTTCGACTTCGAGCCGTCGGCGGAGGACGTCCTCGACGCCCTGCTGCCGCGCTACGTCGAGAGCCGGATCTACAACGCGCTGCTGCAGGCCGCTGCTTCCGAGCACGCCGCCCGCCGCCGCGCGATGAAGTCGGCCACCGACAACGCCGGGGAGCTCATCAAGAGCCTCTCCCGCCTTGCCAACGCGGCCCGCCAGGCCGAAATCACCCAGGAAATCAGCGAGATCGTCGGTGGCGCCAGCGCCATGGCTGACGCGACCGCGGGGAGTGACAAGTAATGACGACCACTGTTGAGACGGCCGCCGCCACGGGCCGCGTCGCCCGGGTCATCGGCCCGGTCGTCGACGTGGAGTTCCCCGTCGACGCGATGCCCGAGATCTACAACGCGCTGACCGTTCAGGTCGCCGACCCGGCCGAGGAGGGCGCGCTCAAGACGCTGACCCTCGAGGTCGCGCAGCACCTCGGTGACGGCCTGGTCCGCACCATCTCGATGCAGCCCACCGACGGTCTGGTCCGCCAGGCCACGGTGACCGACACGGGCACGGGCATCACCGTCCCGGTCGGTGACTTCACCAAGGGCAAGGTGTTCAACACCCTGGGTACCGTGCTCAACTACCCGGAGGCCAACTCCGAGGTGACCGAGCGCTGGCCGATCCACCGCAAGGCGCCGAACTTCGACGAGCTCGAGTCGAAGACCGAGATGTTCGAGACCGGCGTCAAGGTCATCGACCTCCTCACCCCGTACGTCAAGGGTGGAAAGATCGGTCTGTTCGGTGGTGCCGGTGTCGGCAAGACCGTTCTGATCCAGGAAATGATCTACCGCGTCGCCAACAACCACGACGGTGTGTCGGTGTTCGCGGGTGTCGGTGAGCGTACCCGTGAGGGCAACGACCTCATCGAGGAGATGACGGACTCGGGCGTCATCGACAAGACCGCCCTTGTCTTCGGCCAGATGGACGAGCCCCCGGGCACCCGTCTGCGCGTCGCCCTGGCCGGTCTGACCATGGCGGAGTACTTCCGCGATGTTCAGAAGCAGGACGTGCTCTTCTTCATCGACAACATCTTCCGGTACACCCAGGCCGGTTCCGAGGTGTCGACCCTGCTCGGCCGTATGCCCTCCGCGGTGGGTTACCAGCCGAACCTGGCCGACGAGATGGGTCTCCTCCAGGAGCGCATCACCTCGACCCGTGGTCACTCGATCACCTCCATGCAGGCGATCTACGTCCCCGCCGACGACCTCACCGACCCGGCGCCGGCGACCACCTTCGCCCACCTCGACGCGACGACGGTTCTCTCCCGTCCGATCTCCGAGAAGGGCATCTACCCGGCCGTGGACCCGCTGGACTCGACGTCCCGCATCCTCGACCCGCGGTACATCGCGGCGGACCACTACGCCACGGCGATGCGCGTCAAGGGGATCCTGCAGAAGTACAAGGACCTCCAGGACATCATCGCGATCCTCGGTATCGACGAGCTGGGCGAGGAGGACAAGCTCGTCGTCCACCGTGCCCGCCGTGTCGAGCGCTTCCTGTCGCAGAACACCCACGTCGCCAAGCAGTTCACCGGCGTCGACGGTTCGGACGTTCCGCTCGACGAGTCGATCGCCGCGTTCAACGCGATCTGCGACGGTGAGTACGACCACTTCCCCGAGCAGGCGTTCTTCCTCTGCGGTGGCATCGAGGACCTGAAGGCCAACGCCAAGGAGCTGGGCGTCTCCTGATCCGGGGCGGTCCTTGCCAAAGGATCGCCAAGGTTCACCGGAGAGGGGCGGGCATGTCCCGTCCCTCTCCACACGCCCATTAGAATTTGACCCAACACCCGGCAGACCCGCCGGGTGGTGACCCGAGGAGCCACCTTGGCTGCTGAGCTGCACGTCGAGCTGGTCGCGGCGGACCGTAGTGTCTGGTCCGGCGAGGCCACCCTGGTCGTCGCCCGCACCACGTCCGGCGACATCGGCGTCATGCCCGGTCACCAGCCGCTTCTCGGCGTGCTGGAATCGGGCCCGGTGACCATCCGTACCAGCGAGGGCGGCACGGTCGTCGCCGCGGTGCACGGCGGATTCATCTCGTTCGCGGACAACAAGCTGTCCCTGCTGGCCGAGATCGCCGAGCTCGCGGACGAGATCGACGTCCAGCGGGCGGAGCGGGCACTGGAGCGCGCCAAGTCGGAGGCCGATGCGGCCGCCGAGCGCCGCGCCGATGTCCGACTGCGCGCGGTCGCGGGGCACTGACCCTGCGCCGAAGAGTGTGAAACCTCAGCCGCGGCCCGACCGGAGCTTTCCGGAGCGGGTCGCGGCTGAGGCGATGCAGCTGCCTTCCGGATCCTGTCCGGCAAGGCAAACGTCGAGTTCGAATGAGCGAGGAGGTCGGTGAAGATGCTCCTCGCTCTGCTTGTGAGCGGCCTGGTCGTAGCCCTGGTGGTGATCGGGCTCTTCGTGTTCGGGCTGCGCCGGCGGCTGATCCAGCGGTCCGGCGGCACCTTCGACTGTTCGCTCCGCTGGGGTGTCGCGGAGGAGCCCGACCTGTCCGGCAAGGGCTGGGTCTACGGGGTCGCCCGGTACAGCGGTGACCGCATCGAGTGGTTCCGTGTGTTCAGCTATGCGCCGAAGCCGCGCCGGCTGCTGGAGCGGGACTCGATCGAGGTGCTGGCCCGCCGTGCCCCGGAGGGCGAGGAGGAGCTGGCGCTGCTGTCCGACGCCGTCGTGCTCGGCTGTCTCCACCAGGGGACCCGCCTGGAGCTGGCGATGAGCGAGGACGCGCTGACCGGTTTCCTGGCCTGGCTGGAGGCCGCGCCTCCGGGCCAACGGGTGAATGTCGCCTAAAAGTTCCTTGCCCGTTGGGTGGGGGTCCCCCCGGACGAAGTCTGGGGGAGAGTGAACGTGGCCTGAGCGCGTTCGAGACGTGAAGAAGCCGGGATGACGGGGGCGGCCCGTCATCCCGGCTTCGGTCTGTTTACTGCTCTACTGCAGGCCGGTGTGGACGGCGCTCGCGAGCTCACCGTTCGCGGTGTCGCCGCTGAACTCCCAGTAGAAGGCTCCGCGCAGCCCCTGCTGCTTGGCCCAGGTCATCTTTCCGGCGATGGTGGCGGGGGTGTCGTAGCTCCACCAGTTGCTGCCGCAGTGGGCGTACGCGGTGCCGGCGACGGTGCCGGTGGCCGGGCAGCTGCCCTTGAGCACCTTGTAGTCCTCGATGCCCTGCTCGTACGTGCCCTGCGCGGGGCCGGTGGCGGTGCCGCCGGGGGCCGCCTGGGTGACGCCGGTCCAGCCGCGGCCGTAGAAGCCGATGCCCAGGTTGAGCTTGCTGCCCGGGACTCCCTTGGCCTTGAGCTTGGCGATGGCCTCGGCGGAGTTGAAGCCGGCCTGCGGGATGCCGGCGTAGGAGGTGAGCGGGGAGTGCGGGGCGGTCGGGCCCTGGGCGGCCCAGGCGCCGAAGAAGTCGTACGTCATGACGTTGTAGAAGTCCGTGTACGCGGCGGCGCCCGCGTAGTCGGCCTTGTCGATCTTGCCGCCGTCCGAGGCGTCGGCGGTGATGGCGGCGGTGACCAGGTTGTTCGCGCCGAACTTGGCGCGCATGGCCTGCATCATGTTCTTGAAGGCGGCCGCGCCCGAGGTGTCGCAGCTCAGGCCGCAGGCGTTGGGGTACTCCCAGTCGAGGTCGATGCCGTCGAAGACGTCGGCCCAGCGCGGGTCCTCGACGAGGTTGTAGCAGGAGTTGGCGAAGGCGGTCGGGTTGGCCGCGGCCTGGCCGAAGCCGCCGGACCAGGTCCAGCCGCCGAACGACCACAGCACCTTGATGTGCGGGTACTGCTTCTTCAGCTTGCGGAGCTGGTTGAAGTTGCCGCGCAGGCTCTGGTCCCAGGTGTCGGCGACCCCGTCGACGCTCTGGTCGGCCGTGTAGGCCTTGTCGTAGTCGGCGTAGGAGTCACCGATCGTGCACTGTCCGTTCTGGACGTTGCCGAAGGCGTAGTTGATGTGCGTGATCTTGCTCGCCGTGCCCGAGGTGACCAGGTTCTTCACGTGGTAGTTGCGTCCGTAGACGCCCCAGTTGGTGAAGTAGCCGAGCTTGACCGGGCCGCCGGGGAGCGGCGGGTCGACGACCCCGCCCGAGGTGGTGACCGAGAGGGTGCCGGAGGCGGGCCCGGTCTGGTCGGCGGTGTCCCTCGCGACCACGTGGTAGCTGTAGGCGGTGCCCTTGGTCAGGCCGGTCTCGGCGCGGGAGGTGCCGGTGACGGTGGCGACCTTGGTGCCGTTGCGGTAGACGTCGTAGTCCTTGACGCCCTTGTCGTCGGTGGCGGCCGCCCAGTTCAGGGTCAGCGAGGTCTCGGTGACGTTCGCGGCGGTGGGGGTGCCGGGGGTGGAGGGGGGAGCGTCGCCGGGCTGGCTTCCGCCGTCGCAGGAGGCTCCGTTGATCTTGCAGCCGGAGGGGGCGCCCGGGCCGGCGCCGTTGAAGCCGAAGCTGATGCTGGCGCCCGGGGCGAGGGTGCCGTTCCAGCCGGCGTTCCTGCCGGTCCAGTGGTTGCCGGAGTTGGTGACGGCGGCGTCCCAGGCCGAGGTGACGCGGGTGTCGGAGGGGTAGTCCCATTCGACGGCCCAGCTGGTGAGGGTGGTGTCACCGGTGTTCTTGATCGTCCACTTGCCCTCGAAGCCGGTGCCCCAGTCCTGGGTCTTGACGTAGGTGGCGGTCGCGGAGGTCGCGGCGTGGGCGGGTGGGGCCAGGCCGACGAGTCCGGCGATCGGAAGGGCGAAGGCGGCGACGGTCGCCGCCACCCGGGACAGGAGACGGGTGCGCGTGCGGGTGCGTGGGGGGGATGCTGCGCTCAAGGGTGCTCCTCCGTAGGTCCGCCGCTGTCGGAGGCCGGCAGCGGCATGGGGGTGGGACCTGCGCCGCCCGTGAGCGCACCCGGGGCACGTTGTCATGGCACGCTCACCGCAGTATGGCCGTGAGCGTAGAAAGGTCTGTACCAAGCGTCAAGAGGTCTGGACCAAACCTATGGATGTCCCGCCAGGACCCCTTAGAGGCCCAACTCCTGTGCCAGCACGGCCGCTTGGACCCGGCTGCGCAGGTTCAGTTTGCCGAGCAGCCGGCTGACGTGGGTCTTCACGGTGGCCTCCGCCATCCCCAGCCGTGCCGCCACCTCCGCGTTCGACAGCCCCTCGCCCAGACAGGACAGGACCTCCCGCTCCCGCCGGGTCAGCGCCTCCACGGCCGCGCTCCGCGCCGGGTCGACCGGGGCGGCAGCCGGGCGGGCGGTGCGCGGTGCCGCGAACTCCGCGATCAGCCGCCGGGTCACCGCCGGTGAGATCAGTCCCTCTCCGCGGGCGACCGTACGGACCGCCTCGATCAGCTCCCGGGCATCGGCGTTCTTCAGCAGGAAGCCCGCCGCTCCCGCGCGCAGCGCCCCGAACACGTACTCGTCCAGGTCGAAGGTGGTCAGCACCAGCACGTCGGCCAGTCCCTCGGCCACCACCCGCGCCGTCGCGGCCACCCCGTCCAGCCTCGGCATCTGGACGTCCATCAGGACCAGGTCCGGCCGCAGCTCCCGGGCCAGCCGGACCGCCTCCTCGCCGTCCGCGGCCTCGCCCGCGACCTCGATGTCGCCCGCGCTGCGCAGGATCAGCACCAGCCCGGCCCGTACCGCCGACTGGTCCTCCGCCACCAGCACCCTGATCGTCATGCCTCCACCGCCTTCTCCTCGGCGGGCAGCACTGCCCGCACCCGCCACACCGAGCCGTCCCGGCCCGCGCCGAACTCACCGCCCAGCAGCTCCGTCCGTTCCCGCATGCCGACCAGCCCGGCGCCGGAGCCGGGCGCCCGCGGCCCCGGCCGCTCCCCGTACGGACTGTCCACCCGCACCGTCAGCAGTCCGTCGGACCGGGCCAGCCGGATCCGGACCGTACCGGGCACCGCGTGCTTGAGCGCGTTGGTCAGCGACTCCTGCACGATCCGGTACGCGGCCAGCTCCACCGGCGCCGGCAGCGGTTCCCCGCCGCGCGGCCGGCCGTCTTCCAGGACGAAGTCCAGCCCGCTCGCCGAACCGGTCGTACGGGCCTGCTCCAGCAGTGCCTCCAGCCCGTCCAGCGAGGGCACCGCCACCGGCTCCTGCTCCGCCCCCGCCTCCCGCAGCAGCCCGATCAGCCGGCGCATCTCCGACAGGCCCTGCACGCTGTTCTCCCGGATCACCCCCAGCGCGTCCCGGCTGGTGCCGGGGTCGTCGATGGACAGCGCGGCGGTGGAGTGGATGGCGATCGCGGACAGGTGGTTGGCCACCATGTCGTGCAGCTCCCGGGCCATCCGGGCGCGCTCGGCGACGATGGCCGATTTACGGTCCATTTCGGCCAGCAGCGCGGTCTGCTCCGCCCGCAGCCGGGCCGCCTCCGCCGCCTCTCGGTGGTTGCGGACCGAGGCCCCGGTCAGCGCCGGGCCGAAGCACACGATGCCGACGACCACCCCGATCAGGACCGACTCCGGGGTGCGCAGCCAGGCCACCGCGATCAGGGTCACGGCGACGGTGATCAGCCCCGTGCTCACGGGCAGCCGGCGGGCCAACGCGGGCCGCCCGTAGACCACGGCGGCGTACATCACGTCCGTGAACATGAAGACGGTGGCCAGGTTGCCGGCTGTGAACTGGTCCGCGATCACCGCGATGGTCCCGATGGACAGCGCCGTCTGCGGGGCGGTCCGCCGGAACAGCTCCAGCACGCCCATCACCGCCAGCGGCACCAGGGCCGCCCACGCGGGCAGCAGGTCCCGGAAGGAGGTGGTGTACAGCCCGAGCGACCACAGCGCCAGGCCGGCGAGCACACTGACCACGGCGATGACCACGTCGTGGCGGTGGGGGCGGAAGTGCGGCGGCAGTCTCACGGCACCATCCAACACGGTGCGGACCGCCCGGGCGTCGACGCGGGAGGTGAATCCCCAGTACATCGAAGGATGCAGTGGAAGGTCGTCTCCGCAGACGACGAATCCGGCAGGTCCCGGCGGGAACCTTGAGGGGTGACCCACTGATCCCGAACGGAGACACCGCTGTGATCGTCGCGCTGATCATCGCCTGCGAGGTCGGCTTCTGGGTGCTGCTCGCGGCCGGCCTCGCCCTGCGCTACCTCGCGAAGAAGCCCCGGCTCGGAGCCGCGGTCCTGCTGCTGGAGCCGCTGCTCGAACTCGTGCTGCTCATCGTCACCACCGTGGACCTGAAGAACGGTGCCGAGCCCGACTGGAAGCACGGCCTGGCCGCCCTCTACATCGGCTACACCGTCGCCTTCGGGCACTACACGATCACGTGGCTGGACGCGCACGCCGCCCACCGCCTCGCCGGCGGCCCGAAGCCGCCCGGCGCAGGCTACGGCAAGGCCCGCGCCGTCCACGAGTGGAAGCTGTGGCTGCGCACCCTGGTCGCCGCCGCGGTCGCGCTCGCCCTGCTCCAGGGCGCGATCCTCTACGTCGGCGACTCGGGCGACACCGGCTCGCTGGAGTCCTGGCAGTTCACCGCGCTCCGGATCACGGGCATCCACGCCCTGGTCGCCGCCGCCTACACGATCTGGCCGAAAAAGGCCCCTGTCGCCGCCTCCACCGAGCCGGAGCAGATCCGCTGACCCGCTTGGTGTACACGGTGCCGGGTACACTGCTGGTATGGATGAATCCGTGTCCGTCCGCGAGGCCAGGGCGAACCTGGCGAAGCTGCTCGACCAGGCGCAGGGCGGCGAGGCGACCGTCATCACACGCGCCGGTGCCCCGGTCGCCGCGATCGTGCCCATCGAGGAGTACGAGGCGCTGGAGGAGGCGGCGGACGAACTGCTCGCCCGCCAGGCCCTGCGGACCCTGGCCGAGGAGGGGGACGAGCCGCGGGCCACGCTGGCGGACGTCCTCGCCGACCTCTTCGGGCCCCCCGCGTCGGACGTGGCGTGAAGTACGCCTTCGAGTTCACGGCCACGGCACGACGGCAACTGCGCGGCATCGACCAGCCGACCGCGCTGCGCCTGCTTCACGCCCTGAGCCTTCTGGGCGAGGACCCGTACCGCGAACACGCGGACGTGAAGGAGCTGTCCGGCCACGACGCGCTGTACCGGCTGCGGGTCGGCGCGTACCGGATCGCCTACACCGTCGACAACGGCAAGCTCGTCATTCTGGTGATCGAAGTGGGTCACCGCCGGGAGATCTACCGCAGGCTCTGAGCGGCCCGGGCGCTGTCGGTCAGCGTTCGCCGCCGGGGACCCACAGGACGTCGCCGACCTCCTTGTTGGCGGTGCGGGCCAGGATGAACAGCAGGTCCGAAAGCCGGTTCAGGTAGGTGGCGGTGAGCGGGTTCATCGTCTCGCCGTGCACCTCCAGCGCCGCCCAGGTGGAGCGCTCGGCGCGGCGGACCACCGTGCAGGCCTGGTGCAGCAGGGCCGCGCCCGGGGTGCCGCCGGGCAGGATGAAGCTCCGCAGCTTCTCCAGCTCCTCGTTGAAGCGGTCGCAGTCCGCCTCCAGCTTGTCGACGTAGAACTGCTCCACCCGCAGCGGCGGGTACTCCGGGTTCTCCACCACCGGGGTGCACAGGTCCGCCCCCACGTCGAACAGGTCGTTCTGGATCCGGACCAGGACCTTCACGACCTCCTCGGGCAGCGCGCCGAGCGCGATCGCGGTCCCGATCGCCGCGTTGGCCTCGTTGGCGTCGGCGTACGCGGAGATCCGCAGGTCCGTCTTGGCCGTCCGGCTCATGTCGCCGAGCGCCGTCGTGCCCTTGTCGCCGGTCCGGGTGTAGATGCGAGTGAGGTTCACCATGCCGTCAGCGTAGTCCGGCGGGGGGTGAAGTCCCGGGCCCGGTCGGGCCGCTGGGCCGGACCGGTGTGATGTCCGTCATCTGAGACGTGACGCGTGTTACTTCCCGGTCACACGGCCGCCCGCGAGCGCTACTCTCCGCCGGAGACCTACGAGATCTAGGGGTGTGCAGTGGCTGGGAAGCTCGCCGTCATCGGTGCCGGCTTGATGGGTTCCGGGATCGCTCAGGTGTCCGCTCAGGCGGGCTGGGACGTCGTCCTGCGCGATGTCACCGACGCCGCCCTGACCCGGGGGACCGACGGTATCAAGGCGTCGTACGACCGGTTCGTGGCCAAGGGCAAGCTCTCCGCCGAGGACGCCGAGGCGGCGCTCGGCCGGATCACCACGAGCACCGAGCTGGAGGCCGTCGCCGACGCCGACATCGTCGTCGAGGCCGTCTTCGAGAAGCTCGAGGTCAAGCACGAGATCTTCCGCGCCCTGGACAAGCTGGTCCGCGAGGACGCCGTGCTCGCCTCCAACACCTCCGCCATCCCGATCACCAAGATCGCGGCCGTGACGGAGCGCCCGGAGCGGGTCGTGGGCACCCACTTCTTCTCGCCCGTCCCGATGATGCAGCTCTGCGAGCTGGTCCGCGGCTACAAGACGAGCGACGAGACGCTCGCCACCGCCCGCGCCTTCGCCGAGTCCGTCGGCAAGACCTGCATCGTGGTCAACCGCGACGTGGCCGGTTTCGTGACCACCCGTCTGATCTCCGCCCTGGTCGTGGAGGCGGCGAAGCTGTACGAATCGGGCGTGGCGTCCGCCGAGGACATCGACATCGCGTGCAAGCTGGGCTTCGGGCACGCCATGGGCCCCCTCGCCACCGCCGACCTGACGGGCGTGGACATCCTGCTGCACGCCACCAGCAACATCTACACCGAGTCCCAGGACGAGAAGTTCGCGCCGCCGGAGCTCATGCGCCGCATGGTCGACGCGGGCGACATCGGCCGCAAGAGCGGGCAGGGCTTCTACAAGCACTGAGCGCTCACGGCGCGCCCGTAAACCAGTTGGAACCTGTCGATAGCGGCCGATACCTTTCTCACCCCCACGGGTGAATTAGGTATCGGTTCGCTCACGGTCGGCAACTTCCCTGCCCGCGCGGCAGTCAGTTGCAGTGAGAGTTGCACGCCTACGCAGTCCTGCCGGGGAGCACATATGCACATCAGGGGCGACCACGCCGAACTCGCTGTCGGGGGCCGCCTCGACGTGCGCAGCGCGGCGGACGCCCGTACGGTCCTGCACACCGCCCTCGACGACGGCGCCGGTGATCTGGTCCTCGACCTCACCGCCCTCGACTCCTGGGACGCGACCGGCCTGGGCGTCATCATGGGTGCGCACCGGCGGGCCGGCCGGACCGGGCGGCGGCTGGTGCTGCGCGGGGTGCCGCCGCAGATGCAGCGCCTGCTGGTCGCGACCCGACTGCACCGGATCCTCGCGATCGAGGGCGGCCTGGAGGCGGAGTCCCTGCCCCGGGTGTGAGCCCCCGGTGTGCAACCGGAGTGTGTGGCCCCGCTTGTGTGCGCGCAGACCGGGCGAAACGTAACGGTCCGGTGGTGATGGACCCCCTGCGGTTCCGGCCGTCGTGGCCACCGTTTAGGTTTGGGCCCGCACGATGGGATCGGGGGGCAGGGTCATGGACCGCACACAGGGGCACGGTGGCTCGGAGCCGGAGGTTCCGACGGGAGCACCGGCCGGCGGCGCGGGGGGATCCGCGACCGGCCCGGCCCGGGTCGTCACGCTGACGGCCGGCCCGTTCACCCTGACCGTCAACCCCGTGGACGGCAGCGAGATCGAACCGCGCCGCCCCGGCCGGGACACCGCCGCGGAGGCCGGCCGCCCCGCCCGTCGCGGCGCCGCCGCCCGCGCCTCCCTCGCCGCCGCCGCACTGCCCGCCGTACCGCCCGGCCCCGGTCTGCCCGCCCTCCCCGTGCTGGAGCGCGAGGAGGAGCGGGAGCGGCTCGTACGGCTGCTCGGGCGTGGCCGCTCCGTACGGCTCACCGGACCCTCCGGATCCGGCCGCACCACCCTCCTCGACGCGGTCGCCGAGGACTGCGCCGCACTCGCACCGGACGGGGTCGTACGCCTCTCCGGGCACCGGCACACCACCGGCGAGCTCCTGCACGCCCTCTACACCACGGTGTACGACGCGGACCTGCGGCGGCCCGACCGGGACGAACTCCTCACCGGCGTACGGGAGATCGGCGCCATCGTGCTCGTCGACGACCTGGACCTCGGCGGCCCGGCCCTCGACGAACTGCTGCGCGCCACCCCGGAATGCGCCTACCTGCTGGCCGCCACCCCCGACACCCCGGCGCCCTCCGAGGACGCCCACCTGGAGGAGGTCGCCCTCGGCGGGCTCACCCGGGCCGGCTGCACGGAACTCCTGGAGACGGCGCTCGGGCGGGCCCTGACCGAGGAGGAGACCGCCTGGGCCGGGGACCTGCGGTTCGCCTCGGAGGGGCTGCCCCTGCGGTTCGTCCAGGCGGCGGCGCTGCTGCGGCAGCGCGACGAACTCAACCGGCGGGTCGCGGAGTCCGAGGAGGAAGGCGCCGACGAGCCGGGCGTCTTCGAGGAGCGCCCGCGCGACGCGGCACCGGTTCCGGCACCGACCCTGGCGGAAGGCGCCGCTCCCGCCGAGCTGCTGGCCGCCCGGGCCGGCGAGGCCGCGAAGGCGGCCCTCCGCCTCGCCTGCGCACTGGGCGGCGAGATGCCGCACCACGCACACCTGCCGGCCCTCGTCGGGGACACCCACGCGGATCTGGCCGTCGGCGAACTCCTGGCCTGCGGCCTGCTGACCGCCGCCGGGCCCCGGTACCGGCTGGCGGCCGGCGTGGCGCGCCAGCTGGCCGACGTCGGCTGGGAGCCGACCGAAGAGGCGCGTACGGCGGCCCGCCACTACGCCTGGTGGACCGGGCACGCCTCGGTCACCCCCGAGCGGGTGGCGGCGGAGACGGACGCGGTACTGGCGGCACTCGCGGGCGCGGACGTGGTCGCGGGCGTGATGCTGGCGCGCACCGCCGCACCCGCCTTCGCGGCATCGCTGCAGTGGGGTGCCTGGGAGCGGGTGCTGCGGGCCGGCGCGGAGGCCGCGCGGACGGCCGGCGAGGTCGCCGAACAGGCTTACTTCCACCACGAGTTGGGCGTGCTCGCGCTGTGCGGGGGCCGGCTGGACCGGGCCCGGGCGGAACTGGAGGCGTCGATCGGGCTGCGCGGCGCACTGGCGGACAAGCGCGGGACCGTCGCGGGGCGGCGCGCGCTGGCGCTGGTCGCGGACCGGGAACGGGCCGCGGCGGACGTACCGGCGGTCGCCTCGCCCCCGCTGCGGCTGGAGGCGCCGCAGGGCGGGATGCCCGCCACCGGCGCGGCCGGCCCTTCGGGCGCACCGGCCCTGCCCCGCGGGGCCGCGGGGACGCCCGCGCTGCCCCTTCGGGGCGGCGGGACGGCGCGGCCGGGCTCGGCTCCCGGCGGACCTTCGGCCGCTGCCCCCGCGGCGTCCGTCCGGCCCGCCGCGGCCGCTGCTGCCGCCGCCGGAGCGCCCGCGGCCGCCGCGGCCGCCGCGCACCTGGCCGCCGCGGGCGGCTCGGAGGCGGCCACGCAGGTCGTGCCGCTGCTGTCGGGGGCGGCGCCGGTTGCGTCGGCGGCCCGGCCGGCGTTTCCCGAGACGGTGCCGACCACGCGGGCCGCGGCCTTCGAGGACGACGTCCACCTCGGCCCGGCGCCCGCGGGGCAGCGACCGAAGCAGAACCGCCGGGACCCGGTGGTGCTGGCCGGCGCGGCCGTCCTGGTGGTGGCCCTGCTCGGCACCGGCATCAGCCTGGTGCTGACCTCGGGCGACGGTTCGGCACCGGGCGTGCAGCCGAAGTTCGGGACGGCTACCTCGGTCGACCCCAAGAACAGCTGGAACGATCCTGCGCCGGAGCCTTCGGAGGAGGTGGCGGGGACCTCGCGGCCGCCGTCGTCCGGCAGCGCGTCGCCGTCCGGTACGGCCACGTCCAGCGCGTCGCCGGGGGCGAGTGCCTCGGTCTCGGTGTCGCCCTCGACGTCGGGGAGCGCGAGCAGGACCCCCTCGGGCCGGCCGTCGTCCTCGCCGCCGGTGTCCTCGCCGGTCTCGTCGCCGCCCGCGACTTCGGCTGCGCCTACTTCTGCAGCGCCGACCTCGACTTCGCCGGCGTCTCCGACGGCTACGCCGTCGAGCTCGTCGTCCGCGAGCGGTCAGTCGCCTGCGGCGAGCCAGTCCTCCTGACGGCGCGTTCCCCGCGGGCGTGACTCCGGCCCCGCCCCCTCCTGGGCTCCGCCCCGGGCCCCTCGCGGGGCTGCGCCCCGGGGCCCCTTGCGGGGCTGCGCCCGGGGCCCCTTGCGGGGCTGCGCCCGGGGCCCCTTGCGGGGCTGCGCCCCGGGCCCCTTGCGGGGCTGCGCCCCGGGCCCCTTGCGGGGCTGCGCCCCGGGCCCCTTGCGGGGCTGCGCCCCGGGCCCCTTGCGGGGCTGCGCCCCAGGCAGGGTTTCCGGGTCTGGGCCCGCTCCTGGAGGCCGGCTTCGGGTGGGACGGGTTCCAGCCGCACGCGGCGGTGTCCCGGTGTGCCCACCCTCCCCCAAGCTCTCGACTTCGCTCGAGCAGGGGGGACCCCCATCGCCCTGCGGGACGCCTGCCCACACCGCGGTAGTTCGGCTGCCCGCGCCGTTCGGCTTCTGTCACGACCTTGCCGGAGGCCGGGGTGTGGCGGGAGGGGGTCGGGGGTGGAGGGTGGGGGTGTCCGGGACACTCAAGCGTGATTTGTGGCGCGCCCCCCGCCCGACAACCGGACTCCGCGCAACGCGCCGTAAATCATGCCGTCCCGGATGCCCCCACCCGGAGCCCTCGGCCCCCGCACCCGAAGCCGCCCCAACCCCGGCCCGCCGGGCAGTCATCGCGCCCGGACCCGAAGCCGCCCGAGCCCCGGCACGGCCCGGCCGGGCAGTCATGGCGCCCGGACCCGGAGCCGCCCGAGCACGGCCCGCCGGGCAGTCATCGCCCCCGGACCCGGAGCCGCCCGAGGCCGGACCCGGAGCTGTCCGAGGCCGGGCCGGTCGGAGGCGGGCCTCAGAACAGGCGGAGTTTGTCGTCCTCGATGCCGCGCATGGCGTCGTAGTCCAGGACCACACAGTCCATGCCGCGGTCGGTGGCGAGCACGCGAGCCTGCGGCTTGATCTCCTGGGCCGCGAAGACGCCGCGGACCGGCGCCAGGTGCGGGTCCCGGTTCAGCAGTTCCAGGTAGCGGGTGAGCTGCTCCACGCCGTCGATCTCACCGCGCCGCTTGATCTCGACCGCCACCGTGCCCCCGTCGGCGTCCCGGCACAGGATGTCCACCGGCCCGATCGCCGTCATGTACTCGCGGCGGATCAGCGTGTAGCCCTCGCCCAGGGTCTCGATGCGGTCCGCCAGCAGCTCCTGGAGGTGGGCCTCGACGCCGTCCTTGATCAGTCCGGGGTCCACGCCCAGCTCGTGCGAGGAGTCGTGGAGGACTTCCTCCATGGTGATGATGAGCTTCTCGCCCGCCTTGTTGACGACCGTCCAGACGCCTTCGTCGTCCCCCGTCCCCTCCTTGAGGGTGCATGGCGGGGACATCCAGTTGAGCGGTTTGTACGCCCGGTCGTCCGCGTGGATCGAGACACTGCCGTCGGCCTTCACGAGGATCAGACGGGGTGCGGAGGGCAGATGGGCGGTGAGCCGGCCCGCGTAGTCGACGGAGCAGCGGGCAATGACGAGACGCATGGTCGGCAACGCTACTCGACGGAGCCGCCCTCACGCGATTCGCCCCCGAAAGCCCCGTTCGCGGATGGCGCGTTGTATGCGCATTCTCCTGGTGCGGTCCCCATGGGACGCCTACCGTGGTGAGCAGGAGGTTGCCGAACGCGCACACTTCGTCGCCGCGCGTCGCGGCGCCTCCTTCCCTGCCCGTAAGACTCCGGTCACCGAAACGGCCGGGGTCGCGAGAGGAGAACCCATGTCGCTCGACGTCTCACCGGCCCTACTCGAACAGGCCGAGCGAGGCGAGGTCGACGAAGCCGCTTTCGTCGACTGCGTCCGGACCTCCCTGCCCTTCGCATGGGAGATGATCAGCTCGCTGGTGGCCCAGCTGAAGGTGGACGGCGGAGAGTTCGCCGACAACCAGACGCCGCCGCCGGACGAGCAGGCGCGTGGCCAGCTGCTGCGTGCGCTCGCGAGTGACGCGATACGCGGTGCGCTGCAGCGGCACTTCGGAGTGCGGCTCGCCTTCCAGAACTGCCACCGGGTCGCGGTGTTCCCCCTGGACGCCTCGGCCGATGACCGGCTGGCCAAGTTCACGTCGATCCGCGGTCAGCTGCTGAACCAGTCCCCGGAGCTCCGGGACTGCTGAGCCCGGCCGGCCGGCTGCCCCACCTGCCCGTCTCCATCCCGAACATCCCGATCAACCAGATCATCCCGATCAATCAGATCGAACCGATCCACCCGAACGATTCGCAGGCTCTTCGCTGCCGCTCCGCACCCGGAGCGGCAGCCTCCGCCGCCATGTCGCCGTGGCCCCGCCCGCCGTCAGATCAGGCGGGGAAGGACCTCGGCGCCCAGCCGCCGTACGTTCTCCTCGGTCGCCGCGAGGTCGCCCGAGCCCTCGGCCAGCAGCGCGAACCGGCTGATCCCGGTGCGCTCGGCGGTGGCCGCCAGCCGGTCCGCGGCGAGTTCCACCGTCCCGACCGGGTGCAGGTCGCAGAGCAGTTCCGTGTACGCGACCGGGTCCCGCATCGAGCGGTGCCGCCCGTCCACGGTCACATGGGCGTCGAGTCCCTGTTTCAGCCAGTCCGGCATCGCCTTCAGCAGCGTCTCCCGGGCGTCCGCCGTCCGGTCCGCCAGCTGGCAGACACCTGCCGAGACATGGCCCGCCGCCCGGACGGTGTCGGGGGAGTGGCCCGCGGCGAGCGCCGTCTCCCGCCACAGGGCGACCATCGCCGCCTTGTCCTCGTCCCCGCAGTGCATGCCCAGCAGCATCGGGAGTCCGCGTTCGGCGGCGGCCCGTACCGAGGTGGGCGAGGTGCAGGCGAGGATCAGTTCCGGTCCTGTTCCGTCACCGTCCAGCGCCTCCGCCGGCCGCGGTACGACGGCCACCTCGCGGAAGGCGTACCGCTCGCCGACCGCCCCGACCCGGGACTCACCGAGCCAGCGTCGCAGCAGGTCGAGGGCCTCCGGGAACTCCCGCTCGTACGCCGCCAGGCCGCCGCCGAACACCTCCAGGTCCACCCAGGGACCGCCCCGGCCCACCCCGAGGGTGAACCGGCCGCCCGAGGTCAGGTGCAGCAGGGCGGCCTGTTCGCCGAGCGCCACCGGGTGGGTGTTCGGCAGCACGCTCACCGCCGTGCCGACCCGGAGCCGTCTGGTCCGGCCGAGCAGCTGCGCGGCCAGGGTCACCGCCGACGGGCACACCCCGTACGGGACGAAGTGGTGCTCGGCGACCCAGACCGAGTCCAGCCCGGCCTCCTCCGCCACCTCCGCGGTGCGCACCGCCCGGTGCAGCGCCTCCCCCTGTCCCTGGCCCGGAAACTGGGCCGCCAGTACAAACGCTCCTACGCGCATCGCCTTCTGCCTCCTCGCGGCTGACGCGGCTCCCCCCTCCCTGGCAACAACGTCTGACACGTGCCAAAGGCACGGCCTGACAGGAAAGTTATTGAGATTTTCGGCCCAGCTCGGTTCGGCGCGGCCGGGCCCCTTCCCGCTGCGGGATCCGCTCCCTGAACACCCTGCGGGTACCCCGACTCGCTCCGCGTAGTCTGGTGGAAAGTCCCTTCCGTCCGCTGCTTCGTGAGGTATACGTGTCACCGCGCCACAACCGCCCCAGGGGTGGAGAGAACCCGGCCGAAGGCCCTCGGACCCCTCCCGGCCGCTTCGGCCTGGAGAGCACCGAGGAGTGGATGGGCGAGGACTGGAAGGTGCGGCACGTCGCGGGAGCGAGCACGGTGGGCAAGCGCTACCGCTGCCCCGGCTGCGACCAGGAGATCCCCTCCGGCACCCCGCACCTGGTGGCCTGGCCCGAGTACGGCGGTGTGGACGACCGCCGGCACTGGCACAAGGCCTGCTGGAACGCGAAGGACCGCCGCACCACCAAGGTGCAGCGGTCCAGGAACGCGCCCAGGCACTGAGGGATCCGTCGGGCCGGACGGGCCCGCGGACTCCGCATCGCCCTCGGTCAGACGTCGCGGCGGCCGACCACCGCGTACGAGGCGGCCACCGTGGCCGCCGTGACCAGGCCGAGCACGAGCAGCTGGGCGAGGTCGCCCGGGATGGACATCTCGCCCGTGTCCGCGTTGTCCCCGTTCGCGCCGAACAGCTGGATCAGGGCCAGCGGAGAGCTGTAGCCGATCAGCAGCGCGCCGAAGTCCGCGGTCGCCTCCCACACGCCGAGCATCGAGCCCAGCACCGGAGGTACGGTCACCAGCCCCAGCATCAGGGCGATACCGCCCGCCGAGTGCCGCACCAGGGCACCGACCGCGAGCGCCAGCACCCCGAGCAGGGTGACGTACAGGCTGCCGCCCAGCGCTCCCGACCACTCGGAGGCGGAGTGCACCCCGGCCCCGCGGCCGGAGTGCACCAGGGCGGCGGCGATGCCGACGAGGAAGACCGAGGCCGCCACCACGGCGAAGGCGACCGTGCTGAAGACGATGTACTTCGCGGTCAGCACCCGGTTCCGGTCCGGGGCGGCGGTCAGTGTGGTGCGGATCAGCCCGGTGCCGTACTCGGAGGTGATGGCCAGCACCCCCAGCACGATCACCGACACCTGCCCGACCATCAGGCCGAACATGGCCGGGCCGGTGAACGGCATCTGCGCGTAGTCAGCGGATCCGGTCTGCGTCACCGCGAGTCCGCCGATGCCGGTCACCACCAGCACCAGCGAGCCGAGGGTGAACAGGGTCGAGCGCACCGAGACCAGCTTGGTCCACTCCGAGGCCACGGCGTGCGCGAGGCTGGGCCGCGGGGCGGGCAGCGGCGAGGTGTACGCGGTGGCCGTACCGCCGGCCGTGGTCGTGCCGGCCGGGCCCATGGGGGGGGTGGCCGGGGTGGCGGCCGGGCCCATGGCCGGGGCGTTCGCAGGGCCGGTGGTGCCGGTCATCGGGCCTCCTCCGGGTCGTTCGCGGCGTGGTTCGCGGCGTGGTTCGCGTGGGCGTCCCCGTGGTCCGGGGACTCGCCCGCCAGCTCCGCCGGGGTGCGGGGCATCAGGAAGGGCCGGCTGCCGGGGGCGCCCGGCGGCGGGGGAGCGTAGAACCCGGCGGCGGTCTCGACCGCCAGCTCCGCAGAGCTCCCGTCCTCCCAGGGCGGCAGCGCCATCGGGTCGGTCTCGAAGAGCTCGGCCCGGGGGTCGTCGGTGGAGGTGTACTCGACGGAGCTCTGCGTCATCCGCATGTACGCCTCCTCCAGCGAGGCCTTGTGCGGGGACAGCTCCCACAGCCGTACGCCGACCCCGTGCGCGAGGTCGGAGATGCGGGGCAGTTCCAGCCCGGTCACCCGCAGGGCGCCGTCGGGCTCCTGGAGCACCCGGCCGCCCTCCTTGACGAGCAGCTCGCCCAGGGTCTGCCGGTCTCCGGGGCCGGTGCCGGCGACCCGGACCCGAGCGAATCCGGCCGAATTGCGGGCGATGAACTCCTGCACGCCCATGTCGGCCAGCAGCCGTCCGCGGCCGATCACGATCAGGTGGTCTGCGGTGAGGGCCATCTCACTCATCAGGTGCGAGGAGACGAAGACGGTGCGGCCCTCGGCGGCGAGCTGCTTCATGAGGTTGCGGACCCAGTAGATGCCTTCGGGGTCGAGGCCGTTCACCGGTTCGTCGAACAGCAGCACCTCCGGGTCCCCGAGCAGGGCGGCGGCGATGCCCAGCCGCTGGCCCATGCCGAGGGAGAAGCCCTTGGTGCGCTGACGGGCCACGTCCCGCAGGCCGACCACGCCCAGCACCTCGTCCACCCGCTTCTCCGGGATGCCGGAGAGCTGGGCGAGGGAGAGCAGGTGGGTGCGGGCCCGGCGGCCGCCGTGCACGGCCTTCGCGTCGAGCAGCGCCCCGACGCTGCGCTGCGCGTTCGGCAGCTCCCGGAAGGGGTGCCCGTTGATCGTGACGCGGCCGGCGGTGGGCCGGTCCAGGCCGAGGATCATGCGCATGGTGGTGGATTTGCCGGAGCCGTTGGGTCCCAGGAATCCCGTCACGTGACCGGGCCTGACCTGGAAGGACAGCTGGTCGACGGCGGTCTTCGCGCCGAAGCGCTTGGTCAGGCCGACTGCCTCGATCATGCTCTCTGCCTCTTGCCGGTGGGGCGGTTCTCGCCCGAGTAAGACTTAAGAGGATATCGAGTGCCGTTCGGTTCCGTCCCGGGCCGGATCCCTGAGGTAGCCCTGAGCCACCCCTGAGACCGGCCCGGAGCCGGAGCGGTTCAGGCGTCGCGCTTCTTCAGGACCAGCAGTCCTCCGATCACGGCGGCGGCGACCCACAGCACCATGATCCCGAGGCCGCCCCAGGGGCCGTAGGGGGTCTCGGCACTGCCGAAGGCCTCCGGTACGACCAGCATGATCCGCGACCCGGCGTTGCTGGGCAGGTACTGGCCGACGGGCCGGGTGGCCTCGAAGCCCGCGAGGACGTTCGAGAGGATCAGGAAGAACGGGATCAGGATGCTGATGGCGGCGATCGAGCTGCGCAGCATGGCGGCCACGCCCATGCAGAACAGGCCGAGCAGCGCCATGTACAGGCCGGCGCCGACCACGGCGCGCAGGACGTTCTCCTCACCGATGCCGATGCCGGCGTCGCCCAGCAGCGCCTGGGTGAGGAAGAACGACACGAAGCTGGTCAGCATGGCGACGGCCAGGGCCAGGCCCGTCGCCACGGCCATCTTGCCGAGCAGGAAACGGGTGCGGTTCGGTACCGCGGCGAGCGAGGTGCGGATCATGCCCGTGCTGTACTCGGTGCTCACGACCATCACACCGAAGACGATCATCGACAGCTGCCCGAACTGCATCGAGCTGAAGCTCATCGCGGTCGGGTCGAAGCCCTCGATCGACTCCGGGTCGGCCGTGGCGCCGAACAGCGCGGAGAAGCCCACGGTGACGAGGAAGACGAGGGCGAGGGTCCAGCTGGTGGAGGCCACCGTGCGGATCTTGGTCCACTCGGAGCGGAGGACGGCGGAGAAGGCCATGCTCACTCACCGCCCTTCGGCGCGGCCGGGGCGCCGGCGCCCCACGCGGGAACGTCGGCCGGCCGGGCCGGGTTGTCCGCGGCCATACCGGGCGCCGGGATCCCCGGGGCTCCGGGGGCGTGCGCGTGGTATTCGACCGCGTTCGCCGTCATGCGCATGAACGCTTCCTCCAGTGATGCCCGCTGCGGGCTGAGTTCGTGCAGCACGATCCCGTGGCGCGCGGCCAGCTCGCCGATCTGCTCCGCCGTTACCCCGTCGATTTCCAAGGCGCCGTCAACGGGAGTGGGGACGGCGGTGATACCGGCCTCGTGGAAGGCGTCCTTGAGCTCTTCCTGCTGCGGGGAGCGAAGCCGTACGTAGCTCCGCGAGTTCTCGTGGATGAAATCCGTCATCGACGTGTCGGCCAGCAGCTTTCCCTGTCCGATGACGATCAAATGGTCGGCCGTCAGTGCCATTTCGCTCATCAGGTGGGACGAAACGAAGATCGTCCGCCCTTCGGCCGCAAGACCCTTCATGAGATTGCGGATCCAGAGAATTCCCTCCGGGTCCAGGCCGTTGACGGGTTCGTCGAACATGAGGATCTCGGGGTTGCCGAGCAGCGCGGCGGCGATGCCGAGGCGCTGGCCCATGCCCAGGGAGAATCCCTTCGACTTCTTCTTGGCCACGGCCGTCAGTCCGACCAGGTCAAGCACCTCGCCGACCCGGCTCTCCGGGACATTGTTGGACTGGGCGAGGCAGAGCAGGTTGTTGTACGCGCTGCGGCCGCCGTGCATCGCTTTGGCGTCCAGCAGTGCTCCGATGTGCTTCAGCGGCTCCTTGAGGTCCCGGTAGTGCTTGCCGTCGATCCGGACCGTGCCACTGGTCGGGTTGTCGAGGTCGAGCATCATGCGCATGGTCGTGGATTTGCCGGCCCCATTGGGGCCGAGGAAGCCGGTGACCACCCCCGGTTTGACCTGGAAGCTGAGGCTGTTGACGGCAGTCTTGCTGCCGAATCGTTTCGTGAGGCCCTCGAGCTCGATCATGCGCCTGACACTAGAACGGCCGAAGGCCCAACGCCAATGGGAAAGGGGGCGTGGGGCCTTCGGGCACGGGGTGTTCGCTACCGGCGAGTACAGGAGGGGGGTACCAGTCGGGCGCGAGTGGGCTGTTGCCCGTGTGTCAGCGGGTCTGCTGGGCCGGCACGCCGCGGCTGACGGGCTCGTCGTCGATGACCGGGGTGGCGGCGGCGACGGCGGCACCGGTCAGCGTCGCGAGCATCTCGCGGACGTTGGTCAGCTGCGCGTTGATGGAGTCGCGGCGGTTGGTGAGGGCCGCCAGCTCACGCTCCGATTCGCTGCGGATGCGGTCGGCCTTGGCGTTGGCGTCGGCCACGATGTCCTCGGCCTGGCGCTGCGCGGTCTCCACCGTCTGGCGGGCCCGGCGCTCGGCGTCCGTACGCAGCTTCTCGGCCTCCAGGCGCAGCTGCTCGGCCCGGTGCTCGATCTCGGCGAGGCGCTTCTCCGCCTTGGCCTGGCGGGAGGCCAGGTCGCGCTCGGACTGCTCGCGGCGCTTGGCCAGGTTGGTCTCGAAGTCCGCGGCGGCCTGGGCGGCCTTGGCGCGGGTCTCCTCGAAGAGCGCGTCGGCTTCCTCGCGCTTGGACTGGGCGTCCTTGGTGGCCTCGGCGCGCAGCTGCTGCGCGTCGCCCTTGGCCTTCTCGACGATCCGGACGCCCTCGTCCTCGGCCTTGGCCTTGCGCTCGGAAGCGAAGGACTCGGCGTCGTTGCGGACCTGCTGGGCGGCGGACTCGGCCAGCTCGCGGTGCTGCTCGGCCGCGCGGCGGGCCTCCTCGCGCAGGTCCTTCGCCTCCTCCTCGGCGAGCCGCAGGATCTTCTCGACCCGGGCGCCGAGACCGGCGTACGACGGCTCCGCGTCGTTGACCTGGGCCTGGGCGTTCTGCGTTTCGAGGTGCAGCTCCTCGATGCGCTTTTCCAGGGAGTTGATGCGGGACAGGGCGCTGTCACGGTCGGCGACGAGCTTGGTAATGCGGTCGTCCACCTGACCGCGGTCGTAACCACGCCGCACGAGCTCGAAGCCGAAGGGGGAGGAAGTGTCGCTCATGGGGTTCCTGTCGAATGAGACCGATGAGGTGCTACGTGAGGTGTTGAGGGGAATCCTAGGCGCCGGAGCGGCGTGTCATCGAGTCAATCCCAGTTTGATCTGGACAATGACACCCCTTTTGAGTGGCAAGGCGACGGAATGCTTGTCCGCCGTTCGCCTGAAGTCCCATCAGGAGCACACCTCAGTGTCAGTTCGCTACCCCTCTGACGACTTTCCACCCGAACGAGTGGAGCCTGCTGTCGCTCCCGCCTTCACTCCACCGGAGCCCTGGCTGCCGACCGATGACTTTCCGCCACCTGAAGGCGCCTCGAATGATTCCAACGCCTCAAGCACATCCTGGACACGGGAGATCTCCGCCTGAATGTCCTCGCGGCGGCGGACAAGAACGTCGAGTTCCCGCCGGCCCTCCTCGACCAGGCGTTCGGCCTCGGCCTTGGCCCGCTCCAGGACGTCCTCGGCCTCCCGCGACAGGTCGGCCTTCTTCTGCTCGGCTTCCTTCAGCAGCTGTTCGGCCTTGCGCACCGCGGCGATGCGCACCTTCGAGGCCTCGCTGCTGGCGTCCGAAACCAGCTCCTTGGCCTTCGCCTCGGCTTCGGCGCTCTGCTCGGTGGCGGCCTTCACCAGCTTGTCGACCCGCTCGCCGGCCGACTTCATCTGCTCCGCCGTCTCCCGGCGGGCCCGCTCGTGGAGCTCCTCCACCTCGGACTCGACCCGGCCGCGCAGCTCCTCCGCCCGCTCCCTTATGGCGGCCGCGTCCGTGCGCGCGCCGACCAGCAGCTCGTCGGCGTCCGTCCGGGCCTTCTCCACCGTCAGGTTGCCCTCGACAGTGGCCTCCGAGGTGATCCGGGCCGCTTCCTTGCGGGCCGCGTCCACCATGGCGTCCGCCTGCTCCTCGGCCGCGGTGGTCGCGGCGAGCGCCTGCTTCTGCGCCTCGGCGGCGAGCTTTTCCGCCTCGGCGGCCGTCTCCGAGATGAGCCGGTCGACCTGCTCGGCGGCCTCGGTACGGCGCTTGTTCGCCGCCTCCCGGGCGTCGTCGAGCAGCCGCTCGGACTCCTCGCGGGCCTCGTTGCGGGTCCGCTCGGCGTCGGCGGCGGCCTCCGCCTTGACCCGCTCGGCCTCCGACCGGGTGCGGGTGGCGTGCTCCTGCGCCGAGGACAGCGCCTCGGACGCCTCGGCGCGCAGCCGCTCCGCCTCCGCGGCGGCCTCGCCGACGGTGCGCTCGTTGTCCTTGCGGGTGAGCTCGGTGAGCTTCTCCGCCTCCGAGGCGGCCTCGGCGATGAGCCGGTCGGCCTGCTCGGCGGCCTCGGTGCGCAGCCGGTTGCCCTCGGCCCGCGCCTCGTCCAGGGTCTGCTCGGACTCCCGCTCGGCGGCGGAGAGCGTCTCCGCGGCCGCGGCGGTGACCCGCTCGGCCTCGGCGGTGGCCTCGCCGATGATCCGGCCGCCCTCGGTGCGGGCGTCGTCCAGGATCCGCTCGGCGACGGCCTTGAGGGCCTCGGCCCGCTCGGTCGCCTCGCCGACCGTACGGTCGTTGGCCGCGCGGGTCTCGGCGATCAGGCGCTCGCCCTCGGCGCGCGCCTCGTCCAGCGTGCGCGCGCCGTCCCGCTCGGCGCCGGAGAGGGTCTCGGCCGCCTTCGCGGTGAGCGCCTCGGCCTCCGTGCGGGCACCCGCCAGGAGCGCGGCCGCCTCGGTGGTGAGCCGCTCGGCCTCCGCCGCGGCCTCGCCGACCGTGGCCTCGTTGGCGCTGCGGGTCTCCTCGACCAGCCGCTCCGCCTCCGTGGCGGCCTCGGTGATGAGCCGGTCGGCCTGCTCGGCGGCCTCGGTGCGCAGCCGGTTGGCCTCCGCGCGTGCCTCGTCCAGGGTGCCGGCGGCCTCGGTCCGGGTGGCCTCGGCGGCCTCCCGGGCCTCGGCGGTGATCCGCTCCGCCTCGGCGGCGGCCTCGCCGACCGTGTCCTCGTTGGCGGTACGAGTCTCCTCGATCAGGCGCTCCGCCTCAGCGGTCGCCTCGGCGGTGATCCGCAGGCCCTCCGCGCGGGACTCCTCCAGGGAGACGGCGGCGTCGCTGCGGATGCGGTTGGCGTCCTCCCGGGCGTCCGCCCGGGTCCGGGCCGCGTCCCGCTCGGCCGCGGCCAGCGCGTCCGTGGCCTCGGTACGGACCCGCTGCGCGTACTCGGCGGTGTCGGTGCGCAGCTGCTCGGCCTCGGCGATGGCGTCCGCGACGGTGCGCTCGGCCAGCGCCTTCGCCGCGTCCGTCTCCGTCTTCGCCTCGGTGCGGATCCGGGCGGCGTCCTCGCCGGCCCGCTCCCGCTCCGCGTGGGCGTCGGCGCGGAGCCGGTCCGCCTCCTCCTGCGCCTCGGTCCGGGTGCGTTCGGCCGCGTGCTCGGCGGCGCTGCGCAGCCCGGTGATCTCCTCGTCGGCCTCCTCGCGCAGCCCGGCCACGGACTCCCGCACCTCGCGGGCGGTGGTCTCCGCGGCCGCCACCAGCTCGGCCGCCCGCCGGTCCGCCTCCTCGACCAGCCGGGTCGCCTCGGCCTGCGCCTCCTCGGTGCGCTTGCGGGCCGCCGCGAGGAGCTCCTCGCTCTGCTCGCGGGCCTGGGCGCGCTCGCTGTCGGCCTCGTCGCGGGCACCGGCCAGGGTCTCCTCGGCCTCCCGGCGGCGGCGCGCGGCCTCGTCCTGCGCGGCGGCGAGGGCCTCGGCGGCCTCCTCGGCGACGCGCTCGGCCGCCGCCTTCGCCTCGGCGCGCAGCCGGTCCGCGGTGTCCTGGGCCTCGGCCCGGACCCGCTCGGCCTCGGCCTCGGCCTCACCGGTCAGCCGTACGGCGACCTGCTCGGCCTCCGCCCGGACCCGGCCGGCGTCCTCCGCGGCGTCGGTGCGCAGCTGGTCGGCCTCGGCCTCGGACTGGGTCTGCAGGGCGCGGATCCGCTCGGCCGACTCCGCCCGCAGCCGGTCGGACTCCTCGGTGGTCTCGCGGCGGAGGGTCTCGGCGGCGGCGCGGGCGTCCCGCAGGGTCTGCTCGGCCGTGGTCAGCCGCGCCTCGGCCTCCTGCTGCAGCCGGGCCAGTTCGGTGCCGGCCTCGGCACGGCGGGCGGCCAGGGCCCGGTCCGCCTCCTCGCGCCGCTCGCGCAGCGCGGTGTCGGTCTCCGTGCGGAGCGCCTCGGCGGCCTCCTCGGCCTCGGTACGCAGCCGCTCGGCCTCGGCCCGGGTGCGCTCCAGGGTCTCCTCGGCCTGGGCGCGCAGGGTCTGGGCCCGCTCGATGGCCTCCGCGCGGACCCGTTCGCTCTCGGCGCCCGCGCCGCGGCGCAGCTCGTCGGCGTCCGCCTTGGCCTTGCTGAGCAGCTCCTCGGCGGTCTTGGCCGCCTCCTCGATCTGGACCACTGCCTCGCGGCGGGCCTCGCCGCGGATCCGCTCGCCCTCGGCGACGGCCTCGGCGCGCAGCTGCTCGGCCTCGCCGCGCAGCCGTCGTGCCTCCTCCTGGAGTTCGACGGTCTTGGCCCGGTACTCGGCGGTGTCGTCCTTGGCGGCGCCCTTGAGCTGCTCGGCGCTGTCGGCGGCCTGCGCGTGCAGCCGCTCGGCCTCGGCCTCCGCCTCGCGGCGGATCCGCTCGGCCTCCTCGGAGGCGGCGCGGGTGGTCGCCCTGGCGTCCTCGGAGGCCTTGTTGAGTACGTCCTCGGCGGTCCGGGCGGCCTTGGCGAGCTGCGCGGCGGTGTCCTCGGCAGCGGCCGTACGGGCCTGCTCGCCGGCCTCGGTGCGCAGCCGCTCGGCCTGGGCGCGGGCGTCGGCGAGCGCCTGCTCGGCCTCCGCCTTGAGCGCCTCGGCCTCCTTGGTGGCCTCGGCGACCAGCCGGGCGACCTGCTCCTTGGCGGTGCGGGTGCGCTGCTCGTTGACGGACTCGGCGGAGGCCACCTGCTTGGTGGCCGCTTCCTTGGCGTCGGCGAGCAGCTTCTCGGCCTCGGCGCGGGCCTCGCGGAGCGTGCCCTCGGCCTCCTGGACCCGCTGGTCGGCGACCCGGCCCAGGTCCAGGGTCTGCTGCCGGGTCTGCTCGGACTCGGCGCTGGCGGCCGAGCGCAGCCGCTCGGCGTGCTCGGTGGCCTCCTGGGCCTGCGAGGAGGCGGCGGACAGCAGCCGCTCGGCCTCCTTGCGGGCGCGCAGCAGGGTGGCCTCGGCCTCGGCGCGGCCGGCCTCGGAGGCCTCGGCGAGCCGGCGCCGGGTCTCCTCGGCGACCCGGGCGGCCTCGGCGCGGGCCGTGTTCAGGGCCTGCTCGGCCTCGGCGCGGGACTCCTCCATGAGCCGGCGCGCCTGGGACTCCGTACGGGCCCGCAGCTGCTCGGCCCAGGCCACGTTCTCGTTGACGTGCGCCTCGACGGTCTGCCGGCGCTCGTTGAGCTCCTGGTCCAGACGCTGGCGGCGGTTGACGGCCTCGGTGTGCAGTTCGGCCTGCAGGCGGGCCTGGTGCTCGGCGTGCTCCTGCAGGATCCGCTGGGTCTGGGCCCGGGCCTCGCGCATCTCGCGCTCGGCGTCGGAACGCATCTGGTCGGCCTGGAGCTGCGCCTCGCGCAGCATCTGTTCGGCCTGGTAGCCGATGTCCTGGCCGTGGTAGGCGGGGCGGGACGCGAGAGCGCGACGCACCTCGTGGAGCTTGGCCCGCAGCACCTCGACCTGGTAGCCCAGGTCCTCGGCGTGCTGGACGGCCTTCTCACGCTCCTTCTTCAGCCGCTCCATCTCGGCCTCGAAGCGCGAGAGATGGTCGGCCTCGGCCTGATGGCTCTCCTGGCGTTCGTAGCCCCGCACGGCGCGGTCCCATCCGTCCCCTGGTCGCAAGCTCACTCCCAAATGAGCACCGTCCGCCCGCTGAACGGCGCCCCCGGGGAAATATGGTGTCAGATGCCGGGGCAGGGGTCACAGCACCCGACCCCCTCCGCACCGAACCCCGGCCGAGCCAACGGCCACTCTACCGGCCGGGGATACGGCCGAGGTCAGTGCTCCGGGTGCTCGGACCCCTCCGGCCGGGAAGTGACCAGCTCGGTGAGGACTCCGTGGCAGTCCTTGGGGTGCAGGAAGGTGATCTTCGAACCCATGGAACCGATGCGGGGCTCGTCGTAGAGGACCCGGACGCCCTTGCCGCGGATGGCCTCGGAGTCGGCGGTGACGTCCTCGGTGCCGAAGGCGATGTGGTGGACGCCCTCACCGTTCTTGGCCAGCCACTTCGCGACCGTGGAGTCCTCCCGGGTCGGCTCCAGGAGCTGGATGTAGGAGGCGCCGCCGTCCGAGGTGCCGTTGATCCTGAGCATGGCCTCGCGAACGCCCTGCTCCTCGTTCACCTCGGAGTGGAACACCTCGAAGCCGTACGTGGCACGGTAGAACTCGACGGTCTTGTCGAGGTCGAAGCAGGCGATCCCGATGTGGTCGATTCTTGTCAGCATGGGTCCAGTGCACTGCCACGGGGCCCGGTTACGCAACGTGCGCGCGATCACACCGACGGCCCGGTGACGCTGACCGGTACCGCTCAGTACATTCGTGTGAACCCTCGTTCACTCCTCATCCAAGGGGCTGTGCCTCATGTCCGGAACGAACCACACCACTTCAGTGATCGTCGCTGGGGCCCGCACGCCCATGGGGCGGCTGCTGGGCTCGCTGAAGTCCTTCTCGGGTGCCGACCTCGGCGGTTTCGCCATCAAGTCCGCACTGGACCGGGCCGGGATCTCCGGTGACCAGGTGCAGTACGTGATCATGGGCCAGGTGCTGCAGGCCGGCGCCGGCCAGATCCCCGCCCGCCAGGCCGCGGTCAAGGCCGGGATCCCCATGAACGTGCCCGCGCTGACCATCAACAAGGTGTGCCTCTCGGGCCTGGACGCGATCGCGCTGGCCGACCAGCTGATCCGCGCCGGAGAGTTCGACATCGTGGTCGCCGGCGGCCAGGAGTCCATGACCAACGCCCCGCACCTGCTGCCCAAGACCCGCGAGGGCTACAAGTACGGCGCCGTGGAGATGCTCGACGCGATGGCCTACGACGGCCTGACCGACTCCTTCGAGGGCATCGCGATGGGCGAGTCCACGGAGAAGCACAACGCCCGCCTCGGCATCGAGCGCGCCCCGCAGGACGAGTTCGCGGCGCTCTCGCACCAGCGTGCGGCGGCCGCGCAGAAGAACGGGATCTTCGAGGCCGAGATCACCCCGGTCGAGATCCCGCAGCGCAAGGGCGACCCGGTGGTCTTCTCCACCGACGAGGGCATCCGCCCGGAGACCACGGCGGAGTCCCTGGGCAAGCTGCGCCCGGCCTTCGCCAAGGACGGCACGATCACCGCAGGCACCTCCTCGCAGATCTCCGACGGCGCCGCCGCGGTGGTCGTGATGAGCAAGGCCAAGGCCGAGGAGCTGGGCCTGGAGTGGATCGCCGAGATCGGCGCCCACGGCAACGTGGCCGGCCCGGACAACTCGCTGCAGTCCCAGCCGTCGAACGCGATCGCCCACGCCCTGAAGAAGGAGGGCCTGGAGGTCGCCGACCTGGACCTGATCGAGATCAACGAGGCGTTCGCGGCCGTCGCGGTCCAGTCAATGAAGGACCTGGGCGTGACCCCGGAAAAGGTGAACGTCAACGGTGGCGCGATCGCCCTGGGACACCCCATCGGCATGTCCGGCGCCCGGGTGGTCCTGCACCTGGCGCTGGAGCTGAAGCGGCGTGGCGGCGGAGTCGGCGCGGCCGCCCTGTGCGGCGGCGGCGGGCAGGGCGACGCGCTGATCGTGCGGGTGCCCGCGTCCTGACCCCCTTGCGGTACCCGAAAGCGAACGCGAACCGAGGAGCGCAGCACGTATGACGGTGGACGTCCCCCAGCTGGTGGAACAGGCCCGTGAGGGGAGGCCGAGGGCGGTCGCCCGGCTGATCTCACTGGTGGAGGGGGCGTCCCCGCAGCTCCGCGAGGTGATGGCGGCCCTGGCCCCGCTCACCGGCGGGGCGTACGTGGTGGGCCTCACGGGCTCGCCGGGCGTCGGCAAGTCCACCTCGACCTCGGCGCTGGTGACCGCGTACCGCCGCGCCGGGAAGCGGGTCGGGGTGCTGGCGGTGGACCCGTCCTCGCCGTTCTCGGGCGGGGCGCTGCTCGGCGACCGGGTCCGGATGTCCGACCACGCCTCGGACCCGGGCGTGTACATCCGCTCGATGGCCACCCGCGGCCACCTGGGCGGCCTGTCCTGGGCCGCGCCGCAGGCGATCCGGGTGCTGGACGCGGCGGGCTGCGACGTGATCCTGGTCGAGACGGTGGGCGTGGGCCAGTCCGAGGTCGAGATCGCCGCCCAGGCGGACACCTGCGTGGTGCTGCTGGCGCCCGGCATGGGCGACGGGATCCAGGCCGCCAAGGCGGGCATCCTGGAGATCGGCGACGTCTACGTGGTCAACAAGGCGGACCGGGACGGCGCGGACGCCACGGCCCGGGAGCTGAACCACATGCTGGGGCTGGGCGAGGCGCGCGGGGCGGGGGACTGGCGGCCGCCGATCATCAAGACGGTCGCGGCCCGCTCGGAGGGCGTCGACGAGGTCGTGGAGGCCCTGGAGAAGCACCGGGCGTGGATGGACGAGCGGGGCGTGCTGGCCGAGCGGCGGGCCGCCCGTGCGGCGCGGGAGATCGAGACGATCGCGATCACGGCGCTGCGGTCGCGGCTGGCGGACGTGCACGGCGACGCGCACCTCGCCGGGCTGGCGACCCGCGTCGCGGCGGGCGAACTGGACCCCTACGCGGCGTCCGACACCCTCCTGGCCACCCTGACCGAGGGCTGAGCGCAGCCCTGCGGGGCGGGCGGGTCCGCTCGGCGGGGGCCGCGCCCACGGCTGCGCTCAGAGGCGGAGCGGGGGTGTGCCGTGTGCACACGCCCTGCGGCACGCCTGTCCACACGGCGGCCCGGCGGCGCTGCGCCTAGACTGGCGTACGCCCGATTTCCCCCGATACGGGAGGCGCGCACCATGTCCAAGCGCGGCAACAAGCGGCGGTCCCGCAAGAAGAACAGCGCCAACCACGGCAAGCGCCCCAACGCCTGAAACCCGGTGCGGGCCGGATCGCCATCGCGATCCGGCCCGCACCGGCCTTTCGGCGCCCCCGGCGGGAGCGTTACGGCTTGCCGCGGTGGCCGCGCAGGTGTTCCGCCACCGGGGCCAGCGAGGCGTGCAGGGCGGTCAGGGCCTCCGGCGTGAGCAGGTCGATGAAGTGCTCGCGGACGGACGCCACGTGGTGCGGCGCGACCTTCCGCATCGTCTCCATGCCCTCGTCCGTCAGCACCGCGTAAAGGCCCCGCCGGTCGGACTCGCAGTTCACCCGCCGGACCAGGCCCGCCGTCTCCATGCGGGTGATCTGGTGGGACAGCCGGCTCTTGGACTGCAGCGTCGCGGTCGCGAGGTCGCTCATCCGCATCCGGTGTTCCTCGGCCTCCGAGAGGTTCACGAGGATCTCGTAGTCGTTGTTGGTGAGTCCGAAGGGCTGGAGATCCTTTTCCAGCTGGTGCATCAGCAGCCTGCTGACGTCCAGGTGGGTGCGCCAGGCGCACTGCTCGGCATCGGTCAGCCAGCGCGTGGCCGTCTCGGTCTCCATCGTCTCCATGAAAGAACTCTACCTAAGAAGTTGAATTACGTACAAAAATAGGACGATCCGAGTTCAGAGCCCGAAGCGGCGCTGGAGGTCCCCCAGCTGCCCCGGCATCCGGGGAATGCCGAGCTGCCCCTGCTGACCGTGCCCCTGCCCGCCCTGGGCGTACGGCCCGTGTCCGGGCACGCCCGGCTCGGCGCCGACCGTACCCACCGGCTGCTCCGCCATGAGCATCTCCGTGGACTGCAGCAGGACCGTCCCGGCCCCCACGAACTCGAACTGGTGCTCCTCGCCGGAGGTCCCGCCGATCCCGGCCAGCTGCCGCAGGCCGCCCATCACCCCGGTCATGTAACCGTGGTCGTAGTGGTGGCAGGGCGACGGGCAGTCGGCCCAGCCCACCAAGGCCTGCGGGTCGACCCGCAGCGGCGGCTCCATGAAGACCACCGGACCGTTGGACGCAGCCACGAACTTCCCGGTTCCGATCAGGGTCAGGAATCCCGGGACGATCGACTGCTTGAGGGAGAGCGAGGGCTGGTACGCCAGCAGGTTCCCGGAGCGGATCGTGAGGTTGCCGTCCTCCAGGTCGTAGGAGTTCACGTCGAAGGCCCGGTCGGCGAGCAGCATCTTGCCCTGGCCCTCGGCGACCACCCAGTCGGCGGCGTGCAGCGGCGAGTGGAAACTGGAGCGCAGCAGCCCCTCGAAGCGGCCGTGGCCGATGCCGTTGAACTCGATGCGCCCGTAGTAGGCGATCATCTTGCCCTTCTGCAGGAACCACTGGCTGCCCTTGAGCTCCACGCAGAAGGTGTACGCGTTGACGTTGTCGTCGGAGGGCAGCGCGTACGGGTCGAGGACCGTCGGGCCGGCCGGGCCCGCGGGCATCGGGGCGCCGGGCATCGTCGCGCCCGGCCCGTAGCCGCCCGGTGCGGGGGCGCCGGCTCCGTACCCGCCGGCGCCGTAGCCGTCCATGGGGGGTCCGAACGTCACAGCTTCTCCTCCGATGCCTGTACGTACACCGCGCCCTGGCCGGACAGCTCCAGCTGGAACGCCTCGCCCGAACCGCGGCCCACCATGTCCCGCCAGCCCAGTGCCGTGGACAGCTTGTTGCGCACCTCGCCGTGGTGGGCGACGTAGGCCTGCGGGTCGACGTGGACCGGGCGCTGCGGGGTGATCGGCAGCTCGATGACCCCGCCGTGGGCCATCACGGCCACCGAGCCGTGGCCCTTGAGGGTCGTGGTGAACAGGCCCTGACCGGTGACCTGGCCGCGGACCATGCCCATGACCCCGCCCTGCGAGCCCATGAACATGGTGCCCTGCTGGAGCGTGCCGTCGAAGGCGAGCAGGCGGTCGGCCTCGACGTAGAGGGTCTCGCCCTGGAGGCTGATCACCTGGATGTGGTGGCCGCCGTGGCCGAACATCACGGTGCCGCTGCCCTCGACGGTCATCAGCGGGGTCTGCTCATTGGCCACGCGGCGCCCGATCATGCCCATCACCCCGCCCTGACCGCCGGTCAGGTTCGGCGTGAAGGACACGTCACCGCGGTACGCGAGCATCGCGCCGCGCTGGCTGTAGAGCCGCTGGCCCGGGACCACCTGGGCCTCGATCATCTTCGAGTTGATCTCGCGGAACGGCATCAGACGTCACCGCCGATGGTGTTGCGCTCGCTCGGCTGGACGTACACGAGTCCCTCGCCCTCGAAGCGGATCTGGAACGCCTCTCCGCCGCCCTCGCCCATCAGCGTGCGGAAGGTCACACCCGACTGGAAGTGCTGCTGGAGGTTGCCGGTGTGCGCGATGTACGCGCCCGGGTCGACGGAGAGCGGGTACTGCGCGCTCACCCGCAGGACCACGGCCGGCCCGTCGGACATGATCGCGGCCTGGCCGGTGCCCTCGACGGTGGTCGTGAACAGGCCATTGCCGGTCGCCCCGCCGCGGAGCCCGGTGAAGGTGGTGCCGGTGCGGAGTCCGGCGTCGGTGCACAGCAGGTTGCTGGACTCGACGTAGAGCTTCTCGCCGCGGAGATTGACCAGATTGATCTCACTCGCGCGGTCCGCGAAGAAGCAGGTGCCGTGCCCCTGCACTTCCATCACGGTCATCTGTTCGCCGGTCAGGCGGCGGGTCACCATGCCGCGCAGGCCCTCACCGCCGCCGGTCATCTTCTTGAAGGCCATCTGGCCGTCGTACGCAACCATGGAGCCGTTCTTCGCTTTGACGGCATCCCCGGTCAGGTCGACGGCGAGCACCTTGCTGCCTTGGAGTCGGAACTGAGCCACGGGGAGACGGTATCGGCAGCGGGCGACACCGAACAGGGTCCCCTGGCCGATATACGCCTCGACCGGTCCGGGATCTGTGACCTGAGTGACACCAGGGGCGTGCCGGGGCGGTTCGGGGACGGCCCGCGGACGGCCCCCGGGTCAAGATCGTGCAAAGCGGGTGGGACACTGGTCCGGACACCGGCCGCCCTCCCGAAGGTTCTCCGTGGACATCAAGACCGCCTCCGCCCTGCACCGGCTGCGCCTCATCTCCGTCCCGGAGGCGCTCTCCTTCCCCGCCCTGCTGATCTTCGGCTCGCTGCTGAGCCGGATCTCGGACGTCGACTACCTGATGATGCCGCTCGGCATCATCCACGGCGTGCTGTTCGTCCTCTACGCGCTCTTCCTGCTGGACGTGTGGAACAAGGCCAAGTGGCCGGTGAAGAAGGTCGCGCTGTTCTTCGTCCTCGCGCTGCTGCCGTTCGGCGGCCTGTACGGCGACAAGCTCCTCAAGCGCGAGGAGGCCGACAGCGTGGTGGCGGCCCGGGCGCGCCGGGAGGCCGGCAAGGAAGGCGCGGCCGCGTGATCGTCGCCTTCTCGGTGACCCCGCTCGGGGTCGGTGAAGAGGTCGGCGAGTACGTCGCCGACGCGGTCCGCGTGGTGCGCGAGTCCGGGCTGCCGAACCGCACCGACGCGATGTTCACCACGGTGGAAGGCGAGTGGGACGAGGTCATGGACGTCGTCCGGCGCGCGGTGGCGGCGGTGGAGGAGCGGGCGCCGCGGGTGTCCTTCATCCTCAAGGCCGACATCCGGCCCGGCGTCACCGACGGCATCACCTCTAAGGTCGAGACGGTCGAACGGCACCTCGCCGAAGGCTGATCCGCCGTACGCGCGGCCCCCGGTCCCCCTTCGGGCCGGGGGCTTCGTGCTGCGCCGCGTGGCGCGGCCGGCCGGCCGTACGGAGCCGGGCTACGGTGCGCCCATGGACCTGGACGGGGACTTGGACGTGGACCTCGACGCGCTGGGCCGCGATGCGCTGGCCGCCGAGGTACGCCGGTTGCGCGCGGGCATCCGGGAGCACCGGGACGGCTCCGGGCACGACCTGTGCTGGCACCATCCCCGGCTGTGGGGGCTGTTGCCCGAGCGGGTCGAGCCGGAGGTGGCCGTGCCGCCGTGGCCGAAGTTCCTCCGCGGCTGCGTGCGCTACCGCGAGTCGCTGGACTGCCAGCTGCCGGGCGCGCCGGTGCACGACGAGGAGTACGGGGGACGGGAGCGGTCCCAGGCAGTGCCGGGTGGTGCCGAGCCAGGCGTCGGCGAGCCGGTGAGTGCGACCGACATGGAGGCCAACCCGGAGCTTCTGGCCGATGCCATGCGACTCCTCGGGACCAAGACGAAGAAGGACACCGTCAACACGGCGCTGCGTGAGGTCGTACAGAGACTGAAGCGGCTGGAAGCCCTGGAGAAGATGACCGCTCGGGCGGAGAGCGGGGAACTTGATCCTTCCATCCGCGCCTATGAGACCCGCAAGGCCGCCCAGAGGGGCGGCGCGTGATCGGCGGCTATCTGATCGATGCCTCCGGCATCTGGCGAATCCTGCGCGACTGGGACGTCCGGTCGCGATGGATCGGCCCGATGGAAGCCGGTCTGATCAGGGTGTGCGCACCGACCCGGATCGAGTACCTCTACTCGGCGCAGGGGCCGGCGGACCGCGACGCCATGGAGAACGAGCTGACCACACTCTTCGCGGATGCCTCGGTTCCCGATGATGCGTGGCGCTGGGCGGAGGCAGCTCAGTACAAGTTGCCCCAGAAGGGGCAGCATCGCGGGCCGGGCGCGATGGACCTCGTCATCTGCGCGACTGCGGTCCGCCACGGCCTGACCGTCCTGCATGACGACGCGGACTTTTCGGCCGTTGCCCGGGTGCTTCCAGAGGTTGCAGAGACGAGCATTCTGCGTCTCGATGGGATGCCTGATGCCTGATGCCTGATGCCTGATGCCTGATGCCTGATGCCTGATGCCTGACTGGCCGAGCCGCGGGAGCGTCTCGGTGGCTGGGGGTGGCGGGCGTTCGCTCAGTCCTTGGCGCGGCGGGCCAGGCCCAGGGCGTAGTCCGGCCACCAGGTGCCGGCCGCCGGGCCGCCGCGGCAGGTGCCGTCGGACTCGCCCGGCGGCTTGATCCACAGGTACGCGTCGACCAGCGGGTCGCCCGTGCGGTCGGTGGGCGGTGTGCCGAGGGCGCGGCCGGGCGGGTTGCACGAGGACGCGTCCGGGTCGCCGGGGAGGGGGCCTTCGCCGTTGCGGCCAGTGTCGATGACGAAGTGCCGGCCGCCGGTGGCCTTGGAGAGCGTGGAGCCGTAAGCCCGGGCGGTGGCGTCGGACTGGAAGCCGCCGGTGTTCACGGCGAAGCCGTCGGCGTGCGCCAGGCCGGCCTTCAGGAGGGGGCCGGCCACGGCCTGCGGGCCGGGGAGCCGGGCGGGGTCCCCGGCGTCCAGGTAGACCCGGGTGGCGGGATTCCGCTTGAGCCGCCCGACCGCCTCGGACAGCAGGCGGAGCTGCTCCTCGTGGCGGTCGGGCGGGGTGCAGCCGGTGGCGAGCTGCGCGACGGCGCCGGGTTCGAGGACGACGAGGGCGCGGGTGCGGCCGATGGCGGCGGCGAGGGCCGTGGTCCAGGCCCGATAGGCGCGGGCGTCCCGGGCGCCGCCGGCCGAGCGCCGGCCGCAGTCGCGGTGCGGGAGGTTGTGGGCGGTGACGATCAGGGTCTGTCCGGCCGCCGCGGCGGCGCGGGCGGCCCGGCGGACCTCCGGCCCGGGGTCGCCGCCCGCGGCCTGGAGGGTGGCGGGCCGGTCGGAGATGCGCCGGAGGACCTGGGCGTCCCCGTTGCGGCCCTGCGCCTCCCAGTCGGCGACCTGACGGGCCGCATCGGTGTCCGGGTCGACCCAGAAGGGCGATCCGGCGTCCTCGGCCCCCGCGGCGCCGGACGCGGCCTGTGGGCCGGACCGGGCGGGCTCGGACGAGGTGCAGCCGGCCGTGGCGAGCAGGACGGCGAGGGCCGGGGCAAGGACCGGGGCGAGGAACGCACGGGGGCGGTGACGGCCTGGCATCAGCTTCCTCGGGACGGCTCGGCCGACCGACCGGCCGGGACCCGGACATGACCGGGCCATCCTGACATATCGGGCAGGTGACGGCTGGTCACGACACCGCCGGAGCGCCCCCGGCGGCCAGCGCGGTGCCGAGCGCCGACTGCTCGTACCGCACCTGGCGGCCGTGCCGCTGCCGGGTCAGCAGGCCCGCGCCGTGCAGCGCCGTCAGATGCGCGGACACCGACGAGGGCGCGAGGCCCAGACGGCAGGCGAGGGCGGTGGTGGAGGCGGGTTCCCCCAGGGCGCACAGCACGTCCGCCCGTACCCGGCCCAGCAGTCGTGCCAGTGCGTCCGGAGCCCGTTCCGCGCCCGGGGTCCACAGGGCACCGACGCCCCGCGCCGGATAGACGACGGTCGGCTGCCAGGGCGGATCGAAGCCGCCCACCACGTCCGGCCAGACGAAGACACTCGGCATCAGCACCAGGCCCTGTCCGTCGAGCGCGCGGTCGTAGCGGGTCGCGCGGTCGACGGTCAGGGTGCCGGTGGCCTCGTCCCAGTTCAGGTCCGGGTGCAGGCCGTCGAAGAGGGCGGCCAGCCCGCCGGCGGCCAGGCGGCGGGAGTGGAAGGCGATGTCGGCCTCCAGCAGGGCGCGCAGCCGAGGCCACTCCGGTTCCACCAGGGCCCGCCAGGCCGCTTCGGAGAGGTCGGCCAACTCGTGTACGGCGCGGGCCGGATCGTCGAGCATGGCCCGTCCGGCGGGGCTGTCCAGGGCGCCCGGGGTGCAGGCCAGGGACCGGCGCAGGTCCTCCCGGGCCGTCGCGGGGTCGGTGCGGCGGACCGCCGCCGTCTCCTCCTCGAAGCCGGCCGCCGGACCGGCCGGCGGCGGCCAGAGGAAGTCCGGGTTGTGCCCGCGCACCGGCATCAGCAGCCACAGGGGGCGGAGGTCCAGTCCCCGCGCCGCCTCCCGGACGCGCCGGATCCAGGGCAGGTGGTAGCCGTGCCGCTCGGGGCGGAGCAGCACCCGGACCGCTTCCTGGGTCTCCCAGCGCGGCGAGAGCGCGAAGCGGCAGCGGAGGAGATCGCCGGGACCCAGGCGGTGGAGGTACGGCATGCGCTTAGGGTGACGCGTGTGACGCGACGACATGTGGACTTCGAGAATCTGCACAACTTCCGTGATCTGGGCGGCTATCGGACGCGTGACGGCCGCACCCTGCGCTGGGGGCGGCTCTACCGCTCCGACTCGCTCGGCAAGCTCGCCGGGCCCGGCGCGGAGGCCGACCGCGAGCGGTTCTCGGCCCTGGGCGTACGGACCGTCATCGACCTGCGCTACCCCTGGGAGATCGAGGCCAAGGGCCGGGTCCCGGAGGCGGACGGCCTGGCGTACCACAACTGCAGCATCGAGCACCGCCCCTACGACCAGGCGGAGATCGACCCGGAGCAGGACCCCTGGCGGTACCTCGCGGACCGGTTCGCGGAGGTCGCCGACGACGGCACCGCCGAACTGCGCGAAGCCCTGGAGGTGATCGCCGACGGCGACGCCCCGCAGGTCTTCCACTGCGCCTCCGGCAAGGACCGCACCGGCCTGCTCGCGGCCCTGGTCCTGGCCCTGCTCGGGGTCGACGAGGACACGATCGCCGCCGACTTCGCCCTCACCGAACTGGCCACGGCGCGGCTGGTGGCCGACTGGCACGCCGCCCACCCCGGCCGCGAGCTGCGCTGGCCCGCGTACGGGCGGGCGCCGGAAGAGGTCATCCGGCTCTTCCTGGCGGACCTGACCGCGGCGTACGGCTCCGTGCACGGCTACGCCACCGCCCGGCTCGGCGTGGACGAGGACCTCCTGGCCCGCCTCCGCAAGCAGCTGCTGGCGGACTGACCGCCCCCTCGGTGTGGGCGGCGCCTCCCGTGTGGGCAGGCGTCCCGCAGGGCGATGGGGGTCCCCCTGCTCGAGCGAAGCCGAGAGCTCGGGGGTGGGGGTCTCCCCGGACGGAGTCCGGGAGAGGTGGGCACACGCGGGACACCGCCGCCCGGCCGTCGCAGCCCGCCCGGCCGCAGCCCCCGGCCCACACGATTCGGCGCAGGACGAATCAATGGGCCGGGCCGGGACCCGGCGGCAGGGTCGTCCCATGCCGACCGAAACCGCTGCCGGCGCCGCCACGGCGTCCGGCTACCGCTCCGTGTTCCGGGTCCGGGAGTTCCGGGCCGTGTTCGCCGCCCACCTGGTGTCCGTGCTCGGGGTGGTGGTCGCCGAGATCGCCCTGACCGTGCTCGTGTACCGGCTGACCGGATCGCCGCTGCTGAGCGCGCTGACCTTCGCCCTGGGCTTCCTGCCCTACGCCGTCGGCGGCACCCTGCTCGCGGGGCTCGCCGACCGGTACCCGGCCCGGCGGGTGCTGGTCGGCTGCGATCTGGTCTGCGCCGCCGCGGCCGCCGCCATGGTCCTGCCGTGGACGCCGGTCGCGGCGATGCTGGGCCTCCGCTGCCTCATGGCCGTGGTCGCCCCCCTCTTCCAGGGCACCCGGGCGGCTTCCCTCACCGACGTCCTCGGCGACCAGGACGCCTACGTGCTGGGCCGCTCGCTGCTGCGGATGGTGGCGCAGAGCGCCCTGCCGGCCGGGTTCGGGCTGGGCGGGCTGCTGCTCACCGTGGTCCAGCCGCGCGCTGCGCTCGCCCTGACCGCGGCCGGGTTCGCGGGGTCCGCGCTGCTGCTGCGCCGCGGAACCCGGCGAAGGGCGGGGCCGGGAGCGGGAGCCCGGCCCCGCCCTTCGCCGGGTTCCGCGCGGTGTTCGGCGACCGCCGGCTCCGCGCGCTCACCCTGCTGTTCTGGGTGCCGCCGCTGTTCCTGGTCGTGCCGGAGGCACTGATGGCCCCGTACGCCGAAGGCCTCGGCGCCGGCCCGGCCGCGCTGGGTCTGATGATGTGCGCCCTGCCCGTCGGCACCGTCGCGGGGGAGCTCTGGGCCGGGTCCGTACTCGGCCCGCGGGCCCGGACCCGGATCACCGTGCCACTGGCCGCCGTCGCCCTGCTGCCGCTCGCCGGGTACGCCGTACGGCCGGGGCTCGCCGGCACCCTGGTCCTGCTGCTGCTCGCCGGACTGGCCCACGCGTACACCCTCGGGCTGGACCAGCGGTACGTGGCCGCACTGCCGCAGGAGCTGCGCGGCCGGGCCATGACCCTGCTGAGCACCGGGCTGATGACGCTCCAGGGCGCCGGGATGGCGGCGGCCGGGGTGGCCGCCGAGTTCCTGCCGGTGCACCTGGTGGTCGCCGGGTCCGGGCTGCTCGGGACGCTGTGCGTGGCCCTGCTGCTGGGCGGGCTCCGGCGAACGGGGCCCCGGTCGGCCGGGGAGGGCCGGTGAACGAGGGGCGTCGAACGAGGGGCGTCGAACGAGGGACGGTGGACGAGGGGCGGTGAAACGAGGGGCGGACGGAGGAGGTACGGCCGAAGAATGAGACGGGCCTGTCCACCAAATGACCGGCCGGTAGGGTCAGCTACGTGCCCAAGCCGCTCAGCCTTTCCTTCGATCCCATCGCCCGCGCCGACGAGCTCTGGCAGCAGCGCTGGGGACCCGTGCCCTCGATGGCCGCGATCACCTCGATCATGCGCGCCCATCAGATCCTGCTCGGCGAGGTCGACGCGGTGGTGAAGCCCTACGGGCTGACCTTCGCGCGGTACGAGGCGCTGGTGCTGCTGACCTTCTCCAAGTCCGGCGAGCTGCCGATGTCGAAGATCGGCGAACGCCTGATGGTCCACCCGACCTCCGTCACCAACACCGTGGACCGCCTGGTGAAGTCCGGGCTCGTGGCCAAGCGGCCCAACCCCAACGACGGCCGCGGGACCCTGGCCTCGATCACGGACAAGGGCCGGGAGGTCGTGGAGGCCGCGACCCGGGACCTGATGGCGATCGACTTCGGGCTCGGCGTGTACGACGCGGAGGAGTGCGCGGAGATCTTCGCGATGCTCCGGCCGCTGCGGGTCGCCGCCGCCGACTTCGAGGAGAAGTAGGCGAGGAAGGAGGGAGAGCGGTAAGCAGGGTCACGCCCGATGAAGCGGCGCCCGGGTCAAGATCTCGCAAACCGGACCGTTACGCTCGACGGCATGAAACGAAGCGTGCTGACCCGCTACCGCGTCATGGCCTACGTCACCGCCGTGATGCTGCTGATCCTCTGTGCCTGCATGGTGGCGAAGTACGGCTTCGACACCGGCGCCGACCTGACCTTCGCGGTCTCCCAGGCGCACGGCGTGCTCTTCATGATCTACCTCGTCTTCGCCTTCGACCTGGGCTCCAAGGCCAAGTGGTCCTTCGGCAAGCTGCTGTGGGTGCTGGTGAGCGGCACCATCCCGCTGGCCGCCTTCTTCGTCGAGCGCAAGGTCCGCGCCGAGGTCGAGCCGCTGGTCGTCGGCGACCCCGCGACCGCGCGCGCGTAGTCCGCGGCGGGCGGCTCCGTTCGGCAGTCCGAGGGAACCCCGGGAGGACTTCCCGGGGTTTGCCATCGACATTTACTAGGACGTCCTAGTAAATTCGCAGCATGGACGCTGACGCCATCGAGGAGGGCCGCCGCCGCTGGCAGGCCCGTTATGACAAGGCCCGCAAGCGCGACGCCGACTTCACCACGCTCTCCGGCGATGCCGTCGACCCGGTCTACGGACCCCGGCCCGGCGACACCTACGAGGGCTTCGAGCGCATCGGATGGCCGGGCGAGTACCCGTTCACCCGGGGCCTGTACCCCACCGGCTACCGGGGCCGCACCTGGACGATCCGGCAGTTCGCCGGCTTCGGCAACGCCGAGCAGACCAACGAGCGCTACAAGATGATCCTGGCCGCCGGAGGCGGCGGACTCTCGGTGGCCTTCGACATGCCCACCCTGATGGGCCGGGACTCCGACGACCCGCGCTCGCTGGGCGAGGTCGGGCACTGCGGAGTGGCCATCGACTCCGCGGCCGACATGGAGGTCCTCTTCAAGGACATCCCGCTCGGCGACGTGACCACGTCGATGACCATCTCCGGACCCGCCGTCCCGGCCTTCTGCATGTACCTGGTCGCCGCCGAGCGCCAGGGCGTCGACCCGGCGGTGCTCAACGGCACGCTGCAGACGGACATCTTCAAGGAGTACATCGCCCAGAAGGAGTGGATCTTCGCTCCGGAGCCGCACCTGCGGCTCATCGGCGACCTCATGGAGTACTGCGCCAACGGCATCCCCGCCTACAAGCCGCTCTCGGTCTCCGGCTACCACATCCGCGAGGCTGGCGCGACGGCCGCGCAGGAGCTCGCGTACACCCTCGCCGACGGTTTCGGCTACGTGGAGCTGGGCCTGTCCCGCGGGCTCGACGTGGACGTCTTCGCCCCCGGCCTCTCCTTCTTCTTCGACGCCCACCTCGACTTCTTCGAGGAGATCGCCAAGTTCCGGGCCGCCCGCCGGATCTGGGCGCGCTGGATGAAGGAGGTCTACGGCGCCAAGACCGACAAGGCGATGTGGCTGCGCTTCCACACCCAGACGGCCGGCGTCTCGCTCACCGCCCAGCAGCCGTACAACAACGTGGTGCGGACCGCCGTGGAAGCCCTGGCGGCCGTGCTCGGCGGCACCAACTCCCTCCACACCAACGCCCTCGACGAGACCCTCGCGCTGCCCAGCGAGCAGGCCGCCGAAATCGCCCTGCGCACCCAGCAGGTGCTGATGGAGGAGACCGGCGTGGCCAACGTGGCCGACCCGCTGGGCGGCTCCTGGTACGTCGAGCAGCTCACCGACCGCATCGAGGCGGACGCGGAGAAGATCTTCGACCAGATCAAGGAGCGCGGCCTGCGCGCCCACCCGGACGGGAAGCACCCGATCGGTCCGATCACCTCCGGCATCCTGCGCGGAATCGAGGACGGCTGGTTCACCGGGGAGATCGCCGAGTCCGCCTTCCAGTACCAGCGCGCGCTGGAGAAGGGTGAGAAGCGGGTCGTCGGCGTCAACTGCCACGACGGGTCCGTGACCGGCGACCTGGAGATCCTCCGGGTCAGCCACGAGGTGGAGTGGGAGCAGGTCCGGGTGCTCGGCGAGCGCAAGGACCGGCGGGACGACGCGAAGGTGGCCGGTGCCCTGGAGGCCATGCTCATGGCCGCCCGCGACGGCTCGAACATGATCCCGGCCATGCTGGACGCCGTACGGGCCGAGGCCACGCTCGGGGAGATCTGCAACGCACTGCGCCAGGAGTGGGGCGTGTACACGGAGCCGCCCGGCTTCTAGGCGGGCCGGCCGCAGGTCGACCCCGCACCCGGCCCCGCCGCGCCTCCCCCGCGCGGCGGGGCCGGACTCGTGTGGAGGGGCCGGACTCGTGCGGAGGGTCGGGCCCGGGCCGCCCTCAGGCGGCGGGGCCGCGGAGGCCGTGCATCAGCAGGGCCGTGAAGGTGGCCACCCACTCCTCGTCCACCGGCTCCGAGCTGACCAGCGCGCGGTGCACCACCGTCCCGGCGATCACGTCGAAGATCAGGTCGGTGGTGCGGCCGGTCAGGGACGCGTCCTCCTCGTAGGGGAGTTCGCCCCGGGCCTGGGCACGTTCCCGCCCCAGTACGACGAGTCGTTTCTGCCGGTCCACGATCGCCGACCGGATCCGGTCCCGCAGCGCCTCGTCCCGGGTGGACTCGGCGACCACCGCCATCAGGGCCGTACGGGCCTCCGGGCGGCGCAGCAGCTCCGCGAACCGGAGCACCACGTACTCCACGTCGGCTTCCAGTGAGCCGCGGTCCGGCAGTTCCAGGGAGTCGAACAGTTCCGCGACCGCGTCCACGACCAGCTCGTTCTTGCCGGCCCAGCGCCGGTAGAGGGTGGTCTTGGCGACGCCGGCGCGGGCCGAGACATCGCTCATCGTCAGCTTGGACCAGCCCAGTTCGCACAGCGCGTCCCGGGTCGCCGCGAGGATCGCGGCGTCCGCCGCGGCGCTTCGGGGGCGGCCGGTGCGACCGGAGGGGGAGCCGAGCGTGTGCATGGCAGAGGACCATACCCGTCGGTAGCGAAACCGCCGTGACCCCCGTCACCGTCATGTTTCCGGGAGGCTCCGTCGGTGCCGCCGCTCTTGGCGGCGGGCGTCGGCGCTGTGGCTGACATCACGGTCGCGATACCCTCCGAGGGAGTTACGCTACGACTCGTAGCGTAAGAGTGAGACCGAAGCGACAACCACGCGACCGCTACCGGCGCCAGGTGGGGACCCGGCGCCACCGTCGGTTCTCCGGCTTTCCGGCGAACCTTTTCCGCAGGCGCGCGCACACGGGGGAGGATGTACGCATGCAGCCCAGAAACATGTCCATGAGCGGCGTCGTCGACCTCGCCGCGGTGAAGGCGGCCGGCGAGGCCAAGGCCAAGGCGGAGCAGGCGCGCGCGGAGGCAGCCCGCCAGGGCGGCTCGGCGGCGGTGCCGCCGTCCGCGCTCGTCATCGACGTCGACGAGGCCGGCTTCGAGCGTGATGTGATCCAGCGGTCCACCGAGGTTCCGGTCGTCATCGACTTCTGGGCCGAGTGGTGCGAGCCGTGCAAGCAACTCGGCCCGCTGCTGGAGCGGATGGCCGTGGAGGCGGCCGGCCGCTTCGTGCTCGCCAAGGTGGACGTCGACGCCAACCAGATGCTGATGCAGCAGTTCGGCATCCAGGGCATTCCGGCGGTCTTCGCGGTGGTCGCGGGCCAGGCGCTCCCGCTGTTCCAGGGGGCGGCCCCCGAACAGCAGATCCGCGAGACCCTCGCGCAGCTGATCCAGGTCGCCGAGGAGCGCTTCGGCCTGACCGGGATCACGGTGGACCCGGATGCCGAGGGCGCCCCGGGCGAGGCCGGTGCCACCGTGCCCGCGGGCCCGTACGACTCCCTGCTCGAAGCGGCCATGCGCGCCCTGGACGCCGGTGACCTGGGCGGAGCCGTCCAGGCGTACAAGAACGTACTGGCCGAGGACCCCGCGCACCCGGAGGCCCGGCTGGGTCTGGCGCAGGCCGAACTCCTGTCCCGGGTACGGGACATGGACCCGCAGGCGGTGCGCACCGCGGCGGCGGAGAACCCGCGGGACCCGGCCGCGCAGATCGCGGCGGCGGACCTGGACCTGGTGGGCGGGCACGTCGAGGACGCCTTCGGGCGGCTGGTCGACACCGTGCGGGTGACGGCCGGTGAGGACCGGGACGCGGTCCGGCTGCGGCTGCTGGAACTGTTCGAGGTGATCGGCGCCGACGACCCACGGGTGACGGCGGCCCGCACCGCCCTCGCCCGGGTGCTCTTCTGAGGACCCCCTCGGAGGCAGTCCCGACGACCCCTGTGGGAGCCCGTCCGGAAGCCCGCGCGAAGGGTCGCGGGACACCGGCGATTTATTGACACGGAGACGAACAGCGCCTTCGCTTTACCAAAACTTGGTAATGCGAAGGGCTGTTACTGGGAGTAAGTCGAACCCCCGGATCTGTCCGCTTGCGGAGGGAACCGGGGGTTTTGTCATGGCCCCGGGTGACACCCTGTGTGGCGGCCCGGAAGCCGCGCGTCGCGCCCTGGTTATCCAGCCGTTACCCGTGAGTAACGAACCCCCTTGTGCCGAGCCCTGGAATGGACCACGATCGGCCACGCTCGGTCCATCCCGCAGAGCCGTTCATCCGGAACTGGGGAGATGGGTCCCCACCGAGTGGACCGGTGGCCTTGCCGCCGGCCCGGGACAGGGGGGTCTCTGCCGAACCGGCAGGGCCTGTCCTCCAGGTTGCGCGGACGCGTGGCCCAGTGGTTGTCGCTCGGGGGTGATCGCCGGTGTACCTGTCGCGGATCCGCGCCTCGGTCTCCTGCGCTCCTTCCCGAGGACGTAGCACTTCTCCCATCCCAGGACGGGCAGGGCCCGGACCGGAGATGTACGTCCGAGAAGGAGGAACAAGATGAATTCCCAGATTCGTGGCGGGACCAGATGGAAGCGCTTCGCGCTCGTCATGGTGCCGAGCATCGCGGCGACCGCCGCGGTGGGTGTCGGTCTGGCGCAGGGTGCCCTTGCGGCGTCCTTCAGCGTGTCCGGCCAGGACTTCAAGGTCCGCGCCGACAAGCTCGAGGGCAAGGACCTGATCCAGTACGGCGGTGTCGCCGAGGGTCATGACCTCAAGGGCAACCCGCAGGCCCACCCGGTCACCATCTCCGGGTTCAGCGAGGCCAAGATCACCAACATGTGCCAGTCGCTGGTCACCCCGGTGCCCGGCATTGGCAACATCACGCTGAAGCTGCAGACCGGCCACAAGGGCCGCCCGGCAGTGGCGAAGAACATCTACCTGGATGTCGCCGAGCTGGACGCCGACGCCGAGTTCAAGAACCTCGACATCGGTGTGGCCGTGGGCGACCCCAGCCACAAGATGAAGCCGCAGCCCGGCACGGTGAAGAGCCCGTACGCGTTCTCGCAGCGCGCCGAAGAGGCGACGCTGTCCAACGTGCGGCAGAAGGCGTGGGCGACGACGGCGGGTACCTTCAGCCTGCCCGACCTCAAGCTGCGCCTGCTCGGCGGCGACCAGCCGTGCTACGAGGACGAGAAGTAGTCCGTCCCCGTTGCAGGACCGGACGGGCGGGCCGCGGGGCCCCGCGCCCCGTGGTGCGCTCCGCCCGTCCGGGCTCCACGTAGTTCTCCAGTACCACCGTTTCCAGGGAGCTGTTGTCCATGAACCCCCAGGCCCCGGTCAACGCCGCCCGCGACCACTGGCTCACCGTGGTGTACTACCGCTTCCATGGCTGGAGCGGCACGCGGCCGTTCTGGGCCGGGCTGTTCACCCTGCTCGCCGGTGTGCCGATCGCCTACTTCCCGTACGCGGACCTCCGGCTCGGCAGCGTCACCATCGCGATGGCGACGACCGGCGGTGCCGGCGCCCTGATCATCGGGGTCCTGCTGATCACCCTGGGCCTGGCCCTGTGGTTCCAGCAGACGATCCGGATCTTCGCGGGCGTGGCCACGCTCCTCCTCGGCCTGGTGTCGCTGCCGGTGTCCAACCTCGGCGGCTTCTTCATGGGCTTCCTCTGCGCACTGGTGGGCGGCTGCCTCGCCCTGTCGTGGGCGCCGGGCACCCCCGTCGAGGAGCCGGCCGGACAGCCGGCCGAGGCGCTGGCCGCGGCCGCCGTCCCCGGCCCCCGCGACATGGAAACGGATTACGCGACCGAGACGAGCGGCCACGCCGATGGCGGGAGGAACAGTGCGGGGTGACGAGACGCAGCGGGCCGTGGCCCCAGACGCAGAGTCCCGTGAGAGGAAGGGCCCGCGACACGCGGCCCCCAGGAAGTCGCTGCTGACGAAGCTCCAGATACCCGTCGGCAAGACCATGGCGCTCGCCGCGATGCCCACGGCCGTGTTCGTCGGCATGGGTATGGCCCCGAAGCTGGCGCTCGCCGACGACAAGGACATCCCGTTCGCGCCGGGACCGTGCGTGACGCGCTCGGACGAGCCGAAGGAGGAGGAGAGCAAGTCCGCCTCTCCGTCGCCCTCGGCCTCGAAGAGCCCCACCAAGAAGCCCTCGCCGGGTGCCTCGCCCGGCGCGAGCCCCTCGGCGCGTGCGAGCAGGGCTCCGGCCCCCGTGCCGTCCGCCTCCGCACCGGTGAAGCCCCAGAAGCAGGACCCGTCCGCGCCGACGGCGGTCCCGTCCCCGACGGCCACGCCGACGGCGACCCAGAAGCCCAACCCGCTCGACCCGCTGGGCCTGGGCGACAAGGTCGGCGACCTGCTGGACGGGCTGGCCGGCAAGCAGCCCGCCCCGTCCGCTCCCACTCCCGCTCCGTCCGCCCCGACCGCCACCCCGAAGGCCCCGGTCGCTCCCCACCCGCAGGAGCAGCAGATCCGGGACGCCGCCAAGGAGGCCGGCGTACCGGTCGCCGAACTCTCCGACGAGGTCAAGGACACCGAGACCAAGCCCAGGGACGAGACCGGCAAGACCGGCACCGAGGAGGGGCGGACCGGGGTCAAGGGCGAGGACGAGAAGGACGCCGAGGCCGGCGACGGGAAGGACGGGAAGAAGGGCGCGGACGGCAAGGAGCCGTTCCCCTGCCCGACGTACGACGCCAAGGCCCTGGCCGAGGCCGAGCTCGAACCCGGCATCCCGCTCCTGCCGGACGAGCCCTGGTACCTGGACAGCTCCCTGCTGACCCTCTACGGCCTGAAGTACCACGGCATCGTCGAGGTGAAGACGGGCAGCGGCAAGATCAAGAAGGTGCTGAAGTTCACCGCGGACTCGCTGGACATCAAGGACCTGTACCAGACCGTGGGCAAGAGCGGGAACGTCGCGCACCTCAAGTCGAGGCCCGGCTCCACCTCGAAGATCCGCGGCGGGACGGTGACCATGTACACCGAGTCCCTGAAGGGCAACCTGTTCGGGATCATCCCGATCGAGTTCAGCCCGAACAGCCCGCCCCCGCTGGACGTGCCGTTCGCCTTCTTCACCAAGGTCAAGGTGGTCCAGGCCGGGCAGTTCGGCGGCACCCTGACCGTCCCGGGCCTGAAGAACTACATCGGCCCGCCCGAGTAGCACCCGCCCCCGCGGCCGGCACCACACGCACGACCGGCACCATCCGCACGACCGCACGGCCGAGGCCCGCACCCCTTCGGGGGTGCGGGCCTCGGCCGGCTGTGCGGGCTGTGCGGTGCGCGACGGGGTCAGTCGAGGTCGCCGCCGCCCAGGTGGTGGACCCGGACCATGTTGGTCGTGCCCGGGACGCCGGGGGGCGAGCCGGCCGTGATGATCATGGTGTCGCCCGGGTTGAACCGCTTGAGCTTGAGCATCTCGCCGTCCACCAGGTCGACCATCGCGTCCGTGTTGTCCACGAACGGGACGATGTGGGACTCCACGCCCCAGCTCAGGGTGAGCTGGTTGCGGGTGTTCACGTCGGTGGTGAAGGCCACGATCGGCTGGGAGGCGCGGTAGCGCGCCAGCCGGCGGGCGGTGTCGCCGGACTGGGTGAAGGCGACCAGTGCCTTGCCGTTCAGGAAGTCGGCGATCTCGCAGGCCGCGCGGGCCACGGAGCCGCCCTGGGTGCGCGGCTTCTTGCCCTGGACCAGCGGCTGCAGGCCCTTGGAGAGCAGTTCCTCCTCGGCCGCCGCGACGATCTTCGACATCGTCTTGACGGTCTCGATCGGGTACTGGCCGACCGAGGACTCGGCGGACAGCATGACCGCGTCCGCGCCGTCCAGGATGGCGTTGGCCACGTCGGAGGCCTCGGCGCGGGTCGGCCGGGAGTTGGTGATCATCGACTCCATCATCTGGGTCGCGACGATCACCGGCTTGGCGTTGCGGCGGCACATCTCGATGAGCCGCTTCTGGACCATCGGGACCTTTTCGAGCGGGTACTCGACGGCCAGGTCGCCGCGCGCCACCATGACGGCGTCGAAGGCCGCGACCACGGCCTCCATGTTCTCCACCGCCTGCGGCTTCTCGACCTTGGCGATGACGGGGACCCGGCGGCCCTCCTCGTCCATGACCTGGTGGACGTCGCGGACGTCGTTGGCGTCGCGGACGAAGGACAGCGCGACCATGTCGCAGCCCATCCGGAGGGCGAAGCGGAGGTCCTCCTTGTCCTTCTCCGACAGGGCCGGCACGTTGACGGCCGCACCGGGCAGGTTGATGCCCTTGTGGTCGGAGATGACACCGCCCTCGATGACGACGGTCTTGACCCGGGGGCCCTCGACCGAGACCACCTGGAGCTCGACGTTTCCGTCGTTGATCAGGACCTGGTCGCCCTTGGTGACGTCCCCGGGCAGGCCCTTGTAGGTGGTGCCGCAGATGGACTTGTCACCCGGGACGTCCTCGGTGGTGATGGTGAACTCGTCACCGCGCACCAGCTCCACCGGACCCTCGGCGAAGGTCTCCAGGCGGATCTTGGGTCCCTGCAGGTCGGCGAGGACGCCGATCGCGCGCCCGGTGTCCTCGGCGGCCTTCCGGACGCGGTCGTACCGCTCCTGGTGTTCTGCCTGGGAGCCGTGGCTGAAGTTGAATCGGGCCACGTTCATGCCTGCCTCGATGAGTGCTTTCAGCTGCTCATACGAGTCGACGGCGGGGCCCAGCGTGCAGACGATTTTGGAACGGCGCATAAGCGGATCCTATCCCGTTTGTTTCGCAGCGGAATATTCCGTCTGGCGGAAACTCCAACTGACTATTCAGTAACCAGCGCGTAGCTCTGCTCGGCGATCTCCAGCTCCTCGTCCGTCGGGACCACCGCCACGGCGACCCGCGCCGAGGCCGCCGAGATCAGCCGCGGCTCGCGCGAGCGCACCGCGTTGACCTGCGGATCAAGGACCAGGCCGAGCGCGCCCAGCCCGTCCACCGCAGCCTCCCGCACCTCAGCCGAGTTCTCGCCGACCCCGGCCGTGAAGACCACCGCGTCCACCCGACCGAGCACCGCCGAATAGGCGCCGATGTACTTCTTCAGCCGGTACGCGTACGTCGCGAAGGCGCTCCGCGCCGCCTCGTCGCCCTCTCCGGCCCGGCGCAGCACCTCCCGCATGTCGTTGTCCCCGCACATGCCCAGCAGACCGCTCCGCTTGTTCAGCAGCGAGTCGATCTCGTCGACCGACAGTCCGCCGACCCGGGCCAGGTGGAAGATCACCGCCGGGTCCAGGTCGCCCGAGCGGGTGCCCATGACCAGGCCCTCCAGCGGGGTCAGTCCCATCGAGGTGTCCACGCACACCCCGCCCCGCACGGCCGAGGCCGAGGCGCCGTTGCCCAGGTGCAGCACGATGACGTTGACCTCCTCGGGGGCCTTGCCCAGCAGGGCCGCCGCGGCCCGGGACACGTAGGCGTGCGAGGTGCCGTGGAAGCCGTACCGGCGGACGGAGTACTTCGCCGCGGTCTCCGCGTCGATCGCGTACCGGGCGGCGTGGTCGGGGATCGTCGCGTGGAAGGCCGTGTCGAACACCGCCACCTGCGGGATGTCCGGGCGCAGGGAGAGCGCCACCCGGATGCCGGTGATGTTCGCCGGGTTGTGCAGCGGGGCCAGCGGCACCAGCTTCCCGATCTCGGCGAGCACCTCCTCGTCGATGACGGTGGGGGCGGTGAACCGGGTGCCGCCGTGCACCACCCGGTGGCCGACGGCCGCGAGCTCGGGGGAGTCCAGGCCCAGGCCGTCCGCGGCCAGCTCGGCCGCCACCGCCTTCAGCGCCTCCGCGTGGTCGGCGATCGGCCCGAGCCGCTCGCGCTTCCCGCGGTCGGCGGCCGAGGGTTCGTGGACCAGCCGGGAGCTCTCCTCGCCGATCCGCTCCACCAGGCCGACGGCCAGCCGGGACCGGTCCGCCATGTCGAGCAGCTGGTACTTGACCGACGAGGAGCCGGAGTTGAGGACGAGTACGCGCGATGCGGTCGCGTTCACTGGGGACGGGTTCCTTACTTCGCCGACGGAGAGGGGGACGCAGAGGGAGACGGTGAGGGGGCCTGGGACTGGATCGCGGTGATCGCGATCGTGGTGACGATGTCCTGGACCAGGGCGCCGCGCGAGAGGTCGTTGACCGGCTTGCGCAGACCCTGGAGCACCGGCCCGACCGCGACGGCGCCGGCCGAACGCTGCACGGCCTTGTACGTGTTGTTGCCGGTGTTGAGGTCCGGGAAGATCAGTACGGTGGCCCGGCCGGCAACCTCGGAGCCGGGCAGCTTGGTCGCGGCCACGTCCGCGTCCACGGCCGCGTCGTACTGGATCGGCCCCTCGATCAAGAGGTCCGGGCGCTGTGCGCGGACGAGTTCGGTGGCCTTGCGGACCTTGTCCACGTCCGCGCCGGAGCCGGAGGTGCCGGTGGAGTACGAGAGCATCGCGATCCGCGGCTCGACCCCGAAGGCGGCCGCGGTGGCGGCGGACTGCACGGCGATGTCGGCGAGTTGCTCGGCGTCCGGGTCCGGGTTGACCGCGCAGTCGCCGTAGACGAGGACCTTGTCGGCCAGGCACATGAAGAACACGGACGAGACGATCGACGCTTCGGGCTTCGCCCTCCCGTCGCCCGCCACCACCCTGCCTGACGCTCCCCCAGACTCCGTCCGGGGGGACCCCCATCGCGCGGCTGTGTTGGTCTTGATGATCTCGAAGGCGGGCCGGATGGTCGACGCGGTGGAGTGCACCGCGCCGGAGACCATGCCGTCGGCCAGGCCCTCCTGGACCATCAGGGTGCCGAAGTAGTTCACGTCGGTGACCACGTCGCCGGCCAGCTCGACGGTCATGCCCTTGTGCGCCCGGGCCTGCGCGTAGTGCTCAGCGAAACGTTCCCGCAGAGGGGAGGTGGCCGGGTCCACGATGTCGGCGCGGCCGATGTCCACGCCGAGGTCGGCGGCCTTCTTCAGCACCGCCTGGGTCTCGCCGAGCAGGGTCAGGTCGCAGACCCCGCGGCGCAGTACCACGTCGGCGGCACGCAGCACCCGCTCCTCGGTCCCCTCGGGCAGCACCACCCGGCGGCGCTCCGAACGGGCCTGTTCCAGCAGCGCGTTCTCGAACATCATCGGGGTGACCCGCTCGGACCGGGCCAGCGACAGCAGGCCGCGCAGTTCCGCGGTGTCCACGTGCCGCTCGAACAGGCCGAGGGCGGTCTCCAGCTTGCGGGGCGTCGCGGAGGTCAGCCGGCTCTGCAGGGAGAAGAGTTCGGCGGCGGTCGGGAAGCTGTTGCCGGCCACCGACACCACCGGGGTGCCCGGCGCCAGCTTCGAGGCCAGGGTCAGCACGTCCTGGCCGGGGCGCTCGCCCAGGGTCAGCAGCACGCCGGCGATCGGCGGGGTGCCGGCGGTGTGCGCGGCCAGCGCGCCGACCACCAGGTCGGAGCGGTCGCCGGGGGTGACCACCAGGCAGCCGGGGGTCAGGGCGTTGAGGAAGTTCGGCAGGTGGGCGCCGCCGAAGACGAAGTCCAGGGCGTCCCGCGCCAGACCGGCGTCGTCGCCGAGCAGCACCTCGCCGCCGAGCGCCCGGGTGATCTGGGCGACGGTCGGTGCGGCCAGGGACTTGTCGTCCGGCAGGACGTAGCAGGGGACCGGCAGCCGGGCCGCCAGCCGCCCGGCTATCGCCTCGCGGTCCTCGGCGGCCACCCGGTTCACCACCATGGCGACGACCTGGCAGCCCAGGCTCTCGTACGCGCGGTGGGCGTTGCGGGCCTCGGCGCGGACCGACTCGGCCGGCTGCCGGGTGCCGCCGACCACCGGGATGACGACGGCTCCCAGCTCGTTGGCGAGCCGGGCGTTGAGCGCCAGCTCGTCCGGCAGGTTGGTCTCGGCGTAGTCGGTGCCGAGGACCAGCATGACGTCGAAGTCGCGGGCGGCCCGCTGGTAGCGGTCGACCAGCCGGGAGACCAGCTCGTCGGTGCCCTTCTCGGCCAGCACCGCGGAGGCCTCGTGGTACTCCATGCCGAAGGCGGTCGCCGGGTCCTGCTCCAGCCGGTAGCGGCCCCTGAGCACCTCGAACAGGCGGTCGGGTGCGTCGTGCAGCAGGGGGCGGTAGACGCCGACCCGGCCCGTCTGGCGGGCCAGCAGTTCCATGATTCCCAGCTCGATGACCTGCCGGCCGTCTCCCCGGTCGATGCCGGTCAGGTACACGCTGCGCGTCACGCCTGCTCTCCGTCCGTGTCGGTGGCTGTCATGCCGGTGTGAACTTTTCCCGGTGGGGCGGGCTTGCCCCCTTGACAATACCCCTCGTGATGGATAAGGCGCTTACCGGGAGCATGACCCCGAGGTGGGGGGTAAAGGGGCCTTCGGTGTGTTTCTGTGCGGGCTACCACAGAGCGCGCCTGATCTCCCGACCGTGGAAGAATCGGACAAGCTTCGTAAACGAGCCGGAGTGAACGGTCGGAGCGAACGGCCGGGGCAAGCGGCCGGGAGTGGACGGCCGGGAGCGAACGACCAGGAGCGAACGACCAGGAGCAGGAGACACAGCACGATGCGTATCGGAGTTCTCACCGCAGGCGGCGACTGCCCGGGCCTGAACGCCGTCATCCGGTCTGTGGTGCACCGCGCCGTCGTCGGGCACGGGGACGAAGTCATCGGCTTCGAGGACGGCTTCAAGGGACTCCTCGACGGCCACTACCGTCCGCTGGACATCAACGCGGTCAGCGGCATCCTGGCCCGCGGCGGAACGATCCTGGGATCGGCCCGCCTGGAGCGCGACCGGCTGCGCGAGGCGGCCGAGAACTGCGCGGCCCTGTCCCGGAAGTACAACCTGGACGTGCTGATCCCGATCGGCGGCGAGGGCACCCTGACGGCCGCCCGCATGCTGTCCGACGCGGGCATGCCGGTGGTCGGCGTGCCGAAGACCATCGACAACGACATCTCCGCCACCGACCGCACCTTCGGCTTCGACACGGCGGTCACGGTCGCCACCGAGGCCATGGACCGGCTCAAGACCACCGCCGAGTCGCACCAGCGCGTGATGGTGGTGGAGGTGATGGGCCGGCACGCCGGATGGATCGCCCTGGAGTCCGGAATGGCCGGCGGCGCCCACGGCATCTGCCTCCCCGAGCGCCTGTTCGAGGTGGACGACCTGGTCAAGATGGTGGAGGAGCGGTTCGCCCGCGGCAAGAGGTTCGCCGTCATCTGCGTGGCCGAGGGCGCCCATCCCGCCGAGGGCTCGATGCCGTACGAGAAGGGCGCGATCGACCAGTACGGGCACGAGCGCTTCGCCGGCATCGGCAACCGGCTCGCCATCGAGCTGGAGCACCGGCTCGGCAAGGAGGCCCGGCCGGTCATCCTCGGCCACGTCCAGCGCGGCGGCGTACCCACCGCGTACGACAGGGTCCTGGCGACCCGCTTCGGCTGGCACGCGGTCGAGGCCGCCCACCGGGGGGACTTCGGCAACATGACCGCGCTGCGCGGCACCGACATCGTGATGGCGCCGCTGGCGTCCGCGGTCACGGAGCTGAAGAGGGTGCCGGAGGACCGCATGTACGAGGCCGAGTTCGTCTTCTGACGCCCGGCCCCCGGCTGCCGATCCCCGGAGCCGGCCGGCTCCCGGCCCGCCGCGGGGCCCGGGCTACTCGGCGCCCCGGGCCAGGGACCAGAAGCGGTCCACGATGTCCGCGAGGAACTCCCGGCCCGCGTCCCCGGTTCCGGCCTCGCCCATGCCGCCGCCCCAGCTGAGGGTGGTGACCATGCGCGACTGGTAGTCCGAGTGCAGGCGTTCGAGCACGAGTTCCAGATGGTCCTTGGGCACCGGCAACAGCTTGGCCAGTGGCTTGAGGTACGCCTGCCAGCGGGTGGTGACCGCGCTGCGCAGCAGCCCGGCGAGTTCCTCCTGCTTCCCGGTGGCGGCCACGAACTGCGGAAGGGTCAGGCTCAGTACGGCGGCCAGGGCCGCGGACTGCCGCTCGTTGCCCTTCCAGCGGCCGGTGTCCTCCATCTTCTGGTAGGAGTTCGCCTCCAGTCCGATCCGGCGGGCGAGGTCCTCCGGGGAGTACCCGCGGGCGATCCGGTGCTCCCGCAGGGTGACCGGCTCGGCCAGCAGGTCCCCGGGGGAGCACCACAGCACTCCCGCGAGCGCGGTCAGCTCCGCCGAACCGGGTGATGCCTCGCCGAGTTCCCAGGCCATGACGGTTTCGGGGGAGACGAGGAGTCCGTACTGGGCGCGCAGACCGTAGGCGACGTGGCCGGGCGCCATCCCCAGGGCCACGCGCAGGCGGCGGGCGGCGGGGGCGTTGAAGGGTGGGCTCTGGTGCACGAGGCACACGGTAGAAGTGGCCGGGGGGTGCCGACTACGGGCTGTTCACCCAAGGTCACAACTCGTAGGAATCTCCTAGGACGGTCGGCGCTTTGGTCCGGTTTTCCCGTGACCGCGAGGTAACCGATTAGTGGAAGATCCACTTCCGTCACTCGATGCAGTCGAGATGTGCTCACCTTTTCGGCCAAGCGTACGCGATACGTATCACGTGAGCCGCGCCACATACCCCCGGGCGGATCGAACCGGACCGACGTCACCTGCGTGACCGGTACGGGGGCCCTCGCGCACGGGGGTGGTGAGGGCCCCCGTCACGGGGCCGGGACGGGGACCGGTCGCCCGGACGGCCGGGGCCCGGGCCGGGCGCAAGCTGCGCACCGGGCTCGAACCCCGCCTCCGGGCGGTGACCGCTACGGCCTGAGCCAGACCGTGGCCAGCGGCGGCAGCGTCATCCGCAGGCTCGCCGGCCGGCCGTGGGCCGGCTCCGGCAGCGCCCGCAGCGGACGGGGGTGGTGGACGCCGCTGCCCCCGTACCGCTCGGCGTCGGTGTTCAGCACCTCCCGCCACGCCCGCGGCCCGTCCGGCACCCCGATCCGGTAGCCCTGCCGCACCACCGGGGAGAAGTTGCTGACCGCCAGCAGCGGTGAGCCGTCCGCCGCGTACCGCAGGAAGGCGAAGACGTTGTCGTCGGCCGCGTCCGCCGTCACCCAGGCGAACCCGTCCGGCACGCTGTCCCGCTCCCACAGGGAGGGCGCGGCCAGGTAGGCCCGGTTCAGGTCGGCCACCAGCTCCCGCACCCCCCGGTGGTCACCCGCCGCCGAGTAGCCGGGGTCCAGCAGCCACCAGTCCGGACCGTGCGCCTCGGACCACTCCGCCCCCTGCGCGAACTCCTGCCCCATGAAAAGCAGTTGCTTGCCCGGGTGGGCCCACATGAAGCCCAGGTAGGCCCGGTGGCCGGCGCGCTGCTGCCACCAGTCCCCGGGCATCTTCGAGACCAGTGCGCCCTTGCCGTGCACCACCTCGTCGTGCGAGATCGGCAGGACGTAGTTCTCGCTGTACGCGTACACCATCCCGAAGGTCATGTCGTGGTGGTGGTACTTCCGGTGCACCGGCTCCTTCCCCATGTAGCGGAGGGTGTCGTGCATCCAGCCCATGTTCCACTTCAGCCCGAAGCCCAGGCCCCCGGCGTCGGTCGGCCGGGTCACCCCCTCCCAGGCGGTGGACTCCTCCGCGATGGTCACCACCCCCGGGCAGCGCCGGTACACCGTGGCGTTCATCTCCTGGAGGAAGCGGACCGCGTCCCAGTTCTCCCGGCCGCCGTGCTCGTTCGGCGCCCACTCGCCGTCGTTCCGCGAGTAGTCCAGGTAGAGCATCGAGGCGACCGCGTCCACCCGGATGCCGTCCACGTGGAACTCCTGTGCCCAGTACACCGCGTTGGCCACCAGGAAGTTGCGGACCTCCTTGCGGCCGTAGTCGAACTCCAGCGTCCCCCAGTCCGGGTGCGCCGACCGGCGCGGGTCCTCGTGCTCGTACAGCGGGCGCCCGTCGAACTCCGCCAGTGCCCAGTCGTCCCGCGGGAAGTGGGCCGGCACCCAGTCGATGATCACCCCGATGCCGGCCCGGTGCAGCGAGTCGACGAGGAAGCGGAAGTCGTCGGGGCCGCCCAGCCGGGAGGTCGGCGCGTAGAAGCCGGTCACCTGGTAGCCCCAGGAGCCGCCGAAGGGGTGCTCGGCCACCGGCATGAGTTCCACGTGGGTGAAGCCGAGCTCCTTCACGTACGCGGGCAACTGCTCTGCGAGTTGCCGGTAGTCCAGCCCCGGCCGCCACGAGGCCAGGTGGACCTCGTACACCGAGAACGGCGCCTGGTGCGGCGGCCGGTTCCCCCGGTTCGCCATCCACTCCGCGTCCTGCCAGGCGTACGCGTCGGCGGTCACCACCGAGGCGGTGGCCGGGGGCACCTCGGTACGGCGGGCCATCGGGTCGGCCCGCAGGGTGTGCGAGCCGTCCGGCCTGGTGATGTCGAACTTGTAGAGGGCGCCCTCGCCGATGCCCGGCAGGAACACCTCCCACACCCCGCTCGATCCCAGTGACCTCATCGGGTGGGCCACCGGGTCCCAGCACGAGAAGTCGCCGGTGACGCGCACCCCCCGGGCGTTGGGCGCCCATACGGTGAACCGGGTGCCGGCCACCCCCTGGTGCTCCATGGGATGGGCGCCCAGGGCGGTCCACAGCTCCTCGTGCCGGCCCTCGCCGATCAGGTGCAGGTCCAGCTCGCCGAGGGCGGGCAGGAACCGGTACGGGTCGTGCACCTCGGTCTCGTGGTCGCCGTACGCCACCAGGAGCCGGTAGTCCGGCACCTCGGTGAGCGGCAGCAGCCCCGAGAACAGGCCGTCCCCGTCGTCGTGCAGCTCGGTCCGCAGGCCCTTGGCGACCACGGTCACCGACTTCGCGTACGGGCGCAGGGCCCGGACCGCCACCCCGCCCCGCAGGACCCGGGCGCCCAGCACCGCGTGCGGATCGTGGTGCCGGCCCTCCAGCAGCCGGGTCCGCTCGTCCGGATGCAGCGGGGGTGCGGGCCGCACTCCGTGCACGGGGGCCGCGGGGGCCGCGGGCGCTGCCTTGCGGGCGCGCGGTGTGCGGGGCTTCTTGGCGGGGGCGTCGCTCTTGGCGACGGGTGACGGCGGCGACGGCTGACGGGCGGCGCTCACGTGTGCGGCCTCCTCGGGGGCTGCGGGCGGGGGTGGGGGGAGGGTGCGGGCGCCCGTTTGGCGGGCGGGCGGTCGCGTTGGGAGAGGCGGCGGATGGCCGCCATCGGGACGTGCAGCCAGTCCGGGCGGTGCCGGGACTCGTAGCGGGCTTCGTAGACGGCCTTGTCCGTCTCGAACGCGCGCAGCAGCACCGGGTCCTCGCGGGGGTCGCGGCCGGTGGTGCGGGCGTAGCCCTCGCAGAAGGCGGCCCGGGCGGCGTCCGCCCAGGCCGGGGCGAAGGGCTGGTGGGAGCGGGCGGCGTAGTCGAAGCTGCGGAGCATTCCGGCGATGTCCCGGACGGCCGGTTCGGGGCGGCGGCGCTCGGCCAGCGGCCGGGCCGGCTCGCCCTCGAAGTCGATCAGTGACCAGGTGCCGTCGGCGGTCCGCAGGGTCTGGCCCAGGTGCAGGTCGCCATGGATCCGCTGGGCGGGCACGGCCAGTCCGCGGGAGGCGGCCAGTGCGTCGAAGGCGCCGCGCAGCCCGGCCTCGTACGGCCGCAGGGCGGGCACCTCGCGGACGGTGGCGGCCAGCCGGGCGGTCATCCCGGCCGCCAGCCGGGCCGTGCGCTCCGGGTCCAGGGCCACCGTCGGCAGCGCGGTCGCCAGTGCGCTGTGCACCTCGGCGGTGGCCCGGCCCAGCGCGTGCGCCTCGGTGGTGAAGTCGGCGCCGGCGCTCAGCTTGCGCAGCGCGAGCTGCCAGCCGTCGTGCGAGCCGCGCAGGTACGGCTGGAGCACGCCCAGGGTCAGCGGCTCCGGGCCGCCCCGGTCGCCGGGGGTGCCGCCGGGCAGGTCCGCCTCGTACCAGGCGACCGGGGCCGGCACCCGGCCGCAGCCGGCGGCGGCCAGCGCCCGGGGCAGCTCCAGGTCCGGGTTGACCCCGGGGCCGACCCGGCGGAACACCTTGAGGATGTACGAATCCCCGTAGATCAGCGAGGAGTTGGTCTGCTCGCCGGAGAGCGGCCGGGGTGCCAGGGCGGCCGGGATCAGGGCCATCGGGTCCCGGTCGAAGCGGAGCGGGCCGAGGACCCCGGGGGAGCGCAGCCGTTCCAGCAGCAGTGCGGCGAGGCGGGGATCGCCGAGTCCCTCGTAGACGAACTGGCCGGCGTACGGTCCGGTCTCGGCGCGTCCGATCAGGGCGGGCGCGAGGGCGGGCGGCAGGGCCGGCCGGACGCCGAGCAGCAGCTGGTAGCAGTCGCCGTCGACGTCCACCAGCAGGTGCAGCAGGCCGGGGACCACCCGGGGCGGGAGCAGGTCCGCCGCCGAGACGAGCTCGACCCGGCCGATCTCGCGGCCCTTGCCGGCGAACCAGCGCTGGTGGGGCAGCCAGGCGCGGAGCATGGGCTCCAGCGGGCCGAGCCGGTCGGCGGCGAGGCGGCCGTGGCCGCCGCGCGGGCGGCTCCGGGCGGATGCAGCCTCTGACATGGCGTTGCGTCCTTTCCCCGGGGCCGTCATGGAATGCGCAGAGTGTCCCGGATTGCTGTGATTGCTGTCCGGCGATGGGCGAGTGTCGGGTCAGGATGATCCGTACAGGGACGGCGATTGACCCGTTCGCCGCCGGGGCCGGGCACGTGGTGCGTGCGGTGGGTTGCGTGCGGTGGGGGTGCGGTGCGGTGCTGTGCGGTGGGGGTGCGGAGCGGTGGGACGGAGGCCGGCACGGGATGGGCGCCGGCCTCCGTGCGGCCGTCACTCCCCGTGCAGGCGGAACCAGTAGAAGCCGTGGCCCGCCAGGGTCAGCAGGTACGGCCACTCGCCGATCGGCGGGAAGCGCACGTCACCCGTGAGCTCCACCGGGACCCGCCCGTTGAACGACCGCAGGTCCAGCTCGGTCGGCTGCGCGAAGCGGGAGAAGTTGTGCACGCAGAGCACGAGGTCGTCGCCGTACTCCCGCAGGAACGCCAGCACCGCCGGGTTGGACGACGGCAGTTCCGTGTACGAGCCGAGGCCGAAGGCGGGGTTCGCCTTGCGGACCTCGATCAGCCGGCGGGTCCAGTGCAGCAGGGAGGAGGGCGAGGACATCGCCGCTTCGACATTGGTGACCTGGTACCCGTAGACCGGGTCCATGATGACCGGCAGGTTGAGCCTGCCCGGATCGCAGGAGGAGAAACCGGCGTTGCGGTCCGGCGTCCACTGCATCGGGGTGCGGACCCCGTCCCGGTCGCCCAGCCAGATGTTGTCGCCCATGCCGATCTCGTCGCCGTAGTAGAGGATCGGCGAGCCCGGCAGGGACAGCAGCAGGGCGGTGAACAGCTCGATCTGGTGCCGGTCGTTGTCGAGCAGGGGCGCGAGCCGGCGCCGGATGCCGACGTTGGCCCGCATCCGCGGGTCCTTGGCGTACTCGGCGTACATGTAGTCGCGTTCCTCGTCCGTGACCATTTCGAGGGTGAGCTCGTCGTGGTTGCGGAGGAAGATGCCCCACTGGCAGCGTGCCGGGATCTCCGGCGTCTTGGCGAGGATCTCGGAGACGGGGTACCGGCTCTCCCTGCGCACCGCCATGAAGATGCGCGGCATCACGGGGAAGTGGAACGCCATGTGGCACTCGTCCCCGCCCGAGCGGAAGTCGCCCAGGTAGTCGACCACGTCCTCCGGCCACTGGTTGGCCTCGGCCAGCAGGACCGTGTCCGGGTAGTGCGCGTCGATCTCGGCCCGCACCCGCTTGAGGAAGGTGTGGGTGCGGGGGAGGTTCTCGCAGTTGGTGCCCTCCTCGGCGAACAGGTACGGGACCGCGTCGAGCCGGAACCCGTCGATGCCCAGGTCCAGCCAGAACCGCAGCGCCGAGATGATCTCGTCCTGCACCTTGGGGTTCTCGTAGTTGAGGTCCGGCTGGTGCGAGAAGAACCGGTGCCAGTAGTACTGCTTGCGGACCGGGTCGTAGGTCCAGTTGGACGTCTCGGTGTCGATGAAGATGATCCGGGCGTCCTGGTACTGCTTGTCGTTGTCGGCCCACGTGTAGTAGTCGCCGTACGGCCCGTCCGGGTCCTTGCGGGACTGCTGGAACCACTCGTGCTGGTCGCTCGTGTGGTTCATGACGAAGTCGATGATCACCCGCATGCCCCGCTGGTGCGCGGCGTCCACGAACTCCACGAAGTCGGCGAGATCGCCGAACTCGGGGAGGACGGAGGTGTAATCGGAGACGTCGTAGCCGCCGTCCCGCAGGGGTGAGGCGAAGAACGGCGGCAGCCAGAGGCAGTCGATGCCGAGCCACTGGAGGTAGTCCAGTTTGGCGGTCAGCCCCTTGAGGTCGCCCACCCCGTCCCCGTTGCTGTCGTGGAAGGAGCGGACCAGCACCTCGTAGAAGACCGCCCGCTTGAACCAGTCGGGATCGCGGTCCTTGGCGGGGGTGTCCTCGAAGGTGTCGTGGACGGGATCGTTGATCATCATGTGGTGGGTGACCCTCCGGTGGGCGGGGACGGTCGCAGGGCGGCCAGTACATGCGCGGGCGTTCGCCCCGGCTCCAGACGCACGTAGTTCGCCCTGCCCCAGTGGTAGGTCTCGCCGGTGAGCTCGTCGCGCACCGCGAGGGACCCGTGCCAGTCGAGGCCGAGTACCGGCATGTCCAACGAGACGGTCGCCTCCTGGGTGTGGTGCGGATCGAGGTTGACGACCACCAGTACGGAATTGGCTCCGGAATGCTTGGAGTAGGCGATCACCTGTTCGTTGTCGGTCGAGTGGAAATGGAGGTCGCGCAGCTGCTGGAGCGCCGGATGCCGCCGGCGCAGCCGGTTCAGCTGGGTGATCAGCGGGGCGATGGTCCGCCCCTCCCGCTCGGCGGCCGCCCAGTCCCGCGGCCGGAACTGGTACTTCTCCGAGTCCAGGTACTCCTCCGAGCCCTCCCGCACCGGGGTGTTCTCGCACAGCTCGTAGCCCGCGTAGACCCCCCAGGCCGGGGACAGGGTCGCGGCGAGCACCGCCCGCACCTCGAAGGCGGGCCGGCCGCCGTGCTGCAGGTACTCGTGCAGGATGTCGGGGGTGTTCACGAAGAAGTTCGGCCGCATCACGGAGGCGGTCTCGCAGGACAGCTCCCGGAGGTACTCGGTCAGCTCCGCCTTGGTGTTCCGCCAGGTGAAATAGGTGTACGACTGCTGGAAGCCGACGGACGCCAGCGCCCGCATCATCGCCGGCCGGGTGAACGCCTCGGCCAGGAAGATCACGTCGGGGTCGGTCTTCCCGATCTCCCCGATCACCTTCTCCCAGAACACCACCGGCTTGGTGTGCGGGTTGTCGACCCGGAAGATCCGGACCCCGTGGGCCATCCAGTGCCGCAGCACCCGCAGGGTCTCGGCCACGATCCCGGCCATGTCCGTGTCGAAGTGCACCGGGAAGATGTCCTGGTACTTCTTCGGCGGGTTCTCGGCGTACGCGATGGTCCCGTCGGCCCGGTGCCGGAACCACTCCGGGTGCTTCTCCACCCACGGGTGGTCGGGCGAGCACTGCAGGGCGAAGTCCAGCGCCACCTCCATCCGCAGCTCCCCGGCCCGCGCCACGAAGTGGTCGAAGTCCTCCATGGTGCCGAGGTCCGGGTGGACCGCGTCGTGGCCGCCCTCCGGGGAGCCGATGGCCCACGGCACGCCCGGGTCCCAACGGTCGGCCGAGAGGGAGTTGTTGGCCCCCTTGCGGAAGGTGGTGCCGATGGGGTGCACCGGCGGCAGGTACACCACGTCGAAGCCCATGGCGGCGATGGCCGGGAGCCGTTCGGCAGCGGTCCGGAAGGTGCCGCTGACCGGCGGCCGCCCCTCCTCGACGACCGCGCCCTCGGACCGCGGGAACATCTCGTACCAGGAACCGAACAGCGCCCGCTTGCGCTCCACCAGCACCGCGACCGGCTTCGCCGAGGTCACCAGCTCCCGGTAGGGCCGGCGGGCGAAGGCCTCGTCCACCTCGGCGGTCAGCGCCGCCCGCAGCCGGACCCGCGGATCACCCTCCGCCCGCATCAGCTCGGCGGCCCGCAGCACCGCCTCCCGGCCGTCCTTCTTCGGGATCCGGACGGCCGCCCGCTCGTAGAGCTCGGCACCCTCCAGCAGCATCAGCTCGCCGTCGATGCCCGCCGGCACCTTGATCAGCGCCGCCGACCGCCAGGTGGCGACGGGATCGCTCCACGCCTCGACGGTGTACGTCCACCTCCCCTCCAGCTCGGCGGAGACGCGGGCCCCCCACCGGTCGGTGCCGGGGGCCAGCTCCCGCATCGGGACGGGCGCCCGCAGCCGCCCCTTGGGGTCCCGCAGCACCACGTGGGCGGCAACGGCGTCGTGTCCCTCCCGGAACACGGTGGCGGATACTTCGAAGACCTCGTCCACCACCGCCTTGGCGGCTCTGGCACCGCAATCGACGGCAGGGCGGACGTCCAGCACGGGAATGCGACCGATCATGATGTGATCACCTGGGGGAGGTTCGCAGGGCTCGGTGACACCAGCTCCGCCGGCCCGGGGTGTCCGGGCGGCGGATCAGCGGGTAGTGCACGCTCTGTTCGCTCTGTTTCTAGCCGCTCCGTCGACGGCTGGGCTGCGGGCATGGCCGCTCCTGTCCGCGTTCACTCGGGTGGCGGGAGGGGTGCTTGCGGGTGTGCCGTGCGCGTACGCGCAGAGCCCTTCCCACTCCCGCCCCGTGCAACCGTCCGTGTTGGTTAACTACTCGTACGTAGTCGCACGACCGAAGTGAACCCGTGGACCGGCATTGACCCCGGCTTCGTCAAGTCACCTTCGGGCACGGTCCTGTTGACGGCCCCGACCACTGTTCGAAGGGTTCCGGCCGTAGTCGGGGGATCCGTCCGAGTCCCCGGCGCGGGGAGGGCGGCGGCACTAGCCTTCACGGGGTGATGACCGGAAGCACAGCGTGGTGCTCCGCTTCGATCCGCAAACGCCTGCGAAGGTGGAACGTGTGAAGGCTATCCGTCGATTCACCGTGCGCCCCGTCCTGCCTGAACCACTGCTGCCGCTCGCCGGCCTCGCTCGAAATCTGCGCTGGTCGTGGCATGCCGAGACCCGAGAACTCTTCCACAGCGTCGACCCCGAGGGCTGGCACGCCGCGGGCGGGGACCCCGTCCGGCTGCTGGGCTCCGTATCCGATGACCGTTTGCAAACGTTGGCCCGCGATCGGAGGTTCCTGCGGAGGCTCGCCGCGGCGGCCGCCGATCTCGACGACTACCTGACCGGGGAGAGGTGGTACCAGTCCCACCCGTCGGGCGCGGAGCTGCCCGCCGCGGTCGCCTACTTCTCACCCGAGTTCGGGATCACCGCCGCCCTGCCGCAGTACTCCGGCGGCCTCGGCATCCTCGCCGGGGACCACCTCAAGGCCGCCAGCGACCTCGGCATCCCGCTCGTCGGGGTCGGGCTCCTCTACCGGCACGGGTACTTCCGCCAGTCCCTCTCCCGGGACGGCTGGCAGCAGGAGCACTACCCGGTGCTCGACCCCAACGAACTGCCCGTCGCCCTGCTCCGGGACGAGGACGGATCCCCCGCCCGGGTGACCCTCACCCTGCCCGGGGGCCGGGCCCTGCACGCCCACGTCTGGCAGGCCCGCGTCGGCCGGGTCCCGCTGCTGCTGCTCGACTCCGACGTCGAGGACAACGACTCCGCCGCCCGCGAGGTGACCGACCGGCTCTACGGCGGCGGCAGCGACCACCGGCTGCTGCAGGAGATGCTGCTGGGCATCGGCGGGGTGCGGGCCGTGCGCACGTACTGCCGGATCAGCGGTCACCCCGCGCCCGAGGTGTTCCACACGAACGAGGGACACGCCGGATTCCTCGGACTGGAACGCATAAGGGAACTCGCCGGGGAGCAGGGCCTCGACTTCGACGCCGCCGTGGAGGCGGTGCGCGCCGGGACCGTGTTCACCACCCACACCCCGGTGCCCGCGGGCATCGACCGGTTCGACCGGTCCCTGGTCGCCCGGCACTTCGGGGAGGGCGGCGAACTGGCCGGCGTACCCGTCGAGCGGATCCTCCAGCTGGGCGCCGAGAGTTACCCCGGCGGAGATCCCGGGGTGTTCAACATGGCGGTGATGGGGCTCCGGCTGGCCCAGCGGGCCAACGGGGTGTCCACCCTGCACGGGGCCGTCTCCCGGGAGATGTTCGCCGGGCTCTGGCCCGGGTTCGACCCCGCCGACGTGCCCATCACCTCGGTGACCAACGGCGTGCACGCGCCGACCTGGGTGGCGCCCGAGGTGATGCGGCTGGGCGCCCGGCAGATCGGGGCCGGGCGGACCGAGGACGCGCTGTCCGTGGGCGGTTCGCAGCGCTGGGACGCGGTGGCCGACATCCCCGACCAGGACATCTGGGACCTGCGGCGGGGCCTGCGCGAACAACTGGTGCAGGAGGTGCGCGAGCGGCTGCGCGCCTCCTGGCGGCAGCGTGGCGCCGGGGCCGCCGAGCTCGGCTGGGTGGACTCGGTGCTCGACCCGGACGTGCTCACCATCGGGTTCGCCCGCCGGGTGCCCTCGTACAAGCGGCTCACCCTGATGCTGCGCGACCCGGAACGGCTGCGCCGGCTGCTGCTCGACCCCGACCGGCCGGTGCAGATCGTGGTCGCCGGCAAGGCGCACCCCGCCGACGACGGCGGGAAGCGCCTGGTGCAGGAGCTGGTCCGGTTCACCGACGACCCGCGGGTCCGGCACCGGATCGTCTTCCTCCCCGACTACGGCATGGCCATGGCGCAGAAGCTCTACCCGGGCTGCGACGTCTGGCTGAACAACCCCCTCCGCCCGCTGGAGGCGTGCGGCACCAGCGGGATGAAGGCGGCGCTCAACGGCTGTCTCAACCTGTCGGTGCTGGACGGCTGGTGGGACGAATGGTTCGAGCCCGACTTCGGCTGGGCCATTCCCACCGCCGACGGGGACACCGACGAGGAGCGGCGGGACGACCTGGAGGCCGCCGCCCTCTACGAGCTGATCGAGCGGCGGGTGGCCCCCCGGTTCTACGACCGGACCGGACCGGGCCGGCTGCCGGCGCGGTGGATCGAGATGGTCCGCCGCACCCTGGTCTCGCTGGGGCCGAAGGTGCTCGCGGGGCGGATGGTGCGGGAGTACGTCGAGCGCCTCTACGCGCCCGCGGCCCTGGCCCACCGCGCCCTCACCCCGGAGGCGGCCCGGGACCTGGCCGCCTGGAAGGGCCGCGTCCGGGACTGCTGGCCGCGGGTGTCGGTGGGCCACGTGGAGGCGCTGGCCGCCGCCCCGGTCAACGGGACCGCCGAACTGGGCGCCACGCTCACCCTCCGGGTGCAGGCCGCCCTGGACACGCTCGGCCCCGAGGAGGTGGAGGTGGCGGCCGTCGCGGGCCGGGTGGACGCGCAGGACGTGATCCGGGACGCGCGCGCCTTCCCGCTCAAGCCGGCCGCCGGGCCGGACCTGGAGGGCCGCTGGGTGTTCGAGGGACCCCTATCCCTGGACCGCACCGGGCCGTTCGGCTACACCGTACGGATCCTGCCGGCGCACCCGCTGCTGGCGACGGCGGCCGAACTCGGGCTGGTCGCCGCCCCGCCGGAGTCGGCGGGGGGCGCGGCGGGCGGGGGCGGCGTACCGCTGCGCTGACGCGGAGGGCCCGGCCCGGGGCGGGCGGCGGATCGACCGCCGCCCGCCCGCTCTTTTCCGGAGTGGAAGCGGAATTTCCGGATTTATGGCGGGAGGCGGCCACTGGCCGCTTCTGGGAGATCTTGGGATATCTCTTCGGTGTCAAGCCGATATGCCCCCTTCGCAGCATGGTGTCACCGGCTCCGGCCGCCGGGCCGCACGCCCCCGGCCGGACCGGCACACGCCCACACGCCACCGGAAAGGGATCCACCATGTCGATCGACACCAGACGAGGACAGGCCGCCAGGCTGCCCTCGCTCACCGGACTCCGGTTCATCGCGGCGCTGCTCGTCTTCGCCGTGCACGCCACCCAGCTCCCGTACATCGGCGGCCGGCTCGGGCTGGACCTGAACCAGATGTTCGCCCGCTCCGGGGCCTACGGGGTGACCTTCTTCTTCGTCCTCAGCGGCTTCGTCCTGACCTGGGCGGCCAGACCAGGTGACAGTGCAAGCGGAACCCTGCGGCGGAGGCTGGTGAAGATCTTCCCCAACCACCTCGCCACCTTCGGAATCACCGCGGCGCTGATGCTGGCCTTCGCCGACGCCTTCACCGCCGAGGGCTCCGTCGCCAACTTCTTACTCCTGCACGCGTGGTCCCCCGAGCGCCACGTCTCCTCCTCCATGAACCAGGCCAGCTGGTCGCTCTCCTGCGAGCTGTTCTTCTACCTCGCCTTCCCGCTGCTGCTGCCGCTGCTGAAGCGGGTTCCGGTGCGCCGGCTCTGGCCGCTCGCCGCCGCGCTGGTCGCGCTGACCTGGCTGGTCCCCCTGGCCGCCCGGGAGCTGATCGGCGGAGCCCCGCTGGGCCTTCCGCCGTACGGCTCCGTCTCCTACGAGCAGCTCTGGTTCGTCTACACCTTCCCGCCGGTCCGGGCCCTGGAATTCGTCCTGGGCATGGTGGTCGCCCGTCTGGTCATGACGGGTTCCTGGCCCCGGGTCGGCCTGCTGCCCTCGCTGCTGATCGCGGCCGGCGGCTACGCGATGGCCTCGAAGGTCCCGTACTTGTTCGGCATCGGTGGCACCGGCGCGATGTGGCTCGTCCCGCTGGTGGCCGCCGCGGCCACGGCCGATGTCCGGGGGTCCGCCTCGCCGTTCCGGGGCGCCGTCCTGGTCCGGCTCGGCGAACTGTCCTTCGCCTTCTACCTGGTGCACGGCATGGCGCTGGTCTTCTTCTACCGCTGGGCGGTGAACGGTGCGCAGCTGACGACGGGCGTCGGGGCGGCCCTGCTGTTCGCCGTCCTCGCCTTCAGCCTGCTGGCCTCCCACCTGCTGTACACGTACGTGGAGCAGCCGCTGATGCGTCGGCTGGGCGCCACCCGCAGGGTGCGCGGGAGCGACGCGTCCCACGGCGCACCGGCCGACGGTGAGCTCGTCCTCGCCGGCGAGCCGGCGGTGACGGACGTGACGGAGCGGGAGCGCGCGTCCGTCCGGGTCTGACATCCACGGTGTGCCCGACGGAGAGGGGCCCGGCCGCGCGGCCGGGCCCCTCTCCGGGTGAACCTCCGAACGCCCCTGGGCGGGGAAACGTTTCAGCGAGGCGCTCCGCTTCTACGCTCCCCGCGGGGTGCCGACCGGACCGGTACCCAACGCCTGTGGAAGAACGGAACCCCCATGCGTCTTCGTACCACCGCGGCGGCCTTCGCCGGCGCGTTCGCCCTCGTCCTCCCCGTCTCCGGCCAGGACGCGGCGTTCGCCTCGGACGGGGCCACCCTGAACTACACCTACTTCGCCGGTGGCGACGAGCGGCACGGGCGGCTCCACCCGGCCTCGACGCACACGTGCTACCTGCTGGGCGGCACCTCGCCGAACCGGCCGGCGGTGGAGGCGGCCAACCGGACGCCCCTGGTGGCCCTGCTGTTCGACGACGACGCGTGCTCGGGGGAACCGGTGGCGGTGCTCGGACCTGACGAGCAGGAGGACGGCTTCGAGGCGGTCGCGGTCCGGTTCGAGCGGCAGCGGGACCAGGACCGGCCCTCGGGCGGCGGCGGCAACGGAGGTGACGGCCGCGACCCGTGGGACGAGGCGTACGAGGGGGACGAATGGGGGGAGGGAAGCCCGTGGGACAACGAGGACCCGTGGGAGGACGACGACCCGTGGGACGACGAGGACCCGTGGGACGACGAGCGGGACCGGGCCGAGGAGGGCGAGCCGGCGGACAACAGCCGGGGCGACGAGGACCCCGCCCCGGCGGAGGGGCGGCGGGACGGCCGGGAGCGGCCCGGCGACGAGGGGCGGGTCGGGCGGGCCTCCACCGCGGACCTGCTCGACGCCATCTTCCGCGAGGCGTTCCGCGCCCGGTCCTGACCCGTGTGCCCTGACCCGTGTGCCCGGGACCCGCACGCCCTGACCCGCACGCCCTGAGCCGCCTGCCCGCCCCGCCGGGCCCCTTCGGGTGAACCTGGGGAACACCGGGGGAGCGTGCCCCCGCGGCCGGGCGGCCGCTCCTACGCTGCCGCGCATGCACCTCCGTACCCGCACCGCCGCGACCACAGCCGTCGCCGCCGCTGCCGCCGCCTTCGCCGTGCTGCCCGCCGCCGGGACGTCCGCCGCCGCCTCCGGCGGCGTGGAGTACACGTACACCGACGCGTGGGGCCGGGAGACCACCGCCGTCCTCGTCGACCCCGAGGACGGGGTGTGCATCGCGTTCCCCGAGCTGGCCGCCACCCCGGCCTTCCGCACCGTCAACGAGTCCAGCTCCCCGGCCCTGCTCTACGGGGACCGGGGGTGCAGCGGCCAGCCGCTCGACAAGGTCCTGCCGGGTCGCGACTCCGAGGTCCGCGTCTTCGCCGTACGGCTCATCCCCGACGAGGACTGACCGGCCCGTTGGCGACGTGGAACGGCCCGGGGACCTGGGGTCCCCGGGCCGTTCCCGGTTCGGTCGTGCCGTGCCCCGCGGTGTGCCGGGGCGGGTCGGCGGAAGCGGATCAGAAGGTCAGCTTCCAGCTGTTGATGTAGCCGGTGTCGATGCTGGCGAGGTCCGCCACGCGCAGCTTCCACACGCCGTTCGCGACCTCGGAGGAGGCGTTCACGGTGAAGGACTGGACGATGTTGTCCGCGCTGCCGCCGGTGCGGTTCCGCAGGTTGTAGACGGTGCCGTCGGGGGCGACCAGGTCGACCCGCAGGTCACCGACGTAGGTGTGGACGATGTTGACGTCCACCTTCAGGGTGCTCGGCGCGTTGCCGGAGCGGGTGACGGTGATCGGGGACTCGACGGTGGAGTTGTCCGCGATCTGGTAGTCGTTCGTGTTCTCGAAGACGTTCTGCTGGCTGGTGCCGACGGTCCAGGTGAAGGACGCGGTGCCGCTCTTGCTCGCCGAGTCGGTCACCGTGACGGTCACGTTGGAGGTGCCGGCCGTGGTGGCCGTACCCGAGATCAGACCGGTGGACGCGTTGATCGACAGGCCGGCCGGCAGGCCGGTCGCCGCGTAGCTCAGCGCGCCCGGGTTGGTGCTGGTGGCCTGGACCTGGAGGCTCACCGCGGTGTTGATCTGGGTGTTCTGGTTGGCGATCGGCTGGACCGTCACACCGTCGTTGATGCGCGGGCCGACGTTGATCGCGGCCCAGGCGTTGGCGACGTTGTTGTAGATGGTCGAGCCCTGGCCGTACAGGTCGGCGGCGGCCTTCAGGGTCTGGACCCGGGCGTCGGCGTAGTTGGTGTTGGACTTGAAGTAGCCCACCGTCAGCGCGCGGAACCAGATCTTCGAGGCGGCGTCCCGGCCGATCGCGGTGACCGGCAGGCCGTCGGAGGTCGGCGAGTCGTAGCTCACGCCGTTGATGACCTTCTGCCCGGAGCCCTCGGAGGCCAGGTAGTACCAGTGGTTGGCCGGACCCGAGGAGTAGTGGACGTCGATGCCGCCGAGGCCGGAGTACCAGGCGTCCTTGGAGGAGCCGTCCTTGCTCGGCTTGTCCATGTAGCGCAGCGGGGTGCCGTCGCCGTTGATGTCGATCTTCTCGCCGACCAGGTAGTCGCCGACGTCGGTCGGGTTGTTGGCGTAGAACTCGACCGCGGCGGCCATGATGTCGGAGGTCGCCTCGTTCAGACCGCCGGGCTCACCGCTGTAGGTCATGTTGCCGGTGACCGAGGTCAGACCGTGGGTCATCTCGTGCGCGGCCACGTCCGTCGAGGTGAGCGGCTTGTTGTTGCCCTCGCCGTCGCCGTACGTCATGCAGAAGCAGGAGTCGCTCCAGAACGCGTTGACGTAGGCGTTGCCGTAGTGGACCCGGGTGTACGGGGCGACGCCGTCGTTGCGCAGGCCGTTGCGGCCGTGCACGTTCTTGTAGTAGTCCCAGGTGACCGCCGCGCCGTAGTGGGCGTCCGCGCCGGCCGTCTCCAGGTTGGAGGGCAGGCCGTTGCCCCAGGTGTCGTCCGGGCCGGAGAACAGCGTGCCGGTGCCGGAGCCGGTGCCACGGTTGAGGTTGTAGGTCTTGTGGCTGCCGCGCGCGGCGTCGGTCAGGTTCCAGGTGCTGCCCGACTGCGTGGTGCCCAGGGTGACCTGGCCGCTGTACATGGTGTTGCCGGTGCCGGTCTCGATGGCCTGCCACTCGGTGATCTTGGCGCCGGTCCTGGCGTCGGTGATCACGTGCAGCTCGTTCGGGGTGCCGTCGTGCTGGAATCCACCGACGACGGTCTCGTAGGCGAGCACCGGGGCACCCGTGGCGGCCCAGATCACCTTGCGGGCGTTCTTCGAGGCCTTGGCGTCCTTGGAACCTTCGGCCTTGGCGGCGGAGAGCGCCTGGCCCTCGGCGGCGGCCGGGGTGACCGTGGCGTCCGTGGTGGCGACCTTGATCTCGTGGTTGGTCGCCTTGGTCACGCTCTTGGTGACCCCGCCCTTGGCGTGCACCGTGAGGTCGCCGCCGTGGACCGGGAGGCCGGCGTAGGTCCGCTCGTAGGTGGTGTGCGTGGTGCCGTCCGCGTCCTTGACGACATCGCGGACGATCAGCTTCTCCTGGCCGCCGAGGCCGAGGGCCTTGGCCGCCTGGGTGGTGCCGGAGTTCGCCTCGGCGAGGAGCGTCGCACGCTCCGAGGGGCTCAGCTTCATGGGCGCCGCGCCCGGGTTGGGCTGGACGGCGCGGTTCGCCTGCGACGCGGTGGCGTCGGCGGAGGCCGTCGTGGTCTGCATGCCGACGGCGAGCAGTGCCGCTGCGGCTACGAGAGCGCCGGCCGCGGTGGCACGCCGGTGGGGGGTGGGACTCAACGCAGACTCCTTCTGCAGGGGGGTTCCGGACGGCTGGGTGGGGCCTCCGGGCAGAGCAGGGCTGAGCGATGGCCGTGCAGTGGCTGTGCGAACGCTGTGCGAAGAACGGATCGAAGCGTGCCAGCTCCCGGCTGAACTGTCAGGGTCGCGTCAAAAGGTTGGCCGGAAATGGTCCGTTGTCCGAAGTGGCAGGTTCGATATGCGAACCGTTCACCTTCGTTCGCGCCGAGGCCCGTGTCCAGGCCCGTGCCGGCCCGCGTAGAGTCGGTCCAGAATGCGGAATCTGATGTACCGGATGCTAACGAACGGGCAACATGAGGCTGCATTGAAGCAAACGGCATCTACCGTACGGACGTTTGTCGTACTGTTCTCCGGTGCGATAGTTGTCTGCCGTTTGGGGAAGCCGCGGACACTCGCCTCCGTCATATCCACGTGCCAGGGGGGCTCATGAGGCATGTCCGATTTCCTGCGCAAAGAGTGGCCGGATCGGCGTACGAGTCGAATGCGCCCCTGCGACGCCTGGGCGACAAGGCCCGCTGGTACCTGCCCGCAGCGCTGACCGCCGACCTGCTCGGCGCCGCCGTCCCGGTGTTCCTGGTGTTCGAGGCCGCCCGCCAGGTCCGCCCGCTGTACTGCGCGGCCGGTGCGGCGCTCGCCTGGATCTGTGTGCAGGCGCTCCGCCGACGTTACGCGAACCGGGCGCTCGGTGAGTCCCGGGGAGTGCTCCCGGTGCTGCACGACTGGCTGATTCTGATCGGCGTCCTGGCCGTCGCCCGGGCTGCGACGGACGAGAGCACCCCGCGTCTGGCCGCTCTGGGCGCCCTCCTGCCGGCCCTCCTCGTCACCGTCGCCTGCCGCAAGCTGACCTACCGTCATCTCTTCGCCGCCCGCCGCGAGGCCCAGGCCGTCAGCCGGGTGCTGGTGATCGGTGAGCCCGGTGCGGCCGAGGGGGTCATCGCCCACCTCTCCGCCCGGACCGACCACCCGTACGTGGTGGTCGGCGTGCTCCCGGTCGGCGACGGCGAACTGACCGGCGGCGTCCCGGTCGCCGGACGGCTCGGCGCGGACATGCCCGAGACTCCGTCCGGGGACGCGGACACCGTCCTCGGCGCCGTCCGCGGCCAGCACGCCGACCTGGTCCTGGTCGCCCCCGGGGTGCGGATCACCGGCGAGCGGCTGCGCCGGGTGGCCTGGGCCCTGCACGACGCGGGCCTGGAACTCGCGGTCTTCCCCGGCCTGGTGGAGGTCTCGGTCAAGCGCCTGGAGACCCTGTCGGCCGGCGGCCTCGCGGTGCTGCGGGTGGCCCCGCCGGTGCGGCGCGGCCTGCAGCCGGTGCTGAAGTCGGCGCTGGACCGGATCGGCGCGGGCCTCGGCCTGCTGCTGCTCTCCCCGGTCTTCCTGGGCATCGTCGCGGCGATCCGGCTGGGCAGCCGCGGCCCGGCGTTCTACCGGCAGCACCGGATCGGCCGCGACGGCGAACCGTTCGTCATGTGGAAGTTCCGCACCATGGTGGTGGACGCGGACCGGCTCAAGGCCGACCTGGCGGCGTCCAACGAGAACGACGGCCTGATGTTCAAGATGCGCCGCGACCCCCGGGTGACCCGGGTGGGCCGACTGCTGCGCCGCACCTCGCTGGACGAACTGCCGCAGCTGTTCAACGTGCTGAGCGGCCACATGTCGCTGGTCGGCCCCCGGCCGCCGCTGCCCGAGGAAGTGGCGCGGTACGACGAGGTGGAGCTCCGCCGGCTGGCGGTGCGGCCGGGGATGACCGGGCTGTGGCAGATCAGCGGAAGGTCCGACCTGTCCTGGGATGAAACGATTCAGCTTGACCTGCAGTACGTCGACAACTGGTCGTTCACCAGCGATGTCGACGTGATGGGCCGTACGTTCCGGGCCGTCGTGGACGGCCGCGGAGCGTACTGAGCCATGCGGTCAGCGGTTGTCCAGCCACCACCGGTAGGTGTCGGCGATCCCGTCCTTGAGCGGGATCCCCGGCTTCCAGCCCAGCGAGCCCAGCCGGGTCACGTCCAGGAGCTTGCGGGGGGTCCCGTCCGGCTTGGAGGTGTCCCAGGCGAGCCGCCCGGTGAAGCCGGTCACCTCGGCGACGGTCTCCGCGAGCTCCTTGATGGTGAGGTCCTCGCCGCAGCCGATGTTCACCGGCTCGTCGCCGTCGTACCGCTCCAGCAGCACGGCGCAGGCCGCCGCGAGGTCGTCCACGTGCAGGAACTCCCGGCGGGGCGTGCCCGAACCCCAGAGCGCGACCTCCTCGCGCCCCTGCGCCGCGGCCTCGTGGAAGCGGCGGATCAGGGCCGGCAGGACGTGCGAGGTCTCCAGGTCGAAGTTGTCGCCCGGGCCGTAGAGGTTCGTCGGCATCGCGGAGATGTACGAGGCGCCGTACTGCTTCCGGTACGACTGCACCTGCACGATGCCGGCGATCTTGGCGAGCGCGTACGCCTCGTTGGTCGGCTCCAGCGGGCCCGTCAGCAGCGCGTCCTCGTGGATCGGCTGCGGGGCGAGCTTGGGGTAGATGCAGGAGGAGCCGAGGAACAGCAGGCGCCCCACGCCGGCCGCGTGCGCGCCGGCGATGACGCTCAGCTGGATCTGCAGGTTCTCCTCCAGGAACTGCACCGGGTAGGTGCTGTTCGCCATGATTCCGCCCACCTTGGCGGCGGCGAGCACCACCGCGTCGGGGCGGACGTCCTTCAGGAACGCGCCGGTCGCGGCCGCGTCCCGCAGGTCCAGGTCCGCGCGGCCCCGGGTGATCACCTCGTGCCCGTCGGCGGTCAGCCGCCGTACGACGGCGGACCCCACGAGGCCGCGGTGTCCGGCGACGAAGATGCGGGCACGCGAAGGCAGAAAGCTTGTCATACCGCCGATGATGCCAGGGCATCCGGGCGGGGCGGCGGCTGCCCCGGGCTGCGCACCGGATCCCCTGGGGCCCGGGCGGTGCCGGAGCCGCACACACGTACCATGCGGGGACCCGCATGAGCCGAAGCGCGGGCGGAAGCCCGCGCGCCGGATGCCGGGGCACCGCCCCGGGACCGCTGAACAGGAACCACTTTCAACCCCCGGGGGGAACCCGCATGAGCAAGACCGCGCTGATCACCGGCGTCACCGGCCAGGACGGCTCCTACCTCGCCGAGCTGCTGCTCTCCAAGGGCTACACGGTGCACGGCCTGGTCCGGCGCTCGTCCAGCTTCAACACGGAGCGGATCGACCACATCTACCAGGACCCGCACACGGCCGACCGGTCCCTCGTGCTCCACCACGCCGACCTGTCCGACGGCGTCGCGCTGGTGAACCTGCTCCGTGACATACGCCCCGACGAGGTCTACAACCTGGGCGCCCAGTCCCACGTGCGCGTCTCCTTCGACGCCCCGCTGTACACCGGTGACGTCACCGGCCTCGGCGCGCTGCGGCTGCTGGAGGCGATCCGGGCCTCGGGCGTGGACACCCGCATCTACCAGGCCTCGTCCTCGGAGATGTTCGGCGCCACCCCGCCGCCGCAGAACGAGCAGACCCCGTTCCACCCGCGCAGCCCGTACGGCGCCGCGAAGGTGTTCGCGTACTGGACCACCGTGAACTACCGCGAGGCCTACGACATGTTCGCGGTCAACGGGATCCTCTTCAACCACGAGTCCCCGCGCCGCGGCGAGACCTTCGTGACCCGCAAGATCACCCGCGCGGTCGCCCGGATCAAGGCGGGCCTCCAGGACAAGCTGTACCTCGGCAACCTCGACGCCGTGCGCGACTGGGGCTACGCGCCCGAGTACGTGGACGCCATGTGGCGGATGCTGCAGCAGGACGAGCCCACCGACTACGTGGTCGCCACCGGTGTGGCCGCGACCGTCCGCGAGTTCGTCCAGGCGTCCTTCTCGCACGCGGGCCTCGACTGGGAGGAGTACGTGGCCTACGACGCCAAGTACGAGCGCCCCAGCGAGGTCGACGCCCTCATCGGTGACGCGAGCAAGGCGCGCGAGCTGCTCGGCTGGAAGCCGACGGTCCTGGTCGAGGAACTGGCCCAGATTATGGTGGAAGCGGACATCCGGCAGGTCGAGGACCAGCTCGCCGGAGTCACCGTCCGGATCGACCGCTGAGACCCGCGAGTTACCCGCAGTACCCTAGGATTTGCATGTTCCGGTCATCCCTTGACGGGGATGACCGGGGCAAACCTGCCGTATGTCCGATGTGCGCCTGCCGTGCTGAGCGCTGCTCATTCCCACTTGGTATGCAATGGGTCAAGTGAGGTGACAGGTTCTCACCGAAGCCCTAGTCTGCGCCGGTACATATGGCTGAACGAATATTTCCAGCCACACAACCGGGCGTTGCCGCCCTGGGGGGCTCATGCGTAGATCGAGAGGGCTGACGACTGCCCTCGTCCTGTCCTTGGCCGGCGCCGGCGCCGGTATCGGTGTGGTGCTGATGCCGGAGGCGTCGGCCATCACCCAGCCGGTGGCCTTCACCGCCGACAACCTGCCGACCTGGCAGACCAACGGCGTCGTCTTCGCCATGGCGGAAGCGGACGGCACCGTCTTCGCGGGCGGCACCTTCTCCGCCGTGCGTCCGCCCGTGGGCGCGGCCGGGGCCGAGCAGGAGGCCGTCAACTTCGCCGCGTTCGACGCCGCGACCGGAGCCCCCACCTCCTGCAAGCTGTCCTTCACCATCGGCGAGGGCAGCGCGACGGTGCGCGCCCTGACCGTCTCCAAGGACAAGAAGACCCTGTACGCGGGCGGCTACTTCGGTGCCGTCAACGGCGTCCCGGTCAGCAGCCTCGCCGCGATCGACATCGCGAGCTGCAAGCCCAAGGCCGACTTCCACCCGGGCTTCGCCGCCACCGTGCGCGCGCTCGCGGTCACCGACGACACCCTGTACGCGGGTGGCGACTTCTTCACCGTCGAGGGTCAGAACCGCGAGCGGTTCGCCGCGGTCGACGCCGCCTCCGGTGAGCTGAAGCCGTTCACGGCCAACGCCGACGAGCCCGGCCGTGCGATCGAGGTCACCCCGGACGGCAACAACGTCCTGCTCGGCGGTGACTTCTTCACCGTCAACGGCAAGAACAGCCACGCGCTCGCCGTGGTGAACGCCGGCACCGGCGCGGTCGTCAAGACCTACAGCAACATTCCGAGCAACTCGGTGGTCAAGGACATCGCCACCGACGAGAACGGCGGCTGGTACACCGGCAACGAGGGCTCCGGCGGCGGCGTCTTCGACGGTCGCATCGGCCTCAACCTGAGCGACTTCAGCGAGAAGTGGCGGGACCGCTGCCTCGGCGCGACCCAGGCCGTGCTGCCCTACGACGGGGTCCTCTACAGCTCCTCGCACGCCCACGACTGCTCCACCGAGCTGGAGTTCCCCGACGGCAAGCGGAACTTCCTGCTCGCCCAGAACACCAACTGGGCCGGCGCCGCCCCCGCACCGGTGGACGGCTTCGTGCGCAGCCCCGGCAAGCTCGGCTGGCACCCCACCGCCAACGACGGCATGGAGGGCACCGAGGGCATCGGCCCGCGCGTGATGTCCGTGTCGGAGAAGAACGGCGTCAAGTACATGTGGGTCGGCGGTGAGTTCACGCTCATCAACGGCAAGGAGCAGTGGGGCCTGACCCGCTTCGCCTCCACCGGCGACGTCGGCGCCCCGACCACCCCGGTCGCCAGCGCCTCCAGCGTCAAGCCCGGTGAGGTCCAGGTCCGCTGGCGCACCAGCTACGACCAGGACGACAGCAAGCTGACGTACCGGATCTACCGCAACGGTGCGGCCACCCCGATCGCCACGGTCGCCGCCTCCTCCCTGGAGTGGGAGCGCCCGCAGGCGTCCTGGAACGACACCACGGTCAAGGCCGGCCAGTCGTACACCTACCGGGTCACCGCGACCGACGCGGCGGGCAACACCAGCGCCCTGTCGGCCACCGCGAGCGTGGCCGTCCCGGGCTCCGTCCAGGCGTACCCGAACCAGGTCCGCGCCGACGGCGCGGATCTGTACTGGCGCTACGACGACGCGGTCAGCCCGTACACGGCCGACTCCTCGGTCTCGGGCAACCGCAGCGGCATCCAGGTCAACGCCCCGGCGCTGAAGCAGTCTCCCGGTGCGATCACCGGCTCCAGCACGGCGATGGGCCTCAACGGCACCAGCCAGCAGGTGCACAGCGACCGCCGCCAAGAGGTGGGCTCCGCCTACACCCTGGAGACCTGGTTCAAGACGAACACCACGCGCGGCGGCAAGCTGATCGGGTTCGGTGACAACACCACCCGCAACAGCAAGCAGTACGACAAGCAGATCTACATGACCAACACGGGTCGTCTGGTCTTCGGTGTCTACAGCGGCGGCTCGACGCGCACCGTCACCACCGGTCTGTTCGACACCTACAACGACAACAAGTGGCACCACGTCGTCGCGACCCAGGGTGCGGGCGGCATGACGCTGTACGTCGACGGCCAGAACAAGGGCCAGCTGAACGTCACCACGCACCAGCCCTACTGGGGTTACTGGCACGTGGGCGGGGACCAGCTGGGCAGCTGGCCGAACCGTCCGACGAGCAACTTCTTCGCCGGGCAGATCGACGAGACGGCCGTCTACCCGTCCGCGCTCACCCAGGCCCAGGTCAAGAACCACTACGACCTGGCCAAGGCGGTGGCCGAGACCGTCACCACGGTCTCCGCGACCGAGGACACCTACGTCAACCAGGGTGCCCCGAACGCGGCCTACGGCACGTCCACCTCGCTCGCGGTGCGCGGCACCTCGGCGTACGAGACGTACCTGCGCTTCACCCTGCCGGCGGCCCCCGCCGGGCAGGTGCTGAAGTCGGCCGCGCTGCAGATCAAGACCAGCACCCAGGCGAGTGCCGGCACGGCCGACACGGTCAAGGTGGTTCCGGTCACCGGCTCCTGGAGCGGCGCGACCACCACCTACAACACCAAGCCGACGCTGGGTGCCACGGTGCTGGGTTCGGTCGCCGGCATCGCCGACGGCTCCGCGATCCACAACGTCGAGCTGGACACGGCCGCGGTGAAGGCCGCGCTGGGCACCGGCTACGACATGGCCCTGACCTCGGCGGGCACCGACCCGCTGTGGATCTGGTCCCGCGAGGCCTCGGCGGCGGAGGGCACTCCGCAGCTGGTTCTCACCTTCGGCGCGCCGTAACGGTGCCGCCTGCGGGCCCCGGCCTCGAGGCCGGGGCCCGCACCCATACCCGAACGCGCGTCCGTCCACGTGGACGCGTGCAACCCGACCCTCCGCGCACCCCGCCCCAGTACCACGGGAGCCCTGTGATGTACCGACGCCCGGCAGCGGCTGCTGTTCTGCTGGCCACCGTCCTGTCCCTGTCCCTCACCGCCTGCAGCTCGGACGGGGACAAGCCGGCCGCGGAGGCGAAGCCGAAGCCCCCGGCCGCGTCCTCGGTCCCGGACCCGGCGGACTCGCCCGCCGCGCCGTCCGCTCCGGCCTCGCCGGAGGCGAAGCCGACCGGTCCGGTGGTGCCGGACGCGAAGTTGACGCCGGCCACGGGCTCCTTCAAGGAGAACGAGAAGAAGTACCTGAGCGGCCGGGTGCCGGAGAAGGCGGACCCGGCGGCGGTCCTGCAGACCGGCCAGGACGCGTGCCAGCGCATCGAGCGCACCGCGAAGCGGGACAAGAACGCGGCGGCGGCGGCGGTGGCCTCGGGCGAGATCGCGGGCGCCAAGGACGCGATCACCTACCTCTGCCCGGAGCAGAAGCCGGTGCTGGCGGCGGCGGAGAAGGGCTTCGGGGACGGCACCCGCAAGTCCCCCGCGGCCGGGACCTACCGGGCGGCCACCCCGACCACGTCCTGCATCTGGGAGGCGAAGTCCGCCAGCGGTTCGGTGCTGGCGTCCGGCCCCGAGATGGGTGCCAAGCCGGGTGCCCCGCTCACGGCGAAGATCCCGGCCGGCACGGCCGCGTTCGTCTCCACGGGCTGCTACGTCTGGTTCCCGGCGTAACCGCATCCCTTGCCGAGCCCCCGGCCCCGAGCGGCCGGGGGCTCGCGCATGCCCCCTCCCGGCGCATGCCCCCTCCCGGCGCATGCCCCCTCCCGGCGCATGCCCCCTCCCGGCGCATGCCCGCTCCCCGGCGCGGTCCCGGTCCGGTCAGGCGGGCCGGCCCCTAAGCCGACGGTGCCTCACGATGCTCAATGGTGCCATAATGACACCATTGCTCTTTGTTCGTGGCGCCAACTCCATGCCATGATGGCGTCATGGACCTTACTCCCTACGTCGACCACCTCCGACAGGAACTCGCGGTCGCCGCCCACGCCGGCGGCGACGAGGCGCGGGTCCTCGCCGAGCGGCTCACCGCTCCGCTGGAGTCCGCCGCCCGGCTCACCCTCCTGAACGCCCTCTCGGACGCCATGGCCGAGGTCACCCGGGACCTGGCACCCGGCTCGGTCGACGTACGGCTGCGTGGGGTGGACCCCGAGTTCGTCGTCACCGCCCCGCCGGCCGGCACCGGCGCGGGGTCCGAGAACATCACCCCCGCCACGCCCGCGCCCGCTCCGGTTCCGGTCGTCCCCGCCGACGTGGAGGACGGCACCACCGCCCGGATCAACTTCCGGCTCCCGGGCCACCTCAAGACCCGGGTCGAGGAAGCCGCCGCCGCGGAGGGCCTTTCCGTCAACGCCTGGCTCGTACGGGCCGCGGCCTCCGCCCTGCAGCCCACCGCGCAGGCCGCCGCACCCACCCGCCCCTGGCGCGGCGAGCAGGGCTTCACCGGCTGGGTCCGCTGACATCGTCATCCGCCGTTCCTGACCCGGCCCCGCGGACCGCGGCCGGTCAGGCGCCGCCCGCCCGGCCGAGCCCCTCGTACACCGACAGCAGCGTGTCCAGCACCGCGTCCATCGAGAACGACTCCGCCGCCAGCTTCCGGGCGGCCCGCGACGCGGTCCGGTTCGCCTCCGGGTCCAGCAGGGCCAGGACCGCCCCGGCGACCCCCTCGGGTCCCGGGGTGACGGCGTGACCGGCACCCGCCTCCGCGATGTCCCGGGCCAGGCCGTTGGAGTGCGTCACCACCGAGGGCACGCCCACCGACAGGGCCTCCAGCACCGACATCGGGAACGGCTCGTCCACCGACGGCAGTACGTACACGTGCGCCCGGCGCAGCTCCCGCAGCACGTTCCGCCCGCTCAGCGGCCCCGGTACGGAGACCCGGTCCGCCACCCCCAGCTCCGCGATCCGGCGCAGCACGGCGGCCTGTTCGCCCTCGTCCGGGCCGGCCACCACGAACTCGGCGTCCGGGTACGCGCGGAGGACCTCCGGCACCGCGTCCACGAAGTCCACCGGCCGCTTACGGGCCTGCAGCCGCGCCGCGTACAGGATCCGCGGCGGACCCGACAGCGGCGGCCGCTCCTCCTGCGCCGGGGTGCCGTTGACCAGCCGGACCGCCCGCGGCAGCGCACCGCCGACCACGGCCTCCAGCCCCTGCTTCTCGTGCCCGGTCAGATGGAGCACCGCGCCCGCGCCGCGCAGCAGCCGGCGGACCGCCAGCGCGTCCAGCACCTTCGCCAGGGCCTTGTCGCTCGGGTCCACCATGCCGTGGGTCTGCAGTACCAGCGGCCGGCCGGCCCGCAGGGCCGCCAGCGCGATCGGGAGGGTCACCAGGTCGCGGGCCAGGTGCACGTGCACCACGTCCGCGTCGCGGACCAGCCGCCCGGCCTTGGCCAGCAGCGCCGGCGAGGTCATCCCGCTGAAGCCCAGCGGCAGCAGCCGGCGGGCCGGGAACAGCTCGGCCGGCACCCCTTCGACATCGGTGGGCCAGGGCTCGCCGAAGCCCTCGCCGAGCGCCAGCAGGGTGGCCTCGTGGCCGCGCTCGCGCAGCCCCTCGGCCAGGTTCAGGGCCACCCGCACCGGGCCGCCGAACGCATTCTGCGGCGAGTGCAGCGTGACCGCGTGCAGGACTCTCATTTGGGCTCCTCCACCGGCCGGCGGGAACCGTCCGCGGTCTGCAGGGTCAGCTCCGGCAGGTCCTTGTGCACGATCGCCCCGGCGCCCGCGACCGCGTGGCGGCCGATGGTCACCCCGGCCAGCACGGTCGCCCGTACCGCCACCCAGGCACCGTCCTCGACGGTGATCGGGCCGTTGCGGTAGCGGAAGTCCGAGGCCCGGTGGTCGTGCGAACCGGTGCAGAGCATCGCCTCCTGCGAGACGCACACGTGCGCGCCGATGGTGACCGGCTCCAGGTTCAGCAGCCAGGCGCCCTCACCGATCCAGGCGTGGTCGCCGACGTGAAGCTTCCACGGCCACAGCACGCGCACCTTGTGGCGGATGAAGACGCCCTCGCCGATGTCCGCACCGAAGGCGCGCAACAGGGCGACGCGCAGCCGTGCCGGACAGAACCAGGCCATGAACACCGTGTTGAGCACGGCGAACCACAGTGCCTGGGTCAGGAACCCGCGTCCCTTGTCGTAGCCGGCCAGCGTGAAGGCCGTCAGATCGCGTGGCACATGCCCCCCTTCGAGCTCGCCCCCGGTCGGCGCCTCCCCAGGCGCCGCGGGCTCAGACTAGACTGCGCCCGGACAGCGCACAGGGGTGGGGGCAGGCACGGTGGCAACGGACATACGCAAGCCGCTGCCGCCCCGTGCCACCGCGCCGCCGGAGGACGACGCCGCCCAGTGGGGCCGGGTCACCACCCCGCGCACCCTGCTCTCCCGCGCCCTGTCGGTGCCGCTCGCGCTGGGCTTCACCGTCTTCCTGCCGCTGATCGTCGCCGTGCAGCCCGGAGCCGGCGTCGACGACGCCGCGTTCTGGCTGCAGCTCGCACTCACCATGTACGCGGGCGCCCGGCTCTCCGCGATGGTCCTCACCAGCCGCCGCAAGCTGCTCCAGGGCTCCTTCTGGCTGTTCGTCTACATGGCGATGGGCGTGGCCCCGCTGGCCCAGGCGGTGCTCGGGCAGGTCCCGACCCCCGTCGTCGGCCCCCGTTCCGACCTCACCTGGGCCGTGGCCCTGGTGCTGATCGGCTGCATCGCCTTCGACGTGGGCGTGCTGCTGGCCCGGCACCGGCCGGCCGGCGGGGTGTTCGGCACGCAGAAGGAGCCGCGCCCGGTGATGACCCACCGCCGCCGGCTCCAGCTGCTGACGCTGCTGGCGTTCCTGTGCAGCGGCGTGTTCATCATGAAGCTGGGCGGCCCGGCGGTCTTCTTCAGCAGCCGCCAGGAGATCATCGCCGGCATCGAGGAGGCCGGCGTCTCCAACGGCGACGGCCAGGCCGGCCAGGCTTTCCTGCGCGGCTTCGGCACCGTCCCGGCCCTGCTCGCCTGGCTGCTCTACACCCGCTGGCTGGTCACCTCGGTGTACGCCCGCCGCAAGCCGGTGATCATCGCCACCTGGGCCGCGCTGTGCGTGCTCAACCTGATAGTCAACAACCCCATCTCGAACCCGCGCTACTGGTTCCTGACGGTGATGTTCGCGATGCTCTTCACCGTCTTCCCGGTGAGCGCCGCGATGTACCGGGTGGCGCTGTCCATGGCCGTGGTGGTGGCGCTCCTGATCTTCCCGTTCGCGGACCGCTTCCGCTACGACGAGAAGAACTACAAGCCGGTGGAGACGACGTCCTTCCTGGAGCCGATGGCCCTGAAGGACTACGACCAGATCGGCATGTTCGCCAACACCATCACCTACGTCGACTCCGGACCCGGCCACTTGTACGGCCGGCAGCTGGCCGGTTCCGTCTTCTTCGCGGTGCCGCGCTCGGTCTGGGCGGGCAAGCCGCGCGACACCGGCGTGATGGTCGGCCAGTGGATGGGCACCGTCAACACCAACCTCTCCTCCCCGATCTGGGCGGAGCTGTGGATCGACTTCGGCTCGATCGGCATGACCGGCGGACTGATGGCCATGGGCTACGCCGCCGCCCGCGTCGACCGCCGTTACGCGAAACGCGCCAGACGCAGCACGCCGTCGGGTTCGCTCATCTCGGTGGTCGTCCCCCTGGTCGCGGGCTACTCCTTCATCCTCCTCCGCGGCCCCCTCCTCCAGGCCTCGGGCCGCGTGGCCATCGCCGCGCTCTGCCTTGCGCTGGTCGCGACGTACCGCACGGACAAGAACAAGACGCTCCGCTGAGCGCTGTCCCGCCCCGGTGCGGGCAGCTTCGGGCTGCAGAGTCGCCGCTGTGAGCGGGGGTTCGGGCGGGCGGGGTACAGCCGCTGGGCGGCGGTGTCCCGTGCGCCCACCCGTCCCGCCTTGCGGGACGCCTGCCCGCACGGGGGGCGATCAGGTCGGCAGCGGTGCCGGGAGGGTGGCCGGGACGCGGGTGACGCGCCACCAGGCGGCCATGGCCTTCAGGGCCGAGCCGAGGGCGAGGCCCCAGGCGGCGCCGGTGACGCCCCAGGCGGCGTAGCCGGCGAGGAGGAAGGCCACCGAGAGCAGCGAGAAGACCACCTGGACGGAGAGGGTGGCCCTCGGGTCCAGGACGCGGAGGGTCAGGAGGGCCGAGGTGCCCAGGGCCATCACCGCGTACTGGGCGCCCGTCGCGGGCAGCAGGGCTGCCGCCGCTGGCCAGGTGTCGCCCAGGAGTTCGCGGCCCCAGGAGTCGGGGAGGGCGTAGAGGGCCGCGGCCACCGTTGCCGCGAGGGCCCCCAGGGCCAGACCCAGCGTCAGGGTGGCCCGTACGACCGCCCGCTTGCCGGTGAGGCGGTTCAGGACCGGCGGGGCGAAGGCGTTCGCCGAGTTGAACAGGACGTTCAGCGGGCCGAAGAGGGTGGTGGCGCCGCGGAGGGCGCCGACCGCGAGAGGGGTGGCGAAGGCGCCCAGGCCGAGCACGGCCAGCTGGCTGGAGCCCTGGCCCACCGCGTACTCGACGACGAACCGCTGCCCGAGGTGGCCGCGGCGGAGGTAGGGGGCGATGTCCGTGCGCGCCCCCCGGACGTACGGCCACAGCAGGACCAGGCCGAGGAGGAGTGCGGGGATCGCCGACAGGCCCCAGACCTGGACCAGGTGTTCCGCCGACGTGCCGGACGGGAGGGACAGCAGCGCCGCCACCACACAGGCCAGGCGCAGCGTGTCCGCCGCCAGGGCCCGTTCCGGAGCCCTCAGCGCCGAGAAGCAGTAGCGGAGACCGTCCTGGAGCAGGACCAGGGGGAGGACCTTGCCGAGGGCCTCGAAGGCCGCGCCCGTCGAGCCGGGGAGCAGCGTGGCGACGGCGACCAGGATCACGCCGGCCGCGAACGAGGCCGCGGCCGTGAACGCGACCGCCGAGCGGCAGACCGTGCCGAGGCGTTCCTCCGCCTTCTCCAGGACCACGGTCTGGCCGACGTACGCCATGTTTAGGCCGAGCAGGACCGTGAACGTCACGTACACCATCGAGAAGGCGGCGAAGCCGGAGACCGAGGACAGGCGGGCCGCCAGCACCAGGACCAGGATGTTCGTGGCGCTGGAGGCCGCCTGGTCCAGGACCGAGGCCAGCGCCGCGACACCGCGACGTCCGCTCACCGCTGGCCCGTACGGACCGTCCGCAGCGCCACCGTGTCCGTGCCGTCGCCCGGGATGTGCTGTTCGACGGGCAGGGTCGGGCGGGGGCGCGGGGCCGGTGCGGCCGCGGGGGCGGGGGCGTTGCCCGGGGCGCGCTTGCCGCGGCGCGGGCCGCCGCCCTTCTTGTCGTCCGGCAGCGGTCCGTGCAGGACCGCTCCGAGCACCGTGCCGCCCGCGCCGGTGATCAGCTCGCGGATCCGGGCCAGGTCGGTGCGCTGCACCGCCCGCGGGTCGCAGACCACCAGCACGCCGTCGACCCGGTCGACCAGCGCGAGGGCGTCCGCGTACGACAGCACCGGCGGGGCCAGTACGACCACCGTGGAGTTGGGGGAGTCCGCCTCGGAAATGAGGCGGGAGGCGCGGGCCGAGGTCAGCGCGCGGGCCACGTTGCGGACCCGGTCACCCGGGATCAGGTCGAAGGAACCGGACTCGCCGGCGTCCACGACCAGCTGGCGGCCGTCGGGCCAGTCCGTCTCGGAGTGTCCGGCCGCGTTCTGGCCGGGCCCGCCCGGCATCTGGCTCCACCGGGGCCGGCCGCCCGCGTCCGTCGGCAGCTGGCTGGCCAGCACCGGGGTGCGCAGGTCCGCCTCGATCAGCAGCACGTCCTTGCCGGTCTCGGCGAAGGAGGCGGCCAGGTTCACGGCGACCGCCGCGGCGATCTCGCTGCTGCCCCGCGGGGCCACCACGAGCAGCCGGCGCCGGTCGGCGAAGCGGGAGTCGTAGGCGAGCCGGAAGGCCACCGAGCGGAACTCCTCGGCCAGCCGCGGGTCCTCCTCGCCGGCCGCCAGCAGCGGCCCGCCGGCGCTCTTGTCGCGCGGCAGCGAGCCCAGGACGGGCGCCCGCAGGGCCCGGGAGACATCGCCGTCGGAGCGCGGCGCCGGGTCGAAGACCAGCCGGACCCAGGCCGCGAGCAGGCCGAGGGCCAGGCCCACGGCCGCGCCCAGGGCGAGTGACATGGGCAGGCCGGGGCCGTCCGATCCGGACGGCGGGGTGGCCTTGCTGGTGATCCGGCCCGGGGTCATGTCCAGGGCGTCCAGCTTGGAGATCTGCCCGTTGAACTGGCCGACCTTGCTCTGCAGGTCGGTCTTCTGGGAGGCGGCGGCGTCGCGGGCGGCGCCGGCCGGCATCCGGGAGATGTCCTTGGCCAGTTCGTCGAGCTGCTTGGCGATCGGGTCGCGCTGCTTCTCGTAGCTCTTGACCATCTTGTCGCGGGTGGCGTCGAGCGCCTCCTGGCGCTTCGACAGGTACGCCTCCGTCAGGGCGTTCGCCCGGCGGGCCGCCTCCCGCGGGCTGTCGGCGGTGTAGGTGAACCTCAGCACCATGGACTGCGGCGGGTTGGTCACCTGGAGGCCGGTGCGCAGCGCCCCGAGCCCGGACTCGCCGACGCCCAGCTTCTTCGCCGCTTCCTCGGCGATGGAGCGGCTGAGCGCGGTCTGCCGTTCCGAGCCGATGTTGACCGTCTTGTCCGCCGCGATGGACGGGTTGAACGGGTCGTCGGTCGGCGTGCGGAGCACCACGTCCGCGGTGGCCACATAGGTGTCGGCGGTGGATATGCCGAGGTAGACACCGCCCAGCAGGCCGATGCCGATGCCCGCGCCGAGCAGTCTGCGGTAGCGCAGCAGCTGCTTGAACTGGTCCCGCAGGAGGTCCGGTTCGTCCTCGGCCGCTATCGCCACCGGGCGGTGTTTGTCGTTCACGGCCGGGTTCCCCCCAGTGCTTCGTCGATCAGTGCGTCGATGCGGGCCAGGCCCGCCTCACGGCTCAGGTGCGCCGCCACGTGACGCGGACCGGCCGCGCCCAGCGCGTCCGCGCCCTCCGGGTCCTCGGCCAGCGACCGTACGGCCTTCAGCAGCGCGTTCGGGTCCTCCGGCGGTACGAGCACACCGGCACCCGAACGCTCCACCTCCTGTGCGGTGCCGCCCTCGGACGCCACCGAGGCGACGACGGGCCGGCCGGCCGCGAAGTAGGAGGTGAGTTTCGACGGCACGCTCATGTCCAGCACGGCCGCGTGCTGCGTGACCGCGAGCACGTCCGCCGCCGCGAGGATATCGGGGAAGTCCGCGTCCCCGGCAGGGGGGATGATGTCGAGGTTGGGAACGTCGGCCGACATCTCGGCGAGCGCGGCCCGCTGACTCCCGTCGCCCATCAGGACGTAGCGGACGGCGGGATCGAGCCGGGCGGCGTTCACCAGTACCTCCAGGCCCTGCTTCAGCCCCATGTTCCCGGAGTGCAGGACGACGGTCTGGCCGGGCGCCCAGCCCAGGTGGCGGCGGGTCTCGCCGCGCGGCTTGGTGGGGGAGGGCACGTGCGACCAGTTCGGCACCAGCCGGATCCTCGCCGGGTCCACGCCCATGCCGACCACCCGGTCGACGAAGGTCTCGTGGATCACGCCCACCAGGGTGGCCCGCTTCAGCGCGTACGCCTCCGCGCGCCCGGCCAGTGCCGCGGCCTTGTCGCCGCCGCTGATGCCGCTCTGTGCCGCCGCCGCGCCCATCAGGTCCTGGACCACCGGGACGTACGGGACCTTCCAGCGCGCGGCCATCCGTGCGGCCAGCACCCCGCCGGCCAGGCTGGGCATCTGGGCGAGGATCGCGTCCGGCTTCGGGATCCGCGGCGGGGCCACGGCACCGTGCAGCAGGATCGATCCTTCGAACATCGCCCGCTTCACCGCGGTCTGCCGCGCCGGGACGGTGTGCGCACGCCGGTGCACGAGGACCCCCGCGCGCTCTTCCGTGCGCCGGAGCGCCCCCTTGTACTCCGGCTCCAGAGACCAGGAGGGGTAGTGCGGCATGCCGGCGAACACGTGCGTCTCGTGGCCGGATCGCGCCCAGTGTTCGGCGATCTGTGTGGCGTACGGACCGATGCCCGCGTGCTCGGGAGCGTAATTGGTGGAAACCAGCAGCAGGCGCCGGTGACCGGATGCGGACACTGACAGTCCCCTTCCCCCTGATCGATGCGCACGCCACCCTAATCGTTCATCCGCACGGGGCGGAACGTGCACGCTATTGTCTGCTAATCCACCGCACCGGGGGGTGCGGTCGCTGGGGGGTAACAGATGACGGAGCAGGACATGTCCGAACTTGGCATGCCCGCGCGCAAGCCCTATCGAGTGGGTTATGCGCCGGGCGCATACGATCTGTTCCATATCGGACACCTGAACATCCTTCGCCACGCCCGGAGTCAGTGCGACTACCTGGTGGCCGGAGTGGTCTCCGACGAGATGGCGGAACTGGCCAAGGGCCGCCGGCCGATGATCCCGCTGGTCGAGCGGCTGGAAATCGTTCGCAGCGTCAAGTACGTGGACGCCGCCTTCGTCGAGACCGTGCCGGACAAGGTCGAGACCTGGAAGCAGGTCCGGTTCGACGTGATCTTCAAGGGCGACGACTGGCGGGGCACGCCCAAGGGGGACAAGCTGGAGGCCGATTTCGCGGCCGTCGGCGTGGACGTCGTCTACTTCCCGTACACCGTGCACACCTCCAGCACCCAGCTGCGCCGGGCGCTGGACGCGCTCGCCGAGCCCCTGCCGGAGACCCTCACCGCCGAACGGCGCTGAGCTCCCGGAACCACTTCGCCAGGAACGCCAGTAGGAACAGGGCCGCCACGGCGCCCAGTCCCGCGTAGGCGAGGGCGAACAGCTCCCCGCCGCCGAGCAGCAGGAACACCAGGCAGAACACGCCGTAGTCCACCGGCAGCAGCGCCACGGCGCGCAGCGTCGAGGGCGCGGCGGCGGGGTCACCAGGAGCCGGCTTCGGCTTGAGCTTCTCGGTCAGCAGTCCACCGAAGAAGGTCACCACGGCCGCGAACTGGAAGCCGAGCGGCACCAGCAGCCAGCCGTCGGCCTGCGTCCCGTACGCCTCCGGGAAGCGGTAGAAGGCGATCAGCACGCAGGTGTGCAGCGCCGTCAGCTTGGCGGCGTCCACCACGTGGTCGAGCCATTCGCCGGCCGCGCTGCCCCCGCCGCGCAGCCGGGCCAGCTGCCCGTCCGCCGAGTCGAAGGCGAAGCCGACGGCGAGCGCGGCCCACACGGCCGGCCCCAGCGCCCACGAGGGCGCGGCCAGCGCGACGGCGGCCACCGCGGCGAAGCTGAAGGCGGCGCTGATCAGCGTCACCTGGTTCGGGGTGAGTCCCAGGGCGTACGAGCCGGCCGCCAGGTACCGCCCGGCCGGCCGGTTGACGAACCGGGAGTAGAGGGACACCCCCTTCGCCGACTTCTGCGCCCCGCGCAGTTCCCGCAGCGCGGTCCCCACACTCGCCATCCGCTCACACCCCTTGCACTTCTCGTCCCCGCCACAACCCCCGGTCGCACACATCATCGCAGGGCGAATGCATGCTCCCGCTCCGGATGTTCCCGCACGTCCGGAAGCAGCAGCACGCCCAGATTGGCCGCGGTCACCAGGGCCGCGGCCGCCAGCAGCGGGCCGGTGGTCCCGGCGACGGCGGCGAGCGGGGCCGCCGCGGCCAGCCCCAACGGCCGGGCGGCGAAGGAGATCAGGGTGTCGAAGGAACCGACCCGGCCCAGTGCACCGGCCGGTACCCGCTGCTGGATCACCGTCTCCCAGAGCGGGCTGAGCAGTCCGACCCCGCCGAGGCCCAGGAAGTACGCGGCGGCCACCACCGGGGTCGGCAGCCGCAGCCCGAGCGCGGCGAGGGCCAGGCCGAAGGCGGCCGAGGCGAAGGCCACCCAGACCAGCGGCCGCCGTACCGGCAGCCGGCCGGCCGCCCAGGCGCCGGCGAGCATTCCGGCGGTGCCGGCCTGGGCGATGACCACCCAGGCGGCCTCGCCGCCCAGCGACTCCACGGCGATCAGCGGGCCGAGGGTGAGCAGCAGCCCGGCCGCCAGGTGCCAGACGCCGTGGCCCAGCACGTTGGCGAGGAACCAGGGGTGCCGCCGGGTCTCGGCCCAGCCCTCGCGCAGCTCCGCGACGAAGCCCGGCCGGTCCCCGGCCGGAGCCCGGTGCGGGGTGCGCAGGCCGCCCAGGGTGACCGCCGAGAGGATGAACAGCGTGCCGGTCAGCAGCGAGGACCAGCCGGCTCCGATGCCCATCATCAGCCCGCCCGCGGCGCCCGGACCGGCGACCGAGGCCAGCCCCTGGGCCACCATCAGCCGGGAGTTGGCCCGCAGCCGCTCGGGTCCGGCCACCACGGCGGCCACCAGGGAGCGGGCCGCCGGGGTGCCGAAGGCCACCGCCGCCCCGGTCACGGCGGAGAGCGCGGCCAGCGCGGGCACGCGGACCGGCCCGGTCAGCAGCAGCACGCCGACGGCGAGCTGCGCGGCGGCCCGGACGAGGTCGGCGGCGAGCACCACCCGCCGCGCCGGGAAGCGGTCGGCGGCCACGCCGGCGACCGGCAGCAGCACCAGCATCGGCACCATCTCGCAGGCCAGCACGAGGCCGAGGTCGCCGGCGGAGCCGGTGCCGACCACGGCGAGGGTGAGCGTGGTGGGGATGAGGGCGGTGGCGAAGGCGGCGAAGGTGCGGCCGGCGAGCAGCCGCCACAGGTCGGGGGTCGGGGTCACCGGCCGAAGGTATTTCGCTGACGAATCATTCGTCAACGAAATATCTTGGGGTGGCGCGATAATGCCGGGATGAGCGAGCAAGCGGGCAGCGGGCAGAGCCCACCGCCGACGGAGGACTCCGTCGACCGGCACATCGCGCGATGGCGCGGCAAGGTGCCGTTCGACGTGCCCACCGAGGAGGTCATCACCCGCATCCAGCTGCTGGCCAAGCACGTGCAGCGGGCCAAGGAACGCGCCCTCTCCGAGACCGGGCTGCAGCCCTTCGAGTTCGAGACCCTGCACCGGCTCGCCTCCCGCGGCGAACCCTGGCGGGCCACGCCCTCCGAGCTCGCCGCCGAACTCCTGCTCTCCCCGGCGGGCGTGACCGGCCGGCTGGACACGCTGGAGAACTCCGGACTGGTCCGCCGCCTGCGCGCGGCCGACGACCGCCGCCGCGTGGACGTCGAGCTGACGGAGGAGGGCCGGACCCGCTGGCTCGCGGCGATGAGGCTGCGCGGGCTGGCGGAGGTGGCGATGCTCGAACCCTTCGCCCCGGCCGAGACGGCCGAACTCGCCGCCCTCCTCAAGCGCATGCTGCTGCACGTGGAGGAATGACCCAGCCGCCGCCGTGTGGGCAGTCGTGCCGCAGGGGCGATGGGGGTCCTCCCCCCTGGCTTCGCCGGGGGTACCCCCACCTGCTCGAGCGAAGTCGAGAGCTCGGGGGTGGGGGTCCCCCGGACGGAGTCCGGGGGAGGTGGGCACACGGCACCCCGGTTCCGCGAGGGTGCGCGCAGCCTCCCCGCACCCCGGTCCGGGTACGGGTCGGGCCCTCCGGGCGGGAGCTCCGCTCCAGGGGCCCGGCAGGGACGGGGTCAGCCGGCCACGCGCAGCAAGAGCACCGCGCGCGCCGGCACGGCGATGGTCTGGCCGCCGCGGAACCGGGTCCCCGGAATCGCCGTCTGGTCCTCCCGCGACGTGTCCAGCACCACCTCGTACGCGGAAGCCCATGGCGGGCCCGGCAGGATCCACGACAGCGGCCGGTCCCCGGCGTGCAGCAGCGCCAGGAAACTGTCGTCCGTCACCTGACGGCCCCGCTCGTCCCGGCCCGGGATGTCACGCCCCGACAGGTACAGGCCCAGCGCGGCCGTCGGCGCGTACCAGTCCCGTTCCGTCATCTCCGTCCCCGCCGGGGTGAACCAGGCCAGGTCCCGCAGCCCGTCCGCACCCTGCGGCCGGCCCGAGAAGAACGCCCGCCGCCGCAGCACCGGATGCCTCCGCCGCAGCGCAAGCAGTCGCCGCGTCAGCGCGAACAGGTTCTGCCAGCCCGGGTCCGACAGCAGCGACCAGTCCACCCACCCGGTCTCGTTGTCCTGGCAGTACGCGTTGTTGTTGCCGCCCTGGGTGCGCCCGAACTCGTCCCCCGCCACCAGCATCGGCACGCCCGTCGACAACAGCAGCGTGGTCAGCAGGTTCCGCAGCTGCCGCCGGCGCAGCGCCCCGATCCGAGGGTCGTCCGTCTCGCCCTCCGCCCCGCAGTTCCACGACCGGTTGTCGTTCGTCCCGTCCCGGTTGCCCTCCCCGTTGGCCTCGTTGTGCTTCCGCTCGTACGACACCAGGTCGCGCAGGGTGAAACCGTCGTGGGCGGTCACGAAGTTCACCGAGGCGTACGGTCGCCGGCCGCCCCACGCGTACAGGTCGCTGGACCCCGACAGCCGGTACCCCAGGTCCCGTACGTCTGGCAGCGCGCCCCGCCAGAAGTCCCGCACCGCGTCCCGGTAGCGGTCGTTCCACTCCGTCCACAGCGGCGGGAACGCGCCCACCTGGTAGCCGCCCGAGCCCACGTCCCACGGCTCGGCGATCAGCTTCACCCGGCGCAGCACCGGATCCTGCGCGATCACCGCCAGGAACGGCGACAGCATGTCCACGTCGTGCATCGACCGGGCCAGCGCCGCCGCCAGGTCGAAGCGGAAGCCGTCCACCCCCATCTCCGTCACCCAGTACCGCAGCGAGTCCGTGATCAGCCGGAGCACGTGCGGCCGGCCCGCGTGCAGGGTGTTCCCGCACCCCGTGTAGTCGGCGTACCTCCGCTGGTCGTGCTGGAGCCGGTAGTAGCCGCGGTTGTCGATGCCGCGCAGCGACAGCATCGGCCCCAGTTCCCCCGACTCCGCCGTGTGGTTGTAGACCACGTCCAGGATCACCTCTATCCCGGCCGCGTGCAGCGCCCGCACCATCCGCTTGAACTCGCCGACCTGCTGCCCGGCCGTCCCGCTGGACGAGTACGCGGCGTGCGGCGCGAAATAGCCGATGGAGTTGTACCCCCAGTGGTTCTTCAGCCCCCGCCGCAGCAGGTGGTCCTCGTGCGCGAACTGGTGCACCGGCAGCAGCTCCACCGCCGTCACCCCCAGCCGCGTCAGGTGCTCGACCGCCGCCGGGTGCGCCAGCCCCGCGTACGTGCCGCGCAGCTCCGGCGGAACGTCCGGGTGCCGCATGGTGAACCCGCGCACGTGGAGCTCGTAGATGACCGAGTCCGCCCAGGGGGTCTTCGGCCGGACGTCGTCCGCCCAGTCGTCGTCATCGTGGACCACCACCCCCTTCGGCACGAACGGCGCCGAGTCCCGGTCGTCCCGCACCGTGTCCGCGATGTACTGCTGCGGCCAGTCCCGGACGTGTGCGTACACCTCGGGCGGCAGTGCGCTGTAGTCGTTCCCGGGGGCCCCGTCGACGGCCCGCGCGTACGGGTCCAGCAGCAGTTTCGCCGGGTTGTACCGGGCGCCGGTCCACGGGTCCCACCGGCCGTGCACCCGGAACCCGTAGCGCTGACCGGGCATCACCCCCGGCACGAACCCGTGCCAGATCTCGTGGGTCAGCTCGGTCAGCGCGCACCGGGTCTCGCCGCCCCGGTGGTCGAACAGGCACAGCTCCACCGCCTCGGCGCCCTGCGCCCACAGCGCGAAGTTCGTGCCCGCGACCCCGTCCGGACCCGCCCGGTACCGCGCCCCCAGCGGATGCGAGGACCCCGGCCACACCGGCGGCCCCGGGCGCGCGGACGCCCGTACGGATCCGTTCACCCGGTGTGCGGGCGCCACGTGACCGCCCTCCACCACCTCTTTTTCGGCTGCGCTCGACACCTGCCCGCCTCCACGGCTGTCGGAGGCCGGGCGGGAGAGGGTGTGCGGCCCCGGCGTCCCGGTCGGGGCCCGCCCCCGTCTGGTCCTCCCCACTGTTCTGCCCGGACCGCGCTGTCAGGAACGTGGGCCGCGCCGACGTTTCCCCCGGCGGGCCCCGTCGTTGGACGGATCGTGAGACTTGTGACGTCCGGGCGGGCGAGGCGGGCAGCGGCGGCCGTGGCCGGCGTGGTGGCATGGGCGGGGCTGCTGGGCGGAGTTTCCGGCTGCACCGCGGACGGCGGGTCCCCGGTGGAGGTGGCGCTCCCCGGCAGAGCCCGGGCCCCGGAGGAGGCCATCCGGATCACCCCGGAGGACAACGCCAAGGCCGTACCGGCCGACGGCCCGCTGAGCGTGTCCGTCCCCGAGGGCCGGCTGGAGCGGGTGGTGGTGACCAAGGTCGAGGACGCCCAGGAGGAGCGGGTCCCCGGCAGGATCGCCCCCGACGGGCTCAGCTGGAGCCCCGACCCGGCGTACGGGAAGCTCGCGCTGGCGGCCAAGTACACGGTGGACGCGGTGGCCGTCGACGGGCACGACCGCCGCCAGGCCCGGCACACCACCTTCACCACCTACGTGCCCGAGGAGCGGTTCATCGGCTACTTCAAGCCCGAGAACCGCTCCACCGTGGGTACCGGGATGATCGTCTCCTTCCGGTTCAGCAAGTCCATCAAGAACCGCGCCGACGTCGAACGCGCGATCTCCGTCACCGCGAAGCCGGCGGCCGAGGTCTCCGGCCACTGGTTCGGCGAGGACCGCCTGGACTTCCGGCCCAAGGAGTACTGGAAGCCCGGGACCGAGGTGACGGTCGCCATCCGGCTGCGCGACGTCGAGGGCGCCCCGGGCTCGTACGGCATCCAGAACAAGACGGTCCGCTTCACCGTGGGGCGGCACCAGGTCTCCACGGTGGACGCCGAGGACCACACCATGACCGTCCGGCGCGACGGCGAGGTCCTCTCCACCATTCCGGTCACCGCCGGAGCCCCGAAGTCCACCACCTACAACGGCAAGATGGTGGTCACCGAGATGTTCGACGTCACCCGGATGAACGGCGCGACCGTCGGGTTCACCGCCGAGGACGGCAAGGGCGAGTACGACATCCCCGACGTGCCGCACGCCATGCGGCTCACCAGCTCCGGCACCTTCCTGCACGGCAACTACTGGGCCGCCCCGAGCACCTTCGGTTCCACCAACGCCAGCCACGGCTGTATCGGCCTGCGCGACGACAAGGGCGGCGGTGCCGACACCCCGGCCGGCTGGTTCTTCGACCGCACCCTGGTCGGGGACGTCGTCGAGGTCGTCAACTCGGAGGACAAGACGGTCGCCCCGGACAACGGGCTGGGCGGCTGGAACATGTCCTGGGTGCAGTGGATCGCCGGCTCGGCGCTCGCCTGACCGGGAACCGCCCGGCGGCGGCCCCGGTGGCGGACCCGGCGGCGGCCCCGGTGGCGGATCGGCCGAACGCGAATCGCCCGGACGTGGATCGCATCAGGGTGATTGGTGTGACCGGTTTGCCGTAACGGGGGAGTGTCCGTTCCCGCCCCGCACGGAAGTGCGCCGAGCCTGTCAGGGCCACCGACGGCGGGAAACGGACGGAGTGTCATGACAGTCAGGACAGCAAGGGTGTGGCCGCTCGGCCTCGCGATCACCGCGGTGCTCGCCGCGGCGGCCCCCGCCCTCGCCGCCGGCCCGGCCGGCACCGGGGTCGGCCCCGCCGCGCCCGTCCCCCGGACGGCCGGCTTCCCGGCCGTCCGTGCCCTCCCGGCCGCCGAGCTGCGGGCCCCGCTGCCCGACGGCCTGGGCCCCTGCGTCCCCGGCGACTGCCCGCCCGTCCACCCCGAACCGGGCAACGGGACGATCGCGGGTCGCGACAACGCCGTCAACATGTTCGTCGGCGGGGACTTCCAGGTCCGCCGCGGCGCCGCCGAGGCCGAAGGACGGATCGTCGTCCTCGGCAACTTCGACATGGAGAAGATCGGCTCGCCCACCACCAGCGACGTCTACAACGTCGGCCTCGTCGGCGTCGGCTCCCGGGTCCCGCCCGCCGACGGCACGGACTTCCTCACCGTCGGCGGCACCATCCGGGTGGCCGCCGGCCAGCGGCTGCTCGCCGACGGCGGCACGGTCCGGCACGCCGGCACCGTCACCGGCACGGTCACCGGCCGGCTCGTCGCCGACCCCGCCGCCACCACCCCCTACGCCGGCATCCGGGCCCGCCTCACCGCCGCGAGCAAGTGCTACGCCCGGACCGGCGGCCGGCCCCGGACCGCCACCGGCACCGTGACGCTGAGCCCGACCGAGGCCGTCTTCACCGGCGACGGCAGCTCCGCCCTCCAGGTGTTCAACGTGGAGTCCGACCTGGCGGGCCCCGCCGACGCCGCCGTGTTCGTCCGCTTCACCGGCATTCCGGCCGGGGCGACCGTCCTGGTCAACGTGCTGGGCGACGACCCGCTGGTCTCCTTCAACAACGGCAGCCACCCCGCCGGGCTCCGCGAGAAACTGCTGTGGAACTTCCCCGACGCGGCCGACGTCCGGCTGCACGGCACCGCCCAGTTCCAGGGCTCCACCCTCATCGCCGAGCCGCTCTCGCAGACCTCGGTCCGACTGCCCGGCGTGAACGGACGCTTCTTCACGGCCGGCGGCCTGACCCACACCGGCGCCTCGGGCACCGGCAACTTCGGCCAGGAGTTCCACTCCTACCCGTTCACCGGCGATCTGCCGGACTGCGGTGACACCCCCGTCCCGCCCGACCCGGACGGCGGCAGCCTGTGGGTCCGCAAGACCGACCGGGGCTCCGGCGCACCGCTCGCCGGGGCCCGCTTCCAGCTGTGGCGGGAGACCAACGGCACGGCCGGCCTGCAGCACACCGGCACCACCCCCGACGAGCTCGTGTCCGGCGACTGCACCACCGGGGAGGACGGCCGCTGCGGGGCCGCCGTGCCGCCGGGCACCTACTACTGGCGGGAGACCGCCGCCCCGGACGGCTACGACCTGCCGGCCGACCCGGTCAGCGGGCCGCACGTACTGAACGCGGCCAACGCCGCCGCGGGCGTGACCGCGGAGGTCCGCAACACCAAGGACGACTACCGGGGCTTCATCCGCGTGCAGAAGAAGGACGCCAAGACCAAGCGTCCGCTGCGCGGCGCGGTCTTCGAGGTCTGGAAGGAGTCCAACAACACCGCCGGCCTCCAGACCATCGGCATCAACCCCGACCGCCGCATCGGCGAGGGCTGCGCCACCGACGGCGCCGGGGTCTGCGAGTTCGGCCCGCTGTACTCCGGCCGGTACTACCTGTGGGAGACCGACGTCCCCGAGGCCTACGTCGTCCCGGACAAGGACGTGACCGGCCCGCTCACCCTGGACGCCGCCACCCCGGGCCACCGGGTGGAGGTGACGGTGTTCAACAAGCGCGACGATTACGGCAAGGACCCCGTGAAGTCGACCGGGCGCTGACCGGACCCGGCCGGCGCGCACCGGCCCCCGCCCGGTCCTCCGCAGGCCCCTCCCGCCCGGTCCTCCGCCCGGCCGCCCCGGACGGCCCCGCCCGGGTGGTCCGATGTGATGACCCGCTCACCGCATCGGAGCACCCGGGCGCGCCCGTGCCGTCCCGGCGGGATTCGCTGGTCCCATGACGCACCGACACCTCACCGGGCGCGGGACGGTGAACCGCCGGACCGCGGGCACCGCGGGCCTGACCCTGGCCCTGACGCTCGCCCTGACCGGACTGACGGGCCCGGCCGCCGCCCCCGCGGCCGCGGCGGACGGTGCCGCCCGCGCCGATTCCTGCACCGCGCGCACCGGCCCCTACCAGCGGGAGCTGGAGGCACACCTCGGCCGGACCGTGGACGGGGTGCAGTCCCCCGGGGACTGCACGGCCGTACGGGAGTTCCAGAAGGCCCAGGGGCTCAGCCCGGCCGACGGCTACCCGGACGTGGCCACCTACCGCGCCATGCTCGTCGTACAGGCCACGCCCAACCCGAACAAGGCGGGCAAGTGCCCCGTCCGGAACCACCGGGTGACCTGCATCGACATGGACCGTCAGCTGCTGTGGGTGCAGCGCGGATCGAAGGTGGTCTTCGCGCCGGTGCCGATCCGCACCGGCCGGGACGACCAGGAGACCCGGCTCGGCTGGCACGAGATCTACTGGCGGAACAAGGACCACGTCTCCACCCTGTACGACACCCCCATGCCCTACGCCCAGTTCTTCAACGGCGGCCAGGCCGTCCACGGGGCCTACGGGGACCTCTTCGCGTACGGCGGCTCGGCGGGCTGCGTCAACCTGTACCCCGAGGACGCGGCCCGGCTCTGGGACCTGCTCACCGAGGGGGACGCCGTCTACGTCTGGGGAACCAAACCGGGCACCGACGGCTGACGCCCTTCCCGGCCGGACCACGACCCCTGTTGGGACCGAACGGTGACAAAGCCGTAGCTCTTCGTCATACCCCCGTGTGATTACCTGTTTCCATGCGCGCGAAGGTCCGCGCGCGGGGGACATGGGGAGAAGAAGAGTGAAACTGCAGCCGACGCGTGCCCTGTCGGCCCTGGTGCTGGGGGCGGCCCTGCTGCTCACCTCGGCGTGCAGCGGCGGCGGAGACAACACCGGCAGCGGCGGAGACAACGGCAAGGGCGGCGGCAGCGGCAAGACCGGGACCGAGGCGTCCCAGGCGGTCGTCACCGTCAAGCCGGAGGACGGCGCCAAGGAGGTCGCCACCAGCGGCGTCCTGAAGATTTCCGCGACGGGCGGCAAGCTCGCCACCGTCACGGTCGCCGACACCAAGGGCAATCCCGTCGAGGGCAAGATGTCGGCCGACGGCGCGAGTTGGGAGCCCTCCCGGCACCTGGGCTCGGCCACCGAGTACAAGGTGCACGCGGTCGCCAAGGACGGCGCCGGCCGGGAGTCCGCGAAGGACGTCACCTTCACCACCCTCACCCCGAAGAACACCTTCATCGGGCACTACACCCCCGAGGACGGCTCGGAGGTGGGCGTGGGCATGCCCGTCTCCGTCAACTTCAGCCGCGGCATCACCAACCCGGAGGCCGTGGAGAAGGCGATCACCGTCACCTCCGAGCCCTCGGTGCCGATCGAGGGCCACTGGTTCGGCAACGACCGGCTCGACTTCCGCCCGGAGAAGTACTGGGCGGCGGGCACCAAGGTGACCGTCAAGCTGAACCTGGACGGCGTCGAGGGCCGCCCCGGGGTCTACGGCAAGCAGACCCGCACGGTGCAGTTCAGGATCGGCCGCTCCCAGGTCTCCACGGTCGACGCGAGCACCCACCAGATGCAGGTCGTGCGCGACGGCCAGGTCTTCAAGAACCTCCCCATCACCGCCGGCGCCCCGTCGACCACCACGTACAACGGTGAGATGGTCATCAGCGAGAAGTTCAAGGTGACCCGGATGAACGGCGACACCGTCGGCTTCGGCGGCGAGTACGACATCAAGGACGTGCCGCACGCGATGCGCCTGTCCACCTCGGGCACCTTCGTGCACGGCAACTACTGGGCCTCTTCGAGCACCTTCGGCTCCGAGAACGTCAGCCACGGCTGCGTGGGCCTGCGCGACGTGCGCGGCGCCGGTGACCCCGACGCTCCCGCCGCCTGGTTCTTCGACAACTCGATCATCGGCGACGTGGTGATCGTGAAGAACTCCAAGGACAAGAAGATCGCCCCGGAGAACGGCCTCAACGGCTGGAACATGCCCTGGTCGGAGTGGATCAAGTAGGAGGGCGGCACGGCCGGGTAACCCTGGTCACCCCTGCTACCGAAGCCGGTTAACGGGCACTAACGTGCCCGTATGACCATCTCTCTCGAAGTCTCCGAAGGCGTCGGCACCATCCGCCTGGACCGGCCGCCCATGAACGCCCTGGACATCGCGACCCAGGACCGGCTGCGCGAGCTGGCGGTGGAGGCCACCGACCGCGCCGACGTCCGCGCGGTGATCCTCTACGGCGGGGAGAAGGTGTTCGCGGCCGGAGCGGACATCAAGGAGATGCAGGTCATGGACCACGCGGCGATGGTCGCGCGGTCCCGGGCCCTGCAGGACTCCTTCACCGCGGTGGCCCGGATCCCCAAGCCGGTGGTCGCGGCCGTCACCGGCTACGCCCTGGGCGGCGGCTGCGAGCTCGCGCTGTGCGCGGACTACCGGATCGCCGCGGACAACGCCAAGCTCGGGCAGCCGGAGATCCTGCTCGGCCTGATCCCCGGCGCGGGCGGCACCCAGCGGCTGTCCCGGCTGATCGGCCCGTCCAAGGCCAAGGACCTGATCTTCACCGGCCGGATGGTGAAGGCCGACGAGGCGCTCTCCCTCGGCCTGGTCGACCGGGTGGTGCCGGCCGCCGAGGTGTACGAGCAGGCGCACGCCTGGGCCGCCAAGCTGGCCCAGGGCCCGGCCATCGCGCTGCGCGCGGCGAAGGAGTGCGTGGACGCGGGCCTGGAGGCGGACATCGACACCGGCCTCGCCATCGAACGCAACTGGTTCGCGGGCCTGTTCGCCACCGAGGACCGCGAGCGCGGCATGCGCAGCTTCGTGGAGGAGGGCCCGGGCAAGGCCAAGTTCCTCTGATCCGGGGCGTGATGGGACGGGGCCGACGCCGGGCATCGCCCCTGCGGGTGGATTAGCCGGGCCTTAAGGCAGCCTTAAGGGCATCGGAAGATCCACTCACCGTGATGACCGCTCGACGGTGTGTCATCGCTGGTCAGGTGCCGTTTTTGCGCCCACTGCCTGCCTCCGGCATATGACGAAACGCCCCCTCGGAGCTTCCGGTTCCAGGGGGTGTTTTCGCGCGGAACGGCCCGGAGGGCCCCCCGCGCCCTCCATGATGGGTGCATGGCGGGCCTGGAGGGTGTGGAACAACCGCGGCAGCGCAGCGGCGCTTCCGCTTTACGGCTCAACGCGGCTCTCGAGGACGAACAGGGCCTCAAAGCCCTGGAGTTGTACGGGAACCCGGCCGAGGGGGAGGTGACCCTGCCGTCGCGACCCGAATCGGCGAGCACCGCGCGCCGGCTGACCCAGTACGCGGTGGTCCGGATGTGGGGGCTCTCCCCGCAGGTGGCCGAGCACGTGGTGCTGCTGGTCTCGGAGCTCGTGGGCAACGCGGTCCGGCACACGGGGGCCCGGTCGTTCGGGTTGAAGCTGCTGCGCCGGCGCGGCTGGATCCGGGTGGAGGTGCGGGACCCCTCGCGGGGGCTGCCCTGTCTGATGCCGGTGCACGAGCTGGACACCACGGGCCGCGGGCTGTTCCTGGTGGACAAGCTGTCCGACCGCTGGGGTGCGGACCTGCTGCCGCGCGGCAAGACGACCTGGTTCGAGATGCGCGTCGCCGACCGCTGAGGAAGGCCGAGGACGGCGCCGCCGAGGCCGCCGACGACACGGCCGGCGCGGCCGGAAAACCAGAAGCTCCCTGACCGCCGTGGTGGGCGTCGCGGGAGCTTCATGGGTTCGCCGAGGATCAAAGGGGGTGTGTGATCCTCGGCGTGGGCGACTTCGCTCGGGTCAATGGGAAGGCGCGACTCCGACTATGGCAGACGGGCGCCCAAAACGCCAAAAGTCCCGAGTCGGACATAAGTGTGCATATAGCAAGAGTTTCTAGCTAAATCTTAGGTGAGGTCGGCCACTCGCCTGGCAATCGATGAACATATATCGAACGCTCTGCATACTTCGTTGATCGAATAGCGGACGAGCGTCGGTCCGGATGGGTGCATCAAAGGTCCCGAATTGGGTCAATCGTTATCTTCTGGGCGTCCCGGCTCTTAAATGAGCAGGTGATCTGCCATCCGGACCGCCGAACGGCCCTCCGCACCGGCGCCGCGGTCGCCGCCGGAGCCCTCGCCGCCGCCTGCGGCGCGCCCCGCCCGGCCGCCCCGCCCGGCGTCCCGCCCCCGGCCCGCCCGGCCGCCCCGCCGGCCGCGCCCGCCCCCCGGGCCTTCCGCGGGCAGCCGGACCAGATCGACCACGGCCCGCGGACCGTGCGCCGGGTCGCCCTCACCTTCCACGGCAACGGGGACCCGGCCACCGCCCGCGCGGTGCTCGCCGAGGCCGCGAAGGCCGGCGCGCGGGTGACCGTACTGGCCGTGGGGGAGTGGCTCGACGCCCACCCGGAGATGGCCCGCCGGATCCTGGACGGCGGCCACGACCTCGGCAACCACACCCAGCGCCACACCGACATCAACGCGATGACCGAGGAGGTGGCGTACGCCGAGATCGAGGCCTGCGCACGGCGGCTGAAGCGGCTCACCGGCTCCATCGGCACCTGGTTCCGGCCGTCCAGGACGCAGTACGCCGCCGCTCCGGTGCTGAAGGCCGCCCGGCGGGCCGGCTATCCGCACGTCCTCTCCTACGACGTGGACTCCCTCGACTTCACCTCGCCCGGTGCCGCGGCCGTCATCCGCACCGTCACCGGGGAGATCCGTCCCGGATCGGTGGTGAGCCTGCACTTCGGCTACGCGGACACGGTCGACGCGATGCCCTCCCTCCTCGAAGAACTCGCGCGCCGCGACCTGCGCGCGGTGACCACCACGGAGCTGCTGACCCCATGACGACCACCCGCCTTCACCGGAAGGCCGCCGTGCTGCTGGCCGGACTGGCCCTCGCCGCCCTGGCCGGCTGCGGATCCGACGGCAAGGGCAGCCCCGAGGCGCTCGGCACCAACGCCGCCGCCCGGCAGGCCGAGGTGCCCGCCGCCCCGCCGGCACTCGCCGGGATGCCCCCGCTGCTCGACCCGAAGGACGTCTACGCCGCGGACCGGCCGGGGAAGCTCTCCCCGGTGGTCGAGGACTTCCCGTCCCGGGTGTACGTGCCCAACACCGGCTCCAACACGGTCTCGGTGATCGACCCGGCCACCTACCGGGTCATCGACACCATCCCGGTCGGCGTGCAGCCGCAGCACGTGGTGCCGTCCTGGGACCTGAAGACCCTCTGGGTCAACAACAACCGGGGGCACACCCTGACCCCGATCAACCCGGCGACCGGGGAGGCGGGCGACCCCGTCGAGGTGCACGACCCGTACAACCTGTACTTCACGCCCCACGGCAAGTACGCGGTGGTCATGGCCTCGCTGGACCGGGAGCTGGTCTTCCGGGACCCGCACACCATGGACCGGGTGAAGACCGTGCCGGTCAGCTGCTTCGGCGTCAACCACGCCGACTTCTCGGCGGACGGCCGGTACTTCATCGTCTCCTGCGAGTTCTCCGGCGAACTCCTCAAGGTGGACACGGAGAAGATGGAGGTCGTCGGCCAGCAGAAGCTCCCCTTCGAGGGCGCGATGCCGCAGGACGTGAAGATCTCCCCGGACGGCAAGACCTTCTACATCGCGGACATGATGGCGGACGGCATGTGGGTGCTGGACGGGGAGAAGTTCACCGAGCCCAAGCTGCTGCTCACCGGCAAGGGCTGCCACGGCCTCTACGTCAGCCGGGACTCGAAGGAGATGTACGTCTCCAACCGGGGCGAGGGCACGGTCTCGGTCTTCGACTTCCCGCAGAACAAGCTCACCAAGAAGTGGGACCTGCCCGACGGCGGCAGCCCCGACATGGGCGGGGTCTCCGCCGACGGCAAGGTGCTGTGGCTCTCCGGCCGGTACGACGGCGAGGTCTACGCGATCGACACCGCCACGGGCAAGCAGCTGGCCCGGATCAAGGTGGGCAACGGCCCGCACGGCCTGGCCGTGTACCCGCAGCCCGGCCGCTACTCGCTGGGCCACACCGGCATCTTCCGCTGAGCGGCCGAGGCCGGACACGTTGGTCGACGGCGCCCCGGGACACCGCTCCCGGGGCGCCGTCCGGCATCACCAGGCGACCGGGAGCCGCTCCGCCAGTCGCTTGATGAAGCCCGTGCGCCAGACGAGGTTCTCCGCGGGAACCGCCAGGCGCAGCTCGGGAAGCCGCTCGGTGAGGACCTCCAGCGCGATCTCCGCGTGGGCCCGGCCGAGCGCCGTGGCCGGGCAGAAGTGCCGACCGCCACCGAAGGCGAGGTGGGGATTGTGCTCGCGCTCGAAGTCGAGCCGCTCGGGGTGGTCGAACACCGCCGGGTCGAAGTTGGCCCCCTCGATCAGCACCAGCACCAGCTCGCCCTCGCGCACCAGGACCTCGCCGAGCCGGACGTCGGCCAGGGCGATGCGGGGCAGCCCGTCGCCCACCGACAGGTTCCAGCGCAGCAGCTCGTCGACCGCCTTGCCCATCCGCTCGGGACGGTCGCGCAGCCAGGTGATGAGCTCCGGCCGCTGGAGCAGCGCCAGCACGGCGAGTACCAGGAAGGCCGAGGTGGACACCGCGCCCGCCCCGAACAGGGAGACGGCCACGGTGGCGAACATGTCGTCGGTCAGATGGGCCGACTCGGGGTCCGCCTCGCGCAGCCGGGCGAACCGGCCCAGCAGCCCCGTACGCGCCCCGTCGTCCGCGGCGAGCTGTTCCCGGAACCGGTCGGCGAAATAGCCGACGTCCTTGTACCAGTTGAGGGCGGAGTCGGCGAAGGGCACGCGCGCCGTCATGAACGCGACGTCCAGGCCCGACATCAGCCGGCGCCAGTCCTCCTGCGGCACTCCCAGGACGTGGCAGTGCAGGGCGGCCGAGTACGGGTCCGCGAAGGCGGCCCGCAGGTCGACCGGGCCGCCCTCGGCCGTGAAGGCGTCGACCAGGGCGTGCGCGGTGGCGCGGAGGAACTCCGGCAGCCCCTCCTGGCGCGGGTTCAGGGACTTCATCACGGCGTCGCGGAGCCCCGCGCTGTTGATGTTGCCCATGTTGTTGACGACCTCGGGCGGGATCGTCAGCGCGTACTGGCGCGGCACCCCGGCGTTCGCGGTGTCCTTGAGGCTGAACCGCTCGTCCTCCAGGACCTGCTTGGCCAGCGCGTGGCTGCTCACCAGCCAGGCGGTGTCCCCGGTGAGGGTGCGCACCCGGGCCACCGGGGCCTTCTCGCGCAGCCAGGAGCACTCCTCCGGGAGCACGTCACCGCGCCGGGAGAGCGGGAAGTCAAGCTGCACGCTGGTCAACGGTGTCCCCTTCACAGGTTCCGGCGGTCTGGGTGCTCTGGGTGCCTTGGGTGTCCTGGGCGCTGTGGGTGCCGTGGGTGCCGTGGGCGGTCTCGGGCCGTACGACGGCGTACGCCTGGTTGCGGGTGGCGCGCAGGCCTCCGCCGCGGGCGAACAGCACCTCGGTCATCGGCATCGGCACGTGGTACGCCGCGACCGACGACGGCACGTCGAGAATTCCGGGCGTATCGATGAAGAAGGGGAGTTCCGCCGCCAGGTAGTCGAAACACACCCGGAGCTGCTCATCGGTGATCGATTCGCCGTCCGGAAGCTTGGACCCGACGAAGTGCAGGGCCATCTCCTCGCAGCCCTTGCGGAATTCGTCATCGGTCTCCAGGAAATGCAGCACGCGCCGGTGCAGCAGCTGGTAAACGGGATTGCCCTGGAATTCGGACAGGGCCCGCACCCGGACCTCGGGTCTCTCTGATCCCGACTCCCCGACACCTTTGAGGATCCTCCGCCGGACCGCCTTGATCTCCTTCGCGGCGCGCTTGGCCGCATGCTCCGGCGTGTACCCGAAGGCGGCGAACATGCGGTCCACGTGGAGGTCCGCGTAGACGAAGTCCACCTGCGCGAAGCGGGTCACGGCCCACCTGGCGAGGCCGGCTATGCGCTCGGCGCTGAAGTAGCCGTTGCCGGGACTCACGCCGATGAGCACATGGTCGCCGTCTTCCCAGATATGGCGGCAGGTGCGCGTGAAGGGCAGAACTTCGAATGATGCGTCAACTGTGATCGTCACTTTTTGATCGCCCTTGTTTGCCGCTTGTCCCTGGGAGCCCCGCGCTCCTGGTGTGGCGGCAATGGCGGTACGTTATTCCGCGGCCCCGGAGCGTGACAAGAGGAATGGGGACCTGTTCGCTGGAATTATTCGTTCCGCCGCTGGCCGGGCCCCTGTGTTCCGCGTTACGGAAGGGTAATTGAATGAATTCCGACCGTCCGACCGGGACCCCGACTGCGCCGGGGCCGGGGGTGCCGCTACCCTGAGCCGGTCAACCAGCACCAAGAAGGGGTGGATCCCAGTGGCGGACATCGAGAGCGCCAAGGCGACGTTCGGACGCTTCGACAAGGACGGCGACGGGTTCGTCACCGCCGACGAGTACCGCGAGGCCATGGCGGCCATGGGCGACTTCGCCGTGACCGGCCCGGTGGCCGAGGCCGTCATCAAGTCCAAGGACCTCGACGGCGACAAGCTGCTGTCCTTCGACGAGTTCTGGGCCTCCCTGAACAAGTAAGCGGCTCCACGCCCCTTCCGCCGGCCCCGGTTTCGCCCCCCAGTGGGCGCACCGGGGCCGGTTCAGTCCCGGCCGCCCTCCATGGCCTCGACCTCGGCGAGCGCCTCCTCCAGCCAGCGCAGCCAGAAGCCCTCCAAGGCGGTCCCGCCGTGCAGCACGAGCCGGCGCAGCCGGTCCTCGGGGGCGTCCCGGCCGGGCGGGAAGTCGCGCTCCTCGATGGCCTCGTACACGGCCAGCTGCTGCCGGTGCAGCTCCAGATGGCGCCGCAGCTCCGCGAGCAGGCCCTGGGTGCCCACCATGGCGGCCGCCCGGATCCGCAGCAGCAGCGGATCCCGGATCGCCTTGGGGTCCTGGCTCTCCCCGACCCACCGGAGGAGCTCCGCCCGCCCGGCGGGCAGCACCTCGAACTCCTTCTTCTGCCCCCGGGAGGGCTGTGCGGTCGGCAGTGCCCGGATCAGCCCGCCCTCCTCCAGCTTCCCGAGCTCCCGGTAGATCTGCTGGTGCGTCGCCGACCAGAAGTACCCGATGGACCGGTCGAACCGCCGGGTCAGCTCCAGCCCTGACGAGGGCTTCTCCAGCAGGGCGGTCAGGATGGCGTGCGGCAGCGACATGCGGCCATCGTAGGGACTGGTCCTCGGGGTGGAGCAGGGCCGCCGGTCAGGATGCCCGCCGGTCAGGCCGGCGCGGAGAGCTCCTCCGGGGTGCGCGGCCCGGGAGAGCCGTGGGGGAGGAGGCCGTGGGCGCGCAGGAACGAGGTCACCGCCGGGGACCACGCCTGCCGCAGCCCCGCCGCGGCCAGCAGCTCGGGATCCGCCAGCAGCTCACCCGCCGGCCCGGTCCGGATCCCGCCGCGGGTCAGCACCGCCGCGTCATCGGCCCAGCGCACCGCCAGGTCCACGTCATGCGTGGCCATCACCACCGTCGTGGACTCCAGCCCCGCCAGCACCTCCAGCAACCGCTCCTGCCCGTCCGGGTCCAGCCCGGCCGTCGGCTCGTCCAGGATCAGCACCCGGGGCCGCATCGCCACCGCCCCGGCGATCGCCGCCCGCTTCCGCTGCCCGTAGGACAGCAGGTGCGTGGGCCGGTCGCGCAGCGCCGTGATGTCCAGGGCCTCCAGCGCGGCGTCCACCCGGGCGCGCACCTCCGGGTCGGGCAGCCCCAGGTTCAGCGGCCCGAAGGACACGTCCTGCTCCACCGAGGCGGCGAACAGCTGGTCGTCCGGGTCCTGCACCACCAGCTGGACCGAGGACCGCAGCCGGGTCAGGCCCGCCCGGTCGTGGGAGACCGGCGAGCCGTCCAGCAGCAGCCGGCCGGCGGCGGGCCGCAGCCCCCCGCTCAGCAGCCGCATCAGGGTGGTCTTGCCGCTGCCGTTGCGGCCCAGCAGGGCCAGCGAACGGCCCTCGGCGATGCCGAAGTCCACCCCCGACAGCACGGCCGGCCCGTCCTCGTACGCGTACTCCGCGCCCGCCAGTTCCACCACTGCTCCGCCGTACGGCTTCACGCCCACACTCCCAGCAGTCCTCTCAGCACGAACGTCGCGGCGATCACCGCGCACAACAGCCCCCCGGACGCGGCCAGGAACCGCCACGACACCGACGCCCGGGGCACCAGCACCCGCAGGGTGCCGTCGTAGCCCCGGCCCGCCAGCCCCGCCTGGAGCCGCCCCGCCCGGTCGAAGGCCCGGACGAAGGCGGTGGAGGCCAGCCCGGCCACCGAACGCCACGCCGCCGCCCGGCTGTTGTTCCCCAGCCGGGCCGCCTGTGCCGTACGCACCTGCGCCAGTGAGTCCAGCAGCAGGAATCCGATCCGGTACATCACCAGGGCCACGTCGACCACCGGCGCCGGCACCCCGGCCCGCACCAGCCGGGGCAGCACGTCCGAGACCGGGGTGGTGAACGCGAACAGCAACACCCCGAGCGAGGCCGCCGACGTACGGAGCAGCAGGTCGGCCGCGTGCCGCGGCCCGTCCGGGGCCAGCGCGACCCAGCCGTCCGGGCCGCCCACGGCGAACAGCAGCGGCACCGCCCCGGTGAAGCAGAAACCGAGCGGGATCCGGAAAGCCCGCCACAGCCGCCGCCCGGGCACCCCGGCCGGGCCGAGCAGCACGGTCAGCGTGGCCGCGGCCACCAGCGGTCCGCCCGGCCAGGGCGGCAGGCTCACCGCCGTCACCGTCAGGCCGAGGCCCAGCAGGGCCTTCTCCAGCGGGTGGCGGCCGCGCCAGCGGCTGCTGTGCGCGGCCGCGTCGATGGGCAGCACGGACTCAGGACCCCGCGGAGGGACCGGCCGGGTCCCCGGCCACGGCCGCGCCGGACGCCGCCGCGCCCTGCCGGCGCCCGCGCCGCAGCCCGAAGTAATACGCGAGCACCCCCGCGCCGATCGCCGCCTGCAGGGCGAACAGCGCGGACTCCACCTCCGCGGACGGGGGTTCGTACAGCGGGGAGAACCACGGCTCGTAGTCCGGCTTCAGCTCGGTGATCGCCGCCTCGGCCTGCGCGTCCGCGCCGGTGAACGGCTCCTCCTTGCCCTCCCCGAGCCCCAGCACGAGCGGCAGTACGGCCAGTGCCGCCACCAGGAGCAGCAGCAGGAGGTTGACCCTGGTGTTCTTCGACATGCCCTTCGACATGCCCTTCGGCGTGCTGTTCGCCATCAGACCGCGGCCTCCTGCTTCTTGGTGAGCTCGGCGATGCCCAGCCGGACCAGGTCCGACCTGCTGGACTGCATCAGCAGCCGCATCACCAGCACGGTGAGCAGCCCCTCGCTGACGGCGAGGGGGATCTGGGTGACGGCGAAGATCCCGCCGAACTTGGCGAGTGAGCCGAGGAAGCCGCTGCCCGGGTCGGGGAAGGCCAGCGCCAGCTGGACCGAGGTCACGCAGTAGGTCACCAGGTCGGCGAAGAAGGCGCCGAAGAAGACCGAGACCATCAGCGGCGCCCCGGATTTCCCCAGCAGCCGGTAGGCGGCGTAGCCCGCCCAGGGGCCGGCGATCGCCATCGAGAAGACGTTGGCGCCGAGGGTGGTCAGTCCGCCGTGGGCCAGCAGCAGGGCCTGGAACAGCAGGGTGATCGTGCCGAGCACGGCCATGATCGGGGGCCGGAACAGGATCGCCCCCAGCCCCGTCCCGGTCGGGTGCGAACAACTGCCCGTCACCGAGGGGATCTTCAGGGCCGACAGGACGAACGTGAACGCACCGGACGCGCCGAGGAGCAGCGTGCTCTCCGGGTTCTCCTTGACCTCACGGGTCAGCGCGCGCACGCCGTGGACGACGAACGGAGCGGACGCGACGCCCCAGGCGACCGCGTGCAACGGGGGTAGGAACCCCTCGGCAATATGCATGGGTTGGGAGACCTCTCCAGCACCTCGTGGATGGACAACGCGCCCTGGCCGGTCTCCTGGCTCACGGGTGCTGATGCCCTGGCTCCGCCTTCCCGGGCCGTGCGGTCTCCCGCGTCGGCCCAGTGGCCTCCGTGAGGATGGAGCCGGACTTCCCGATCACAGTGGCGAGGGCCGCACCGGTTTTCCACCGGTTTCCCGTACACCAAGGCCAGATGACCCTAGTCGTCCGGCCTCGGGTGCCACAACCCGCCCCCTCCCGGCCGGTTTGGGCGGCCGACGCGCGGGCAGGGTCGCCGGGGTCCACATGTGCCCCACATCACAGGAGCAGCCCATGGCAGTGAAGGTCCTCATCGTCACCGGTGACGCGGCGGAGTCGCTGGAAGTCCTCTATCCGTACCAGCGGCTCCTCGAAGAGGGGTACGAGGTCCACATCGCGGCCCCGGCGGTGAAGAAACTCCGCTTCGTGGTGCACGACTTCGAGGACGGCTTCGACACCTACACCGAGAAGCCGGGCTACACCTGGCCGGCCGACGTGGCGTTCGCGGACGTCGACCCGGGGCAGTACGCCGCGCTGGTGATCCCCGGCGGGCGGGCGCCCGAGTACCTGCGCAACGACCCCGAGGTGAAGCGGATCATCGCCGCCTTCACCGGGGCCGACAAGCCGGTCGCGCAGATCTGCCACGGCCCGCTGATGACCGCGGCCGCCGGGAGCCTGGACGGGCGCAAGGTCACCGCGTACCCGGCGCTGGAGCTCGACATGCGGGGCGCCGGCGGGACCTTCGAGAACTCGGAGGCGGTGGTGGACGGCACCCTGGTGTCGGCCCGGGTCTGGCCCGACCACCCGGCCTGGATGCGCGCGTTCCTGACGGTCCTGCGTTCCAAGGCGCCGGTCGGCGGCTGACGGGCGACCGGCCGGGCCCCGGGGCGTGCGACGACCCCGGGGCCCGGCGGGTACTGCTCAGGTGCCGCTCAGCAGACGTTGGCGTGCTTGACGTCCAGCACGAACCGCTCCGGGCTGTGCAGCTTGAACGTCTTGTAGACGGGATAGGTGTGGAAGGCGGCGCCGAAGGTCACGTACCCCTCGTAGTCGCCGGTCATGGCGATTCCCTTGAGCTTCGGCAGCCAGATCCGCTGCAGCTTGGGACCTTGGTAGACGGACTTCCCGGCATCGTTGTGGGCGGCGGCCGGGTTGAGCCGGATCTCCAGGAAGTACCTGCCCGCGAGCGGGACCGGCTTGCCGGACCCGTCGTAGTACAGCCTGGCGGTCCGGCGGACGGTGACGTCGGGGACGTAGCCCTTCACGTCGATGACGAGCCGGTCGTACGTGCAGTGGCCGCCCCAGCGGGCGTTGACCACGAGCGGGGTCGTGCTCCAGGTGGTGGCCGGCTCCGCGGCCGGGAGCTGCGCCGAGGCAGGCGCGGCGAACCCGATTCCGGCGGTGAGGAGGGCACCCGTGGCCAGGGCCACGAGCTGCCGGCGGCGTATGCGGTGGATGTGCTTCATGGCGTCCCCCGGTTTCTCCGGATGTAAGGGGACAAGGCTGACAACGATGGAGACATCCACCGTCCGCGTTCGGTTCCCGCGACGCGACCGCAATGCGCCGAGTTCCGTGTCCACACGGTGATGCCACCGGAATCGCGGCGCAGGCCCGGACGTACGATCACCGCGGCGTCTTCGGTGCGGAGGTCGCCACTCGCTGTGCCGTGGAGGGGATAGTGCAGGGGACACGGATCGCGGACCGCTACCGGGTGACCGGGTTGCTCGGCGCCGGGGGCATGGGCCGTGTCTGGCGGGCGTACGACGAGAAGCTGGGCCGCGAAGTCGCCGTGAAGACCCTGGCCGTGGGGGAACACGTGGAGTACGAGCGGGCCGAGGCCCGCTTTGAGCGGGAGGCCAGGCTCGTCGCAGGGCTGCACAGCCCGCACGTCGTCACCCTGCACGACGTCGGTTCGACTCGCGTCCAGGAGCAGACGCTCCTGTTCCTCGTGATGGAGCTGCTCACCGGACGGACCCTGGACGAGGTGATGCGTCAGGGCGCGCCCCGCTTGGAGGCGGTGGCCAACTGGGGCGTGCAGGTGTGTGAGGGTCTGGCGACTGCTCATGGGGCCGGTGTGCTTCACCGGGACATCAAGCCGGCGAACGTGATGGTCACGAACCGGGGGGTGGCCAAGATCCTCGACTTCGGCATCGGCATGCTGCTCGATGCTTCGGCGTCCCAGCCGGCGCTGACCACCACGGGAGTGGTGATCGGTACGCCCGCGTTCATGTCTCCCGAGCAGGCGCAGGCCCTCGTGGTGGACCACCGCAGCGATCTGTACTCCTTGGGGTGCGTGCTCTACGCGCTGCTCACCGGTCGGCCGCCGTTCTCCGCCGCAGGCGGGGTCGCGCTGCTCGTCAAGCACGTGACGGAGGAACCCGTGGCCCCCAGCCGTCTCCGCTACGGCCTTCCCAAGGCATGGGACGAGCTCGTCCTCGCCCTCCTCGCCAAGGACCCGGCGCTCCGCCCGGGGGAGGCGCTGGACGTACGTGATCGCCTGCGTGCGATCGCAGGCGGGGACACCGATCCGGCCGGAAGCAGGTTGTGGCAGTTCACCCGCCGGATCCTGCGGCGCGCGGACCGGGCGGGCGACGTCCGGGCGGCAGAGTTCCCGGCGGCCGACCTGCCGGTGGCCGCTGCCCCCGTCTCGCCTGCGCCGCGAGGACCGCTGCCTGCCGTTCCGGCGCCGCCTGTTCTCCCACCGGTGCCGTTGGAACCTCCCACCCAACCGCTACCTGCACCGGCTCCGACCCGCGTTCTCGAAAGCCCTCCGAGTCCGGCACCCCCCGCACACCGGGCCGAGCAGCTCCAGCTGCGCCGGTACGTCACGTACGCGCTGCCCTCGCTCGACCTCTTGGCGCGAGGCGGACCGGCCAAGACCCGCAGTGCCGCCAACGACGCGGCCATCGAGGCGCTGCGGGCGGTCTTCGACGCGTTCGGGGTCGACGCCGATGTCACCGGCTTCACCCGGGGGCCGACGGTCACCCGGTACGAAGTCACGTTGGGCGCCGCGGTGATGGCCACCCGGATCACGGCGCTGGCGAAGAACATCGCCTACGCGGTGGCCTCCCCGGACGTGCGGATCATCAGCCCGATCCCGGGCAAGTCGGCGGTCGGCATCGAGATCCCGAACACCGACCGGGAGATGGTCAACCTCGGCGACGTGCTGCGGCTCGCGGACGCGGCCGAGGACGACCACCCGATGCTGGTGGCCCTCGGCAAGGACGTCGAGGGCGGCTACGTGATGGCCAACCTGGCGAAGATGCCGCACGTGCTGGTCGCCGGTGCCACCGGCAGCGGCAAGTCCTCCTGGATCGACAGCGTGATCACTTCGGTCATGATGAGGGCCACCCCGGAGGACGTGCGGATGGTGCTCGTCGACCCCAAGCGGGTCGAGCTGACCGCGTACGAGGGCATCCCGCACCTGATCACGCCGATC
>NZ_JBWKDJ010000020.1:0-129729 GCF_056436025.1 Streptomyces sp. NPDC043853
TTCGTACTGACCCTCGCGGGCTTTCCTCCGGGCGCTTCCTTCGTTCTTGCGTTCCCGACTCTATCAGATCTTTTCCGACCCGATTTCCTCGGCGCCTTTCCGGTCAAGCGCTTTCGCGCTTTTCCCTTTTCGGCGATTCCGACCTTATCAGTAATTCTCCGGCCCGCTGACCACTGTCCGCGGAGATGCGGACGCGATCTGAATGGACCAAGATCGACTGAAGAGTTGGATTGCCCGCCGACCGATGTTCACGCGTGATTCACATGACGGGGTCAGGCAGGACTCACGAGACTACACCTCGCCCCGGGGGCAGGCAAATCGACTCGGGGCTTGTGGTCTAGTCCACCGGTCTAGTCCACTAGTCTCCGTATCGGAGGGTGTCGAAGGGCCGCCCGATCCCGGCGTCCATACCGGGCAAACCGGCATATCCCTTGACATATCCTTCTGGACAGTACGCCGTTCGCAACAGGCTGTGACGGCGACACGAACAGCCCACCCTGGGAGGCCCCCAATGACCAGCGTGACGTCCCCTCTTGCCGGGCGTGCCATCGGACTCGCGGCTGTGCCGGACCCGGTGTTCTCCGGCGCCATGGTGGGACCGGGCACCGCCATCGACCCCGTGCGAGAGCCCTCCGAGGCGGTGTCCCCCGTCGACGGCGTGGTCGTCTCCCTGCACCCCCACGCGTTCGTCGTCGTGGACGGCGAGGGTCACGGTGTGCTCACGCACCTCGGTATCGACACCGTGCAGCTCAACGGCCAGGGCTTCGAGCTGCTCGTGAACAAGGGCGACACCGTGACCCGGGGCCAGGCCGTCATCCGCTGGAACCCCGCCGCCGTGGAAGAGGCCGGCAAGTCCCCGATCTCCCCGGTCATCGCTCTGGAGGCCACTGCCGACTCACTCGGTGACGTCGTGGAGGCCGGCGACGTCAAGGCCGACGACGCTCTCTTCAGCTGGCGCTAGCGCCCCCGCCGGGGCTCGCCGGCGGTTTGTACATCCATCGCGGCGGGAAGGTCCGCCGCTCTAGCGGAGACAGGTGACATGGAGACAACGCTGCGGGGCGTCGGCGTCAGCCACGGTGTCGCGATCGGCGAGGTGCGGCACATGGGCACGGCGGTGCTCGAGCCGCCGGCCAAGCGGATCGCCGCGCACGAGGCGGAGAGAGAACAGGGGCGCGCCCGTCAGGCCGTGAAGGCCGTGGCCGCCGACCTTGTCGCGCGTGGGCAGCTGGCGGGTGGCGAGGCCCAGCACGTGCTCGAGGCGCAGGCCATGATCGCCGAGGACCCCGAGCTGATGGCGGACGTGGACCGGCGGATCGCCGTCGGCAGCACCGCCGAGCGTGGCGTCTACGACGCCTTCGCCGCGTACCGCGAGCTGCTCGCCGGGGCCGGCGAGTACATGGCGGGCCGGGTCGCGGACCTGGACGACGTGCGGAACCGGATCGTGGCGCGGCTGCTGGGGGTGCCGATGCCGGGCGTGCCCGACAGCGACGAGCCGTACGTGCTGATCGCCCGGGACCTGGCGCCGGCGGACACCGCGCTGCTGGATCCGGCTCTGGTGCTCGGTTTCGTGACCGAGGAGGGCGGGCCGACCAGCCACAGCGCGATCCTCGCGCGGGCGCTGGGCGTGCCGGCCGTGGTGGCGCTGCCGGGAGCCGGTGAGCTGGCGGAGGGCACGGTCATCGCGGTGGACGGTTCCACCGGTGAGATCTTCGTGGAGCCCAGCGAGGAGAAGAAGGCCGAGCTCACGAATGCCGCGGCGGAGCGGAAGGCTGCGCTGGCGGCGTCCTCCGGGCCGGGTGCCACGTCCGACGGGCACAAGGTGCCGTTGCTGGCGAACGTCGGCGGGCCGGCCGACGTTCCGGCGGCCGTGGAGGCGGGTGCCGAGGGTGTGGGTCTGTTCCGCACCGAGTTCCTCTTCCTGGACGACAGCAAGAAGGCGCCGTCCGAGGAGAAGCAGATCGAGTCCTACCGCAAGGTGCTCGAGGCGTTCCCGGAGGGCCGGGTCGTCGTACGGGTGCTGGATGCCGGTGCGGACAAACCCCTGGACTTCCTGACTCCGGGCGACGAGCCGAACCCGGCGCTGGGCGTACGCGGGCTGCGTACCCTGCTGGATCACCCGGAGGTGCTGCGGACGCAGCTGAGCGCGCTCGCGAAGGCGGCCGAGGGGCTTCCCGTCTACCTCGAGGTGATGGCCCCGATGGTGGCCGACCGGATCGACGCGCGGGCGTTCGCGGACGCGTGCCGTGAGGCGGGTCTGCGGGCGAAGTTCGGTGCGATGGTGGAGATCCCGTCGGCCGCGCTGCGGGCGCGGTCGATCCTGCAGGAGGTCGAGTTCCTGTCGCTGGGCACGAACGACCTGGCCCAGTACACCTTCGCTGCCGACCGTCAGGTGGGTGCGGTGTCGCGGCTGCAGGACCCGTGGCAGCCGGCGCTGCTCGACCTGATCGCCATGTCGGCGGAGGCCGCCCGGGCGGAGGGCAAGAGCTGTGGTGTCTGTGGTGAGGCCGCCTCGGATCCGCTGCTGGCCTGCGTGCTGACCGGTCTGGGGGTCACCTCTCTGTCGATGGGTGCCGCGTCGATTCCCTATGTTCGGGCGACGCTCGCGAAGCACACGCTGGCGCAGTGCGAGCGGGCCGCCGCGGCGGCGCGTGCGGCGGACTCGGCCGAGGAGGCGCGGGTGGCCGCGCAGGCGGTGCTGTCCGGCGAGTAGCCGGCGTCCGTGCTTCGTGGGGTTGTCGGGCCGAGGGGCCTTCGCCGGTGGCGGAGGCCCCTCGGCCTTTCCGCGTCAGTGGTGCGGGTGTGGGAGGTCGATCCGGTAGCCGGGGCAGTATTCGACGTCCGGTTCGGGGGCGACGGGCTCGCCGGTGTCGGCATCGGTGCAGTAGGCGTTGAACACCTCGGCGGCGGAGAGCGGCACGAGCGTGCCGTGCGCCAGCCGCCAGCCGTGGACCCGGTCGCGGAATCCGTCGGTGGTGCTGCGGAGCACCAGGCCCCCGGTGGCGCCGAGGGCGAGTCCGGCGGCGAGCACGGTCAGGAAGTCGGCGCCGTCCCGCCCGGGGAGGCGGGGTGGTGCGCCGGGTGGCTCGTGGGCGTCGCCGGTGTCCGCGTGGAGGACGGCGATGAGGTGTTCCTCCTCGGCCGGGACGCTGCAGACGAGGTGGTGGTGGCCCGGGCCGGCTCCGGCCAGGAGCTGGTGGAGGGCGCGGCCGGCCTGTTCGTGACAGGCGCGGCCGATGTCCTCGCCGCATTCGGCGCAGCTGCCGAGGCCGGCCAGGAGGAGGGTGGCGTACTCCCAGGTGGCCTGGCGGACCGCTGCGTCGACGAGGAGCGGGACCAGTTCGTCGATGGGCTGTCCGGCGTACGGGAGGCCCGCGCCGGCGCCGGCCAGTTCGGCGGTGAAGCGGGTGCGGGCCTCGGCGGTGTCCGCGTCGAGGCCCGCTTCCGCGCAGTACTCGGCGTACTCCTCCGGGTCGAAGAGGGCGACGGTGGTGTGGATGCCCTCGGCGGCGAGGGATTTCAGGAGTGCGTCGACGTGGCCGAGGTACTCCTGGTGGTCCTCGAAGGTGAAGCTGCGGTAGCCGCGCATGGCCGCGAAGTCCTGGGGGTCGGCGAGCAGGCCGACCGTGCTGGGTGCTTCGCGGCGCAGGCCGCGGCGGACGCTGGTGCCGGCCCGGATGCGGGTCCGGGTGCCGGCGCGGGTCCGGTTCTTGGGCATGGTCCCCCCTGAGTGGCATGGTGCGGGGCGCGGGTGCGCCCCACGACTAGTGCTCACTCACGGTAACCACGACCACTGACAGTGACGATGCCGGTGGTCGTCCTCAGGCCTGGCGGCGGGTGCGGGCCAGGTCCGCGTAGAAGTGCAGCAGGTCGAGGTTGTCGACGGAGCCCGGGTTGACCGCCTTCTCCAGCGGGGTGCCCTGGAGGAGCCGCTTGACCGGGACCTCGATGCGCTTGCCGGTGAGGGTGTGCGGGATGCCCGGCACCTCGATGATCTCGTCGGGCACGTGCCGCGGGGAGAGCTCGGCGCGGATGGTCGACTTGATCCGGTCGCGCAGGGCGTCGTCCAGGGCGGCGCCGGGCGCGAGCTGCACGAAGAGCGGCATCCAGTAGCCGCCGTTGGCTTCCTCCAGGCCGATGACCAGGGATTCCTTGATCTCGGGCAGGCGCTCGACGGCCTCGTAGATATCGGCGGAGCCCATCCGGACGCCCTGCCGGTTGAGGGTGGAGTCGGACCGGCCGTGGATGATCACCGAGCCGTGGTCGGTGAGGGTGATCCAGTCCCCGTGCCGCCAGACGCCGGGGAACATCTCGAAGTAGCTGTCGCGGTAGCGGCTGCCGTCGGGGTCGTTCCAGAAGCGGATCGGCATGGACGGCATGGGGTTGGTGACGATCAGCTCGCCGACCTCGCCGGTGAGGGGCTTGCCGGACGGGTCCCAGGACTGGAGGTCGGTGCCGAGGCAGGCCGCCTGGAGCTCGCCGATGTGCACCGGGAGGGTGGGGACGGCGCCGGCGAAGCAGCTGCAGACGTCGGTGCCACCGCTGACGGAGGCGATCCAGAGGTCCTCGGCCACCTCGTCGTGCAGCCAGCGGAACCCGTCGGGCGGGAGCGGGGAGCCCGTGGTGGCCACGCACTTCACGGCGGAGAGGTCGAAGTCGCGTGCGGGGTGCACCTCGGCCTTCTTGCAGGCCATGACGTAGGCGGCGGAGGTGCCGTAGAGGGTGGCGCCGGTGCGTTCGGCGATCCGCCACTGGGCGGCGGTGTCCGGGTAGCCGGGGCTGCCGTCGTAGAGGACCACCGTGGTGCCGGTGAGCAGGCCGGAGACGAGGAAGTTCCACATCATCCAGCCGGTGGAGGTGTACCAGAAGAAGCGGTCCTCGGGGCCGAGGTCGCAGTGCAGGCCGATCTGCTTGAGGTGCTCCAGCAGGATCCCGCCCTGGGACTGGACGATGGCCTTGGGCAGGCCGGTGGTGCCGGAGGAGTACAGGACCCACAGCGGGTGGTCGAAGGGGACCTGCTCGAACACCGGCTCGGTGTCGGCGGCGGTCAGGGCCGACCACTCCAGGGTTCCCTCGGGGGCCGGGGTGCCGAGCAGCGGGATGTGCACGACGGCGCGCAGGGTGGGGAGCTCGCGGCGGAGCTCGGCGACGGTGTCGCGGCGGTCGTGTTCCTTGCCGCCGTAGCGGTAGCCGTCGACGGTGAACAGGACGACGGGTTCGACCTGCTGGAAGCGGTCGAGGACGCTGCGGGCGCCGAAATCGGGGGCGCAGGAGGTCCACACGCCGCCGACGGCGGCGGTGGCGAGGAGGGCGACGACTGCCTCGGGGATGTTGGGGAGGTAGCCGCTGACCCGGTCGCCGGGGCGGACGCCGAGGGCGCGCAGTTCGGCGGCGAGGGAGCCGACCCGGCGGCGGAGTTCGGCCCAGGTGACGGGCACCGGGTCGTGGGTCTCGTCGACGTGGAGCAGGGCCGGGTCCTCGGCGCGGGCCGGGTCCTCGCCGGCGCGCAGGGCGTGCTCGGCGTAGTTGAGGGTGGCGCCGGGGAACCACTGGGCGCCTGGCATGGAGCGGTCGGCGAGGACCTGGGTGGGCGGGGTGGCGAAGCGTACGTCGAACCACTCGGCGACGGCCTGCCAGAAGGCGGGGAGCTCGTCCACGGACCAGCGGTGCAGGCTCGCGTAGCCGCCGTCGGCGGGGGCGCCGTGGTGTTCGGCGGCCCAGGCCTGGAAGGCGGTGACGCGGGCTTTCGCGATCCGGTCGGGGCCCGGGGTCCAGAGGGGGGCGGACGAACTGGCTGCGGTCATGGGTGGGCTCCCGGGGTGTGCGGCTCTGCGCTTCGTGTGCGTCTGTGCGTCTGTGCGTGTGGGCGTGTCTGCGTCGTGTGCGGTGCTGCTTCGGTGCGGGCCGGCGCGCGGTGGGTGGGTGCGCGGCGCCCACAGGGACGATGCCACGTGATCGACATCCGCACCAGAGCGGTCGGGGGTGGGCGGGCTTGATCCTTTTCCGGGTGAACGGAGGTTGAACGGGGCCCCCTCGGCCGGGGGCCGGTGGCAGGGTGTGCGCATGGACGGTCGGGGTCGTGAGCTGGGGCGGGAGCTGCGCCGGGATCTGGTGCGCGCGGTGAAGGACATCGGTACGGCGCGGGGGCGGCGGGCCTGGCGGGCCGCGCTGCGGCACCGGCGGGCGGACGCGGCCGCGTTCCCGCCGCGCGGGCCGGAGCGGGCGCGGGTGCCGGGGCTGCTGATGGGGGCGCATCCACTGCCGGGCGGGGGCGTGCTGCGGTTCGCCCGCTCGGAGCTGCTGGTGCGGGTGACGGCGGGGGGTGCGGTGTTCTGGGGCTGGGACGGGGCGGGGCCGCTGCCCTCGTACGGGGTCCAGGGCGCCGGGCCGGAGCCGGACGGGCGCGCGGTGCTGGAGCCGGACACCGGCGGCGGCTGGCGGGTGGTGTCCGAGCGGGTGACGGTGGCGGTGTCCCGGCACGGTGCGGTGGAGGTGCGGACGCCGGGGGGCACGGTCTTGCGGCGGGAGTTGCCGCCCCGGTGGTGGGAGCCGGTGGCGGGGAGCCCGGCGGGACGGCCGGGCGGTGGCGCTGGCGTCAGCGTCGACGCCGGCGCTGACGACGGGGCTGACCCCGGCGCCGACCACGGCGCTGACGGGGTGTCGGCGGATGGTGTGCCGGCCGATGGTGGCTCGGCGGACGGCGCCGCGGGCGGCGGAGCCGCACGGGGCGGGGCAGCTCGGTGGCTGCTGCGGTCCGAGGTGTCGGCCGACGCGCGGTTCTTCGGACTGGGCGGCCGGGCGGCGGGGCCCCGGCTGCGTGACGGGGAGTACCGGCTGTGGAACACCGATCCGCACGGCGGCTTCGGGCCGGGTGACGATCCGCTGTACATCACGATGCCGGTGCAGTTGGTGGTGGCGGACGCGGGTACGCACCTGGTCTTCTACGACGACCCGTGGGACGGCCGGGTGGTGCTGCGCGAGGGCGAGGAGGGCGCGGGCTCGGGGCCGGACCGGCCGGGGGTGAGCGAGCTCCGCATGACGGGCGGTCCGCTGCGCTGCTGGGTGCTGGTGGGGACGCCGTCCCGGGTGCTGCAGGGCTGGTCGGGGCTGACCGGCGGGGCGGCGGTGCCGCCCGAGTGGGCGCTGGGCCACCAGCACGCGCGGTGGGGGTTCGGGAGCGCCGCGGAGGTGCGGCGGATCGTGGGCGGGTACCGGGAGCGGGGGCTGCCGCTGGCGGCCCTGCACCTGGACATCGACCACTACGACGCGCACCGGGTGTTCACCGTTGACCGGGAGTCGTTCCCGGACCTCCCCGGGCTGGCGCGGGAGCTGGCCGCGGACGGGACCCGGCTGGTGTCGATCGTGGACCCGGCGGTGAAGGCGGAGCCGGGGGTGGCGGGCTCGGTGTACGAGGCGGGGCGCGGGGTGGGGTCGGCGGGGGCGTTCGTACGGGACCCGGCGGGCGAGGAGGTGCGGGGGGAGGTGTGGCCCGGTGAGTGCGTGTACCCGGACTTCACCGATCCGCTGGTGCGGGACTGGTGGGGCGGGCTGTACGAGGAGCGGCTGAAGAACGGCTTCGCCGGGTTCTGGCACGACATGAACGAGCCGGTGTCGTTCGCGCCGTTCGGGGACGCGACGCTGCCGCGGTCGGCCCGGCACGTGCTGGACGGTGCGGGCGGGGACCACCGGGCGGCGCACAACGTGTACGCGCTGGGCATGGCGCAGGCCGGCTGGGAGGGTCTGGTCCGGCTCCGGCCGGAGGAGCGGCCGTTCCTGTTCTCCCGGTCGGGTTGGGCGGGGATGCAGCGGTACGGGGGCACCTGGTCGGGGGACGTGGAGACGAGCTGGGACGGGTTGCGGGCCTCGCTGGCGCTGGTGCTGGGGCTGGGCTTGTGCGGGGTGCCGTACTCGGGGCCGGACGTGGGGGGTTTCGGCGGGTCGCCGTCGACGGAGCTGTTCGCACGGTGGTTCCAGCTGGGGGCGTGGCTGCCGTTGTTCCGTACGCACGCGGCGATCTGGGCGGGGCGGCGGGAGCCGTGGGAGTTCGGGCCGGAGGTGCTGGAGGCGGCGCGGGCCGCGCTCGCGGAGCGGGAGCGGCTGCGTCCGTACTTCGTGACGCTGGCGCATCTGGCGCGGCGTACGGGGGCGCCGTACGTCCGGCCGGTGTGGTGGGGCGCGCCGGAGGATCGGGGGCTGCGGGACTGCGAGGACGCGTTCCTGTTGGGTGATGCGCTGCTGGTGGCGCCGGTGCTGGAGCCGGGGGCGGACCGGCGGGCGGTGCGGTTGCCGCGGGGGCGGTGGTACGACAGGGCGACGGGGGCGGCGTACGACGGGCCGGGGCAGGTGCTGCTGGACGCGCCGCTGGGGCGGGTGCCGGTGCTGGCGCGGGCGGGGGCCGTGGTGCCGGTCGTGGGGGGCCTGGAGGTGTGGGCGCCGGCGCGCGGGCGTACGGGGGGCGGGGTGCGGATCTCGGACGGCGGGGAGACGGAGCGGTTCGCCGTCCGGTGGGAGGGGGACGTGGTGCGGGTCTCGCTGGAAGACGGCAGGGCCGTGCAGGCGGGGGTGACGGTGCGGGGGCTGTAGGGCGGGCGGTGGTGGCCGCCGTGAGGGGCTTCGGGTGACTCTTCTCCGCGCGCTGCGCGTGGCGGTACCGGCCGGCGCCGGGCCGGTGGTGATGGCTACTGCGTGGCGAACCGGCAGGCCTGGTCGGCGACTTCCTTGGAGATGCCGGCCTTCTCCAAGCCGGAGGTGCAGCCGCTCTGGTTGCCCATCTCGCCTTGGTAGCACGCCGCCCGGACCGGGTCGGTGATCTGCGGTCCCTGACCCGAGATGTACCGCTCGCAGTCCTGGACGTCCGCGTGGGCGGCCGGGGCGGCGAAGAAGGCTCCGCCGGCGGCCAGGACCAGGCCGGCGAGGACGCTGGGGATTCGAGCCGACGCACGCATGCGGATGCACCTGCCTCTCGGTCGGTCACGCGGTCCGCGAGTGTGCGGGACCGCGGGCGGGGGCGGCGCGGGGCGGGCGGTCCGAGGGACGACCGGCTCGGCGCATCGGTCGCCCTCGCCCTTCCGACGCTAGAGCACCGCACCGGTGCCCGCATGTCAGGCGCGTCCCGGGTCCTCGGCCCCGTGGCGGGTCGTCGGGGAGGTGGCCGCGGGTCCCCTCGGCGGTCAGGCGTGGCGACCGGCGAACCAGGCCGCGGCCGCCTTCGTGTGGAGCGGGAAGGCGAGTTCGGCCGGGGCGCGGAGGAGGTGCCAGCCGGTGGTTTCGGGGGTGGGGACGGACTCCGGCATCTCGTCCGCGCGGCGGGTGGGGAGGAGGCCGAAGAGGAGGAGGTGGCCGGCCGGGGAGCTGAGGGCGTCGGCCAGGGCGACCTCGGAGGCCTTTGCCTCGATGCCGGTTTCCTCGCGGAGTTCGCGGACCACGGCGTCGCGCCAGTCCTCGCCGAAGTCGATGAAGCCGCCGGGGAGGGCGATGCCGCCGAGGGCGGGTTCGATGGTGCGGGTGATGACGACCAGGCCGGTGCCGGTGGTGTCCTCGACCGGGAGGAGGGCGACCGCGACGGGGAGGGGGTTGCGGTAGGCCGTGGTGCCGCAGGCGTTGCAGGTGCGGGGCCAGTCCGCGATGTCGAACGGGCTTCCGCAGGAGGAGCAGTGTGTGTCCTTCACCGGTGTGGGCATGGCGCCATGGTAGGTGAGGGGGGTGAAGTCACTTTTGGTGTCCGCGGTGTTGGCGGCGGTTCTGGGATGGTCCCCGGCGGAGCCGGTGCCGCCGCCGGGCGGGTTCGTGGCGCTGCGGGAGGTGGATCCCAGTGTGCGGCAGGACGTGCGGTACGCGACGGTGCGGAACTTCACCGGTGCGGTGGTGCCCGGGTACGAGGAGCCGGTGTGCCTGCTGACCCGGCCGGCGGCCGAGGCCCTGCGGCGGGCGCAGCGAGGGCTGCTGCGGCGGGGCTACTCGTTGAAGGTGTACGACTGTTACCGGCCGCAGCGGGCGGTGGACCGGTTCGTGCGGTGGACCTCGGAGCCCGCCGATCCGGAGGTGCGCGCCCGTCACCATCCGCGGGTGGAGAAGGGGCGGCTGATCGAGGAGGGGTACATCGCCGCCCGCTCCGGGCACTCCCGCGGCAGTGCGCTGGACGTGACGCTGACCCGGCCGGACGGGCGGCCCTTGGACATGGGGACCCCGTTCGACTTCTTCGATCCGTTGTCGCACACCGATGCTCCGGAGGTCGGCGGGGCGGCCCGGGAGCGGCGGCGGCTGCTGCGGGCGGTGCTGGAGCGGGAGGGGTTCGAGAACCTGCCCGAGGAGTGGTGGCACTTCCGGCTGATCGACGAGCCGTATCCGGAGCGGTACTTCGACTTTCCGGTGCGTTCCGCTGCCGTGCGGCCGTGAGTACCGTGCCCGCATGACGACACAGACGTTCGGTTCGTACGAGGAGTTCTGGCCCTACTACGTCGCGATGCACTCGCGGTCCGCGACCCGCTGGGTGCACCTGGCGGGGACGCTGACCGGGCTCGCGGTCAGCGCGTACGGGCTGGCGCGGGGCCGGAAGCGGTACCTGGTCGCGCTGCCGCTCATCGGGTACGGGACGGCGTGGCCGGCGCACTTCCTGATCGAGGGGAACAATCCGGCGACCTTCGGGCATCCGGCCTGGTCGCTGCGCGGGGACGCGGCGATGATCCGGATGATGCTGGCCGGGCGGGACGCCGAGCTGGAGGCGATCGCGCAGAAGTGGCTCGCGGACAACCGGTGAGCGGGGTGTGCGCGCCGTCCCTCCCGTGCCAGACTGAGAACTGACGATCCGTCAGATCGATTGATCCGCCAGATCCAGGGAGGGGCTTTGGAAGGCGCGCACACACCCGTACCCGTCGTCGGCGGGTGGTTCACGGAGGACGGGCCGGGCGGGGAGTTCCGCCTGCTCGGGACCCGCTGCTCCGCCTGTGGCTCGGTGTTCTTCCCCCGGGAGGACTCCTTCTGCCGGAACCCCGCCTGCGGGGGCGGTGACCTGGCCGAGGTGCCGCTCTCCCGGCGGGGCAGGGTCTGGTCCTACACCGACGGGCGGTACCGGCCCCCGGCGCCGTACGTCTCCGACCCCGACGCGCCCTGGGAACCGTACGCCCTGGTCGCGGTGGAGCTGGCGGCCGAGCGGATGGTGGTGCTGGGGCAGGCGGTGCCCGGTGTGACCGTCGCGGACCTGGCCGTGGGCATGGAGGTCGAGGTGGTGCCCGGGGTGCTCAACGAGGACGCGGACACCGGGACCGTGTGGACGACCTGGCACTTCCGGCCCGTGGAGGGGAAGGCATGAGCGGGACGGACATCGCGGTGCTCGGCGCCGGCATGCACCCGTGGGGGAAGTGGGGCCGGAGTTTCGTCACGTACGGGACGGCGGCGGCGCGCGCCGCCCTCGCCGACGCGGGTCTGGAGTGGAGCGAGGTCGACTCGGTGGTCGGGGCCGACACCGTCCGTTCCGGCTATCCCGGCTATGTGGCCGGGGCGACCTTCGCGCAGGCCCTCGGCTGGCAGGGGGCACGGGTGACCAGCGTGTACGCGGCCTGCGCCTCGGGCGCGCAGGCGATCGGCACGGCCCGGGCGCAGATCCTGGCGGGGCTGGCCGACGTGGTGCTGGTGGTGGGCGCGGACGCGGCGCCCAAGGGGTTCTTCGCACCGGCCGGCGGGAACCGGCCCGATGACCCTGACTGGCTGCGGTTCCGGGTGCTCGGGGCCACCAACCCGGCGTACTTCGGGCTGTTCGCGCGGCGCCGGATGGCCATGCACGGGGACACCCCGGAGGACTTCGCCCTGGTCAAGGTGAAGAACGCGGCCGCCGGGAAGCTCAATCCGCTGGCCCGCTACCGGGCGGCGGTGACCGCGGAGGAGGTGGCGGCCTCGGCGGTGGTCGCCGATCCCCTGCGGCTGCTGGACATCTGCGCTACCTCCGACGGCGCGGCCGCGCTGGTGCTGTGCGGCCTGGACTTCGCGCGCTCGCGCGGGGTGGCCGATCCGGTGCGGATCCGGGCGGTGTCCACGGTGACGCCGACGTATCCGCGGACGGTGCTCGACCTGCCGGACATCGCCACGGACTCGGCGGTGGCGGTCGCCCCGGCCGACGGGTCCTACCGGGCGTCGATCGCGCGCGCCGCCTACGAGGAGGCCGGTCTCGGGCCGGAGGACCTGTCGCTCGCCGAGGTGTACGACCTGTCCACCGCGCTGGAACTGGAGTGGTACGAGGACATCGGGCTGTGCGGTGCGGGCGAGGGGGCCAAGCTGGTGCGGGAAGGGGCGACGGCGCTCGGCGGCCGGATCCCGGTCAACACCAGCGGCGGGCTGGCCTCGTTCGGGGAGGCGGTGCCCGCGCAGGCCATCGCCCAGGTGTGCGAGCTGACCTGGCAGCTGCGCGGGACCGCCGGAGAGCGGCAGGTTCCGGGAGCGCGGGCCGGGATCACCGCCAACCAGGGGCTGTTCGGACACGGCTCGGCGGTGATCGCGGTCCGCTGAGCGGGACCCGCGCCCCGTGCCCCGACCCCGGCCGCGCGGTGTCCCGTACGACCTGAACAGGTGCTGTTGTCCGGATGCTTGACGCGTCCCGGCGGCAGGTTCACACTGCCTCCACAGTCCCCCACGAGAGCTGCGGCCCGTACCCCAGTCGGCGGGGGTACGGGCCGCCTCCACGGCTCGTTCCGGTCGTCTCCGGGCGGTTCGGGCCGCCCCGGACAGGCCCTACGTACGGGCGGGCCGGCGGCGGGCCCGGACCACGGTCCTGGCGTGCTCGACCACCCCGACCAGCACCTCCTTGACCGACTCGCGGTCGCGGGCGTCGCAGAGCAGGACCGGGACCTCCGGGTCCAGGTCCAGGGCCTCCCGAATGGTGGCGGCCGGGTGCCGGTCGGCGCCGTCGAAGCAGTTGACCGCCACCAGGAAGGGAATGCCGCGCCGCTCGAAGTAGTCGACCGCCGCGAAGCAGTCCTCCAGCCGGCGGGTGTCGGCGAGCACGACCGCGCCGAGCGCGCCCTGGGCGAGCTCGTCCCACAGGAACCAGAACCGGTCCTGCCCGGGCGTGCCGAACAGGTAGAGGACGAGGTCCGCGCGCAGGGTGATCCGCCCGAAGTCCATGGCCACCGTGGTGGTGCTCTTGGCCTCCACCCCCGCGGTGTCGTCGACGCCACGGCCCGGTTCGGAGAGGGTCTCTTCCGTACGCAGCGGTCTGATCTCGCTGACCGCGCTGACCAGCGTGGTCTTGCCGACCCCGAATCCGCCCGCGACCAGGATCTTCAGGGTCAGCGGCTCGATCGGCGGCACCGCGTACATGCCGTTGGTGCGGCTAGAGCGCCCGAAGGCCATCGATCACCTCACGCAGAATGGATTCGTCGGGGAGTTCGGCCGGCGGGACCGGCCGGGTCACGTGGACCAGCTCGTCGTCGACGAGATCACCGATCAGCACTCTCACCACCCCGATGGGAAGGTCGAGTTCCGCCGCGAGTTCGGCCACCGACTGGGGCCGCTCCAGACAGAGCTCGAGGATGTCGCCGTGCTCCGGGGACAGGGTGAGGTCCCAGACGGGATCGTCGGCCGCCGGTTCGGCGACGACGAGCGCGATGAGGTCCAGCCGGTGCTGTTCGGCGTGGCTGGTCCGGCCGCGGGTCATCGCGTACGGACGGACCACGGGGCCGGCCTCGTCGTCGAACCAGTGCGGGTGCCCGGCGGGGCTCTCGTCCACCACGACGGCGGGCCCGGGCGCGGTGTCGGCGGCCGGGAGGCCGTCGGAGACCGGTCTGCCGGAAGCCGGACCGTCGGAATCCGGTCTGGCGGAAGCCGGTCTGCCGGAAGCCGGGGCGTCGGCCGCCGTCCCCGCGGTCGCCGCGGTCGTGTCGGCGGCGGACGCGGTGGCGGACGGCGTGGTGGCCCCGGACGCGGTGGCGGCGGGCGTGGTGCTGTCGGAGGTGTCGGCGGGCCGGGGGCTTGATTCGCTCATGCCGTCCGACTTCACCCTGCCGATGCCTGCCCGGAGCGCGGGGCGGTCGCCAGGTGGTCGCCCACGCGCTTGACCATCAGGGTCATCTCGTACGCGACCTGGCCCACGTCGGAGTCCGCGTCGGCCAGCACGGCCAGGCAGCTGCCGTCGCCGGCGGCCATCACGAAGAGGAAGGCCTCGTCGAGCTCGACCATGGTCTGGCGCACGCTGCCGGAGTCGAAGTGGCGGCCGACCCCCTTGGCCAGGCTGTGGAAGCCGGAGGCCACGGCGGCCAAGTGCTCGCTGTCCTCGCGGGTCAGCTCCTTGGAACTGCCGGTGGGCAGCCCGTCGCCGGAGAGGACCACCGCCTTGCGGATGCTGCCGACCCGGTCGACCAGTTCGTCCAGGAGCCAGTTCAGGTGGCCGGGACCCCGGCCCAGGCCGTCGTGGCCTGCGGTCTGCGGTGCGGTCATCGGTCGTCCCCCTCGTTCTCGTTCTCGGGACCGGTCGCGGCTGCGGTGCCGGCCTCGGTCTCGGACTGCTGCTCTGCGTGCTTGTTGCGGCCCGCCGTCCAGCCTCGCTGGAATGCGGACATGCGGGTGCGTACGTCCTCGGCGTCGCGGTCGGCGGGCGAGGCCCCGGCCGGCTCGGCCTTCGTCGCCGCCGGCGCGTTCTTCAGCTGGGGCGCCAGGCTGGCCTGGCGGACGCGGCGGGGCAGGCCCCCGGAGGGCTTGGCCGGAGGGTTTGCGTACCCCGTCGCCGGCACCGGGGACGGAACCGCGGCCGGAACGGGGGCCGGGGCCTGCCCCGCGTCCGCCGCCGGGCCGGCCTGCTTGACCACCGAGACGGCCGGCCTGCCGTCGACGAGGCGGCCGTGCTCGGCGACCAGGGTCGGCGTACGGCGCCGGCGCGGCAGCGGTACGGCCCCGGAGGCCGTGCGCGGCGCGTCGGGCCGGGGGGCCTCCAGCCGGGCGCTCTCCAACCGGACCGGCCCGGTGGGCGGGAGCGCTTCACGTTCGGTGCCGAGGGCGGGGGCCGGGTGCAGGGAGCGCTCGGCCGGCCGGTGGCCCAGCAGCGTGCTGCGCGGGATGCCGCTCGGCGGTGTCTCGTCGTCCAGGGTGCCGATGGCCGGGTGGGCGGGGACGATGCCGGGGATCTCGTCGAGGGCACCCGTCTCGTCGAGGCCGAGGACGCTGAGCGGTGCCTCCAGTTCCACGGGCCCGTCCAGGACGGCGGCCGGGACGGAGCGCCTGGGCGCAGTGTCGTTTCCGCGGCCGTTGGCCCGGCTGGTGCCGCCTGCCGGAGCGCCCGTGATCGCGGCCTTCGCGGGCCGCTCCAGCCGGATGCCCGTGCCGTTGGTGTCCGGCGCGTCGGTGAGCAGCGCGGCCGGCAGGAACACCACCGCGGTGGTGCCGCCGTACGGGCTGGTCTGCAGGGAGACCTTGACGGAGTGCCGGTGGGCGAGGCGGCTGACCACGAACAGGCCGAGCCGGTCGGTGTCGGAGAGGTCGAACTCGGGGGACTCGGCGATCCTCAGGTTGGCGTCGAGCAGGGCTTCCGGGGTCATGCCGAGGCCGCGGTCGTGGATCTCCAGGGTGAACCCGTTGGCGACCCGCTCGCCGTGCACCGCGACGGCGGTGTGCGGGGGCGAGAACACCGTGGCGTTCTCCAGGAGTTCGGCGATGAGGTGGGTGATGTCGGCGACGGCGGTGCCGGAGATGCCGAGCCGGGGCAGTCGCCGGACCTCGACCCGCTCGTAGTCCTCGACCTCGGCGACGGCCGCCCGTACGACGTCCATGAGCTGGACCGGCTTGCGCCACTGGCGGGACGGGGCGGCGCCGGAGAGGATCACCAGGCCCTCGGCGTGGCGGCGCATGCGGGTGGTCATGTGGTCGAGGCGGAAGAGGTCGGCGAGCTCGTCGGTGTCCTCGGTGCGTCGTTCCATGGTGTCGAGCAGGGTGAGCTGACGGTGCAGCAGCACCTGGTTGCGGCGGGCCAGGTTGACGAACACCTCGGATACCCCGCGGCGGAGCTCCGCCTGCTTGACGGCGGCCTCGATGGCGGCGCGCTGCAGGGTGTTGAGGGCCTGGCCGACCTGGCCGACCTCGTCCTTCTCGTATTCCAGGCGCGGGGCCTCGGTCTCGACGTCCACCTGCTCGCCGGCGGCGAGCCGCCGCATGACGCCGGGCAGCCGGACGCCGGAGGCCTCGTGGGCCTCCTTGCGGAGCCGGGAGAGGTCGCGGATCAGTTCGCGGCCGATGCGGACGGACAGCACGAGGGAGACGATCAGGGCGACGAAGCCGAGGATGCCGGCGACGGCGGCCTTGACGAGGACCTCCATGGCGACGGGTTCGACGCGCTCCTTGTAGCGGTCGCCGGCGGCGGTGCCCATGGCGGCGAGGTCGTCCAGGACCTTCGCGGAGGCTTCGTCCCACTGGGCGGCGGTGGGCGTGCGCGGGTTCTTGACGGCGCCGTTGGCGACGATGCGGGACTCGGCCACGCGCAGCGCGCTGGTGTCGGTGCCTCCCCAGTAGCGCTCGAAGCGCTCGCGGTCGGCGGCGGGGAGGACGGCCAGGTTGAACTCGTAGAGCAGGCCGCGGCGGGCGATCTGGTCGGAGACGGCCCGGGCGTCCTCGGCGGTGAACCGCTTGGCCGCGAACGCGGAGGCGACGACGGCGTCCTCGCGGGAGAGGGCCTCACGGGCCCGGGTGATGCCGACGAGGGCGCGGCCCTGCTTGTCCATCTCGACGTCCTCCAGGGTGTGGAGGTTCATCAGGAAGTCGTAGCAGGGGTCGACGAGCCGGTTGTAGAGCTCCAGGGCCTGGTCGGGGTCGAGGGCGTTGCGGTCGATGTTGATCCGCAGGGTGGCCAGGTCGCCGAACGCCTCGACGATGGAGTCCAGACGGTGCTTGGTCGCCGGGGCGAGCTCCTCGGAGACGTCGGGGTCGGCGGCGTTCTCGGTGAACTCGCGGATCGCCTTGTCGGTGGCGGCGCGGCGGGCGGCGAGCTCGGGGGCGGCGCCGGCGGCGCGCGGGTCGCCGAGCAGGACGAGGCTCTGGCGGCGTTCCTTCTGGATGACGCGGACGACGTCCTCGACGGGGTAGCCGACCTTGTTGATGACGTCGGCGACGCCCAGCAGCTGGACGGCCTGACGGCCAGTCAGGACCGTGGCGAAGCCCCAGAGGGCGGTGAGCGAGACGAGCGGCACGAGGAGCAGCGCCACGATCTTCCGGCGGATGGACTTCCCGCGAAAGCGCATGGGCCCCACAGCCTCCCCGAGCTCAACCCCGCTGCTGGGGGTCGGTGTTCCGTCAATCAAACGGCGTGAGCCTACTACTGCCGCCGGGCGCCTTCGAAGGCGCGTCCGGACGTTTTCGGCCGAACCGCTGTACGAAGATCACGAGTTGTCCCATACTTCCCGTCACCAGGGGCCCGATATGTGGCACATGACACTTCGTGGGGTGTCGGCTCACGTACCCTGATGGATGGCTGGAATTATTCGTTCCGCAGTGCCGGAGCGATCCGGCGGCCCGTCCGGGGAAAGTCCGGGGGCACTTCGGGAATCCTGCGGGCCTTTCGTGCGTCTTTGACGGTGACCGGCGGTGGGAAGGGTCGTGACGGAGCCGCGAGGTCGTCGTGGGGAGTGAGCGGAGCATGGGCAGCGAATACCCCGGAGAGCCGATCAGGCGGGGCCTGTGGGTGGAGGAGCCCACCAAGCGGTACCGGATGCCGGATCCGGTGCGGACGGCAGCCGTACGGGCGGTGCTGATCGCGTCCGTGACCCTCACCCTGGCCTCGGTCACCTTCTTCCTGACCCTGACGGGGTCCTGGCTGGCCTTCCCGATGGTGCTCTGCTCGGTGGCCGGGGTCATCGTGTCGACCTGGGGGGTCCTCGACGTGTGGATCACCCGGCAGGCATGGCGGCAGCGGTACGGGGTGGTCTCGCAGCCGAGCAGTACGGCCCGGGCGCCGCGGACGGGCTACGAGGCCGGGCCCGGGCAGCCGATGCCGCTGCGCCGGGCCTGAGCCGGGCCGTACCCCCGGGCGACGCCCGCCCCGCCCGCATCCCCGGCGCCCGCATCCCCGGCGCCCGCACCCCTAGCGCCCGCACCCCTTGAGGCCGGAAGCCCGGGGCCGGAGCCCCGGGCACTGGAACCCCGGGCACCGGAACCCCGGGGTCACGCCTCCGCGGGAACGCTCTGGCTGCGGCGGAACATCCGGGTGGCGGTGATCTCGCCGTGGATGGTCTCGCCCTCCGGCGCCTGCTGCGGCAGCCCCGGGCGCAGGTGCTCCTCCACGCTGATGTACTTCAGGCCCGCCCGCAGGTCCGCGTCGTTGCGGAGCCGGATCACCAGCGGGAACTCCGCCAGCGCGGTCGTGTCGAACAGACCCGTGGTGTAGAGCAGTTGCACGCCCAGGGCGTCGGACACCGCCCGCTGGAGTTCCAGCAGGTACGTGGCGTTGGCCCGGCCGATCGGGTTGTCCAGGAACAGCGTGCCCGCGTGCCGGTGCCGGTCGCGGCCCCGGTCGTTGCTGCGCAGCGCCGCCATCGTGCAGTACAGGGCGATCGCCGCGGTGAGCAGCTGGCCGCCGGAGAACACGTCGCCCATCTGGCCCACCGGGACCCGCTCGGCGCGCAGCACGGCGTCCGGCTTGAGGATCTCCACGGAGATGCCGCGCGGCTCCAGGGCCGCCTGGACCCCGCGGAGCAGCAGGGACATGCCGTCCCGGCGCCCCTCACCGAACGAGGCGTTCCGCTTCACCGCGGAGCGGGTGGCCTCGTCGATGACCTCGCCGAGCCGCTCGGTGAGGGTGGCCTGGTCCGGCTCCTCGAAGCGGATCCGGAGGAACTCCTGACCGGACCACTCCCCCAGGCCTTCCGGCAGCTGGGAGAGCCGCTGGGCGGAGCGCAGGGTGGCCAGCGCGGACTCCACCAGGCCGCGGAGCCGGTCCACGATGCTGTCCCGGTTTCGCTCCAGCTGCGCCAGTTCGTCGGTGAGCACGCGCAGGCGGGGCGCGAACGCCGCCGCCCAGGCAGCCGCGTGCTCGGGCAGCGCCGAGGCGGGCAGCTCCCTGATCTGCTGGCGCGCGGGAGTGCGGACCTGCTCGTAGCGGGTGGCGTTGGCGTGCCGGACGAGTACGTCGCTCGCCTCGCGGACCGCCGACTCGGCGGCGGACAGCTCGCCGGAGCAGCCGCGCAGGGACCGGCGGGTCTCGGCGGCGGACTGCCTGGCCTCGTCCAGCGCGCCCGGGTACGGGGTGTGGTCCTGGTCCTCGTCCTCGTGCGGCGCGTGGTCCCGGAGCAGGTCGCGGAGCATCGCCGCGGTCTCGTCGAAGCCGCCGGCCCCCTCCTCGGCGGCGCGGTGGGCGCGCAGCAGCTCGCCGTGGGCGGCGCGGGCCGTCTCCACGGCGGCGGTGTGCGCGGCCAGCTGGGCGGTGGAGGAGCGCAGCCGGGCCTGGGCCTGGTCGACGTCCTCGGGCACGAGTTCCCCGGGGAGCTCGGTGTGGGCCTCGCCGTCCGCCGGGGCGTGCCGCTCCGCTTCGCCGCGGAGGCGGCCGAGCTGCTCGCTGGCGGTGTTGGCGCGGGATTCCAGCATCTGGACGAGGGATTCGGCGCGGGCCGCGGCGGCCTGCCGGGACGGGCCGTCGGCCCCGTCGGGGCTCTCCAGGAGCTGGGCGGCGCGGGTGCGCACCTTGTTGGTGAGGCGGTCGAGTTCGGCGAGGGCCGCGCTCTCGTCGCTCTCCGCGCGGGCCTGCTCGGCGCGCAGGTCGGCGCCGACGCCGACCTTCTCGTACAGCTGGGAGGCGGCCCGGTAGGCCTCGCGGAGGTCGGGCAGCGGGATCCTGGCGGCGCCCTCCTCCTCGTCGGGCAGGGTCTCGGGGGCGCCGGCGATCTCGGCCCGCTCGGCGCGCAGCGCGCGGGCGGTGCGGCGGGCGTCGTCGGCGGCCCGCTGGGCCGCGCGGCGGTCCTCGTCGGCGGCCCGGGCGCGGTCCAGGCAGACCTCGGCGCGGGCCTCGGACTCGGCGGCCTCGTCGGCGAGTTCGCGGACCTTGGCCTGCCAGCCGGCCCGCTCGCGGAGCCGGAAGGCGAGCCCGGCGAGGGCGTCGGCGGCCCGGCGGGCTCGCTGGGCGGTCTCCTGGCGTTCGTCGCGGACCCGGGTGGCGTCGGCGGCGACCTCCTCGGCCTCGGCGCGGACGGTACGGGCCTCGGCGAGTTCGGCCTCGGACTCCTCGGCGAACGCGCGGGCGGCCTCGGCCTGTGCGGCAAGCTCGGCGAGCCGGCCGGCCGGACAGCCGGTGCGCCAGGAGGTGAGCCGGGCGGAGAGCTCGCGGTCCCCGGCGAGGCGGGCGGCGAGCTCCCGGATCTCGGCGTCGCGCTCGCCGGCCCGGGTGCGCAGCGCCTGGCGCTCCTCGTCGGCGGCGTGCTCGTCGTGCATGGCCGGGTTCGGCGGCACCAGAAAGACACCGGTGTCGGATTCCGGTCCGGCCGGCGGTACGGGGGCCAGCAGGGCGGCGGCGGTGCCGACGGCCACGGCGGAGCGGGGCAGCAGGGCGGCGGCGCCGAGCACCTCGCGGGCGCGGGCGTGGGTGTCGGGGTCGGTGATGACCACGCCGTCGACGAGCTCGGGGCGGGCGGCGAGCACGGCGGCGTGGTCGGCGGGGTCGACGGACTGGGCGAGGTAGCGCCAGCCGGGCAGGGCGGGGATGCCGTGCTCGGCGAGGTACTCGACGGTCGCGAGGACGTCGGGGCCGGGCGGCAGCAGCCCGCCGTCGCCGAGCGCGCCGAGGATCCGGGCGTCGTCGGCGGCGGCCGTGCGCAGGTCGAACAGCTGGCGTTCGGCGGCGGCGACCCGGTCGGTCAGCAGGGTGCGCAGGTCCTCGGCGTTCCGGTCGAGGTCCTCCGCGGTGAGTCCGCCGGCGGCGGCCGTCCCGCCGTCGTCCGTCCCGTACGCGTTCGTCCTGTGCTCGTCGGTACCGGGCGCGTCCGTTCCGGGCGCGTGCGTGGCGGGCGTACGGGGGCGCGGGACGGCGGGGGCACCCGGGGCGCCGGGCAGGCCGAGGAGCTCGGCCAAGCGCGGGGACTCCGCGAGGGAGGCGGCCGTACGGAGCTCCGCCGCGTGCGCGTTCTCCGCCGCACCGGCCGCGTCGGCGGCGCGGGCCGCGGTCAGCTCGGCGCGGGCTTCGGCGGCGGCCGCCTCACGGGCGGCCTCGGCGGCCGTACGGGCGGCCTCCCGCGCCTCGTCCCAGGCGGCGACGGCGGTCTTCTCGGCGTCGCTGGCGGCGAGCGCGGCCCGGGCCGGGTCGGCGTCGGGGGCGGAGTCGTCCAGCCAGCCGGCCCGGACGGCCTCGGCGGTCTCCTGCTCGACCTCGGTGAGGCGGGCCCTCAGGTGCTCCGACTCGCTCCGGGCGCGCTGGGCCGCGGTGGCGGCGGCGGTGGCGTCGCGGTGTGCGGTCTCGGCGGCGTCCTGGAGGGCGGCGGAGCGCTCCTCCTCCTCGTTGGCGAGGCGTTCGCCGCTCTCGGCGGCCGTGTGCAGGGCCCGTACGAGCGCGGCGGCGGCACCGGCGCGGGCGGCCAGGGCGGGCGCGGCGTCCCGCTCGGCCTCGCGGATGGCGGCGGCGACCCGGGCCGAGCGGTCGGCGGCGGCCCGGTGCCGGAGCACCGACTCGGCGGCCTGCCAGGCCGAGTGCAGGGTGCGGGCCTCCAGGAGCTCGCGGCGCTGCGCCGCGGCCGCCTTCTCGGCCACGGTCAGCGCCAGCGAGGCGTGCCGGTAGGCGAGTTCGGCGGCGATGGCGGCGCTGCGGTCGCGGGCCACCTCGGCGGCCGTGACCTCGTGGGCGGCGGCGGTGACCCGCTGGGCGAGGTCGGCGGCGCGGGCCCGCTCCTCCGTGGCGCGGGCCGACAGCCGGCGGGCCAGGGTTCGGGTCCGGCGTTCCGCGCCGGCGTGCACGTCACGGGCTCGGGCGCGGGTCTGCGCCGCCTCCACGATGCGGGTCAGCAGGTCCACCGAGCCGGCCGTGAACTCGCGTTCGGCCATCAGCTCGGCGCGGCGGCCCAGCTTGTTGCCGAAGCCGTGGACGAGGTCGGCGAGGCCGTCGGTGTCCCGGGTGTCGGTGACCGCGCGCAGCAGCAGGTCGGTGAAGTCGGAGTCCTTCTTCACCGCGAACAGGCCGGCCGCCTCGCCCTCGTCTGCGTTCATCTCCCGCTGGTAGCGGAAGAGCTCCGGGTCCAGGCCCAGCTCGCCGAGGTGCTCGTTCCAGCGGTCGTGGATCTCCTCCCAGCAGACCTCCAGGTGCGGGTACGCCTTGCCCGCCTCGGTGATCGAGTCGCGGAAGCCCTTCATGGTGCGGCGGCGGCCCTGCGCGCCGGAGGCGCCCTCGACGGGCGGCCGGACGGCGGTGGACTCGGCGACGGGGAGGCTGTCCAGGCTCAGGCCCGGGCCGGGGCGGAAGGAGTACCAGGCCTCGGCGAACTTGCGGGGGTCGTTGGAGACCTGGCGGCCGCGCCACTCGCTGACCTTGCCGACCACCACGCACTCGCCGGTCTGGGTGTGCTGCCACTCCAGCGCCACGTGACCGCAGTCGTCGGCCAGCAGGAACTTGCGGAGCACGCCGGAGCTGGCGCCGCCGAGGGTGTTGCGGTGGCCGGGCAGCATCACCGAGAAGATCAGCTTGAGCAGCACGGACTTGCCGCCGCCGTTCTCCAGGAACAGCACGCCGGCCGGGGCCGGGCGGCGCGGCGGTCCGGCGGGCTCCTCCTCGAAGAACTCCGCCTGCATCGGTGCCGGATGGGGCACCGGCGCGCCGACGCCGCGCAGGTCCAGCACGGTGTCGGCGTAGCGCGCACCGGCGGGACCGATGGAGTAGAGGCGGATCCGGGACAGCTCGTACATGGCGGCGGGCTCTCGTTGGGTTACGTACGTGTGCGGGAGGTGAGGGCGGTGCGGGTAGTGCAGGAGGTGCGGGTAGTACGGGGACGCGGGTAGTACGGGGACGCGGTGGTGTCGGGCGCGAGCGGTGCGGAGCGTGCGGGGGGTCAGGCGTGGAACGGGAGGCCCGCGTCGGCCACCAGGTCCAGGTCGTCGCCCTCGGGCGGCGGCAGCAGGCTCGCCGAGCCGTCGCCGACGGTCACCACGCCGAGTTCGAGGAGCTCGGCCATCGCGGCGCTGCCGGCCATGTCCCGGACCTGCAACTGGTAGCGGGGGGTGGTGCGGTACGCGCCGCCGGCGTCGTCCCCGGTGCGCTGCAGGAAGCCGGAGTCGGTGAGGAAGGCGACGGCCTTGCCCACGATGCCGGTGGTGGAGCCCGCCAGGCGGCGGGCGTCCTTGGTGGCGCCGGTGGCACTGCGGCGGGCGTAGACCCGCCACGCGGCCTCCAGGCCGGGGGCGCCCGTCTCGGGGTCGGTGTTCTCCCCGAGCTCATCGGCGCGCTCCTCCAGGCGGCGGCAGGCCTGCCGGACGAAGGCGTCCACCCCGTTGACGGTGATCCGGCCGATGTAGCCGTCGTCGGCAAGGTCCTCGGGCCGGGGGAAGGCGAGGGCGGCCACGGCCAGGTGGGCCAGGCCGTGCAGGAAGCGGTCGCCGCCGTCCGCGGAGGTACGGCGGGCGTAGTCGCCCATCCGGACGGCGAACACGGAGTCCTCGCCGGCGGCGACGGCCATGCCTGCCCGCGGGGAGACCTCCAGCACGACCAGGCCGAGCCCGGTGGCCACGGCGTCGGCCAGCCGGGCGAAGGCAGCCTCCTCGCGGTAGCGGCGCAGCAGGTCGGCGTACTCGGCGTCGCGGGCGGGGAGCAGCTTGGGCTGCAGGCCGTACGCGACCAGCCGGGCCGCGTCCGCGGCGTCGGCGGGGGTCACGTGGGAGCCGGCCGGGGCCGGGGCCTGGGCCGACGGCGCGTCGGGCTCGCTCCACGCGGGGTGTTCGGCGTGGGTCTCGCTCACGGCTGGGGCTCCTTGACGGTGGTGTGCTGTGCGGGGTGCTGCCGGACCGGGACCCGCCCGAGCCGGACCCGAACCCGGGTCCGGCTCGGGCTCGGGCTCGGGGTGCCTGCGTTCGGGCTGTGGGCCGGGCTGTGGGCCGCCACGGCCGGGGCGGGGGCGGCCGAGCCGGTGCCGCGGGCGGTCATGCCGCCTCCGTACGGTCCGCTGCCATGCCCGCCGCGTCCAGCAGGGCCATGCCCACGATCAGGTCGGCGCCGCCGAACTCCGGGTCCTCCAGGACCGTGCCGTCGTCGACCGCGAACAGCAGCCGCTCCTCCCCCTGCCGGTACGCCGTGCCGACGGCCGGGCTGGCCGCGTGCACGGCGAGCAGCGCCACCAGGTACGGCAGGTCCGGGTCCCGGAGCCGGGCCTCGGCCAGCAGGCCGGAAAGTCGGCGCGGCGCGTCGTGCGGCAGGTCGAGCAGCTCCATGGCGGAGGCGAGCTGCTCCTCGCTGAACCGGCTGTCGTCCGGGGTGGCGATCAGGTCGGGCTCGGGCATCTCGGCACCGAGGTGCTCCCGCTCCAGCGGCGGGGTGAGCAGGATCTCGACGAGGTCGACGACCCGCACCGAGACGGGCGTGCGCAGGCCGGTGCCGGCCGCGAAGAAGGCGTCGGTGACGCGGGTGGCCTGCTCCAGCGGCAGCGGCAGGACGGGGGCCACGAGCTGCCCGTAGAGGTCGATGCCGGAGCGCGGCGCGGGTGGGGCGAACGCCTGGCGGTCCTGCTCGGCCCGGAACAGCGGGCCGGCGTCCAGCAGCCGGGACTGGAGCTGGGTGTGGCGGCGGATGCAGTCCTTGACGATGTCGACCAGTTCGGCGGCCCGCCGCTTGTTGTCCGGGTCCTCCGCCTCGTCCCGGGCCTTGCGGATGTTGGTCAGGATCGCGTTCTCGTGCCGGTACCGGTCCGCGACGTGGTCCAGCGCCTCGGCGATCATGTCGGGGACGGCCTGGAGCCAGTCCACCGCGCGCACGTTCCGCCGGGTGGCCTCCAGGGTGCGGCGGAGCGTCTCGGCGTACTGCACGGTCCGGTAGCGGGCCTGCTCCGCGGCGAGCTGGGCGTCCGCCAGCCGGCCGCGGCTGATCAGCACCTCCAGCTTCACCTCGGCGGCGATCTGGGCGCTGGTGACATCGGTGTCCAGGGCGCCGACCAGCACGTTGACGGCCTCGTCGGTGGTGCGCAGGTAGACCGCGCCGCCGTAGCCCGGGACCTCCTCGATCAGCTTGAAGTCGTAGTCCCTGCGCACGTAGACGCCGTCGGCGCCGAACGTGCCGTACACGGCGCGGAACCCGCGGTCCACGCTGCCGACGTTGATCAGGTTCTCCAGCACCCAGCGGGCCACCCGCTCGTGCTCGGCCACCGGGCGCTGCGGGGCCTGGGCGGCGACGCGCGGCAGCAACCTGGCCACTATCTGGTCGTGGTCGGCGCCGGTGTCGAAGTCCATGTTCAGCGTGACCAGGTCGATCGCGGCGAGGGCCACCTCCGCCATCGCGTAGACCCCGTACTCGCCGGCCAGATTGGCCTTGCGGGTGTCCAGGTCGTGCAGGGGCGCCGTGCACGCGAGCGCCCGCAGCCGCCGCGCCAGGCCCTCGTCGGCGGCCGGGCCCGGGGCCGGGGACGGGAGGGTCTTCGCCGGGGCAGGAAACGTCACGACGGAAAGATTAGGCGGTCTCACCGACAACCACCCAAACGGCGCGGTTCGGCCGATCATCCAGGCCACGGCCGTGGGCGGGCATCCGCCACGGAGACGGCGCGCGACAGGACGGTGGCGGCGCGGTGGCGCCGCGGTGGGCGGCAGGGTGGGCGGCGCAGTGGGCGGCCCGGCGACGGCGTAGCGGGTTGCGCAGTGGGCGGCGCGGCGGCCGCCGCCCGGATCCCTTGGCGCGGCCTGCTCTACGCTCACGGCATGGCTTCCATGATCACACCTGCGGCTCCGGTGATCGACCTCAACGCCGACCTCGGCGAGGGCTTCGGCCGGTGGACGCTCACCGACGACGATGCCCTGCTCTCCGTCGTCACCAGCGCGAACGTGGCCTGCGGCTTCCACGCCGGCGACCCGTCCATCATGCGTCGGGTCTGCGAACTGGCCGCCCGGCGGGGCGTACGCATCGGCGCCCAGGTCTCGTACCGCGACCTGGCCGGCTTCGGCCGCCGCTCGATGGACGTCCCGCCGGCCGAGCTGGCCGCCGAGATCGCGTACCAGATCGGCGCCCTGGAGGTCTTCGCCCGCGCGGCCGGCTCCCGGGTGTCGTACGTCAAGCCGCACGGCGCGCTGTACAACCGGACCGTGCACGACGCCGGCCAGGCGGCCGCGGTCGTCGCCGGCGTCCGGCTCGCGGCCGGCCCGGACACCCCCCTGCCGGTGCTCGGCCTGCCCGGGTCCCTGCTGCTGGCAGCCGCCGAGGAAGCGGGTCTGCCCGCCGTTCCGGAGGCCTTCGCGGACCGGGCGTACACCCCCGAGGGCACCCTGGTGCCACGCGGGGAACCGGGCGCGGTCCTGCACGACCCGGACGCCGTGGTGGCCCAGGCCCTGGAGCTGGTCGGGTCGGGCCGCGGCCGCTCGCTGTGCCTGCACGGGGACACCCCCGGGGCCGCCCGGCTCGCGAAGCGGGTCCGGCGGGCGCTGACGGAGGCGGGGGTACGGGTGGCGGCGTTCACGGAGCAGTCGGCGTGAGGATCCTCCCGATGGGGCCCGGGGCGGTCCTCCTGGAGCTCGACTCGGCGGCGGAGGTGACGGCCGTCCACGCGGAGCTGCTGCGCCGGCGCGAGGAGCTGGGCGATGTGACGGACATCGTCCCGGCGGCCCGGACGATCCTGCTGGACGGCATCTCACCGGCCCGTGCGGCCCGCGTCGCCTCCTGGCCCATCCCGGAGCTGACGCGGCAGCGGGGCCCCGAGGTGACGGTCCCGGTCCGCTTCGACGGCCCCGACCTGGAGGACGTAGCGGAGATCTGGGGCGTCAGCCCCGATCAGGTGGCGGGGGTGGTCTGCGGTACGGGCTTCCGCGTGGCGTTCTGCGGTTTCGCACCCGGCTTCGGCTACCTGACCGGCCTGCCCGAGCGCTGTCACGTACCGCGTCGCGCAACGCCCCGCACGACGGTGCCGGCCGGCTCGCTCGCCCTGGCGGGCGAATACGCCGGGGTGTACCCGCGCTCCTCCCCGGGCGGCTGGCAGCTCATCGGGACCACGGACGCGGTCCTGTGGGACCCGCGACGGGATCCGGCGGCACTGTTCGAACCGGGGGTACGGGTGCGGTTCACGGAGGCGGCGGGATGAGCGGAGAAGTGCGCGACGCGGCGGATGAGGCGGAGGAGGAGGTGGCGGAGGCGGAGGCCGAGGTGGTCCGGCCCGGTGCGCTGACCACCGTCCAGGACCTCGGCCGGCCCGGACACGCCCACCTGGGCGTGCCCCGCTCGGGTGCCCTCGACGCCCCGGCCCACGCCCTGGCCAACCGCCTGCTGGGCAACCCGGCGGAGGCGGCCACTCTGGAGACCACCCTGGACGGCGTCGCCCTACGGGCCCGCACGGCGGTGACGATCGCCGTGACGGGCGCACCGTGTCCGGTGCGGGTGGCCGGCCGCCCGGCGCCCTGGGGAGCGCCGGTACGCGTGCCTGCCGGGGCGGTGCTGGAGGTGGGCACGGCCACCCACGGGGTGCGCAGCTACGTGGCGGTGCGCGGCGGCTTCGCGGTTCCGCCGGTCTTGGGGAGCCGCTCGACGGACCTGCTCTCCGGTCTGGGCCCGGCGGCCCTGGTGACGGGGACGATCCTGCCGGTCGGCCGGCCGTACGCGTCGCCCGCCTCGGCCACGGACGTGCTGCCCGTCCCGGCTCCCCCGGACGAATTGGTGCTGCCGATCCGGCTGGGCCCGAGGGACGACTGGTTCACCCGGGAGTCGGTGACCGCCCTGACCCATGGAACGTACCGGGTCTCGTCCGAGACGAACCGCATCGGCCTCCGGGTGGAGTCCGGCCCGCCCCTGGTCCGCTCCCGCCCGGGTGAACTCCCCAGCGAGGGCATGGTTCTGGGCGCGGTCCAGGTCCCCCCGAACGGCCTCCCGGTCGTCTTCCTCGCCGACCACCCGGTCACCGGCGGCTACCCGGTCCTGGGCGTGGTCCCGCCCGCCGCCCTGCCGCCGCTGGCCCAGTCCCGCCCGGGAACCCCGGTCCGCTTCAGGGTGGTGTAGGCGCAGCGGGACGGAGGGGGTGGGGCGGGGCCGGGAGGACGGGGCATTCCTTGGCGGAACCGTCCAGCGGGGCGGAGTGAGGCGGGGAAACCGGACACCCTGGGAGGGAAGCAGCCTATGGGGCGGGGGCGGGGGTGTGCCTAGGCTCCGCCTGGGCGGTATCAGGAGGTGCCCGGGGGCTGCCCGTCAGTCCCAGTGTCATTACGTGCCGCCCGTCGGCGTCAAGGGCGCTCCCGTTGGTCGCGTCGGCAAGCCGATGGCCCTTCGGGCCCCCCTTGACCCCGACGACCGTCACGCAACGACAAGGACTGTCGGGCCGCCCCCGGGGGATGGCATGGGAGGAGCCTTCGGATCCTGACGCTCTGGCGTTGGCGGGCACGAGCAGCGGCTCCCGCCCGGCCAGCCGCCCTCCGGGCGGGGGCAGTGGTGAAGTGGATCAGATCTACGTAATTTGGGCCGGTCCAGGGCGCACCAGATCGCTACGTGCTCCTGCCGGACGGCGGATGCGGCCAGTCTGGGGCCGGACAGAGACCGCCAACGATCGCTACGCGCTTCGGTCTGTCGGCGGGTGCGGATTCCGGGGCTGAGAGAAGCGCCCACGATCTCTACGCGCTTCGGACCAGCGGCGGGTGCGGCCCGCCGGGGGCCGAACACAGGCCGCCATCGATCGCTACGCGCTCCGGTCTGTCGGCGGGTGCGGGCTGCCGGGTGGCCGCCCGACTCCGGGACCGCTGACGGTCGTCGGCCTTCCCTCTCAGAAGGTTCAGCCCTTGGCGGTCCGGCTGCCGCCGTTGCCGCAGAAGCGTGCAGCGATCGGCGGCGTCTGCGCCCGATCTCCGTGCATCCCCCCCATCCGCCTGCCGACCGCCATTCCGGCCGGAGGGCGTAGCGATCGAGGGCGCTTGTTGCCGTGTGATGGTCTCGGCCCCGGGCGGGCCGCCTGCCGCCGAGACGGCCAGGAGCGCGTAGCGATCGGTGGCGGTCTATGTCCGGCCACCGGCGGCCCGCATCCGCTGATCGGCAGGAGCGCGTAGCGATTTGGTGCGCCTGGACCGGCCCAAATTACGTAGATCTGATCCACTTCACTTCCGCGTCCGCCCGGAGGGCGGCCGGCCGAGCGACAGCCACTGCTCGTGCCCGCCAACGCCAGAGTCCTCGCCGCCTCGATCCTCCCATGCCATCCCCCGGGGGCGGCCCGACAGTCCTTGTCGTTGCGTGACGGTCGTCGGTGTCAAGGGTGGCCCGAAGGGCCATCGGCTTGCCGACGCGACGAAGGAGCGCCCTTGACGCCGGCGGCCGGCACGTAATGACACTGGGACTGACGGGCAGCCCCCGGGTGCTCCCCAGACGCCGCCCGGGCGAAACGGCCTCCGTGCACCCGGCCTCAGATCCGTGCGGGGCATCGCCTCCACCCCGCCCTTCCCGCCAGCACCGATACGCGGCTCCGCCGCAAGCGGGGCTCCGCCCCAGCCGCCCTCCGGGGCTCGCCTCGCTCCCTGCCCTCACCCCTGCTCCCACGCCCGCTCCACCCCGCCCCACCCCGCCCCACCGAAACGGCAGCGGGCCCGCGTCCCCGCCCCTACCAGGGGCAAGGCCGCGGGCCCGCGTTCGGTTCGGCAGTCGGGCGCGGCTACACCGCTCGTTCCGTGCCGCGTGAGATGCGGTCTCGGACCGCGGACTGGACGTCCTCTTCCTCGGCCGGGTCGGCTGCGAGGCGGCGGAGGCGGTCGGCGACCCGGGAGTCGGCCGTTTCGGCGTGGTGGGCGGCGACCTCGCGGGTGGACTCCTCGCAGTCCCAGAGGCATTCGACGGCGAAGCCCGCCGCGAAGCTGGGGTCCGTCGCCGCCAGGGCGCGGGCCGCGCGCCCTCGCAGGTGGGACGAGGAGGTCTCTCGGTAGACGTGCCGCAGGACGGGTGCCGCGCAGCCGATCGCCAATCGGCCCGCGCCGTCCACGAGCGCGAACAGGGCCACTGCGTCCGGGCCCTCGGAGCGGACCGTGGAGCGGAGGACCGACAGGACCAGCGGCGCGTCCTCGGCGCCGCCGTGGGCGGCGAGCAGGGCGGCCGCCGCCGCCCCCAGGGCGTCGGGCCGGCCGGCCCAGGTACGGGCGCGGGCCACCGCGGACGGTCCGCACATGCGCTGGTAGGCGGCGATGGCGGGTTCGTCGGCGGCGGCTTCGATGAGGTCGAGCACGGCCGGGTTCTCCGGCTCGGCCAGCACCAGGTGGTGCAGGGCGGTGGCGCGGGCGGCCTCGCCGGCCGCGCCGGCGGCCGCGGCGAGGATGCGCGGGCGGTCCTCGGGCGTGGCCACGGCGGCCAGGCAGCGTGCGGCGGGCACGTGCAGCGGGGTGCCGCGGCGCAGGCCGTCGGCGGCCCAGTCGAACACGGCCTGCACGCTCCAGCCGGGGCGCGGCCCGTTCGCGGTCATCTGACGCTGCCAGCGTGAGAAGGAACCCTGCTCGCGGGCGGCGCGCAGCCGGGCGCTGTGCTCGGGCAGCGCTTCCCACAGGCTCCACGGGCGCGGTTCGTACGCGTCGCGGACGGCGGCGGCCAGCCGCGCCTCACCTTCGGGCGTGGCGGGGAAGCGGGCCAGCACGGGTCCGGCGAGGGCGCGCAGGCCGGCGTCGTCGTCGCGCAGTGCGAGCTCGTCCAGGGCCCAGGCCCAGTTCGCGCCGCACGCGGCGTACCGGCGCAGCAGCATCAGCGCGTCGTCGCGGCCGTAGGAGGCGAGGTGGCCCAGGACGGACAGGGCGAGCCCGGTACGGGCCTCCGCCCGGTCGAGCCGCTCCTGCCGGGCCTGCTCGCCGGACGCGTCGTCGGCACAGAGGTCGGCGGAGAGGAGGTCCTCGGCACAGAAGAGGTGGCTCGCGATCTCGCCGAGCGGGCCGTCGAGGTCCAGGTAGAGCCTGGCGTAGTACAGCGAGCGGTTCTCGACCTGCCAGTCCTGGCGCGGGTCGTGCAGCACGCACTGGTTCAGCGCCGTGAGCGCTTCCGCACGGGGAGCGGCGAGTGCGTGCAGCGTGCCGTCGCCACGGCCCCGCTGGAGGAGCCCGAGCAGGGTACCGCTCGGAGCTATGACTGGTTCGAACATGGGAATGGCCTCAAATCAAGCTGGGGACGCAACCGGGAATCGGGATTCACGCAGCCGCGTAACAGCATGTGAGGGCGTCCGCCGTCTTGTTCCGCTCGATGTAGACCATTGCCTTCTCTCTTTCGTCGGTGACCGGAGCTCCCCCCGTACCCCGTATTTCGGGGCTCTCTCCTGATCCGACGCCATGATGACCCAGCCGGTTTGTGTGCCGCGACCACATTTACGGCCGCCGTGACCAACCCGGGATCAAGTCGCGATCAGGTCCGAGCCCTTGAACGGGCCATCAGCGGGCCGTTACCGGCCCGTCACCCCCCGAAAAAGCGGACTACTCGGCTCCGAAGAGCTTGAGCAGGTCGGTCTTGCCGAACATACGGGCCGTGTCGACGGCGGAAGGGGTACCGGCGGCCGGGTCGGCGCCGGCCTCGAGGAGGGCTCGGATGACGGCCTCCTCGCCCTTGAAGACGGCTCCGGCGAGCGGGGTCTGGCCCCGGTCGTTGGCCCGGTCGGCCTCGGCGCCGCGCTCCAGGAGGGCCGTGACGGTCTCGGCGTGGCCGTGGTAGGCGGCGAGCATCACGAGGGTGTCGCCGCGGTCGTTGGTCAGGTTGGCCGGGGCACCCGCGTCGAGGTAGGCGACGAGGGTCGCGGTCTCACCCTGCCGGGCCAGGTCGAAGATCCTGGTCGCCAGTTCGATGACGTCCTCGTCCGGGATGCCCGGGACGTCCGGGACGTCGTGGGGGTTCTCGCTCATGGGGCCGTACCGCCTTTCACTCCACCGCCGGGCCGTGCCGGGCCGCCGGGTCGCCGCGTCGTCCGTTCGGACGATGCGACAGCTTACTGGCCGTAACCACCCGAGCGGGGTCCGGCCCAGAGGTGCCGCTCCGGTTCGTCCGGGCAAGTGAAAAATCCGGCAATTCACCCGGATGCACCTGTTGTCGCATTGATACTTCCTGTGAGGTAGGGAGAACTGTTGGTGACTGTCCCCCACCGTCCCCACCCATCAGGAGAACCTGCCATGGTCCTGTCCATCTCGGGCGTCGTCCTGCTCGGCATCATCTGCTTCCTCTTCTTCAAGAAGGACGGGATGAAGCTGACCCACGCCTTCGTCTGCTCCCTCTTCGGCTTCTTCCTCGCGGGTTCGGCGATCGCGCCGAGCATCACGGCGAGTACGGCGAGCCTCGCCAGCCTGCTCGGCGGCATCAAGCTCTGACCGGCCCCGCCCTCGCCGCATCCACAACTCCAGGAGACGCCCGTGGCCAGGCGCCCACTTCCCCGTATCCTCCAGCACGGCAACGCGTCGCTGGCCCGGGGCCGCGATCTCGCGAGAACCGCTGCCGACAGCGCCACGGACGTCCTCCATCCGCTCCTCGTCATCGGGCGCGGGCTGCGCGTCCTGGCCGCCTCCGGGCGGCGCAAGTGGGCCGACACCCCCAAGGACAAGCGCGGTCCCGCGCTGTTCCTCGGCGCGGCCTGCGTGCTGGCGCTGGCGCTGATGCCGTACGGGCCACTGCTCGGGCTGATCACGCTGATGGCGGCGGCGGGCTGGCAGGGACGCGACCGCACCCCCGTGAGCACCGGGCCGGGCGAGGCCGAGGCGGAACGGCTCGGCTCGCTCTACGAGGCCCTCGTACCGTACTTCTCCATCCCGGAGGACCCCGCCCCGCTGTTCGCCCACGGCGGCGGCTGGGACAAGGCATTCAGCGGGTACGCGTTCGATTCCGCGGGCCGACTCACCCGGCTCCGGATCCGCTACCCCGCGTACTTCACCGACGGCGAGTCCGATTCCCGGGCCCGGATCGAGGCCCTGCTGCACGCCAAGTCCGGGCGCGGCCGCGAGTACCTCTTCGACTGGGACGAGGAGGGCAACACCCTCGACCTGAGCGTGCTGCCGCCGCTGCCGGCCGGCATCGCCGCGCAGCGCTTCGTCACCTCTCCCGGGGAGATGGTTCTCGGCTTCACCGACTCCGGCGGCGTGCCGCGGACCCTGCCGGTGCTGGACGGGGTGGAGACGCGGGACGTGCCGCCGGTGATCTGGCGCACGGGCCCGCGGGCGACCGAACCGCACCTGCTCGCCGTGGGCCAGCCGGGCAGCGGTACGTCGACCCTGCTCCGGTCGATCGCACTGCAGGCGCTGCACCACGGGGCGGGCGTGCTGATCGTGGAGGGCGGGGGCAGCGGGGAGTACACCTGCCTGACCGGCCGGGCTGGCGTGCTGGCGGTGGAGTGCGGGCTGGGCGGGGCCCGGGCGACGCTGAAGTGGGTCGCGCACGAGACCGAGCGGCGGCTGATCGCCACGAACCGGGCGCGGCAGGCGGGGCGGCCGGCGCCGGAGGACACCCGGCGGCCGCTGTGGGTGCTGCTGGACCGGCCGAGCGTGCTGGGGCACTTGGCGGCGGCCTCGGCCGCGGAGGGGGACGGGCGGGGTGATCCGTTCGCGCTGCTGCAGGTGCCGCTGCGGCACGGGCGGTCGGCGAACGTCACGGTGGTGGTGGCCGAGCACTTCGACCAGCTGGAGCTGTTGAGCGAGGCGGTGTGGGCGCACACCCGGGCCCGGGTGGTGCTGGGCTCGGCGTCGATCCCGCAGATCACGGGCGTGCTGGGGCTGCCGCCGCACACGACGCCGACGGCGGAGGTGCCGGCCGGGCGGGGGTACGCGCGGCTGGGCGCGGGGCCGGTGCACCGGCTCCAGGTGCCGGTGACTCCGGACCCGTACGACGACTCGGCGGCGGGGGCGGCACGGGAGGCGGTGCTCGGGCTGCTGCCGGAGCGGTGCCCTGGCGGGGGCGGCTTCGTCGCCAAGTCCCCGGCGGGGCCCCCGGCCCAGGCTCAGGCGTCCGCCGACGCCCCGGCCGAGACCGCGTAGCCCGGCGGGGGTCGACGCCGAGTCCGCTCGGCCCGGTGCGGGGGGCGTCCCGCAGCGTGCCGTGCCCCACCGGGGCCCGGGGCGCACGACCCCACCGCGCAGGGGCTGTGCCCGCCCTGACCCTGGGGGGCGTCTCCGCCGAGGCGTGTGCGGCCTCCGCCCAGGTGTGGGCGGGCCTCCGCCGGAGGTGTGGGCGGCCTCCGCCGAGGCGTGTGCGGCCTCCGCCGAGGCGTGGGCAGGCACCTCCGCCGAGGTGTGGGCAGGCGTTCCGCAGGGCGGAACGGGTGGGCACACCGGAACGCCGCACCGCAGGCTCGCTCCGCCCCCACCGAAGCCCTGGCGCGCTTGGCCGCAGCGCCGCCCGGGCAGGGCGGTGGCTTCGCCGGACCCGGCACCGCCAGGAGCGGAGCTCCGCCCGGACGGGGTCCGGACCGCAGCCGGACCGGGGCGCGGGGTGGCTGCGCGAGCCCTCGCGGGACCGGGGTGCCGTGTGCCCACCCTCCCCCAAGCTCTCGACTTCGCTCGAGCAGGGGGGACCCCCATCGCCCCAGCGGCACGACTGCCCACACGGCCGGCCGGACGGGGGCCGACACGCCCGCCCCACGGCCGTGGCAACGGCCGGCAGCCGTGGCCCACACGGCCTTGGCCGCGGGGTGGGGGCCGGCGCGCCCGCCCGCACGGCGGCGGGGTGGTGCGGTGCGCCCCCCGCACGCGGACGGGAGGCCGGAATGGCGGCGCAGACGCAGGGCCGGTCAGGCCACGAACGCGCGGGAGGGTTCGACCGCGCCGGTCGGCGCGCCGCTGGCGACCAAGCGGGCGGCGGCCGCAAGGCGGGTGGCGGCCTCGTCGGCCACCGGGCCGCCCACCGTGAAGGGGAGCCGGACGTAGCCCTCGAAAGCGCCGTCCACACCGAAGCGCGGCCCCGAGGGGACGCGGACGCCGACGCGTTCGCCGGCCTCGGCGAGCCGGGAGCCGGAGAGGCCGCCCGCCCGGGCCCACAGGGTGAGGCCGCCCCGGGGGACCGAGAACTCCCAGTCGGGGAGTTCCCGGCGGACTGCCGCCACCAGGGCGTCCCGGTTCCCGCGGGCCTGGGCGCGGCGCAGGGCCACCGCGTCCGTCCAGCCTCCGGTCCGCATCAGCCAGTTCACCGCCAGCTGCTCCAGCACCGGCGTGCCCAGGTCGGCGTACGCGCGCGCGGCGACCAGGCTGCGGATGACGTCGGGCGCGGCCCGCACCCACCCGATCCGCATGCCCGCCCAGAACGCCTTGCTGGCCGAACCGACCGTGATCACCGTGCTGCCCGCCCGGTCGAAGGAGCACATCGGCCGGGGCATGGCCAGGTCGGGGTCGAGCTGGAGCTCGGCCATCGTCTCGTCGGCGACCAGTACCGTGCCCGCCGACTTCGCCGCCTCGACCATGGCGCGGCGCTGCTCGTCGGTCGCCAGGGCGCCCGTGGGGTTGTGGAAGTCCGCGACCACGTAGGCCAGGCGCGGGGCGGCGTCCCGGAGCACCTGGCGCCAGGTCGGCAGGTCCCAGCCGTCCAGCCCGTCCGACATGGCGACCGGCACCAGGCGGACCCCGGCCTCGCGCATCAGCTGGAGGATGTTGGCGTACGAGGGGGACTCGACGGCGATGCGTTCGCCGCGCCCCGCGAAGAGGTGGCAGATCGCGTCGATCGCGCCCATCGCGCCCGTGGTGACCATGATCTGTTCCGGCATGGTCGGTATGCCGCGCTCGGTGTAGCGGTCGGCGAGCATCCGCCGCAGGGCGGGCAGCCCGGCCGGGTAGTCGCCGTGCGTGTGGGCGTACGGCGGGAGTTCCTCGAGCGCGCCCTGGACCGCCCGGGTCAGCCACGGCTCGGGGGCCGGGAGGGCCGCGCAGCCGAGGTCGATCATCGAGCCGAGGGCCTCCGGCGGGAGCGGTTCCAGTCCGCGGGCGGGCAGCGGGTTGCCGGCCGGTACGGAGGTCCAGCTGCCTGCGCCGCGCCGGGACTCAAGGAAGCCCTCGGTCCGCAGGGCCTCGTAGGCGGCGGCGACGGTCGTCCGGGAGAGGGAGAGGGCGACGGCCAGTTCGCGCTCGGCGGGCAGTCGGGCGGCGACCGCGACCCGGCCCTCCAGGACCAGCAGACGGATGCCGTCGGCCAGGGCACGGTAGGCGGGCGGCTTCCTGGCACCGGGCACGGCGGGCCGCGGCTGCTGCGAGGTGATCAGCCGGGCGAGTTGGGTCGCACCCACGGCGGAGGTCCACTGAGCCATGCTGTCCGGTCCACCTTCTCGGATTGGCCGTTTCCGCCCGGGGAGCGGCCGGTATTGGATTGGTCCTGCGGGGACCAGACTCGCACGGGCCGGTCGGCGCGCACCAGCCGCCCTGCCGCCGAATCGCTTCGGCACCGGAGCCGTACCGGACCCGGGCGGGCTTCACCCCCGCAGGCCGCGGGCTCGGGCGGGCGCGGGGCCGTTCGTCGGTGCCCGCGCGGCCCCGGCCGAATCCCACCCGTCCCCGCCGTGTCACCGGGATGCCGTGTACGGGGTGCATACTGCCGCCGTGACGCACGTACACCTTCGCCATCCCTATCTGGACCACCCGGCTCCGATTCCGTTCGCGCACCGCGGCGGGGCGGCGGACGGCCTGGAGAACACCGCCACCGCCTTCCGGCGCGCCGCCGAAGCGGGTTACCGGTACTTCGAGACGGATGTGCACGCCACGCAGGACGGAAAGCTGGTGGCGTTCCACGACTCGACCCTGGACCGGGTCACCGACAGCACCGGCCGGATCGCCGAGCTGACCTGGGCGCGGGTGCGGGAGGCCAAGGTGGGCGGCTCCGAGCCGCTGCCGCTGTTCGAGGACCTCCTCGACGAGTTCCCGGATGCCCGCTGGAACATCGACATCAAGGACGAGTCCGCCCTGCACCCGCTGGTGAACCTGATCGCCCGCCGCGCGCTGTGGGACCGGGTGTGCGTGGGCTCGTTCTCGGAGCGCCGGGTGGCCCGGGCGCACCGGCTGGCCGGCCCGCGCCTGGCCACCTCGTACGGCGTGGCGGGGGTCGTCGGCCTGCGGCTGCGCTCGTACGCGATCCCGGCGGCGTTGCGCGTGGGCGCGGTGGCGGCGCAGGTGCCGGAGAGCCAGGGCGGTATCCGGGTGGTGGACCGGCGGTTCGTCCGGGCGGCGCACGAGCGCGGCCTGCAGGTCCACGTGTGGACCGTGAACGAATCGGAACGTATGGAGGCGCTGCTCGACCTGGGTGTCGATGGCATCATGACGGACCGGATCGACATCCTGCGCACGGTCCTGGACCGGCGCGGGGCCTGGGCGTAGGCCCGCACGGGACAGCAAGGGGGCCGGGAGTGAGCGCGCAGACGACCGACGGGGCGGCGGCCGACGAGGCGGGCAGAGCCGAGCGCATACGCGAGCAGCGCGGTTGGTACTTCTACGACTTCGCCTGCTCCGTCTATTCGACGAGCGTGCTGACGGTGTTCCTCGGGCCCTACCTGACGGCGGTGGCCAAGAAGGCCGCGGACGCCGAGGGGTTCGTGCACCCGCTGGGCATCCCGGTGCGGGCGGGGTCTTTCTTCGCCTACTCGGTGTCCGTGTCGGTGATCGTGGCGGTGCTGCTGATGCCGCTGGTCGGCGCGCTGGCCGACCGGACGGGCCGGAAGAAGCCGCTGCTGGCGGCGGCCGCGTACACGGGGGCGACGGCGACCGCCGGCATGTTCCTGCTGGGCGGCGACCGCTATCTGCTGGGCGGGCTGCTGCTGATCGTGGCGAACGCCTCGCTGGCCGTCTCGATGGTGCTGTACAACGCGTACCTGCCGCAGATCGCCGAGCCGGACGAGCGGGACGCGGTCTCGTCCCGGGGCTGGGCCTTCGGCTACACCTCGGGCGCGTTCGTGCTGGTCCTGAACCTGGTGCTGTTCCAGGGGCACGAGTCCTTCGGACTCTCCGAGGGGACGGCCGTCCGGATCTGCCTGGCCTCGGCGGGCCTGTGGTGGGGTGCGTTCGCGGTCATCCCGCTGCGGCGGCTGCGCGACCGGGCCGTGGTGCGGGAGGGCGGTGCGGACCGGCCCGTCGGCACGGGCTGGAAGCAGCTGATGGCCACGCTCAAGGACATGCGGCGGCACCCGCTCACGTTGTCCTTCCTGCTCGCGTACCTGATCTACAACGACGGCGTGCAGACCGTGATCTCCCAGGCCTCGGTCTACGGCTCCGAGGAACTGGAGCTGGAGCAGTCCACACTGATCGTCGCGGTACTGCTGGTGCAGGTCCTGGCAGTGGTGGGGGCACTCGGCATGGGGCGGCTCGCCCTCCGCTACGGCGCCAAGCGCACGATCCTCGGATCGCTGGTGGCGTGGACGCTGACCCTGGCCGCCGGATACTTCCTGCCGGCCCGGACCCCGGTGTGGTTCTTCGTGCTGGCCGCGGCGATCGGCCTGGTCCTGGGCGGCAGCCAGGCGCTGTCCCGCTCGCTGTTCTCGCATCTGGTGCCCCGGGGCAAGGAGGCCGAGTACTTCTCCGCGTACGAGATCAGCGACCGCGGGGTGTCCTGGATCGGACCGTTGGTGTTCGGCCTGACCTACCAGTTGACGGGGAGCTACCGGGACGCGATCGTCTCATTGGTGATCTTCTTCGCACTCGGCTTCGTTCTCCTGGCCCGGGTGCCGGTCCGCCGGGCGGTGGAAGCGGCGGGAAATCCCGTTCCGTCCCGGATCTGACGTACGGATTTAGACGTCAAACTAAAAGGGCGGTAGTGTACGCCTTTGGCCTGCCAGGCGGACCGTTACTGCGTGTTGAAGAAGTGAAGACGTTGGGTGACATCTGCTGCCAGATGTGACAAAACGGGCATTGGTGGGTACAACAAGGGGCGGCACGACGGGCGACGCATCACCCGGAGCGGGAATCTATACCGCCGACCGGACGTTGACCGGATGACGACGACAGCGACACCTGTCCTGTGGGCGACAAGCCCGGGAGGCACGATTCATGAGTGAGCGAGCTCTCCGCGGTACGCGCCTCGTGGTTACCAGCTACGAGACGGACCGCGGCATCGATCTGGCCCCGCGCCAGGCGGTGGAGTACGCATGCCAGAACGGACATCGATTTGAGATGCCGTTCTCGGTTGAGGCAGAAATTCCGCCGGAGTGGGAGTGCAAGGCGTGCGGCGCCCAGGCACTCCTGGTGGACGGGGACGGGCCCGAGGAGAAGAAGGGCAAGCCTGCGCGAACGCACTGGGACATGCTCATGGAGCGGCGTACCCGCGAGGAGCTCGAGGAGGTGCTGGCCGAGCGGCTGGCGGTCCTGCGCTCCGGGGCGATGAACATTGCCGTGCATCCGCGCGACAGCCGGAAGTCCGCGTAGCGCATTTGCGCGTAAAGCCCGCGGGGCCCTGCGACCTTTTTGGTGGCAGGGCCCCGCGGGCGTTCGGCATGCCTTGCCCGGCCCGGGCTGGGCGCGTCCCGCCGGGCCGGGTGGCCCCGGGGGCCGGCTTCGGACGCGCCGGGGCCGGGCTGCGGGTGAGGGTGTGGCCCCTATCGCCCTGGGCACGCCTGCCCACACGGCGGCGGGATGCGGCGGGCGTTACGGCGTCAGCGGGGGGCGGGTCGGGTCCGGGTCGGACGGGCGGTCCTCGCGGATGACCTCGCCCTGGACGATCTTGCCGTCGGGGTAGTGGATGCGGGCCTGCTGGAAGGCGTCGCCGAAGGAGCCGGCCCGGGCCGAGGCGACCTTCTTCTCCAGCATCCCTTCGAAGCGGCGGCCCACCACGGCACGGACCGGCGGGAGCAACAGGAGCAGTCCGGCCACGTCGGACAGCAGGCCCGGCAGGATCAGCAGCAGGCCGGCCAGCATGGTCAGGCCGTTGCCCGAGCCCTTGCCCGCCGACGGGGGCGGCGTCGGGGGGCGGCCTTCCTGGGGCTGCTGGAAGGTGGCGCCGAGGTTCTTGAACGCCCGCCGTCCGGCCCGCTTGATGACCACCGCGCCCAGCACCAGCCCGGCCGCGAGGAGGGCCAGTACGGCCAGTCCGCCGATCTCGCGGGCCACCACTCCGAGCAGCCAGATCTCAAGGACCAGCCAGGCGGCGATGGCCAGCGGCACGAAGGTACGGGGGCGGCGCGGAGAACGCCGTCGGGCCGTCGGGGCGGGGGGCGGGGTCGTCATACCCCAAGTGTGCCAAGTGCCCCGTAAACCCGCCGTCGGCCCGGAGTACGGTCCGCCCCCTACGGGTCCTCCCCCCGGAGGGTTCAGCTCCGGCCGCCGCGCGGGCCCGTCCCCGGGATGCCGAGCTTCGCCGCGCGCGTGGACAGTCCCCAGGTCGTGACCCGCCACAGGGCCTCGACCACGATGTCCTTGCTCATCTTGCTGTCGCCGAACTCGCGCTCCACGAACGTGATCGGGACCTCCACCACGTGGAAGCCCTTCTGCACGGCCCGCCGGGCCAGGTCGACCTGGAAGCAGTAGCCGGCCGACGCGACCTCGTCCAGGCCGAGCCCCTCCAGCGTCTCGCGCCGGAAGGCCCGGTAGCCGCCGGTGACGTCGCGGATCGGCACGTCGAGCATCAGCCGGGAGTACGTGGAGCCGCCGCGCGAGAGGATCTCGCGGTGCTTGGGCCAGTTGACCACCCGGCCGCCCGGCACCCAGCGGGAGCCGAGCACCAGGTCCGCGCCCTTGAGGGCGGTCAGCAGCCGGGGCAGTTCCTCGGGCTGGTGGGAGCCGTCGGCATCCATCTCCACCAGCACGCCGTAGTCGTGTTCCAGGCCCCAGGCGAAGCCGGCCAGGTAGGCGGCGCCGAGCCCTTCCTTGCCCTTCCGGTGCAGCACGTGGACCTGCTCGTCCTCCGCCGCCAGCTCGTCGGCGAGCTTGCCGGTGCCGTCGGGACTGTTGTCGTCGGCGACCAGGACGTGCGCGTCCGGCACCGCCGCGCGCACCCGGGAGACGATCGGCCCGATGTTCTCCGCCTCGTTGTAGGTCGGAATGATCACCAGAGCCGTGCCGAGCGGTCCGTACCGCCGCTCCCCGCCGTCGCTCACTGATTCCCCTTACGTACCTTGTGCGTGCTGCCGTACCCACTCTAAAGGGGTGTCCGGCGGATCGGGCCCTGATCCGCCGGACACCCCTGCCGGGCGGGTCGCTCCGGAGGACCGGTCCCGGCCGCGGATCAGTCCCGGTCGCGGACGTAGACCTCGTGGCCGCCGACCACCGTCGCCAGGCACACCGGGAGGTCCGCGCCCGGGGTCAGGTCGGGCAGCCCCGGGGTGCCGGACCGCGGGTCGGTGGACCAGCGGGCCACCCGGTCGTCGGGCGCCTGGACCACCAGTTCGGCGGTCCGCCACACCGCGTAGTCGGCGGGCGCGCCGGGCACCAGCACACCGGCGTCGTCCCGGCCGACGGCCCGCCAGCCGCCCCGGGTGTGCGCGGTGAAGGCGGCCCGGACGGAGATCCGGTGCTCGGGTGTCCGGTGGAAGGCGGCGGCGCGGACGGTGCCCCAGGGGTCGAGGTCGGTGACCGGTGCGTCCGAGCCGAAGGCCAGCGGTACTCCGGCCTTGAGCAGGGCGGCGAAGGGGTTCAGGGTGCGGGCCCGCTCGACGCCCAGCCGATCGGCGTACATGCCGTCCTCGCCGCCCCAGTGCGCGTCGAAGGCGGGCTGCACGGAGGCGGTGAGGCCCAGGTCGGCGAAGGCCGCGATGGCCTGCGGGGTCATCATCTCCGCGTGCTCGATCCGGTGCCGGGCCGCCCGGATCCGGGCCGTGCCCACCTTCTCGGCGGCCGCGCGGACCCCATCGACCACGGCCCCGATCGCGGCGTCCCCGATGGCGTGGAACCCGGCCTGCAGGCCGGCCTCGGTACAGGCGGCGACGTGGTCCGCGACGGCCGCCGCGTCCAGGTACCCGGTGCCGGTGTGGGCGGCGTCGGCGTAGGGGGCGTGCAGGCAGGCGGTGTGCGACCCGAGCGCGCCGTCCACGAACAGGTCCCCGGCGGCGCCGATGGCCCCGAGCTCACGGGCCAGCTCCAGGTCCCGGTCGGCCCAGTAGCCGAAGACCCGCGGCCCCGGCTCCGCCGCGGCGAGGGCCAGCAGGCCGGCGAAGTCCTCGGGGGACGAGATCTCCGGTCCCCCGCACTCGTGGACGGACCCGATGCCCAGGGAGGCGGCGTGCCGGAGCGCGGTGCGCTGCGCCTCCTCCCGCTGCGCGGGGGTGACCGCGGCGAGGGCGGCGGCGCGGACGGCGTGGTGGGCCTCGCGGGTCAGCGGCTCGCCCTCGTGGAAGCCGGCCGTCTCCCGGATGGCGGGCACCCGGTCGAGCAGGGCGGTGGTGACCACCGCGGAGTGCACGTCGATGCGGCTGAGGTAGAGGGGGCGTCCGCCGGTGGCCCGGTCCAGCTCCTCCCGGTGCGGGGCGCGCCGTTCGGGCCAGCGGGCGGCGTCCCAGCCGTGGCCGAGGAGCACCCGGTCCGCGGGCCGCCGCTCGGCGTGGGCGCGTACGAGGTCCAGCGCCTCGCTGAGCGAGGTGGCGCGGGTCAGGTCCAGCCCGGTCAGGGCGAGGCCCGCCGAGGTGGTGTGCACGTGGGCGTCGGTGAAAGCGGGCGTGACGAGCGCCCCGTCGAGGTCGACGACCTCGTCGACTCCCTGGGCGAAGGCATCGGCGGCGCCTTCGGAGCCGACCCAGGCGATGTGGCCGCGCTCGACGACCATCGCGGTGGCGAAGGGGTCGGCGGGGCTGTGGACGTCACCGCCGCGCAGCAGCACGGTTCGGGTGGCCGGGGCCGGGGCGGTGGCGGGGTGGTGGTCGTTGTGCGGGGTCGCGCCAGAGGTCATGGGGACCAGTCTCCCCCGTGCCGGACACCCGGCCGGCGCCGGGGCGACCGGAGCGGCCGGGCGCGGCGGACCGTGTCCCGTGTCCCGTGTCCCGTCTCCCGGAGGAAAGTCCGGGCACCCCTCCCGCGCCCCTGCTGCGCGGCTTGCGTGTCGGCCGGCGGGCGCCGGCCCGCCGGATCCGCTAGATCTTCGGCGGCCGGGCCTCGTAGGGAGTGGACAGGACGACGGTGGTGCGGGTCGAGACGCCGGCGAGCGCGCGCAGGCGGCCCAGCAGGTCTTCCAGTTCAAGTGGGGTGGCCACGCGGACCTTGAGGATGTAGTTCTCGTCGCCGGCGACGCTGTGGCAGGCCTCGATCTCGGGCACACCGGCCAGGCGCTCCGCGATGTCGTCCGGGGCCGAGGGGTCGAACGGTTTGACCGAGATGAAGGCGGTCAGGGGCAGCCCGACGGCCTCGGGGTCGACGACTGCCGCGTACCCGCGGATGACGCCGCGCTGTTCCAGGCGGCGTACTCGCTGGTGGACCGCCGACGTGGACAGGCCCGTGGCCTTGCCCAGGTCCGTGTAGCTCATCCGCCCGTCCCGCACGAGCAGATCCACGATCTGGCGGTCCAACTCCTCCATTGCGCTCATAGCCGCACAACCTAAGGCCCATGGCCCGTCCAAGCCCAGTACCGTCTCACCGCACGTGGCACCTGCGGCAGGCATGTGACGAATGCCACAGGGGTATGCACCCCTCTGTCAGGGTGTCGTGGTTACTCGTGCGGCATGGCGGGAAGTGTTTGCCGTGGCCGAGGCCGAATGCCCGCCCGGCCCACCCAAGGGGGAGTACGAACCATGCTGAACACCAAGCGCGCCGACCGCAGCGAGCCGGAGCCATTCGAACCGATCGACGCCGAGGACGACGACTACCTCGAGGACGCCGAGCCGTTCGAGATCCGCCACGCGACGTGCCCCGACTGCGGCCAGTCGATCGCACTCGTGGCGGACGAGGAGCACCTGCCGCAGCACGCCCTCTGCCTGACCCCGTGGAACCCGTTCGGGCTGACCGTGTGCGCCGGTACGGGGCGTACGGTCGCCGAGGCGCTGCCGGCCATCGGCTCCGTGGAGCTCCAGGAGCCCGCGCCCGTCGTGTTGCTGACGCTGCCTCAGGGACTGGACTGGCGGACGCAGCCGTTCTCGCACGTGGGCGGTCCCGGCTCGCGTCCGGTCCGGCTGGTGGCACCGGCGGCACCGCAGCTGCGCCAGGCACACGCCCAGGCGGCCTGACGGGCCCTGCGGCCACGGAGCGCCGCACCACCACCGCCGCGCAAGCGCCGTACATCCGCCGCCCCACCGGCGCGGAGCCGCCGCAGCACCGGCCCCGCTGCTGCCGCCGCGGCCCCGAAGGGTCTTGCCGGACAGGGGTGTTGACGTCCCGGCAGGTCCTCGCCGGCCCTTCGGGGGCCTGGCGTCGCTACCAATAGGTGCCCTGCACCATGGCGGCCAGGCTGCCATGGTGCAGGATCAGGCCGTCCGGGTCCGCGGGGACCTCGACCTCGCCGAAGTGGGCCTGCCGGTAGGCGATGCGCAGCATCACGATGCCGTGCCGCAGTGCCGCGTACAGGGTGTGGAACTCCATGTCGCGCGGGGTGTGCCCGGTCAGTTCGGCATACCTGCGCTCCAGGTCCTCGCGGCGCAGGAAGCCGGGCAGGCCGGGCTGGCCGAAGCCGACGGTGAGGTCCTGGAAGAAGCGGTGGAGGTAGACCGTCCAGCCGAGGTCGACCTCGCGCGGGGCGCAGGCGGCCATCTCCCAGTCCAGGACGGCGACCGGCCGGAAGCCGTCGTTCTCGTAGATGACGTTGCCGATGCGGGCGTCGCCCCAGTTGAGGACGGGGTCGCCCTCGTCGGCGGGCCAGAGTTCCTCCAGCCGCTCGAAGGCGGATTCCAGGAGCGGTGACCGGGAGAGGCCCCGTACCACCCAGGCGTAGTAGGCGCGCGAGGCGTCGACGTGCCGGCGGAGCGGACTGCCGGGACCGTCGGGGAGGAGGAACTCGGCTTCCTTCACCGGGAACCGGTCGTGCAGGCGGGCGAGCAGCGAGATGCTCTCCTCCTGGAGTTCGGCGCGCTGGGCGTCGGTGGCGGAGTGCAGCCAGTTGCCCTCGTAGGTGTAGGGCATGACGTCCGGCGGGACGCGCCCCTCGGCCCGGTCCATCACGAAGAAGGGCGCGCCGAGCGGGGCGGGGTCCTCCTCCAGCCATTGCACGCGCGGCACGGGGATGTCGGTGTGCCGGGCGACCAGGCTCATCACGCGGTGCTGGCGGGGCATGTCGTAGGTGGGGAAGACGGTGTACGCGGCCGGGTCCGCGGCCAGTCGCAGGGCGCAGGCGCGTACCGGGGTGCCGGGGTGCTCGATGTCGAAGAGCAGGGTCTCGCTGGACATGCCGTTGGAGCCGGGGACGGAGATGCCGGTGACCGTGGCGCCGGGGAGCTTGCCGTCCAGCCAGGCGGTGAGGCGGCGGCCGAGTTCTTCGGGGTCCCGGGTGGAGGTGCGGGGTCGTGGTGCCGTTGCCATGCTGCCCCTATCTCTGGATTCCTGGGGTTCTTGGGCTTCTTGGGGTCCTGTGGGGCCCCGTGGGGTCCCGTGGGTCCTGTGGGGTCCCGTGGGTTCTCCGGGACGGGTCGCGGGGCGCGCGGAGGGTGCGGTGCGCAGCTCAGGGGGCGACGGAGCCGAAGTCGGTGAACCCGCTCGGGTCGTGGCGGCCGAAGCTGCCGTGCTCGAAGATGCCGTGGCCGGTCTGCCCGTCGAGGGTGAAGCGGGCGGAGTGGTCGGTCACTCCGTACGCGGCCATCGGGTGGGCCGAGGGGTCGGAGAGGTCGTAGACGCGGCGGTCGGTCCAGCCGCGCCCCTGCCAGCTGCCGTGCTGCCAGTCGGCGGCGGGCGGGTAGCCGGCGCCGACGGCGAGGGGCGAGGAGTTCAGGATCTCGACGCCGAGTTCGAGGGGCTTGCGGGAGACCGGGTCGGTGAGGTGGATGACGGCGCGTTCCGGGTGGCGGGTGCCGCTGCGGTAGGCGATGTCGGCGTGCGGCCAGCCGAGCTGGACGTCGTGGCGGCCGGTGCTCTCGGGGAAGACCTGGAGGGCCTCGTTGAGGGTGCGGTGGCCGTCGGCGTCCTCCTGGGCGATCACCATGAGGAAGCGGTCCTCGAAGCGGACGGGGATCCAGAGCCAGTGGAAGCCTTCGGTGCGGTGCTCCTCGGCGGCGCGGCCGCCGTCCTCGCCGGGGATGGGACGCACGCCCCAGCTGCGGTCGCGGGTGCCGGTCCACTCCCCCGGGGTCAGCCGGAACTCCTCGCCCTTGGCGCGGATGGTGCCGATGACGTTCCCGGCCTGGACGAACCTGCGGCCCTCCAGCATCAGGCGGTCGCCGCGCCGCTGGACGTGGTGGGGTTCCCAGACGGCGGGGAACTCCGCGGTCCAGGTGATGTCGAAGGAGAGGCCTTCGGGGTCGGCGGGGTCGGGGTCGCAGTGCAGGCTGAGCTGCTTGAGCGGGGTGTCGACGGTGATCCGGAGCGGGCCGACGGAGAGGTTCATCCGGTCGTCGGTGAGGGCGTCGGAGGTGCGGACGGCGAGGAGCTCGTCGCCGGTGCGGAGGGTGGCGTAGGCGTCGATCACCCCGGTGTTGGGGTAGACGCCGAGGCCGAGGATGAGGACGGCGCGTCCGGCGTGGTCGAAGACGTGGAAGATGCAGCGGTCGTAGGCGTTCCGGTCGCCGGTGACCACGTGCTTCATCGAGAGCGGGGCCTGGTGGACGGGGTATTCGTCCAAGGCGATGGGGCGGTCCGCGGGCATGGCAAACCTCCTGGGCGCGGGGGCGGCTCGGCGATATGACGGTACGTCAGAAACCGTGCGCGCGACCAGACTCGTGTCACTTACTGACACTTCGACACCCCGCGCCATGGGGGAGGGCGTGCCGACCCTCCGCCCCTCCCCCGCCCGCCCGGCACCCGGTGCGCCTCCGCACCGCCCCCCGTTCGTCTCCCCACCGACCCCCGTACGACGGGGAGGCCCCGAACAGATGCGCCCCGTGACCCCCGGCGCACGCCCCGCGTTGGCCCCGGCATGAACGTGCTTGACGCTTCAACGGGCAGACGGCGGCGCGGAACGCCTGCGCCGCACGAAGAATCGGTTCAGCAGCCTTTCTCCGCCAAGGGCGCGGGCGGGCGGGGCGCGCAGCCCGTGACCGCGCTGCCCCGGTCGGCCGGGCTGCCCCTGTCGGCCGCTCCGCCCGCGCCGGCCGCACAGCCCGCGGCCGACCCGCCCATCTACCGGAACCTGGTCGACCGCTGGGTCGGCGAGGGCCGGACGGTGCCGGGGCAACGCGACCCGGAGTGGGTCCGCGTCGCCACCGCCCCCGTCTGGCCCAGCGGTCCGCTGTTCGACGACTGGCAGGACGACTGGACGGACGACCGGAAGGACGTCTGAACGAGGACCGGAAGGACGTCCAGCCGCCGCAGCGACCGCGGGTCAGTTCGCCGTGCCGCAGCTCCAGTCCGTGTACCGGGCCGGGCGGACGCAGGCCGACATCGACTGGTCGGGGCCGTCCCACAGGTACGGGGACTGGGCGCCGCTGGTCGTCGGCCCGTACACGTAGCTACCGGTCCGCCAGCTCCACAGAGCGAACTCGCACACGCCGTTGGTCACCTTCGGGTTGACGGCCATGTACTCGTGGCCGCCCTGGAGGATCACCTTCTGGATCGCGGCACAGTTCGCGCCCGCCCAAACCCATTCGCTGCCCGTCTTCGCACTGGCCGTGCCCGCCGTCCCGGCGACCACGGCCAAGGCGGCGAGGGATACGGCCGCAGAGGTACGGATGGTCCTGGTGAGGTTCATGGTGCCCTTCCGTCGATGAGGTGGCGGACGCCGATGCCCATGAGGCGTGAAACCTCCTTGTGCCGGGTGCGGTGCCGCCGGTTGGCTCACGCTGGCCGGTCCGGCGCCTTGGCCGGACCGGCCTTCTGACGAGTTCGCAGGTCAACGGAGTGAGGCAGGCGGACAACGCGGGTTGTCCACGGACAACGGGGGGCGAAGGTGAGGACTGGCCGTCCGCAGGGAGCCTTGCGGGGAGCGAGCGAGGAGGCGAACGATCTCGCGCGCTTCCTGCACGGGCTGACGGATGCCCTGACCGTCCGGGAGCTGGCCGAACGCTACGGCGGCGGCAAGACGATCTGGAGCGAGTACCGCTCCGGCGCGCGGGTCGTCCCCCTGGGCCGGCTCAACGCCGTGGTCCGCGACCGGGTGCGCGACGCCCGTGGTCGCGAGGCCATGCTGCGCCGGGCGCACCGGCTGCACGAACGGGCCCTGGCCGCCGAGGCGCGGGTCCGGCCCGCGCCGGAGCGGGGCGAGGCGCTGCGTCGCGCCGAGGCCGACCTCGCCGAGTCGGGACAGCTGGTGGAGAGCCTGCTCGCCATCATCGCGATGCTGCTGCGCCGGCGGACCGCTCCCCCGCCGTCGCCCCCGCGGGGCGCGGTGGAGCCGGTGCTGCTGGACAGCGCGTACGACCGGCTGGGCGCGGCCTGGGCGCTACGGGAGGCGGCGCGGGAGGCGTACGAGCAGGCGGCGGTGGAGGCGGAGGCCGGGGCTCGGACCGCCCCGGCCGGCACCGGGCTGTGCCTGGCGCTGGTACGGGTGGGCAGCGCGCTGGAGGACCAGCGCGAGCAGCTGCTCCGCCTGTGGGAGCGGACGCGGTCACGGCCGGCCGCGGACGCACCGGACGACGGTGAGGTCCTGGACGGCGAGGTCCTGGAGGGGGTGCCCCTGGAGGAGGCGGTCCTGGAGGAGGGGGTCCTGAAGGAGGGGGTCCTGGAGGAGGGGGTCCTGGACGGAGTGGTCCTGGAGCGGCTGGACCACGCCTCGGTGTCCGCCGTCCATCCCGCGTCCGCCCGTGACACGGCCATCGCGGCCGTCGCCGCCGTCGCGGCCGTCGGCGGCGCCTCGGGGAGCTCCGGCGCGGCTGCCGGGGAGCTGCCGGTGACGGCCCCGGGTCGGAAGGCCGGCCCGGGGCCCGGCCGGAGATCCGGGGCCGGGGGCACGGGCAGGATGGTGCCGGCCGTCACCGCCGCGGTCGCCACCCTCTGCATCGCCCTGGTCGCGGCCACCTCCGTGGTGGTGCTGAGCCGGCCCGGTCCCGCCCAGGCCGGGACCGGTCTTCGGGAAGCCGTCCTGGTACCCCGGGGGCCGTGGGCTCCCGCCTCGTCGGCCGGGACCGGCGGCGGTCCGGCGAGTGCGTCTTCACCGCCCTCGGCGAGCGGGGCCCCGTCGGCTCCGGCGAGCGCGCCGAGCGGGCTGTCGTCCCCGGCTCCGCCGCCGGCCGTACCCGGGCCGTCGCCGGGCGCGGGCTCCCCGCCCGCCACGTCACCGACCGGACCGGCGTCGGTGCCGACGCCGGGCGGCAGCGGCAGCCCGGGCGGCACCCCGCCCGGCGGCGGCATGACCCGGCCGACCGGGCCGGAGACACCCGCGATCCCCGGAGGGTGGCTGCGGTTCACCAATGCGGCCAGCCGGCTCTGCCTGGGCTCGCCGGACGGCAGCACGATGCCCGGCGAGCCCATGGTCCACGCCGTCTGCGGGGCCGGTGCGGAACACGACTGGCAGCTCACGTCCGAGGGCCCCGGCCGGGACGGAGCCCTGTACTCGATCCGCAACCGGCACAGCGGGATGTGCCTGTCCGTCGATGCCGGGGACACCGCCGAGGACGTTCCGGTCACCCAGTTCCTGTGCGGGGACGAGAACGGTCTCCACCCCGATCAGTACTGGACCTTCCGCTACCGCCCTGCCCACGGTGCCTGGCAGCTGGTGAACCGCCACAGCGGGAAGTGCCTCGCGCTCCCCGCCGCCTCCCGGGCCAAGGAGCGGGCGTTGCAGCGGGGCTGCTCCGACGACCCGTGGGCGCTCTGGCGGGTGTGAGCGGTCCACGGGCCCTGTCGGCGGCGACGGGCGGCGCGGGCGGGCGGGCGGGCGCGGGTCAGCGCGTTTCGGGGCCGGCCAGGTGGCGGGCGATGACCATGCGCTGGATCTGGTTGGTGCCCTCGACGATCTGCAGGACCTTGGCCTCGCGCATCAGCCGCTCGACGGGGAAGTCCTGGGTGTAGCCGTAGCCGCCGAGGACCTGGACGGCGTCCGTGGTCACCGCCATCGCCGCGTCGGTGCAGAACAGCTTGGCCATCGCCGCCTGGCGGGAGAAGGGCTTGCCCGCGTCCCGGAGCCGGGCCGCGGCCAGGTAGAGCGCCCGCCCGGCCTCGATGCGGGTGGCCATGTCGGCCAGCATGAAGCGAAGGCCCTGGAAGTCGGAGATCGGGCGGCCGAACTGCTTGCGGTCCGTGGCGTACGCCAGCGCCTCGTCCAGGGCCGCCTGGGCGACGCCGATGGCGCAGGCCGCGATGCCGAGGCGGCCCGCGTCCAGGGCGGCCAGCGCGATGGTGAAGCCCTGGCCCTCCTCGCCGATCCGCCGGCTGTCCGGCACGCGCACCCCGTCGAAGTGCAGCTGGGCGGTGGGCGAGCCCTTCATGCCCATCTTCTTCTCGGGGACGGCCGCCGAGAGGCCCTCCGCGTCGCCGGGGACCAGGAAGGCGGTGATGCCCTTCGGCCCCTCGCCGCCGGTGCGGGCGATCACGGTGTAGAAGTCGGCGATGCCGCCGTGGGTGATCCACGCCTTGGTGCCGGTGATCACCCAGTCCTCGCCGTCACGGACCGCCTTGGTGGTCAGGGAGGCCGCGTCGGATCCGGAGGAGGGCTCGGAGAGGCAGTAGGCGCCGAGCAGGCCGCCGCCCAGCATGTCGGGCAGGTGCGCGGCCTGCTGCTGCTTGGTGCCGAAGCCGGCCAGCCCGTGGCAGGCGAGCGAGTGGACGCTGACGCCGAGGCCGACGGTGAGGCGGGCCGCGGCCAGCTCCTCCAGGACCTGGAGGTAGACCTCGTACGGCTGCTCGCCGCCGCCGAACTCCCCGGCGTACGGCAGACCCAGCAGTCCCGAGTCGGAGAGGAGCCGGAAGACCTCGCGCGGGAAGTGGCCGGCCTCCTCCTGCTCGGCGGCCGAGGGACGGATCTCGCGTGCGGCGATCTCCCGCACGAGTGCAAGGAGGTCCCGGGACTCCTCGGTGGGCAGCTGACGGTCCACCGGCTGCGGGGCGCGGTCGGTCATGGCGACACTCTCCTCCCTGATCGGGCACGGCGGCGGCGCGTCAGGTGTGGGACGCGACGCCGGGTTCGGTGTTCGCGGCAGCCCGTGCTGCCCCTCCCGGATCACGGTAGGGGCTGACCAGCGGCTGCGGCGGGTCGAGTATGCACGATCAGGGGCTTCGCGTCACGAGCGGAAAGATCACGGGGATCCGGAGCGGACCGCCCGTCGAGCCGTGCTCGAGGGCGGTGGCCGCACCGGGCCCGGACCACCGCGCGGACTACTCCGCGGGAGGCAGGGTGAACGGGATCGAGTCCGCCAGCGGTTCCGGCGCGGGAGGCGGCGCCGGACATTCGGGGACGAACTCTGCGATGACCGTCAGCACGGCCCGGAGCTGGCGTACGAGCATGGCGGCGAGCAGCGCCCGGTCGGGGCGGCCGGGACCGTGCGGGTGGTCCGGTCGGGTCCGGTCGGGAGGGCCGATCCAGTCGAGGGTGGCCCCCTCGACCGCGGACAGCCAGCCGATCAGGCCGATCCTGGCCAGCGGGGGCACCTCGCGGCGCCCGTACGCCCCCTCGGCGATGGTGGCGACGAGCTCTTCGCGGACGGCGTCGCGGATGGCCAGCACCTCGGCGTCCGAGCCGACCCCGCCGGTGACGACGGTCCGGTAGGCGGCCTGATGGTGTTCGGCGTAGTGCAGGTAGCCGTCGATGGTGCGGCGGACCCGTTCGGCGCCGGGGAGGTCGGTGTCGCCGCCCGCGCGGGCGACCAGCTCGGCGAGCGAGTCCTCGACGATGGCCAGGTAGTAGCCGCGCTTGCTCTTGAAGTAGTAGTACATCAACCCCTTGGCGACGCCGGCCTGCTTGGCTATGTCGTCCATGGAGACCGCGTCGTAGGCGGTGTCGGCGAACAACTTGCGTCCGAGCGCTATGAGTTCGGCTCTGCGATGCTGCGAGCGCGCGGTCGTTCCCCGTTGTTGACTATTGTTCAAATTCGGCCCTAGCTTCGAACTGCCGGTGGAGATGCCCGCAGTATCGCACCCGTCCGGCGGCCCGCCCGGCCTTCGGTTCCGCACCGGTTCGGCACCGTTTCCACACCGTTTCCGCATCACTTCCGGCACGGGGGTACGGAGTGCGGTGCACGGCGTACGAGGCGCGGCGCGCGGGCGGGCGCAGCCGCGCTGGTGCCGCGACGGTTCTAGAGCCAGCCGACCTGGGTGACGAACATGGCCACGACGACCACCAGGGCCCAGCCGCAGAGGTTCTCCAGCCACTTGGAGTCGTCCTTGGGGCCACCGGTACGGACGAGGTTCCGGGCGCGGGACAGGGCGGCGGTGTCAGCAGTCATGGGTGGTCTCGCATCGGTTCGGCGGGCAGACGGACGGTCGCTCCCCCCGGACGTCCCTCCAATGTGCCAGCGGAAGGGGCCCCGACGGTAGAGACGTTGGTCACTGCCGTCGGGGCCCCGGTGTCCCGATGGGGCCGGCTGCCGGGTCGCATCAGGCCTGGTCAGGCCCTATCCGTCCCGGTCGGGCCGGGTGCGGGCCGGTCAGCCGGCGCGCTCCCGTCCCGCCATGCCCACCATGGCCAGGCCGAGGCAGAGGGCGACGGCACCGGCGATCACGTTGCTGACCACGGTACGGGTCGTGTCCATTTCGCCCGCGATCGCCCACGGCGCGATGATGGTCCACGCGCCCAGGGCGACCGCCGTCCAGGCCATCGCGTGCGTGCGCTCATAGGCGGAGCCGAGGCCGCTCATGCAGACGCAGAACGCGAGACCCGTGATCAGGTTGTTGACGGCCAGCGGGCCGAAGCCGCTGAACCCGGCGATCCAGGGCGAGGCCGCCAGGTACAGGCCCGTGATCAGGGCCAGCGCTTCCACGGCCTGCGCACGGGGGGTGGTGGTCACCCGCTCGAACCGGGAGCGCATCTCGGCGAGGTCGGGGTGGTGTTCGATTCTGGGATGGGTGGTCATGGCGGGCCGCCTCCTAGAGACGTGTTCAATGCCCTTTATGTCCAGCTTATGCCCGCTTGCGTCCCAGGTCATGCCGGATGTCACAGCACCCGTGCGGCTTTCAGCGCCTCGATCCCGACGACGTCCAGACGGGTCGGCGCGTAGACGTAGCAGATCCCGCCGGTGCCGGAGACGACCTTGCCGGAAGCGTTGTGGCGCTTGGTCCGCAGCCAGACGTTCTCCCATTCGCGCCGCCGGTAGACGCGGCGGACGGCGGCGTTGTCCGCCGAGTTGGGGTCGTTGGCGATCACGTCCCCGGCATCGGTGAACCCGATCACGGTCATCAGGTGCCCGGCCGTGCCGTAGCCGGCGCCGGTCAGCTCCCCCTCCTTGAAGGACTGGGAGGTGATCACCGGGATCCCGGCCCGGATCAGGGTCTCCAGCTCGGTGAGGCAGGTCAGCCGGGTGACCACACCGGCCAGCCCTGAGTAGGTCCCGGCGTAGGCGGCGTTGAACGGCCAGTTGCCGCACCCCTTGTAGGCGTGGTCGTACGTGGACCTGGCCGCGTGGCAGACCTGCGGGTCGGCGTAGGAGCGGTCGACCCAGGCGAGGTCGGCGGGGGCGGGCTTCCGGCCCCAGTACTCGATGATCATCTGGGAGGAGGTGGGGCTGCACCAGGCCTCGCCGCCGTTGTCGTACTGCGGGTACCGGCCGGCGTGGACCTCCTGGGAGTAGCGCGGGACGGCCAGCTCGCGGGCCGGGCCGGGGGTGGCGGCGGGCACGGTGAAGCGGTCGGGCACGTCGGAGGCCATGGCACCGGCGAGCAGCACCCGGGGCGAGGCGGCGGAGCCCGGACGGCGGTGGAGGGTGAGGCGGAGCTGCCAGTCGCGCAGGCGGAGGCCCTTGGCCTTCTCCGGGTCGTCGACGGTGAGGGTGTCGGTCCAGACGGTGGACCGGCCGTCGGTCTGGCCGTCGACGGAGGTGCGGCGGATGTCGGTGTCACCGGCGGCCCAGCAGGCGATGACGTACCAGGGGGTGCGGGTGCCGTCGGTGTAGGTGCCGCGCAGCTCGACGCGGAGCCAGGTGCCGGCGGGGGTGTGGGCGTTCCAGGAGGCGATGATCTCGGTGGCGGGGACGGTGGAGCGGTGTACGGGGGAGGTCCAGGTGGCGTACTCCCAGGTGCTCTTCCGGCCGGTGTGGGGATCGGTGTACTCGGTGCGGCCGACGGGTGCGTGGAAGGTGAGGGCGGGGTGGGGGTCGGGGGCGGTGCCCTCGTGGGTGCCGGCGGTCCAGTGGGCGAGGCCGTACCAGAAGCGGTTGTCGACGGTGGGGGTCACGGCCGCGGCGGTGTCCGCCGCGACCGGGTCCGCCGGCTCGGCCACGGTGTCGGAGGGCTCGGCGTGAGCGCCGGCGGGTGTCTCCGCGCCGTCCGCGCCCTCCGCCGCGGCGGCGGTACGGGCGCCGCCCGCGCCGGCGGCCGCGGCCAGGGCGGCGGCGAGCAGGGTGCGGCGCGGGGTGAGGTCGGTCATGGGTACCCCCTGGTGGGACGGGCGACGGCTCGGCCCAGCGTCCCAGTTCATGGGCCCTCCGGGCCAGGGCCCGGCCGTGCGTGTCGCGCCCCGCCGGGCTGCGGCGGAGCTGCCCCATGGCTTCGGTGGGGCGGGACCGGGCCGGCGGTGGCGATCCCGGTGTGCCCGCCTCCCCGGGCTCCGTCCGGGGGACCTCCACCCCCATCGCCCTGCGGAACGCCTGCCCGCACCTCGGTCGAGCGCGGTGCGTATCGTGGGGCGCGTGTGGAGTGAGCTGGGGTTCGAGGCGTTCGCGCGGGAACTGCGCGGGACGGCGCCGTCCGCGGGGGCCGTGCGGCTGGTCGGGATCGACGGGCACGCCGGGTCCGGCAAGAGCACCTTCGCGGGGCGGCTGGCCGGGGCGCTCGGCGGGGACGTGCCCGTGCTGCACCTGGACGACATCGCCAGCCACGACGAGCTCTTCGAGTGGACCGGGCGGCTGCGCCGGCAGGTGCTGGAACCGCTCGCCGCCGGACGGGCCGCACACTGGGAACCGTACGACTGGGTGGAGCGCCGCTTCGGACCGGCGCGGGTGCTGGAGCCCGCTCCGCTGGTGCTGATCGAGGGCGTGGGCGCCGGCCGGCGGGAGCTGCGGCCGCACCTGGCCCGCCTGCTGTGGATGGAGACCCCGCGCGAGCACTCCTGGGTGCGGGGCCGCGCGCGGGACGGGAGCGAACTCGCGAGCTTCTGGGACGGATGGGAGCGCGCGGAGCTCGCGCACTTCTCGGATGATCCTTCGCGCCCCTACGCGGACACCCTGGTGCGCCAGTGCGCTACGGGGTACGAGTGGACTTCCGGGGACGGAGGGACGGCGGGAACCCGGCGTTCCGTCACCGACGGTGACGAGCTCCCCCGCGCCTGAGCCGCCCCCGGAATCCGCTTCCGCCGGCCTGCCGACACCCGCTTGACCTGGGGACCGCGGCGGCCTTACGTTCTCAATGCGCGGTCTCACACGACCGCCGCGGACACGAAGCCCCCGGTTGTTCCCCCGTGATCGGGGGCTTCGTTCTGCCCGCACCCCCTCCCCCTCCTTCACCCTGCGTCACGGTGCTCCCCGTGGGACGCACTCGATCAGTGCGCGCAGCGCACTGCGTAAGGCCGACGGCCGCGGGTACGATGCCAGCCTGAATTCATCCACGCCGGAACAACTCGCTTGTACGAGGCGGTCGTTCCCGCGTGCCACGGGGGCAGGCTTGTGGGGGACGTGATGGACTTCGGCACGCAGGGCAGCGGCCGCGCGCCCGCCCCGGCCGAACTCGCCTGGCTGCGAGGGGTGGACGCCTGCACGATGGGCGCCTATCCGCAGGCCGAGGACGAGTTCCGGGCGGCCGTACGACTGGATCCCACCATGGCTGACGCCTGGCTGGGGCTCCACGCGCTGCGGGTGGACACCACCAACGCGCTGCTGCGGATGTACACCCACCGGGACCGGTTCGGGGAGCAGCGCGCCCGCCACCGGCGGACCCTGAACTCCTGGTACTGGCTGGGCTGGTGGGTGCAGCCGGTCCTGGAGAGCCGGCGCGACCTGCTGCTGGCGCACGCCTCGCACTGGCTGGACGGCCGTCATGTGCCGGAGCTGGACCAGGCGTTGGCGGCCCTGCCGCCCGTGGACACCGATCCGCAGGTCCGTTTCCTGCACGCCTGCCGGGCGTATCTGGTCAAGGACTGGGAGCAGTTGGTCCGGCACACCGAGCCGCTGGTGGACGATCCACTGCTGGGCATCGAGGCGGGCCTGTTCGGCGGGATGGCCCGGGTCCGGCTGGAGATGTACGGGCAGGCGGAGCCGATGCTGTCGACGGCGCTGATGCGGTGCCGCAGCGAGCAGCCGCAGCGCAAGGAGCTGCGGTACTGGCTGGCGCGGGCGCACGAGGGGACGGGGCGCAGCGCGGCCGCGCTGCCGCTGTACCGGGCCGTGCACCGGGTGGATCCGGCGTTCATGGACACGGCGGCCCGGCTGACGGCGATCGCGGAGTCCGACGGGCTGGAGGGGTACGACCTGTCGCCGGTCGGGGGTGACTTCGCGGCGGTGGCGCTGGGCGGCGGGGCCGCGGTGGACGGCCCGTCGGCGGATCCGGACGCCCTGCTCGGCGGGGAGCCGCTCGAACCCCGCTATCCGGGCGCGGGCCCGGGGACCGCTGCCGGTGCGGGGGTGGCGCCGCCGGGTGCGGGCCGCGGGGACGGCGTACGGCGGAAGGCTCCGGTGCCGGCGCAGCCGGTGCCCGCCGGGCTGCCGGCCGGTCCGCCGGATCCGGAGCTGCTCGCGCAGGCGCTGGCCGAGCTGGAGCGGATGGTCGGCCTGGAGCCGGTGAAACGGCAGGTCAAGGCGCTGTCGGCGCAGCTGCACATGGCCCGGCTGCGGGCCGGCCAGGGATTACCCGTACAGCCCCCGAAACGGCACTTCGTGTTCTCCGGGCCCTCGGGCACGGGCAAGACCACGGTGGCGCGGATCCTGGGCCGGGTGTTCTACGCGCTGGGGCTGCTGGGCGGGGACCATCTGGTGGAGGCACAGCGGGCGGACCTCGTGGGCGAGTTCCTGGGGCAGACCGCGGTGAAGGCGAACGAGCTGATCGACTCGGCGATCGGCGGGGTGCTGTTCGTCGACGAGGCGTACAGCCTGTCGAACTCGGGCTACAGCAAGGGCGACGCGTACGGGGACGAGGCCCTGCAGGTGCTGCTGAAGCGGGCCGAGGACAACCGGGACCACCTGGTGGTGATCCTGGCGGGGTACCCGGCGGGGATGGACCGGCTGCTGGCGGCGAACCCGGGTCTGTCCTCCCGATTCACCACCCGGGTGGACTTCCCCAGCTACCGGCCGGCGGAGCTCACGGCGATCGGCGGGGTGCTGGCCAGCGCCAACGGGGACGGCTGGGACGAGGAGGCGCTGGAGGAGCTCCGGAGCATCAGCGCGCACGTGGTGGAGCAGGGCTGGATCGACGAGCTGGGCAACGGCCGGTTCCTGCGCACGCTGTACGAGAAGAGCTGTGCGTACCGGGACCTGCGGCTGGCGGGGTACGCGGGGACGCCGTCGCGGGAGGACCTGGCGACGCTGCGCCTGCCGGACCTGATGCAGGCGTACGGGGAGGTGCTGTCCGGGCGGGGCCCGGCGGACCGCGACCGGCCGGACCCTCCGCCGCTGTAGCCGGCTCTCATTCCGTGCGCAGGGCGGCGGCCGTTGGCGTGCGGGTCGCCCAGCCGGCGGGAGAACAGCGCGCCCGCCAGCGCGATCACCATCCCGGCCGGCGCCAGCAGGGCGAGCAGCGAGGGATCGTACACGTCGATGTCCGCGGGTGGGATCGTGGTGCCGACCGCGCGGCCCATGGCGGGCATGCGGAGCTGGCCGGCCGCCTCCACCTCAGTGAGGCCACGGTGAAGACGCACGTGGCCCGGATCCTGGCCAAGCTCCGCCTCCGCGACCGGGCCCAGGCGGTGATCGCCGCGTACGAGACGGGTCTGGTCGTCCCGGCCGGGCGCGGGAACGAGGAGCCGGCCTGACCCGGCCCGACCCGGCCCGACCCGGCCCGACCCGGCCTGGCCCGGTCGGGGGCCGGCCGGGCCAGGCCGGGTCAGGAGACGGTCGGGTGTGCTCCGGACATCCGGTGGGCCGGGTCGCGGACTTCGCCGACCAGGGTTTCCAGGACGTCCTCCAGGGCGACCAGGCCGAGGATCCGGCCGGTCTGGTCGGCGACCTGGGCGAGGTGGGTGGCGGAGCGGCGCATCACCGTCAGGACGTCGTCCAGCGGCAGGGTCGCCGACAGGGTGGGCATGCGCCGCCAGACCCGCTGGGGTACGGCCCGTTCCCGTTCCTCCAGGTCCAGGATGTCCTTGACGTGGACGTAGCCCATGAAGGCGCCGGTGTGGGAGCGGACCGGGAAGCGCGAGTACCCGGTGCGGACGGTGAGCTGCTCGATCTGCCGGGGCGTGGCCGACGGTTTGACGGTGACCAGCCGGTCGCGGGCCAGCAGGACGTCGGTGACCGGGCGGCTGCCCAGTTCCAGGGCGTCCTCCAGGCGCTGCTGCTCGACCGGTTCGAGCAGTCCGGCCTGGCGGGAGTCCTCCACCAGCCGGCCCAGCTGGGAGCTGTCGTAGACGGCCTCGACCTCGTCCTTGGGCTCCACCTTGAACAGGCGGAGCACGAAGTGCGCGCAGGCGCCGAGGGCGGTGGTGACCGGCCCGCAGACGCGGGCGAAGGCGACCAGGCCGGGGCTGAACCAGAGGGCGGTCCGCTCGGGCGCGGCCATGGCGAGGTTCTTGGGGACCATTTCGCCGATGACCAGGTGGAGGAAGACCACCGCGGCGAGCGCGACGGCGTAGCCGAGGGGGTGGATCAGGCCGTGCGGGACGTGCAGGGCGTGGAAGACGGGCTCCAGCAGGCGGGCCACCGTGGGTTCGGCGACCGCGCCCAGGGTGAGGGAGCAGATGGTGATGCCGAACTGGGCGGCCGCCATCATGCGGGGCAGGTTCTCCAGGCCGTGCAGCACCTGGCGGGCCCGCTTGGAGGAGGCGGCGAGCGGCTCGATCTGGCTGCGGCGGACCGAGACCAGGGCGAACTCGGCGCCGACGAAGAAGCCGTTGGCGAGCACCAGGAGCAGGGCGAAGAGGAGTTGGAGCGCGTTCACCGGACGACCGCCTCGGCCTCCGCGGCGCGGCCGGCGGTGTGGCCGGCGGTGTGGCCGGCGGTGTGGCCGGCGGTGTGGCCGGCGGTGTGGCCGCCGGGCACGAGCGCGGCCGTCCGGCAGTCGGGCTCGGCGAGGGCGGTGACGCCGAGGGCGGCCGGTGCGGTGAGCGGACCGGGGACCAGCCCGGGCACGGGGCCGGGAAGGGTGGCCGGCAGGGCCCGGACCAGCCGGACCCGTTCGGCCCGGTTGCGTCCGACCTGGCGGACCGAGAGCTTCCAGCCGGGCAGTTCGGCCCGGTCGCCCGGGGCCGGGATGCGGCCCAGCAGGTCCGCGACCAGACCGGCCACGGTCTCGTACGGGCCTTCCGGCACCTCCAGGCCTATCCGGCGCAGGGTGTGCACGCGGCAGCTGCCGTCGGCCTCCCAGGAGGGGCGGCCGTCCTCGGCGGGTACGGGTGCCAGCTCGGGCCGGGCGTCGGCGTGGTCGTGCTCGTCGCGGACCTCGCCGACGAGTTCCTCGACGATGTCCTCCAGGGTGACCACCCCGGCGGTGCCGCCGTACTCGTCGACGACCACCGCCATCGGCTGCTCGCTGCGGAGCAGTTCCAGCAGCGGCTGCACGGGCAGGGTGCCCGGGACCAGCAGCGGCGGCACGGAGATCAGGGCCACGCCCGTCCGGGCGCGTTCCGGCTCGCGAACGGCGAGGGCGTCCTTGAGGTGGACCACGCCGGTGATCTCGTCGATCCGGTCCCGGTACACCGGGAAACGGGACAGTCCGGTGGCCCGGGTCAGGTTGAGCACGTCGGCGGCGGTGGCCGTGGACTGGAGGGCGCTGACCTTCACCCGGGGGGTCATCACGTGCTGCGCGGTGAGCTCGCCGAGCGAGAGGGTGCGGACGAACAGGTCCGCGGTGTCCTGTTCGAGCGCTCCGGCCTGGGCCGAGTGGCGGACCAGGGAGACGAGTTCGCCGGGGGTGCGGGCGGAGGCCAGCTCCTCGGCGGGTTCGACGCCGAGCGCCCGGACGAGCCGGTTGGCGACGGCGTTCAGGCCGGCGATGACCGGACGGAAGAGGCGGGAGAACAACTGCTGCGGGCCGGCCACGAAGCGGGCGACCTGGAGCGGCCGGGAGACCGCCCAGTTCTTCGGGACGAGCTCGCCGACCACCATCTGCACGGCGGAGGCCAGCAGCATGCCTATGACCACGGCGATGCCGGGTACGGCACCGCGGGGCAGGCCGGTGGCGGTGAGCGGGCCGGAGAGCAGCGCCGCGAGGGCCGGCTGGGCCAGCATGCCGACCACCAGGGAGGTGATCGTGATGCCGAGCTGGGTGCCGGAGAGCTGGAAGGACAGCTCGCGGAGCGCCTCGACGACGGTGCGGGCGCGCCGGTCGCCCTCGGCGGCGGCGCGTTCGGCCTCCGGCTTCTCGACGGTGACCAGGCCGAATTCGGCGGCCACGAAGAAACCGTTGGCGAGGATGAGAACGAAGGCCGCCCCGAGCAGGAGTAGCGGGATGGTCATGATGCCGCCGCCTCCTCCGGGGAGAGGGCGGCGCGGGTACTACCGGACGATCCGTCCATTGCTGGAGGGAGTCACTCCTCAAGTCGCAGGTGCCCACGGGCCTGGTCGGAACCGGGGCCGGTGGCGGGGCACAGGTGTGCGCCCCGCCACCAGAGTAGTAGTTGAGATCCTTCCCGCAATGGGGACGCCCGCCGGACGCCGTGGCGTCACCCCGTACGTCACCCGATGCGTCGGCCGACGCATCCGGTGACGGCGTCGGCCGGGGGTCAGCCCTCGTGCGTGCCGGTGCCGCGGGACTCGACGAGGCCCCGCAGGGCCCGGGCGTCGGCGATGGCCTGCTGCTTCGCGACTCCGGGCTGGATGCCGAGGGCGGGCAGGCTGGTGCCGTCGCTGAGGTCGAGGAACACCCAAGGGTCGCCCGGACGGAGGTTGACGCGCAGGATCTGGGCCCAGGCGAGGCGGCGCTTGGCGGTGAGGTTCACCACGGTCACGCCCTCCTCGTCGGCGACCACCTTGGGCCGGGACAGCAGCACCAGGACGGAGGTGAGCAGCGCCGCCGTGAAGACGAAGCTGATCCGCTCCCCGGCGGACAGCCGTTCCAGGAGCAGCGCGACCGCCGTGATGGTGGCGAACATCGCCGCGCCTGTGGTGAGCAGGACGATCCGGGTGCGGGTGGGCCGGAAGGTGACCGGCAGGGCCGGCAGGGCGTCCGCGGGGATGGGCGCGGAGCCGCTCGCGGGGGTGTTCGCGGCCATCAGAGGCGGCAGGCGTGGATCGAGGTGGTCAGGATCGCCCGGGCGCCGAGCTCGTACAGGTCGTCCATGATCCGCTGGGCGTCCTTGGCGGGGACCATCGCTCGGACGGCGACCCAGCCCTCGTTGTGCAGCGGGGAGACCGTCGGGGACTCCAGGCCCGGGGTGAGGGCGACGGCCCGCTCCAGGTGCTCGGCGCGGCAGTCGTAGTCCATCATCACGTAGCTGCGGGCGACCAGGACGCCCTGCAGGCGCCGCAGGAACTGCTGGACCTGCGGGTGGTCGGTCTCGGCGCCGTTGCGCCGGATCACGACGGCCTCGGACTTGAGGATCGGCTCGCCGATGACCTGCAGGCCGGCGTTGCGCAGGCTGGTGCCGGTCTCGACCACGTCCGCGATGATCTCGGCGACGCCGAGCTGGATGGCGGTCTCGACGGCGCCGTCCAGGTGGACGACGGAGGCGTCGATGCCCTGGTCCGCGAGGTGCTTGGCGACGATTCCCTCGTACGAGGTCGCGATCGTCATGCCGTGGAAGTCCTGCGGGCCCTTGGCCGTGCCCGGCCGGGTGGCGTAGCGGAAGGTGGAACGGCCGAAGTTCAGCGGGAGGATCTCCTCCGCGTTGGCTCCGGAGTCCAGCAGCAGGTCGCGGCCGGTGATGCCGATGTCGAGCTTGCCGGACGCCACGTAGATCGCGATGTCCTTGGGGCGCAGGTAGAAGAACTCGACCTCGTTCTCGGGGTCGACGGTGACGAGTTCCTTGGACTCCTTGCGCTGCCGGTAGCCGGCCTCATGGAGCATCTCCGACGCAGGTCCGGAGAGTGAACCCTTGTTGGGGACGGCGATGCGCAGCATGAGGACGGTTCCTTTGTTCGCGTAAGTGTTGGTGCTGTGCGGAGCGGGGGGGTGAGGGGTGGGCCGTTCGGCTCAGAGGTACTTGTAGACGTCTTCGAGGGAGATCTCTCGGGCGACCATCATCACCTGGACGTGGTACAGCAGCTGGGAGATCTCCTCGGCGGCGGCTTCCTTGCCCTCGTACTCGGCGGCCATCCAGACCTCGGCGGCCTCCTCGACGACCTTCTTGCCGATGGCATGGACGCCCTTCCCCACCAGCTCTGCGGTGCGGGAGGTGGCGGGGTCGCCGTCGGCCTTGGCCCGGAGCTCGACGAAGAGCTCTTCGAATGTCTTGAGGGGTTCGTTCGCCATGATGCCCTTAGGGTACGGGTTCACCCGGGGGCCCCGGCGCCAGGGTTCACTCCGTGGACTGGCGCCCGGGCCCGCTCCGTGGACCCTAGCGCCAGGGCTCGCTGACCGTCCGCAGGGTCATCGCGGTGGAGACGGCCGCGGTGACCGCTTCGTGGCCCTTGTCCTCGTTCGAACCCTCGAGCCCGGCGCGGTCGAGCGCCTGCTCGTCGTTGTCACAGGTCAGCACGCCGAAGCCGACGGGGACCCCGGTCTCGACCGACACCTGCACCAGGCCCTGGGTGACGCCCTGGCACACGTACTCGAAGTGGGGGGTGCCGCCGCGGATGACCACGCCGAGGGCCACGATCGCGTCGTAACCGCGGCCGGCCAGCACCTTCGCCACCACCGGGAGCTCGAAGCTGCCGGGGACCCTCAGCAGGGTGGGTTCGTCGATGCCGAGCTCGTGCAGGGCGCGCAGGGCGCCGTCCACGAGGCCGTCCATGACCTTCTCGTGCCACTGCGCCGCGATGACCGCGACCCGGAGGTCGCCGCAGTTCTTCACGCTCAGTTCGGGTGCGCCCTTGCCGCTCACAGCTCTCCTCGGTGCTTCGTGCCTGGTACTGGGTACTCGGTGCTCTGGGTGGGTGTACGGGTGGTGCTGGTCGTGCTGTTCGTGCTGGTCGTGCTGGTCGTGCCGGGGTTACTGCTGGTGCCGGCGGTGCCGGGGGTCACTGGTTGCCGCAGGCGGAGGTGGTCACGGGCGTGTCCAGCCAGGGCAGGTCGTGGCCCATCCGGTCCCGCTTGGTGCGCAGGTAGCGCAGGTTGTGCTCGCCCGCCGGGGTGGGCATGGCCTCGCGGCCGGTGACCACGATGCCGTGGCCGACCAGGGCGGCGGACTTGTCGGGGTTGTTGGTCATCAGCCGGACGCTGCGGACCCCCAGGTCGGTGAGCATCTGGGCGCCGGCGCCGTAGTCGCGGGCGTCGGCGGGCAGGCCGAGTTCGAGGTTGGCGTCCAGGGTGTCGCGGCCCCGCTCCTGGAGCTCGTACGCGCGGAGCTTGGACACCAGCCCGATGCCCCGGCCCTCGTGGCCGCGGAGGTAGACCACGACGCCGCGGCCGGCCTCGCGGATCCGCTCCATGGAGGCGTGCAGCTGGGGGCCGCAGTCGCAGCGCAGGGAGTGGAAGATGTCGCCGGTCAGGCATTCGGAGTGCATCCGGACCAGGACGTCCTCCCCGTCACCGATCTCGCCGTGGACCAGGGCGACGTGCTCGACGCCGTCCACGGTGGAGCGGTAGCCGAAGGCGGTGTACTCGCCGAAGGAGGTCGGCAGGTTGACCTCGGCCTCGCGGCGCACGGTGGGTTCGGCGGAGCGCCGGTAGGCGACCAGGTCCTCGATGGAGATGATCGTCAGGCCGTGCTTGCGGGCGAACGGGATCAGCTCGGGCAGGCGCAGCATGACGCCGTCCTCGCCGGCGATCTCCACGATGGCGCCGACGGGGCGCAGGCCCGCAAGGCGGGCGAGGTCGACGGCGGCCTCGGTGTGGCCGTTGCGCACCAGGACGCCGCCCGGCTTGGCCCGCAGCGGGAAGATGTGGCCTGGTCGGACGAAGTCGGAGGCCTCGGAGGTGCCGTTCGCCAGCAGGCGCAGGGTGGTGGCGCGGTCGGCGGCGGAGATGCCGGTGGAGACGCCGTGCTCGGCGGTGGCGTCCACCGAGACGGTGAAGGCGGTCTTCATCGACTCGGTGTTGTTCTGCACCATCTGCGGGAGCTCCAGGCGCTCCAGCTCCGGGCCCTCCATGGGGGCGCAGATCAGGCCGCGGCACTCGCTCATCATGAACGCGACGATCTCCGGGGTGATCATCTCGGCGGCGACGACCAGGTCGCCCTCGTTCTCCCGGTTCTCGTCGTCCACGACGACGACCGGGCGGCCGGCCGCGATGTCCCGGATGGCCTGCTCGATGGGGTCGAGCACGAAGAACTCGTCGGTGGTCATGCCGTTGCTCATGCCGTTGCTCCTTCGAGGGCCGGGGCGGTTTGGGTACGGGAACGCAGCCACCAGTCGCGCATGCCCCACAGGACGAGCGCGCCGTAGATCACGTAGACGAAGCCGGAGAAGGCGTAGCCGTTGGCGAAGTTGAGGGGGACGCCGACCAGGTCGACCAGGAGCCAGGCGAACCAGAACTCGACCAGGCCGCGGGACTGGGCGTACATGGCGACGATGGTGCCGACGAAGATGTAGGCGTCGGGCCACGGGTCCCAGGACATCCACGGGTAGGCCTTGAACAGCAGGGCGACGGCCACGGTGCCGGCGGCCGCCGCGGCGAGCAGCACCCCGCGCTCGGTCCAGCTGGCGAACCGGACGGCGATGGAGCCGTCCTGGGCCTGCTGCCGGCCGCGGTTCCACTGCCAGAAGCCGAGGGCGGCGACGACCATGACGACGACCTGCTTGCCGGCGCTGCCGGAGAGGTGCCCGGCGGCGAAGGCGGCGAACAGGATCAGGCCAGACGCGAACTGGGCGGGCCAGGTCCATATGGAGCGGCGCCAGCCCAGCGCGAGGGCGATCAGACCGATCGTGTTGCCGATCATGTCGGACCACTTGATGTGCTGGTCGAAGGCGGTGAACGCCTCCGAGTTCAGCCAGTCGAGCGCGCTCACTTGCCGGCCTCCGGGTCACCGGCGGCGGCACCCTTGTCGCCGAGCAGCCGCTCGACGTACTTGGCGAGGACGTCGACTTCGAGGTTGACAGGGTCGCCGGCCTGCTTGATGCCCAGGGTGGTGAGCGCCAGCGTGGTCGGGATGAGGCTGACGGTGAAGTAGTCGGCGGCGGCCTCGACCACGGTGAGGCTGACGCCGTCGACCGTGATGGAGCCCTTCTCCACGACGTACCGCGAAAGGGCCGCGGGCAGCGAGACCTTGACGATCTCCCAGTTCTCGGAGGGGGTGCGGGAGATGATCTCGCCGGTGCCGTCCACGTGGCCCTGGACCAGGTGTCCGCCGAGCCGGCCGCCGAGGGCCATGGGGCGCTCCAGGTTGACCCGGGAGCCCTTGGCGAGCGCGCCGAGGGAGGAACGGTCGAGGGTCTCGCGCATCACGTCGGCGGTGAACTCGCCGTCGGCGGTCTCCACCACCGTCAGGCAGACGCCGTTGACGGCGATGGAGTCGCCGTGCTTGGCGCCCTCGGTGACGACGGGTCCGCGCAGGCGGAAGCGGGAGGCGTCCTCCAGCTGCTCGACCTCGGTGACCTCACCCAGTTCTTCGACGATTCCGGTGAACACTTCAGTGCTCCTTGGTGGCGGTGGTGGGGACGGCGGTGATCCGGAGGTCGGGGCCCATGCGGACGGCCTCCGTGATGTCCAGGCGCAGGGCCTGGGAGATGTTCGTGACCCCGGCGTCGGCGAGGGCGGCGGGGCCCGCGCCGAGCAGTGCCGGGGCGATGTATCCGATGACCCGGTCGACGGCCGCGCCTTCGAGGAAGGCGCCCGCGAGGGCGGGTCCGCCTTCCAGGAGGAGGGAGCGGACGCCCCGGTCGTGCAGCCGGCCGAGCAGGTCGTGCACGGCGATGCGGCCGTCGTGCAGGGGCAGCCGGAGCACGTCCAGGCCGCCCGGCAGGTGGCGGGTGTCGGCGTCCTCCCCCACGACGAGCAGGGTGGGCGCGGCGTCGTCGAGGATGCGGGCAGCCGGGAGCACGCCGGCGCGGGTGTCGAGCGCGATCCGCAGGGGCTGGGTGGCGCCCTCGATGCCGCGGACGGCCAGGTGCGGGTCGTCCGCGCGGAGGGTGCCGCCGCCGACCAGGACGGCGTCCGCCTCGGCGCGCAGCCGGTGCACGTCGGCGCGGGACTCGGCCGAGGTGATCCAGCGGCTGGAGCCGTCGGCGGCGGCGCTGCGCCCGTCGAGGGTGGCGGCGTACTTCCAGGTGACGTACGGGCGGCCCAGGCGTACGGAGGTCAGCCAGGCGGCGTTGCCGGCCTCGGCCTCGGCCTGGAGCAGCCCGCCGCTGGTCTCGACGCCGGCCGCGCGGAGGGTTGCGGCGCCGCCCGAGGCCTGCGGGTTCGGGTCGGGGACGGCGTAGACGACGCGGGTGACGCCCGCGTCGATCAGGGCCCGTGCGCAGGGGCCGGTGCGGCCGGTGTGGTTGCAGGGTTCGAGGGTGACGTAGGCCGTGCCACCGCGGGCGGCCTCGCCGGCCGCGCGCAGGGCGTGCACCTCGGCGTGCGGACCGCCGGCCCGCTGGTGCCATCCTTCGCCCACGACGGTGCCGGCGGGGTCGGTGAGGACACAGCCGACGACGGGATTGGGGCTGGTGGATCCGAGGCCGCGGGCCGCGAGCTCGACGGCGCGCCGCATGGCACGGGCGTCGGCCTCGTGTGCGGGGTTCGCGTCGGGGTGCGCGTCGGCGTGGTTCGCCACCGGGTCCTCCTGCCTCGTCGGGCACGGACTCCGGGGCTGCCGCCGATGAAGACGACAGAGCAAACGGGACAAGCGCACACGGGGACGCCGGGGCCGGAAAAACGGTCCGTTCATCCCGTCCCGCCCCGTGGAACACGGTCGGGTACGTCGATCGGACCGCCGACGGCGGCGTACCGGTGACTGGCCCGCCGCGCACTGCCTCCCATCCGGACTTTAACCGTCGGTCCAGGAATTTCACCTGGTCAACCGGCCGCTGGCTGCGGACGGGTCGCGGACTATACCGCCGGTTCGGAATTACACCGACCCCGGAGTGCGCTGCTACTGGTACTCCCGCCAGTGTGCCATGGCTGATCGACGGCCATGCGAGTGAAGCCGTGTGGCCTGGCTCACAACTCCGCCCGGCCCCCGCCCGGCCGACCCGGCCGGCCCCGGCCGCAGCGCGCCTCGCCGGCCCGGGCACCACCGACCCCGCCGCCGCGCCGGATGCCGCCGCAGGGCCGTCGGCCCTCGCCGCGGCCACGGGGCCGACTGCCGGATTCCGCCCGCCGCGTGCACTGGCGTGCCGCCGCGCCGAACCCGCCGCCGTGTGGGCAGTCGTGCCGCAGGGCGGCACGGGTGGGCACACGGCACCCCGGTCCCGCGAGGGCTCGCGCAGCCACCCCCGGCCCCGGTCCGGCTGGGGTTCGGGCCCCGTCCGGGCGGAGCTGCGCTCGGGGCGGTGCCGGGCCCGGCGAAGCCACCGCCCTGGCCGGGCGGCGCTGCGGCCGGAGCACGCCACGGCTTCGGTGGGGCGGGAGCGAGCCCGCTGGGCGGCGTTCCGGTGTGCCCACCCTCCCCCAAGCTCTCGACTTCGCTCGAGCAGGGGGGACCCCCATCGCCCTGCGGAACGCCTGCCCACACCTCAGCGGAGGTGCCTGCCCACACCTCCGGCGGGACTGTCAGCCCCGCCAGTACGGGAGGGCCGAGCCCTGCGGAACGCCGGCCCACGCCTCCGGCGGAGGCCGACCACGCCTCAGCCGAGGCCGCCCGCACCCCGGCGGAGCCGCTTCGCTGGAGGGGCGACCGGACTTTGGTCCAGACCTATTGACGAGGTGGTCTAGTCCTCTTAATGTCTGGTTCACATTCCCAGGGAGACGGCCCGTCAGATGCGCGCACATCACGCGCCATTCGCCCTATCCGCAAGCACGCACGCCGTGTCCTGCCACCTCCCGTACCCCCACACCTCCCCTCCCCAGGAGGCACGATGCTGTCCCCCACACGTACGAGAGCATTGCTGCTCGCCTCCGGCGCCGCCGTCGCCGGACTGCTGGTCGGCGGTCTCTCGGCCGGCGTCTCCCACGCCGCCGAGCACGAGTCCTGTCGCCCGGACGGGCTGTACAAGACGCCCGGCGTCGACGTCCCGTACTGCTCGGTCTACGACACCGAGGGCCGCGAGAAGATGGGTGCCGACCACCAGCGGCGCGTCATCGGCTACTTCACCGGCTGGCGCACCGGGAAGAACGGCCAGCCCTCCTACCTGGTCAACAACATCCCCTGGGACAAGGTCACCCACATCAACTACGCGTTCGCGCACGTCGGCGGCGACAACAAGATCTCGGTGGGTGCGGACAGCGCCACGAACGAGGCCACCGGCATGACCTGGCCGGGCGTGGCCGGCGCCGAGATGGATCCCGCGCTCCCCTACAAGGGCCACTTCAACCTGCTGACCAAGTACAAGAAGCAGCACCCCGATGTGAAGACCCTCATCTCCGTGGGCGGCTGGGCCGAGACCGGCGGCTACTTCGGCGCGGACGGCAAGCGCGTCAATTCCGGCGGCTTCTACTCCATGGCCACCAACGCCGACGGCTCGGTCAACCAGGCCGGCATCGACACCTTCGCCGACTCCGCCGTCGCCTTCATCAAGAAGTACGGGTTCAACGGCGTCGACATCGACTACGAGTACCCGACCAGCATGAAGGACGCGGGCAACCCGCTGGACTGGCAGATCGCCAACGCCCGCCGCGCCGGCCTGGTCAAGGGTTACGACGCCCTGATGAAGAGCCTGCGCCAGAAGCTGGACACGGCCGGCGCCGCCGACGGCAAGCACTACATGCTGACCGTCGCCGCCCCCTCCTCCGGCTACCTGCTGCGCGGCATGGAGACGTTCCAGATGCAGCAGTACCTGGACTACGTCAACATCATGTCCTACGACCTGCACGGCGCCTGGAACGAATACGTCGGCCCGAACGCCTCCCTCTTCGACGACGGCAAGGACGGCGAGCTCGCCGCCGCCGGGGTCTACGGCTCCCAGCAGTACGGCGGCCTCGGCTACCTCAACACCGACTGGGCGTACCACTACTTCCGCGGTTCCATGCCGGCCGGCCGGATCAACATCGGCCTGCCGTACTACACCCGCGGCCACAAGAACGTGCAGGGCGGCACCGACGGCCTGTGGGGCAAGGCGGCGGCCACCAGCTGTCCGGCCGGTTCCGGCCTGACCAAGTGCGGTGACGGTGCGGTCGGCATCGACAACCTGTGGCACGACAAGGACGACAACGGCAACGAGTCCCCGGCGGGCTCGAACCCGATGTGGCACGCCAAGAACCTGGAGAAGGGGATCGTCGGCGACTACGTCACCCAGTACGGCTTCCCCGCGAACACCACGCTGACCGGCACCTACGCCCGCAAGTACGACCCGACCCTGGTCGCGCCGTGGCTGTGGAACGCGCAGAAGAAGGTCTTCCTGTCCACCGAGGACGAGCAGTCCGTGGCCGCCAAGGCCGACTACGTGGTCGACCGCGGCATCGGCGGCACCATGGTGTGGGAGATGGCCGGCGACTACGCGTGGAACGCCGCCAAGGGCCAGTACGAGATGGGCTCCACCCTCACCTCGCTGATGTACGACAGGTTCAAGGCCGCCTCCCCGTACGGGGCGAAGAAGGCCGGCGCGACCGCGCTGCCGACCCAGGCCGTGGACATCAAGACGGAGTTCACCGAGTTCAAGCTCGGCGACTCGAACTACCCGATCACCCCGAAGATCAAGATCACCAACAACACGAGGACCGCGCTGCCCGGCGGCACCGAGTTCCAGTTCGACTACTCGACCTCGGCCCCGAACAACGCCTCCGACCAGTCCGGCTTCGGTACGAAGGTGATCAGCAGCGGTCACACCGGGAACAACGTCGGCGGGCTGAAGGGCGACTTCCACCGGGTCTCGCTGAAGCTGCCGGCCTGGCAGTCGCTGGCCCCGGGCGCCTCGGTCGACCTGGCGTTCAACTACTACCTGCCGGTGTCCACCCCCTCCAACTGGACGGTGAACATCTCCGGTACGACGTACGCCCTGGCCGGCGACCTGAACCGCGGCACCACCGTGGTGGAGCCGGGCGCCGGCGGCACCACGCCGCCGACCACTCCGCCGACCACTCCGCCGACCACTCCCCCGACCACCCCGCCGACCACCCCGCCGGGCGGCACCTGCACCAACCCGGCGTACGTGGCGGGCCAGACCTACACGGGCGGCACCGTGGTCTCGCACAAGGGCCACAACTGGAAGGCGCAGTGGTGGACGCAGAACGAGGAGCCCGGCACCACCGGTGAATGGGGCGTCTGGAAGGACCAGGGAGCCTGCTGAGCTTGGCGGTGATCAGGTGACCTGAAAGAGAGCCCGGCGGCCGGTGGCCGCCGGGCTCTCTGTCATGCTCCGACCGTGATGAACATGCCTGATTCGACAACCGTGTTCGAGGAACAGCGGGGCCGGATGTTCGGCATCGCCTACCGGATGCTGGGCTCCGCCACCGAGGCCGAGGACATGGTGCAGGACGCCTGGCTGCGCTGGAGCGCGGACGACCGCTCCGACGTGGCGAACCCGGGCGCCTGGCTGGCCAAGACGGTGACCCGGCTCTGCCTGAACGAGCTCGACTCGGCGCGGGTCCGTCGCGAGGAGTACCCCGGCCCCTGGCTCCCCGAGCCCGTGTACACCGGGGACGGTGCGCTGGGGCCACTGGAGTCGGCCGAGCAGCGGGACGGGGTGTCGTTCGCCCTGCTGGTGCTGCTGGAACGGCTCAGCCCGACGGAGCGGGCGGTCTACGTGCTGCGGGAGGCGTTCGGGTACGGCCACCGGGAGATCGCGGAGCTGCTGGAGCTCTCGGAGGCCAATTGCCGGCAGCTGTACCGGCGGGCCGCCGGGCGGCTGGCCGCGCCCGGCCCGCGTTTCCGGCCCGGCCGGGAGGAGTGGGAGGGCCTGGTGGCCCGGTTCATGGCGGCCGCGCGGCAGGGCGACCTGGCGGGGCTGGAGCGGCTGCTCGCCGCCGACGTGGTGTACGTGTCGGACGGCGGCGGCGTGGTGAACGCTGCGCGACGGCCGGTCCTGGGCCCGGACCGGGTCGCGCGCTTCGTCACCGGGGCGCTCGGGAAGTACGTCGCGGGCGTCGAGGTCACCGTCCTCGAGGTCAACGGCGCGCCGGCGCTGGTCTTCGGGAACCAGGCCGTCGTCCAGCTCGAATTCGAGAACGGCCTGGTCTCCGGGCTGCGGACGGTCGTGAACCCGGAGAAGCTGAAGTTCTTCCGGTCACAGCTGTCACATTCCGGCGGGCTGCCCGGTCCTGGCTGACGACCGCGAGGACACGCAGAAGGCAGGGCAGATCATGACCACCATCGTCGTCACCGGAGGCACCGGCACCCTCGGCAAGCCGCTCGTACGGCGACTGCGGGAGGCGGGCCACGAGGTCCGGGTGCTGAGCCGGAGCTCGGCGGAGTACCCGGTGGACCTGCTCCAGGGCACCGGCCTGGACGCGGCGCTGGCCGGGGCGGAGGTGGTGGTGCACTGCGCGAGCAACCCCAGGGGCGGGGACGACGAGGCCTCGGCCCGCCTGATCGCGGCGGCCCGCACGGCCGGGGTCCGGCACCTGGTGTACATCTCGATCGTGGGCGTGGACCGGGTGCCGCTGCCGTACTACAAGGCCAAGCACAAGGTCGAAGGCATGGTCCAGGACTCGGGGCTGGGGTGGACCGTGCTGCGCACCACCCAGTTCCACGACCTGGTCCTGGCCTATTTCCGGGCGATGGCGAAGCTGCCGGTGCTGCTGGTCCCGGCCGGGGTCTCGGACCAGCCCGTCGAGGTGGAGGAGGTCGCCGCCCGGCTGGCGGAGCTGGCGGTCGCTCCGCCGGCCGGGCGGGTGGCCGACATGGGCGGGCCGGAGACGCACGTCATGACCGACCTGGCCCGCCTCTACCTGCGGGCCGCAGGGCAACGCCGGCCGGTCCTGGGGGTGCGGCTGCCGGGGAAGACCTTCGCGGCGTTCCGCCGGGGCGGCCACCTGACCCCGTCCCACGCGGTCGGCAAGGCCCGCTTCACGGACTTCCTGGAGCGCCAGGACCTCCACGCGGCCTGACCGGTCCTGCCCGCCGGACGGGGACGGGGTACCGGGCGAGGACCCGCCGGGTCCGTGCGTCGGGGGAGCGGGTCTCGGTGCCGAGCGGGGCGCGGCGGGATTCCACCACCCCGGCCCGTCACGCCCCCGGGCGGATCCCCCGGACCGGGTCCGGGCCGGGCGGTCCGAACAGGACGTCCTGGGCCGCCTCCCGGGCCGCGAGGCGGGCGCCGGAGAGGACGGCGGTGCCACCGAGGGCGGTGGCGCGGACCGCGGTGGGGACGGGGGTCAGGGAGGCGAGGCGCCCGGCGACCCGGTCGGCCAGGACGGGGCCGCCGGCCAGGCCGAGCTCGCCGCCCAGGATGACGCAGCCGGGGTCGAGCACGGCGGCGACGGCGGCCGCGCCGAGCGCGAGCCGTTCGGCGAGGGCGTCGAGGAAGGCCCCGCCGCCGGGCCACGCCGGACCGGTTCCGGCGACGGCGGCCGTCACCGCCGCGGCCGCTCCCCCGTCGAAGCCGTGGTCGGCGGCCAGGGCGGCCACCGCCTCCGCCCCGGCCAGGGCGTGGAACCCGCCCCCGCAGTCCGTGGCCGAGGGCAGCCCGCCCGTGCCCGGCACCGGCAGGAAGCCGATCTCGCCGGCGCCCCCCGAGGCACCCCGGCGCAGCCTCCCGTCCAGCACCACGGCCGCGCCCACCCCGGCGCCCAGCCACAGCAGCACGAAGGAATCGAGATCACCGGCGGCGCCCAGCCGCTGCTCGGCCAGGGCCGCCAGGTTGGTCTCGTTCTCGACCAGGACCCGGGCGGGCAGCTCGCGCTGGAGCAGGGCGACCAGGTCGCGGTGCCAGGCGGGCAGGCCGCTGCTGTCGCGGAGTTCGCCGGTGTCGGGGGTGACCAGGCCGGGCGCGCCGATCATCACGGTGTGCAGGACGTCGGCTCCGGCGGCCCGGGTGGCCCGTCGCAGGGCCGCGACGGCGTCCGCGGGTGCGGCCACCGGAAGCGCGGCCTCGGCCAGCTGAGTGCCGAGCAGGTCGGTGACCACGGCGGTGGCACTGTCCGTCCGCACGTCCAGGGCCGCGAGGTGGGCACGGCGGGCGACGATCCCGTAGAGCTTGGCGTTGGGCCCCCGGCGCTGTTCTCCGGACTCCCCCACCACCTCGATCAGTCCGGCGCCGGTGAGCCGTTCGACGAGGTCGGCGACGGAGGGGCGGGACAGGCCGGTCCTGGTCTTGAGCTGGCCGGCCGTCAGGGGGCCGTCGTTCTGCAGGAGATGCAGGGCCAGCCGGTCGTTGATCGCGCGGGCGGTGCTCGGCGACGCGGGCGTGGCAAGGGGGCGGGCAGCAGTCACTCGCTCATCCTAAGGAGCCGGAAAAACATTTTTATCAGGCAGGCTTCCTGATAGTTTACCGCGCATGACGCCACCGACCGGGGAAACCGACCTCACGCCGCGGCGGCTGCGCCGCGCCCGCACCTCCGTGGCCGCAGTCTTCTGCGTGCACGGCGCCGTCACCGGCAGCCTCGCCACCCGCATCCCGTGGATCCAGGAGCACACCGGCCTCGGCGCCGGTGCCCTGGGCCTGGCCCTCGCCTTCCCCGCGATCGGCGCCGCGCTCGCCATGCCGCTCGCCGGACGGATCAACCACCGGCTCGGCGCCCGCACGGCGCTCCGCGTGCTGCTCTCCCTGTGGACCCTCTCCCTGGCCCTGCCGAGCCAGGCCCCCGGCCTCCTCGCGCTCTGCGCGGCCCTGCTGGTCTACGGCGCCACCGCCGGCATGTCGGACGTGGCCATGAACGCGCTGGGCGTGGAGACCGAGAACCGGCTGGGCCGCTCCATCATGTCCTCGCTGCACGGCATGTGGAGCGTGGGCGCACTGCTCGGCTCGGCGGCCGGGACGCTCGCCGCCCACACCGGCACGGACGCCCGGATCCACCACCTGGCCGCCGCCCTGGTCCTGACGGCAGCCGGACTGGTCGCCGTACAGGGGGTACTGGACCTGCGCAGCGCCCCGGACGAGGAGCCACCGCCCCACTTCGCGCTGCCGCCCAGGTCCGCCCTGCTCATCGGAGCCGTCGGATTCTGCGCGGTCTTCGCCGAAGGCGCGAGCCTGGACTGGTCGGCGGTCTACCTGCGGGACGTACTGCACACCGACGCCGGCCTGGCCGCCGCCTCCACCACCGCGTTCGCACTGACCATGGCGGTGGCACGGCTGGCCGGGGACCGGGTGGTGGACCGCTTCGGCGCGGTGCGCACGGTCCGCTGGGGCGGTCTCCTGGCCGCCGTCGGCGGGCTGCTGGTGGTGCTCGTACGCCATCCCGCGGCCGCACTCGCCGGATTCGGACTCCTGGGCCTCGGCATCGCCGTGGTGGTGCCACTGGCCTTCGCGGCGGCGGGCCGCAGCGGCCCGGCCCCGGCACAGGCGATCGCCGGCGTCGCCACGATCACCTACACGGCCGGTCTGATCGCGCCCTCGGCGATCGGCGCGGTGGCCGACGCGAGCTCCCTCACCGTGTCCTTCGCCCTGGTGACGGCACTGGCCCTGGCACTGGTGCCCGGCGCCCGGGTGCTACGCCCACGGAAGGCCGGTACGAGCACCGCGTCCCCGCACCACGACGAGCCTGCGCCCACACGACCGTAAACGCCGGTGGTACGGCCGTACACTGACCGCCGGCCGGGCCGCTGCCGCAGCGGACGATCTTTCCCCGGCCGGCGAAAACGGCGGAACGGAGCAGCACATGGGCCTCGGCGTGCGCTGGACCCTGCACGGCGACGGGCGGACCCCCGCCCCCGGAGCCGTGGTACGGCCAGACGAGCGGCTGTCCTGGCCGCGCACCGCCGGGCTCGGCGCCCAGCACGTGGTGGCCATGTTCGGCGCGAGCTTCGTCGCCCCGGTGCTGATGGGCCTCAACCCCAACCTGGCCATCATGATGTCCGGCATCGCGACCATGGTCTTCCTCCTCGCGACCCGCGGCCGGATCCCCTCCTACCTCGGCTGCTCCCTCTCCTTCGTGGGCGTCGCGGCCGCGATCCGGGCGAGCGGCGGGAACAGCGCCACGGTCACCGGCGCGGTCTTCGCGGTGGGCGCGGCCCTGTTCCTTGCCGGTCTGGCCGTACAGCGCTTCGGAGCACGGATCATCCACACGGCGATGCCCCCGGTGGTGACCGGCGCCGTCGTCATGCTCATCGGCTTCAACCTCGCCCCGGTGACGGCCACGACCTACTGGCCGCAGGACCAGTGGACAGCCCTCCTGGTGATGCTGTTCACCGGCCTGGCGGTGGTCTGCCTACGAGGTTTCTGGTCCCGGATCGCCATCTTCCTGGGCCTGCTCTTCGGTTACGCCATCTCCTGGGTCTTCGACCGCGTCTTCGGCCGGATCCACTCCCCCACGGGCGGCACGGAAGCCGTCGACCACTGGCGGCTGGACCTCTCAGGAGTGGCCAAGGCGGACTGGATCGGCCTCCCCTCCCTCCACACCCCGGTCTTCGAATGGTCGGCGGTACTGGTCGCCCTGCCGGTCGTGATCGCGCTGATCGCGGAGAACGCCGGGCACGTCAAGGCCGTCGGCGAGATGACCGGGGACGTACTGGACGACCGCCTGGGCACGGCGATCGCCGCCGACGGCGCGGCCTCGATGCTGTCCACAGCGGTCGGCGGCCCACCGAACACCACGTACTCCGAGAACATCGGCGTCATGGCGGCCACCCGCGTGTACTCGACGGCCGCATACTGGGCGGCCGCCTGCTTCGCCCTGCTCTTCGGCCTCTGCCCGAAGTTCGGCGCAGTGGTCGCGGCAATCCCCGGCGGCGTACTGGGCGGCATCACCGTCATCCTCTACGGCATGATCGGCCTGCTCGGCGCCCAGATCTGGATCAACGGCCGGGTGGACCTGCGCAATCCGCTCAACCTGGTCCCGGCCGCGGCCGGCATCATCATCGGCGTGGGCAACGTCAGCCTGGAATTCACCGACAACTTCCAGCTGAGCGGCATCGCCCTGGGCACGATCGTGGTCATCACCGGCTACCACGCACTGCGCTTCTTCGCCCCACCACACCTCAAGGAGCAGGAACCCCTCCTGGATTCGGGCACCTCGGCATACGACGCCACCACCGACGAGTGAAGCAGCCGACCACCGACGGCCCGCATCCGCCATCAGTCAGGAGCGGGTAGCGATCGTGGGCGGCCCACATCCGGCCCCCGGCCGCCCGCACCCGCCACCCGGCAGAAGCGCGTAGCGATCTGATGCGCCCGGACCGCCCTGGATTACATACATCTGATCCACTTCACCACCGCGCCCGCCCGAAGGGCGGCTGGCCGAGCGGGAGCCGCTGCTCGTGCCCGCCAACGCCAGAGCATCAGGATCCGAAGGCTCCTCCCATGCCATCCCCCGGGGGCGGCCCGACAGTCCTTGTCGTTGCGTGACGGTCGTCGGCGTCAAGGGTGGCCCAAAGGGCCATCGCTTTAGCGACGCGACCAACGGGAGCGCCCTTGACGCCGACGGCCGGCACGTAATGACACTGGGACTGACGGGCAGCCCCCGGGCACCCGCTCGCCCCCGCCCAGCCGAAGCCTCGGCACCCGGAGCCCCCGCCGCGCCAACACCCACGCCACGCCATGCCCCGCCCCGCCCCGCCCCGCCCCGCCCCGAGGCGATCCGAGGCGATCCGCCCCGAGGCGATCCGCGCCCAAAAATGCGCCCGAACCGGCGAAGCCCGCGGCCAAGTTACCCCGTTCCCGGACGGCGGCTGCGAACCTGCCGTCATGGAAGCGGTACTCGCGCGAATGCGCGACCTGGACCGGCGGCTGCCCGCCCACGACGGCGTGGCGGTGTTCAACCGGGTCTATCTGACGGTCACCGAGACCCTGCACGGCCGGATCGAGGACGGGGGTTTCCCCGATCCGCGCCGGGCCGAGGACCTCACCGCACGGTTCGCCGGGCGCTACCTCACGGCGGTGGAGTCCGCGGCCGACGGCCGCCGGAGTCCGGCCTGCTGGCGTCCACTGTTCCAGTACCGCCGCCATCCCGGCATCCGGCCGCTCCAGTACGCGCTCGCCGGGATCAACGCGCACATCGGCCACGACCTGGCCCTCGCCGTGATCTCCAGCTGCCGGGCCCAGGACTGCTCCCCCGGCGCCCTGGAGGCCGACTTCGACCGGGTCGGCGACACCCTGGTCGCCCTGGAGGAACGCATCCGCGAGGACCTGATGCCCGGCCCGGACCTCCTGGAGGTCGCGGACCCGGTCACCCATCTCCTCGGCTCGTGGAGCCTGCAGCGGGCCCGCGACGGCGCCTGGGCGGCCGCCCGCCTGCTGTGGACCCTGCGCCGGACACCCGAGCTGGCCGAGGAATTCGCCGAATCCCTGGACGCCGGCGTCGGCCTGGTGGGCCGCTGCCTGCTCACCCCCCTGCCCGTCCCCCACCCCCGCACCCCCGGCCGATCGGCCGTGGCCTGGCACGGGTGACGAGCTTCGAAACCCACCCACCGGCACCGGCACAGGCACCGGGACAGGCACCGGGACAGGCACAGACACAGGCATGAGAACGGGCCGCCACCACGCTCAGGGGAGTGGCGTGGTGACGGCCCGAGTTCAGGGGGGACCCTCGACGGACCCGCAGGCACAACGCACCCGCAGGCACAACGCACCCGCAAGCACAACGGACCCGCTGGGGGGGATCAGTCCTCGGGAAGCTCGACCGGCGCGATCTCCTCATAGACGTCGCCCGGTCCCGGGTTGGAGGCATCGGTCGACCCGCCCAGGTGGTGCATGACGCCCCACACCGCGTTCAGCGCGGTCTGGATCGCGCCCTCGGCCCAGCCGGCCGTCCAGGAGATGTCGTCGCCGGCGAGGAAGATGCCCCGCTTGTCCTCCGGCAGGCTGTCCTGCATGAAGTGCGTGAACAGGCGGCGCTGGTAGCGGTAGTGGCCGGGCAGGTTCGCCTTGAACGCGCCCATGAAGTAGGGCTCGTTCTCCCAGGAGACCGTCACCGGGTTGCCGATGATGTGGCGGCGGATGTCGACCTTGGGGTAGATCTCGCCGAGGGACTTCAGCATGACCTCCATCCGCTCGTTCGCGGACAGCGGCAGCCACTTCAGGCTGTCGTCGCACCAGGTGTACGACAGGCAGATGACGGCCGGCTGGTCCGGGCCGTTGTCCAGCAGGTAGGTGCCGCGGGTCATCCGGTCCGTCAGCGTCATCGACATGACGTCACGCCCGGTCTCCTCATCCTTGTCCAGCCAGAACGGCCGGTCCACGGGGATGAAGAGCTTGCTCGACTCCATGTAGTGCGTGCGCTCGATCGCCGTCCAGTGGTCGATCGGGAACAGCGAGTCGTCGCACTGGATCTTCGACAGCAGCATCCAGGACTGCGCGGTGAAGATCGCGGCGCGGTAGGTGCGGATGTCGCCGGAGGCATCGGTGACGGTGATCCGGTTGCCGGCGGTGCGGTGCAGGCGGGTCACGGCCGGGCGCGGGGCGCCGTCGTGGAGGGAGGACAGCGAGGTGCCCTGCGCCCAGTGGACGATCTTCTCCGGCTCGCGCTCCCAGAGGCGCAGCGGCAGCTGCTGGGAGCCGCCGACGATGCCGCGGTGGTGGTCGTCGGCCTCGGTGTAGACGACGCGGAGGATCTCCAGGATGGAGTTCGGGAAGTCGGTGTCCCAGCCGCCGGTGCCGAAGCCGACCTGGCCGAAGATCTCGCGCTTGCGGAAGGACTGGAAGGCCTCCGACTCGCACAGGAAGCCGTAGAAGGTCTGGTTGTCGAGCTTCTCGACGAGCTTGGCCCAGATCTCGCGGATGCGCGGGACGTCGCGCTCGCGCATGGCCTGGTTCATGTCGGAGAAGTCGGCGCCCTCTTCCAGGCACGCGTTCCACGCGGCGGCGACGTCGCGGTAGACCTGCGGGAGGTCGGCGATGGTCTCGGCGTAGTGGGTCTCGCCCTTGAGGTCGACGACCGTGGAGGGCGTGGCCTCGGCGAGCGGGTTCGGGAAGGGCTGCGTCTGCAGGCCGACCAGGTCGATGTAGTGCTGCAGCGCCGTCGAGGAGGGCGGGAAGCGCATGGCGCCCATCTCGGCGGTCAGGCCCTCGGCCTCCGGGCCCTCGAAGCCGACGGTGCGGAGCCGGCCGCCGATCTGGTCGGCCTCGTAGACGACGGGCTTGAGGCCCATCTTCATCAGCTCGTAGGCGGAGACGATGCCGGAGAGGCCGCCGCCGATGATCGCGACCTCGGTGCCGAGCTCGGTCGCCGGTATCTGGCCCAGGCCCGCGGGGTGGGCGAGGAAGTCGTCGTAGGCGTACGGGAAGTCCGGGCCGAACATGGTGATCGGCGGCATCGGCGGCTGTCCGTCGCTGTGGGGGACGGCGGTGGTGGGCACCGTGGACGTCATGGGGTACGTCTCCTTGCGGGCAGGGCTCAGGGGGTGGAGCGGGGGCGGGGCGGGGCGGGGGCGGGCCGGCGTGCGCGGCGGGTCAGATCAGGGAGGCGTACAGGCCGGGACGGCGGTCGCGCAGGTACGGGTTGTTCTCCCGGGAGGCCGCGAGGCGCTCGGGGTCGGCCTCGCCGAACACCATCTCCTCGCCGCGGCCTGCGCGGGTACGGGTGGTGCCGTCGGGACTGGCCAGGCAGCTGAGGCCGACGAACTCGAACTCGCCTTCCGGACCGGTGCGGTTGACGTAGGCGATGTACATCTGGTTCTCGAAGGCCCTGACCGGGACGAGCTGTTCGGCGACGAACTGGAACGGGTGCATCTGGGCGGTCGGCACCAGGAGGAGGTCGGTGCCGGCGAGCGCGTGGGCGCGGACGTTCTCGGGGAACTCCACGTCGTAGCAGATCATGATGCCGATGCGGAGGCCCGCGTAGTCCGCCTGGACGACGGGGGTGTCGCCGGGGGTGAAGGCGTCCTGCTCGAAGCAGCCGAAGAGGTGGGTCTTGCGGTAGTTCGCGAGCGAGGTGCCGTCGGGGCCGATCAGCTGGGCGGAGTTGTAGACCGTGCCGGTCTCCCCGTCGCGCTCCGGGTAGCCGTAGAGGACGGCCAGGCCGTGGCGGCGGGCGATCTCGCCGATGGCGCGGGCCGACATCCCGTCCGCCTGCTCCGCGAGGCGGGCGACGTCCTCCAGCTCCAGGGCGTACCCGGTGAGGAACATCTCGGAGGTCACCAGGAGCCCGGCCCCCGCCTGTGCGGCGCGCTCGGCCGCCTCGTCGAGCGCCTTCAGGTTCTCGGCGACGTCGCCGAGCCGGCCGGAGCTCTGGAGGAGGGCGGTGCGCAGCGGGGGCATGGGCGTACCTCTGTGGCAGGTGGGGTGGGATGCGGTGCTATGACCGTACGGTTCAGGGTGTCGGTGGAACAAGGCGCGACTGTTGCGTGCGGATGAGCGATTCGTTGCGTGTTTTTGCCGTTGGACGGCGATTCGTTGTGCGGGGACGTGTGTCCGGCCCGGCGTCTACGGTGCTCCGCCCCGGCCCCGCCCGGCCGTGGGGCGGGTCCCGCCGGACGGCGATTCGTTGCGTGGCCCCGCCACGGGTCGGGCTCCGCTGCGCGGGGCGATCGTCCCACCCCGCCCTTCCCGAAACCGGAGCTTGCGGCCCAGGACCCTGCCCCCCCGTTCGGGGCGACCCGTTCGGGGCGACCCGTTCGGGGCGGCAAAACGCGTGAGCCCCGCTCACAGGCCGGAGCCCGGCGGGGCCGACCCATGGAAAGCAGGTTGCCGCCCCCAGCCCCGCAGGGCTACGCCGGGGCGCCCGAGGTGAAGCGGCGGAGGAGCGGCGACAGCACGAGAACCGACTTGGTCCGCTCCACGAACGGCTCGCCCGCGATCCGCTCCAGCACCCGCTCGAAGTGCCGCATGTCGGAGGCGAAGATCTGGACGAGGGCGTCCGCGTCGCCCGTGACGGTCGACGCGGACACCACCTCCGGGTACCGCTCCAGGCCCCGCCGGATGTCGTCCGGCGAGGTGTTGTGCCGACAGTAGATCTCGATGAAGCCCTCGGTCTCCCAGCCCATCGCGGCCGGGTCGACCCGGACCGTGAAGCCGGTGATGGCGCCTTCGGCCCGGAGCCTGTCCACGCGCCGCTTCACGGCGGGCGCGGACAGGCCGACCTCGGAGCCGATGTCCGCGTAGGAGCGGCGGGCGTCCTCGGCGAGGGCGTGCACGATGCGTTCGTCGAGATCGTTCAGTCGCACGGGGCGTGGGTCACTTCTCTGTCGGTACCTCGGCCGCGGCCACCGCCAGGGTGGAGCGGCGCATTCCGTAGAGGAAGTAGATCACGAGTCCGACCGCCATCCAGACACCGAAGGCGACCCAGGTCGCCACCGGCAGGCTGTACATCATGTAGCCGCAGGCGAGGAAGCCGAGGATCGGGGTGACCGGGAACCAGGACACCTTGAAGGTGCGCGGCATGTCCGGCTTGGTCCGGCGGAGGATGACCACGGCCACGTTGACCAGGGCGAACGCGAAGAGCGTGCCGATGCTGGTGGCGTTGGCCAGCTCGCCCAGCGGGATGAAGGCGGCCAGGGCGCCGCAGAAGACCGAGACGATGAGCACGTTGGCGCGCGGGGTGCCGGTCTTGGGGTCGACCTTGGCGAAGACCTTGGGCACCAGGCCGTCGCGGGACATCGCGAAGAGGATGCGGGTCTGGCCGTAGAGGACGGCGAAGACGACGGAGGCGATGGCGACGACGGCGCCGGCGGCGAGGACGACGCCCCAGAAGGAGCCGCCCGTGACATCGGTCATGATCTTGGCGAGCGCGGCCTCGGTGCCCTCGAAGTCCTGCCACGGCATGGCGCCGACGGCGACGAACGCGACGAGGACGTACAGGACGGTGACGATGCCCAGCGAGAGCATGATCGCGCGCGGCAGGTCCTTCTTCGGGTTCTTGGCCTCTTCACCGGCGGTGGAGGCGGCGTCGAAGCCGATGTAGGAGAAGAAGAGGGTGGAGGCGGCGGCGCTGATGCCGGTGACGCCGAGCGGGGCGAGCGGGGCGTAGTTGCCGGCCTTGATGCCCATGACGCCGATGCCGATGAAGAGCACCAGCGTGACGATCTTGATGACGACCATGATCGTGTTGACCCGGGCGCTCTCCTTGGCGCCGCGCATCAGGAAGACCATGGCGAGCAGGACGACGACCAGCGACGGCAGGTTGATCCAGCCGCCCTCGCCCATCGGGGCGGCGGAGAGCTTCTCGGGGAGCGTGATGCCTATGGTCCCGTCGAGCAGCTCGTTGAGGTACTGGCCCCAGCCCACGGCCACGGCCGAGACGGAGACGGCGTACTCCAGGACCAGGCACCAGCCGCAGACCCAGGCGATGAACTCGCCCATGGTCGCGTAGGAGTACGAGTACGAGGAGCCGGAGACCGGCACCGAACCGGCCAGCTCCGCGTAGGAGAGGGCCGAGAAGAGCGCGGTCAGGCCCGCGATGACGAAGGAGATCGTGACGGCCGGGCCGGCCTTGGGGGCCGCCTCGCCGAGGACGACGAAGATGCCGGTGCCCAGGGTGGCGCCGATGCTGATCATCGTCAGCTGCCACATGGTGAGCGAGCGTCGCAGCACGCCACCCTCACCCTGGCCGCCCTCGGAGACGAGCTGCTCGACGGGCTTGCGGCGCAGCAACGGGTTCACAGGCTTGCGCGGCTCCTTCAGGAGCGTGGGCGCCTGGCCGTGATCGAGCACGAGGGACTCCTTTGACACTGCGGATGGGGACGGGGCGGCGACCGCAGCGGTCCGGAGCAGGATTCAGGCGGGGGCCTGGACATGGGGGACCGCCGGGGAGGCGGTCGCGCCACTCCACGTACGGGGAGTGAGCCTAGGGGGTGAGGGTTCCCGCCCGTAATGCACCATCCTTGCAGATTCGCGCACGATCGTTGCGCGGATCTGTCCGGGATGGACGTTTGTTGCACGCGGACGTTCGATCAGTGCGCCGGTCACCCTGAGCAACCTTTCTTGACACTTCGTCAGATCTGCCGCAGCGTGCCCTGCCATGGACCTGGACGTGCTCTACGAGATCGACGTGCCGAAGCCCTGGCACGGGCCTCATCCGTACGGCCAGCGGGCCGCCGAGCAGCGTGCCTACCGGGAGGCCGTCGAGCAGATCCGGCTGGCCGACCGGATGGGCTTCCGCACCGTGTGGGCGGTCGAGCACCACTTCCGCGAGGGCCGCTCGCACTGCCCCGCCCCCGAGGTGCTCCTCGGGCACCTGGCCGGGCTCACCGAACGCATCCGGCTCGGCTTCGGCGTGACCCTGACCCCCTTCGGCTTCACCCCGCCGCAGCGCATCGCCGAGAAGGTCGCCACCGTGGACGTGCTCTCCGGCGGCCGGGCGGAATGGGGGACCGGACGCTCCACCCCCATGGAGCAGACCGCCTTCGGCGTGGACCGGGAGCGGTCCCGGGAGGACTGGGCGGAGGCGATCGGGATCGTCACCGGGATGTGGCGGGAGGAGTACTTCGAGTACGCCTCCGAACGGTTCCGCTTCCCCCGCCGCATGGTCACCCCCAAGCCCGTGCAGGACCCCCACCCTCCCGCCTGGATGGCGGCCACCTCCCCCGGCTCGGCGGAGGTCGCCGGGGCGGCCGGGCTCGGCCTGCTCTCCTTCTCGATCATGCAGCCGCTGGACGCGATGGCCCGGCAGGTGGCCGCGTACCGCGAGGCCGCCCGGAACCCGCGGCCGCTCACCGACGTCACCACGGACCGGGTCAGCGCCTACACCCTGGTGCACGCCGTCCCGCCCGGCACGACCCCGGGTGCCCGGGTGTGGGACTCGGTGGCCTGGTGGTACTCCAACCTGGCGCGGTTCACCCTGGAGTGGGAGCTGCCGCACCTGGACCCGGAAGAGCGCGAACGGACCTTCCCGCTGCTCGGCCCGATCCTCGAAGGGAACGTCCCGGTGCGGGAGTTCAGCGACGGGGACATGATCCTCGTCGGGGACGCCGCGACCATCGTGGCCAAGGCCAAGCGGTACGCGGACCTCGGCGTCGACCAGCTGATCTGCTACGTGCAGTGGGGATACCTGGAGCACCGGGAGGTCCTCCGGACCATCGAGATCCTCGGGAAGGAAGTCATCCCCGAGCTCGCCGCGTACCGGCCGCGGACGGCGGGCGCATGAGCGGGCCGGTCCCGGGCGGGGCGGCCCCCGCCGGGCCGCTCGACACCTCGCCGGTCCCCGACTACGCCGCCCTGCACCGGCTGGACGGCCACGGCACGGTCCTGCTCGGCGCCGGGAACGGCATCGGGCGCCAGACCGCCCACGCGCTCGCGGCCGGTGGCGCCCGGGTGCTCTGCGCGGACGCCGACGGGGACCGGGCGCGGGCCGTGGCCGCAGAGGTGGCCGGGGTCCCGTACACCGTCGACGTGACCTCCCGCACGGGCGTGCGGGAGCTCTTCGCGCGGGCCCCCGGCCTGCTCGGCGGGCCCGTCCGCGGGGTGGTCGACATCGTCGGCATGGCCCGGTACGCGGGCCTGGCCGAACTCGACGACGCCACCTGGGACTGGCACTTCGACCTGGTGCTCCGGCACGCCTGGCTGGCCGTGCAGTACGGCGGCGAGGCCGTGGCGGCGGCCGGCGGCGGCCCGCTGGTGTTCGTCGCCTCGGTGTCCGGGCTGACAAGTGCTCCGCTCCACGCCGCCTACGGGGCCGCCAAGGCGGGCCTGGTCTCGCTGGTGCGCTCCGCCGCGGTGGAACTGGGCCCGCGCGGGGTACGGGTGAACGCGGTGGCGCCGGGCGTGGTGTGGACCCCGCGGGTCGCCGCCCTGCTCGGTACGGCAGGGCGGCGGCGCAACGCGGAGAACGCCCCGCTCGGCCGGGTCGCGGAGACTCCGGACATCGCCGCCGCGCTGTACTTCCTGGCCTCGCCCCAGTCCTCGTACGTCACCGGGCAGACCCTGGTGGTGGACGGCGGGGTAGGGGTGAAGTTCCCGTACCCGACGATCGGAGGCTCCTGAGTGTCCCACGGCGAAGGGTGGCTCGATCCCGCACCGTTCCTGCGCGGAGTGGCCTGGCTGGACGAGGGGCGGCCGGTGCGCGCCGACCCCGCCGACACCATGCGGCTGCCCTGGGACACCGGGGAGCGGGCCACCCTGCCCATCGGCGTACGGCTGGAGTTCGGCGCGGACGCCGCCCACGCCGTGGAGATCCGCTACCGGGCGACCGTGCCCGGCCCGACCGACGCGCTGCGCGACCTCGCGCACGGGTTCGCCCTGTGGAACCGGGACGGGCTGCTCGACGAGGTCTTCACCGAGCCCGCCGCGGAGGCCGTCGTACGCATCGCGCTGCCGCCCGGCCGCGGCCCGTACACCGTCCACCCGCCGGAGGGCCAGGCCCCGCGGCTGCTCGCCCTGCGCGGGATCGGCGGCCCGCTCGCCCCGGCCCCCGCCGCCCCGCGCTGGGTGGTGCACGGCGACTCGATCACCGAGGGCTGGTGGTCCACCCGGCCCGCGCACGGCTGGCCCGCGGTCGCCGGGCGGTCGCTGGGCTGGGACACCGTCAACCTCGGCTACGCGGGCGCCGCGCGCGGCGAACTCACCACCGCACAGCAGCTCGCCGGGCTGCCGGCCGATGTGCTCACCCTCGCCTTCGGCACCAACTGCTGGTCGCGGGTACCGTATTCGGCACCCCTGCTGTACGAGACCACCCGCGCCTTCCTGGACCTGGTGCGGCGCGGACACCCGAGCACCCCGCTGCTGCTGGTCTCCCCGGTGCTGCGGCCCGACGCCGAACGCGTGCCCAACCAACTGGGCGCCACCCTGGGCGCGTTGCGGGACGCGATGGAGCGGGCCGTACGGGACCGGATCGCGGGCGGCGACGGCCGGCTGGCCCTGTTGCCCGGACGGGACCTGCTGGGCCCCGAGCACCTGGCCGACGGTCTGCACCCGAACGACGCCGGACACGAGACCATGGGCCTGTCCGTGGCCACGGCCATGCGGCGGGCCGGGTTCAGCCCGGGATGAGTGAACCTCCCCACACCGGAACCCCTGAACAGATCCGGTCGGGTGGGGCGTGTTGTCCACACAGTCGCCCGCCCCCCGCGGCGGCGACACGGATGACACGTGGGAGAGATCGACATGGGTACGAAGCGCGGAACTTCCCTGGCGGCCGTCGCGCTGGCCGTCGTCCTGGCGGCGACGGCCTGCGGCACCAAGAAGGACGACGCCGGTGCCCCGGGCAACGCGGCCAACGTCGGTGCCGCGGCACCGGCCCAGGCGCCCGCGGCGGGTGACAAGGCCACGCCGGCGGGCGAACTCCGGATCGCGCAGGACGAGACGATCGGCGCCCTGCTGACCGACAGCGCCGGCTTCACGCTCTACCGCTTCGACAAGGACACCGCGAAGCCGCCGAAGTCCGCCTGCGAGGGCGACTGCGCCAAGGCCTGGCCGCCGGTCCCGGCGGGTGACGTGAAGGCCGCGCAGGGCCAGGACCCGTCGGTGATCGGCGAGGTGGTGCGCGGCGACGGCAGCAAGCAGCTGACGATCGGGGGCTGGCCGGCGTACCGCTTCGCCAAGGACACCGCCCCGGGCGACACCAAGGGGCAGGGCGTCGGCGGCACCTGGTTCGCGCTCGCCGCCGACGGCAAGAAGGCCGCCAAGACGGGCGGCGGGAACGGGGGGAACGACGCGTCCGGCGGGAACGCGTCCGGCGGGGACGGCGGGTACGGCAAGGACGGCGGATACGGGAAGGACGGCGGGGCGGCGACGCCGGCCGCGCTGCCCGGCCTGTCCGTGCGCAAGGACCCCAAGCTGGGCGACCACATCGTCGACGGGAAGGGCATGACCGTCTACCGGTTCAAGCCGGACACGGCGTGGCCGATGGTGTCCAAGTGCACCGGCGCCTGCCTGGCCAAGTGGCCGGTGGTCGCGCCGGTGGACAAGGCCGACACCAAGGGCATCACCGAACGCAACTACCTGGTGCTGGACCGCCCGGACGGCGCCAAGCAGCAGACCGTGGACTGCTGGCCGGTCTACACCTTCACCGGCGACAAGAAGCCCGGCGACACCAACGGGCAGGGCGTCGGCGGCACCTGGTACGCGGTGTCACCCCAGGGCAAGCTCATCACCGTCTCCTAGCCGGAGAACGCCCAGTCGGAGAACGCGCGGCCGGAGAACGCGCGGTCGGTCACCGGAGGTGGTGGCGGCTTCCCTGTCCGTCCGGCGGGCCGCTCCCTACACTCCGTGGCATGGTGCGCGTACTGGCGGTCGACGACGAGAAGCCGCTCCTGGAGGAGCTGCTCTACCTGCTGCGCTCGGACCCGCGGGTCCACAGTGCCGAGGGGGCCTCGGACGCCACGGAGGCGCTGCGCCGGATCACCCGGGCGCTGGAGTCGGGTCCGGACGGCCCGGACGGCATCGACGCGGTGTTCCTGGACATCCACATGGCGGGGCTGACCGGGCTGGACATCGCCCGGCTGCTGGCCGGGTTCGCCCGGCCGCCGCTGGTGGTGTTCGTGACCGCCCACGAGGGGTTCGCGGTACAGGCCTTCGACCTGAAGGCGGTGGACTACGTGCTCAAGCCGGTCCGTCCGGAACGGCTCGCGGAGGCGGTCCGCCGGGTCCGCGACCAGCTGGACCGGGCCCCGGACCCGGCCGGGGCGCCCGGGACACCGCAGGATCCCGTACCGCCCGTACCGCCCCTGGTCCCCCCGCAGGCGCCGGTGCCGGGGATGCGGGGCCCGGCCGCTTCCCGCCCGGCCGCTTCCCGCCCGGGCGCGGGTCCCGGCCCCGCGGTCCCTGACCGGGCACCGGAGCAGATCGCGGTCGAACTGGGCGGGGTCACCCGCTTCGTGGCGATCGCCGACATCGCCTACGTGGAGGCCCAGGGGGACTACGCCCGCCTGCACACGGACGAGGGCAGCCACCTGGTGCGGATCCCGCTGTCCACCCTGGAGGAACGGTGGGCCGCGCGCGGGTTCGTCCGCATCCACCGGCGGCACCTGGTGGCACTCGGCCGGATCGACGAACTGCGGCTGGACGCGGGCACCACCAGCGTCCGGGTGGGCTCGGCCGAACTCCAGGTCAGCCGGCGGCACGCCCGGGAGCTGCGGGACCTGCTGATGCGTCAGGCCACGGCCTGATCCGCCGGACCCCCGCTGACCGTGCCGGACCCCGGCTGACCGTGCCGGACTCCGGCTGACACGGCGGGACGGCGGGGCGGCGCGGCCGGGCGGCCCGGGGCGCCGCTCGGCGCAGCCGGGGACCGTTCGTCGCGCCCGCCGTCGCGTACGGCGCTCCGCCGGGACCGTCGGCCGTACCCGGACCGCCGATCCGGCGGCCGCCCGCCCGGGCGCCCGTATCGTGGGATCCTCCGGGCGCGGGAGGAGCGAAATGTCCGAGATCCAGGCGCTGCTCGACGAGCTGGCGGCACTGCCCCGGACCGGACCGGCCGGACCGGCGGAGGCCGAGGCGCTGCTGGCCCGCCTGCGCAGCGCGGCCGCCCGGTGGGCCGACGTGCTCTACGAGGCCGACACGGCGGCCCGCCGGCACCTGCCGCCGCGGGCCGAGGCGGCCCTGCGGCTGGCCTTCCGCCGTGCCGAGGAGTCGTACGTGGAGCTGGAGATCGCCCTCCGCGACTGTGCGGGGAACCGGGACGCCGTCGGCTAGCCACCAGGTGGCCTGGCGGTCCCTGTTGTGCGTACGGGCGGCTGCGTAGACTCCCGGCGTCCCCTGCCCGAAGGATCGCCCGGTGAACCAGACGTACGCGCTGACCGCTGTCACCGTCGTCGTCCTCGCCACCGTCCTGGTCGGCGCGCTGGGACTGCGGATCTCCCGGACCACCTCGGACTTCTACGTCGCCTCCCGCACGGTGGGGCCGCGCCTCAACGCGGCCGCGATCAGCGGCGAGTACCTGTCGGCGGCCTCCTTCCTCGGGGTGGCCGGGCTGGTGTTGCTGCAGGGCCCGGAGATGCTCTGGTACCCGGTGGGGTACACGGCCGGGTACCTGGTGCTGCTGGTCCTGGTGGCGGCGCCGCTGCGCCGCTCCGGCGCGTACACACTGCCCGACTTCGCCGAGGCCCGGCTGGAGTCGGGGACGGTGCGCCGGCTCGCGGTGCTGTTCGTGATCGGGGTCGGCTGGCTGTACCTGCTGCCGCAGCTCCAGGGCGCCGGGCTGACGCTGGAGATCCTGACCGGCGCCCCGCACTGGGTGGGCGGGCTGGTGGTGGCCTTCGTGGTGACCGCCGCGGTGGCCGCCGGGGGGATGCGCAGCATCACCTTCGTCCAGGCGTTCCAGTACTGGCTGAAGCTGACCGCGCTGCTGGTGCCCGCCTTCTTCCTGATGGCGGCCTGGGCCGGGGACGGTGCGCCGCGCGCCTCGTTCGACGCGCGGGCGGTGTTCCGCGAGCACACCGACGTACGGATCGCCGAGGACGTGCGGGTGTCGCTCGACGCGCCGCTGACCCTCGGGGTGACCGGTGAGGTGGACGGCCAGCGGTACGAGCGGCAGCCGGTGACCCTGGGCGCCGGGCGGCACACCGTACGGGCGGGCGCCCGGCTGGTGTTCCTGCCGGACACCCCGGTGCCGGACACCCGGTCCGAGGTGGGAATGGGGGTGTCCAGCTGGTCCGAGCCGCTCTCCGGGAACCGGGCCGAGCTGCGGCTGTACGCCACGTACGGGCTGATCCTGGCCACCTTCCTGGGCACGATGGGGCTGCCGCACGTGGCCGTGCGCTTCTACACCAGTCCGAACGGGCGGGCCGCCCGGCGCACCACGCTGGCCGTGCTGGGGCTGGTCGGCACGTTCTACCTGCTGCCGCCGGTGTACGGGGCGCTGAGCCGGATCTACGCTCCCGAGCTCGCGCTGACCGGGGACGCGGACGCTGCGGTGCTGGTGCTGCCAGAGCGGATGCTCGGCGGGGTGCCGGGGGATCTGCTGGGGGCGCTGCTGGCGGGCGGGGCGTTCGCCGCGTTCCTGTCGACGGCTTCGGGGCTGACCATGGCGGTGGCCGGGGTGCTGCACCAGGACGTGCTGCCGGCCTCCCGCACGCCGGGGAGGCGTAGCTTCCGGTTCGCCGTGGTGGTGGCGATGCTGGTGCCGCTGGGCGGCAGCCTGGCCGCCACGGACGTGCCGGTGGCCGACGCGGTCGGGCTGGCCTTCGCGGTGTCGGCGTCCTCCTTCTGTCCGCTGCTGGTGCTGGGCATCTGGTGGCGCGGGCTGACCCCGCCGGGGGCGGTGGCCGGGCTGGTGACGGGGGGCGGGGCGGCGCTGAGCGCGGTCCTGGCCACCCGGGCGGGGCTGGCCCGGCCGGGCTGGACGCACACGCTGCTGGCCTGGCCGGCCGCGTGGTCGGTGCCGCTGGGTTTCCTGACGATGATCGCGGTCTCGCTGGCCACCCGGAGCCGGATACCCGCGGGGACGGCCGCCACCCTGGCCCGGCTGCACCTGCCGGAGGACCTCGCGGTCCAGCCGGGGCCGGCTCGGTCCGGTACGCAACGCGCGGGAGGGGAACGATGACCGCGGTGACGGTGGCCGTGCTGTGTGCGGCGAGCACGCTGCTGCTCGGCACCGGATACGCCCTCGGCCGATGGCGGGCGCGCCGTGCCGAACGGTCCGGCCTGGACCTCGGCACTCCGGTGGAACGGGCCACCTTCCACACCCTGCACACGGCCTCGCTGGCCGCTCCCCCGCTGCGCGCCGGGCTCACCGAGGACACGGCCCGCAAGGCCGCCCGCCGGCTGCGCTCGCTGCTGGGCACCGAGGCGCTGTGCCTGACGGACCGGACATCGGTGCTGGCCTGGGACGGGCCGGGCGCCGACCACCACGAGCGGCGGGCCATGCAGCGGGTGCTGCAGATGCTGGACTCGGGCCGCAGTGCCAGCGTGCGGACCGAGTGCCAGCGGCCGGACTGCCCGCTGAAGTGGGCGGTGGTCGCCCCGCTGACGGGTGAGGACGGGATCGTGGGCGCGCTGGTGGCGTACGGCTCGAGGGAGTCGGCGGTGCTGGTGCGGGCGGCCACCGAGGTGGCGCGCTGGGTCTCCGTCCAGCTGGAGCTGTCGGAGCTGGACCGGTCTCGTACCCGGCTGATGGAGGCGGAGATCAAGGCGCTGCGGGCGCAGATCTCTCCGCACTTCATCTTCAACTCCCTCGCGGCGATCGCCTCGTTCGTGCGGACCGATCCGGAGCGGGCCCGGGACCTGCTGCTGGAGTTCGCGGACTTCACCCGCTACTCGTTCCGCCGGCACGGCGAGTTCACCACGCTCGCCGAGGAGCTGCGGTCGATCGAGCAGTACCTGGCGCTGGCCGGGGCCAGGTTCGGGGACCGGCTGAAGGTGACGCTCCAGGTGGCGCCGGAGGTGCTGCCGGTGGCGCTGCCGTTCCTGTGCCTGCAGCCGCTGGTGGAGAACGCGGTCAAGCACGGGTTGGAGGACTCCACCCAGGAGTGCCGGATCACCATCGCGGCCCGGGACGCGGGTTCCGAGGCGGTGCTGACCATCGAGGACAACGGGGTGGGGATGGACCCGGCCGTGCTCCGCCGCATCCTGGCCGGTGAGCGGCCCGGTTCGGCCTCGGGGATCGGTCTGCCGAACGTGGACGAGCGGATGCGGCAGGTCTACGGGGACGAGTACGGGCTGGTGATCGAGACCGGCGTGGGCGCCGGCATGAAGATCACCGTCCGGATCCCCAAGTACCGGGCGGGCGTGCACTCCCAGCGCTGAAGGCGGCCGGTGACGGCCGGGAACGGGAGCGGACCACGAGCAAAACGGGGATCACTCCCCGATTCCGTGCTAGCGTTCCGTTCAAGAAACGGGGAGCATTCCCCGTTTACTGTGAGGGAGGAACCGCCATGCCCGCCCCGACACTTGGGGAACTCGCTCCCGAGGGAGTCGACGTGACCCTCGACCCCTACCCCGCTCTCGCGGCACTGCGCGAGCGCGGCCGCGTCCACCGCGTCCACGTGCCCGGTACCGGCGACGTCTGGCTGGTCCTCGGACGGGACGAGGTGCGCGCGGCGCTGACGGACCACCGGCTGCGCAACGACATCCGGCACTCCTCGACCTGGGACAGCGACGGCGGACACGCCATCGGCCTGAACATGCTGCAGACCGACGCACCCCGGCACACCCGTCTGCGCGCCCTGGTCGCCCGCGAGTTCACCGCCGGGCGGGTGGACGCGCTGCGGCCCCGCGTCCAGCGGATCGCCGACGAGCTCCTCGACGCCCTCCCTGCCGCCGGCACGTCCGACCTGGTCGCCGACTACGCCCTCCCGCTGCCGCTGACCGTCATATGCGAGCTGCTCGGAGTGCCGTCCGCGGACCGGCGCCTGTTCCACGCCTGGTCGGCCGAACTCGTGGCACCCTCCTCGCCCGCCGCGGCCGCGGCCGCGGGTGCCGAGATGAGCGCGTACTTCGCCTCGCTCATCGCCGCCAAGGCCGGCGGTCCGGGTACGGATCTGATGAGCGCCCTGGTCCTGTCGTCGGCGGAGGACGGGGGCCTGTCCCCCGAGGAACTGCTGGGCATGGCCTTCCTCCTGCTCGTCGCGGGACACGAGACCACCGTCAACCTGATCTCCGGCGGCGTCCTCAACCTGCTGCGCAACCCCGACCAGCTCGCCGCCCTGCGGGCCGACCCGGGCCTCCTGGGCGGTGCGGTCGAGGAGATGCTCCGCCATGACGGGCCCGTCACCGCCGCGGCCTTCCGCCACGCCGCCGAGCCGGTGGAGATCGGCGGAGTCCTCATCCCGGCCGGCGACAGCGTGATGCTCTCCCTGGCCTCGGCCTCCCGCGATCCCGAGTACTTCCCCGACCCCGACCGCTTCGACATCCGGCGGCCCGCCCGCGGGCACCTCGCCTTCGGACACGGCATCCACCACTGCCTGGGCGCGCCCCTCGCCCGCGTCGAGGGGCGGATCGCCCTGGCCACGCTCCTGCGGCGGCTGCCGGACCTCGCCCTGGCCACGGACCCCGCCTCGCTGACGCGCCGCCCCCACGCCATGCTCAGGGGCGTCGCCGCACTGCCGGTGTCCTGGACGCACCGTCTCGCCGCATCGGCCCCCTGACCCGGCGGGGCCCCATCGCACCCGCGACGGACGTGGTGACGGTGGTCGGAGCCGGTCCCACCGGCATGGTCCCGCGGCGGCGCGCGCCGGGACCTGCTCGCGGCCGGGCGCGCGGCCTGACCACGCGGTGGCTCCGGCGGAGCCGGGCCACGGCTTCGGTGGGGCGGAGCGAGCCCGCGGGCGGTGCGGCAGCTCCGCCACCGGGGGCGCGGGGAACTGCGCGACCAGCCCCCACCGGCCCGCGGGCCGGAGACGACGGGTCCACCCCGGAACGGGGGCGGGCCCCGGTGCACCCCCGGGAAGGGGGTGCACCGGGGCCCGGCACCGACAAGGATCCGGCGCGAAGACCCGAGCGGAGCGGATCAGCTCCAGCTGGCGTGCAGCGGCTTGCCCTCCGCGTAGCCGGCGGCGGACTGGACGCCGACCACGGCCTTCTCCTCGAACTCCGCCAGCGAGCCCGCGCCCGCGTACGTGCAGGAGGAGCGGACGCCCGCGATGATCGAGTCGATCAGGTCCTCGACGCCCGGCCGGGTCGGGTCGAGGAACATCCGCGAGGTGGAGATGCCCTCCTCGAAGAGGCCCTTGCGGGCGCGGTCGTACGCCGACTCCTCGCTGGTGCGGTTCTGCACGGCACGCGCCGAGGCCATGCCGAAGGACTCCTTGTACAGGCGGCCGTCCGCCGCCTGCTGCAGGTCGCCCGGGGACTCGTAGGTGCCCGCGAACCAGGAGCCGATCATGACGTTGGACGCGCCGGCGGCCAGCGCCATGGCGACGTCGCGCGGGTGGCGGACACCGCCGTCGGCCCACACGTGCTTGCCGAACTTCTTCGCCTCGGCGGCGCACTCCAGGACCGCGGAGAACTGCGGCCGGCCGACACCGGTCATCATGCGGGTGGTGCACATGGCGCCGGGGCCCACACCGACCTTGATGATGTCCGCGCCGGCCTCGATGAGGTCGCGCACGCCCTCGGCGGCGACGATGTTGCCCGCGACGATCGGGACCTTCGGGTCGAGGGCGCGGACCGCCTTGATCGCGCTGATCATCGACTCCTGGTGGCCGTGCGCGGTGTCGATGACGAGCGTGTCCACGCCCGCGTCGAGCAGCTGCTTGGCCTTGCCCACGTAGTCGCCGTTGATGCCCACGGCGGCGGCGATCCGCAGCCCGCCGTTGGCGTCCACGGCCGGGGTGTAGAGGGTGGCGCGGAGCGCGGCCTTGCGGGTCAGGATGCCGACGAGCCTGCCGTCCTTGTCGACGGCCGGGGCCAGCTTGCGGTGGCCGGCGTCGAGGGTGTTGAAGGCCTCGCGGGGGTCGATGTCGGCGTCGATGAGCAGCAGCTCCTTCGACATGACCTCGGAGAGCTGGGTGAAGCGGTCCACGCCGGTCAGGTCGTGCTCGGTGACCACGCCGACCGGGCGGTTGTCGGCGTCGACGACGACACCGGCGCCGTGGGCCCGCTTGGGCAGCAGGACCAGCGCGTCGGCCACCGTCTGGGTGGGCGCGAGGGTGATGGGCGTGTCGAGCACGTGGTGGCGGGTCTTCACCCAGGAGATGACGTCGGTGACGACGTCGATCGGGATGTCCTGGGGAATGACCACCATGCCGCCGCGGCGGGCGACCGTCTCGGCCATGCGGCGGCCGGCGATGGCGGTCATGTTGGCCACGACGAGGGGGATGGTCGTCCCGGTGCCGTCGGGCGAGGAGAGGTCGACGCCCTGGCGGGACCCCACCGCGGAGCGGCTCGGCACCATGAATACGTCGTCGTACGTGAGGTCGTACGGCGGCTTCAGGTCATTGAGGAAACGCACGTGCTCTATCCCAGTCGTTCGTTGGTGACCCTCGGACAGGGCAGCCGAGGAAAACGCACGTACTTCATTCTCCCATGTCCTGGGGTTTACACGGGCCCGGCCGATCGTCCGACACATTTCGGGCCCGTTGGTGGCTTCCTACGGGAACAAGGTCCCGGGACCGGCCGCCGCCGGGAATCTTTCCCGGTGAATGGGGTTCCGGCCGCCGGTCAGCGGGGCCGCCGTGGCGGCGTGCCGGACGGCGGTGAACTCGGCGGCGATGGACAGGGCGGTCTCCTCGGGGGTGCCGGCGCCCAGGTCCAGGCCGATGGGCGAACGCAGCCGGGCCAGGTCGGCCGCGGCCAGTCCTTCGGCGGTCAGCCGTTCGGTGCGTTCGGCGTGGGTGCGCCGGGAGCCCATGGCGCCGACGTAGCCGAGCGGCAGCCGCAGCGCCCGGGCCAGCAGCGGTACGTCGAACTTGGCGTCGTGGGTGAGTACGCAGACGGCGGTACGGGCGTCCAGCCGGCCCGCGTCCCATTCCGCGGCCAGGTGGCGGTGCGGCCAGTCCACGACCACCTCGTCGGCGTACGGGAAGCGGTCCCGGGTGGCGAACACCGGCCGGGCGTCGCAGACGGTGACCCGGTGCCCGAGGAAGGCGCCGATGCGGGCCAGGGCGGCGGCGAAGTCGATGGCGCCGTAGACGAGCAGCCGGGGCGGTTCGGCGGCCGATTCCACCAGCAGGGTGAGCGGGCGGCCGCACAGACCGCCCTCGGTGCCCAGCTCGGTGGTGCCGGTGCGCCCGGCCAGCAGCAGGTCCCGGACCCGGAGTGCCGCGGCCCGGTCCAGGCCGGGGCCGCCGCCGAGGCCGCCCTCGTAGGTGCCGTCGGGCCGGACGGCCAGGGCCCGGCCGAACAGTTCCGGCGGTCCGGAGACCACCCGGGCCAGGGCGGCCCGGCCGCCGCCTTCGGTGGCCCGCAGCACCGAGCCGATCACGGGCCGCACCGGGTCCCGGGTGCGGACCGGGGTGACCAGCACGTCCAGGATTCCGCCGCAGGTCAGGCCGACCGCGAAGGCGTCGTCGTCGCTGTAGCCGAAACGGTGCACGCCACCCTCGCCGGAGGCGATGGCCTCCAGGCACAGCTCGTGCACGGCCGACTCCACGCAGCCTCCGGAGATGCTGCCGAGGGCGGTGCCGAGCTCGTCCACGGCCAGGGTGGCGCCGGGTCCGCGCGGTGCGCTGCCGCTCACGGAGACCACCGTGGCGAGGGCGAACTGGCGTTCGGCCGCGCACCACACGCGTAGTTCCTCTGCTATGTCCAGCATGGGTGTGTCCGGCTCCGGCGGGTCAGCGGATGTACTCGCGGCGGACCTGGCCGGGGATGAGCGGCCGGGGCGGGGGGACCGGGCGGGTGCTTCCCGGATACGGGGCGCGCGCGCCGCCGGCCGGGCCGACGGTGCCGACCGCGGAGCCCGGTGGCCGCAGCGCCCGGGCGGGGGTGCGGGCACCGAGCAGCAGGGCGGCGTGGGCGACGCTGGCGAGGGTGACGTGGTGGTGCCAGCCACGGAAGGAGCGGCCCTCGAAGTCGCGGATGCCCACGGGTTCGCAGACCTCGGCGTAGTCGAGGGCGACCCGGTCGGTGAGCTTGGCCAGCAGGAACAGCTGGGCGAGGGGCCGGTCGCCGATGTTGGTGATCCAGAACTCGGTGGGCAGCAGTCCGGCCTCCGTCCAGGCGCCGACCAGCAGCAGCGGCACGGGCGGGCCGGGCACGGGCCGTTCCTCGCCGGGGGCGGCCAGGATGCCGGCGGAGGTGAGGAGGGTGACGGCGCCCTCGGTCCGGCCGTGCCGGGTCCATTCGACGACCCGGCGCTGGGAGCGCAGGGAGTCGATGAGCTCACGGGCGGGGGCGGTGTGCGGGCCGGGCTTGTGGCGTCCGGCACCGCCGAAGGAAACCGGTGCCGAGCCGTCCACCTTGAGGACGAAGGGGATGTCCTGCTGGGCGAGGGCCTCCACGCAGTGCGGGAGTTCGGCGTTGCCGACCTCCATCACCACCGGCCTGCGCTGGAGTTGCCAGCCGGCCGCCATCCGCAGAACGGCGTGCACGGCGTCCTGGGCGGGGCTGACGGAACGCGCGGTGTCGGGGATGCCGGCGCGGCGGCGGCGCAGCAGTTCGCTGGTCCAGGGCCCGGGGAGGGTGAGGGTCCATTCGACGGGGAAGCTGGCCTCGCTGGAGGCCAGCCAGATGCCGCTGGCCTGCTGGCAGTTGGCGGTGCGGCCGAGCTGGGGCACGAACTGGCGGCCGACTCCGACGGAGCGGTCCCCGGCCTTCTCGATGACCATGGGCTGCACCACCCAGGCCAGCGGGCGCTGGGCGGTGTGTTCGAGGTGCCGGGCGAGGGCCCGGCGTACCGGGGTCCAGTCCCAGGGGGACTTGCTGATGAACTGCTGGAGACTCTGCTCCACCGAACTGGCCCCGGTGCCGGCGATGTTCCGGATCGTCTTCTTGCCGGAAGTGCGCACGAGGCCGTTCAGATAAACGCGGGCCCAGTTTCGCTGGTCCCGCCGGGGTAAGGATTCGAAGAACAGGGATATCAGGACGTCGATCAATTCGGAGATTTCCTTTTCGGATTCCTCCGGCAGGACTGCGCGCGCCATCTGCTGCCTCCCCCGCGACCAGCTAGATCCAATACCCTACTTGACCGGCAAGAACGGCCCACAGGCCCCGGCGGCTACTTCCTGAGGTCGCCGGTGGATTCGGGCTGCTCGTCCATCGCCTCGTCCTCTACCACGAGAGGGATCGGGATCTGGTTCGCCGCATAGTAGAGGGCGATCACGAAGTGGGCGGCGAGTGCGAGAGGAGCGGAGAAGAAGGACAGGAGGACAGTCACGGGGTAGGCGATGGCCCCGAGGCCGAAGCGCATTCGCGTGGCGCGTGCGCCGGCCTTGTCCACGTGGTCGTGGAAGAGGTGCCCGACCCGGGTCACGTACCACCAGAAGGCGATGAATGCCAGGGCGTAGACGACGGTCCAGGAGCTGTAGAGGATCGCGGCGATGCGGGCCGCGTCGTCGTCCTTGAGGTGTTCGGCGAGGACCGAGGTGGTCCACGGGATCACCGAAACCACCATCAGGACGAGGAGGTTGAGGAACAGCAGCGGCCGGTCGACCCGGCGCAGGTGTCCGAAGATGGTGTGGTGGTTCACCCACATCACACCAACAATAAGGAAACTCACGACGTACGCCGCGTAATGCGGCCACTGCTCCCATAATCCGTGCCACAGGTCGGAGCCGTGCGCCTCCGGTACCTTGATCTCCAGGACGAGAATCGTGATGACAATGGCGAATACGCCGTCACTGAATGCCTCGACCCGGCCGGTTTCCTTGTCCATGACCTCCCCTTTGCGGTGAGATTGGATGCCAGCGGGGAGGGTGCCGAACCACCCTCCCCGCGTACGCTACCCGGATATCCCCGGTCAGCTGCCGAATCCGGCGGTCTGGCGCCAGATCCGGCCATCGCGGACGACCAGTGTCCCGAACGCGTGCTCCGGCTCTCCGTTGAGGTTCATGATCGCCCGGTAGAAGATCGTGTCCTCGGTCTCGACATACTCCTGGAGTTCGACCAGGGTGGGCTTCAGAGTGAGATAGCCCGTGAAGGTCTCACGTACGGCGTCGATTCCCTCCGATACGCCTTCGAATCGCAGGAGTACGGCGTCGTCGGTGTAGTTCTTCATCACCGCGTCGATGTCGAGCGCGGCGAGGGCGTCCATCTGACGGACGAACACCGGGTGCAGTTTGGCGATGTCGTAGGCCATGGGTCGACTCCGTTTCTCTGGTCGTCCGGTGATCGGACGATCGGGGCGGGCGGAACGGTCCGTGCGGTCCCGGCGGTCGGGACCGGTCAGTCGATGGGCAGCCGGGCGGTCATGCGGGTCTCCCCCGGCCGGGAGCGCGCCGTGAGCGACCCGCGGTGGCGCTGGGTGACGATCCGGTAGCTCAGGTGCAGCCCCAGACCGGTGCCCTTGCCCACGTCCTTGGTGGTGTAGAAGGGCTCGAAGATGCGGGGGAGGGAGTCCTCGGGGATGCCTCGGCCGGTGTCGGTGATCTCGACGACCATGCAGCCGCCCTCGGTCCGCACACGCAGCGTGAGCACGCCGGCGCCCTCCATCGCCTCCGCGGCGTTGTCGACCAGGTTGGTCCACACCTGGTTCAACTCGCTCGGGTATCCGGTCATCTCCGGCAGATCCGGCTCGTACGCGCGCACGATGCTGATCCCCGCGAGCTTGGCACGCAGCACCACGAGGGTGTTCTCCAGCCCGTCGGTGACCGCGAAGCGCTGCTCGGGAGCCCGGTCGAGATTGGCGTAATCCCGGGTGGCCGCGACCAGTTGGGAGATCCGCGGGCCGGCCGCGCACAGCTCGGCGGCGAGCGCCCGGGTCTCCAGCAGCGCCGCCAGGTGGTCCAGGGCGGCGGGCAGCGCGGCCCCGCCGACCCCGGCCAGGCGGGACCGCAGCCAGTCGAGCTCCAGGCCCAGGTCCGCCACCCCGGCACCGAGCAGCCCGGCCCGCTCCGCGCCCGCGTCCTCGGCCCAGTCGGTGATCTCCTCCTCGGCGTCGGCCTGGGCGAGCGGATCGGTGGCGGCGGGCGGCGGGACCTTGTCCAGCTCTTCGGAAAGCCGGTCCAGTACGGCGCGTTCGCCGCCGGCGGCTGCCGCGCCCCAGGTGTACGCGGTACGGGTGAGCCGCTCCAGGGCGGGTCCCAGCTCCTGCGCGGCGCGGGCCACCGCGGCCGCCGGGTTGTTGAGCTCGTGGGCGAGTCCGGCGGCCAGCGTGCCCAGGGCCTCCACGGTGGCCCGCTTCCGGGCCTGCACCTCGGAAGACTTGATCCGCCAGGCCAGCACGGGGATGAGCACGGCGGCCACCCCGTGGCAGCGGGTCAGCATCTCGAAGAAGACCGGCTTCGGGTACGCCACCACGGTGGTCGCCGGACCGCTGGCGGCGGCCGTCGCGACGTAGTGGCCGTCGGTCAGCAGCGGCAGTTCACCGGTGAACCGGTGGGCGGCGGTGGGCTTCCCGTCGTGCTCCTCCGCGGCCTCCTCCTCGGTGGAGTGCCGGGTGAGCACCTCCTCCCGGCCGTCCACCACCTTGGTGACCACCAGCCCGCCGGAGAGCAGCACGTGGAAGGCGTCGGCCTCGTCCCCGTCGCGGAACAGCACCTCGCCGTCGGCGAGCACCCGGGGCTCGGACACCGACACCAGCCAGTCCAGCTGGTCCGCGGTGAGCCCGGCGAAGACCTCCAGCCCGTGCAGGGCGTTCCGCAGCTGCCCCGGTCCGGTGAGCTCGCCGGGCACCCCGCCCCCGGCCTTCTCCCCCGGTCCCGTTCCGCCGCTCATGCCGTGCTCCCCTCTGCCCGCGTACGGGCGGCCAGCCGGAGTGTCGCCAGCAGCGCGACCGCGCACACCGCGGCCACGGCCGCCATGAAGCCGACCGAGGTGCGGTGCAGTCCGTGGATGTTGGTGAGCAGCCCGGCCAGCACCGCCGGCACGCTCATCGCCAGGTAGGCGAAGACGTACACGGCGGCGGTGAGTTCACCCCGGTGAGCGGGGTCGGCGAGCGAGCTCAGGGCCCGGAAGGACCCGAGGAAGGCAGCGCCCCAGCCGCTCCCCAGCACGGCGGTGGCGATCAGGAACACCGGGGCCGAGCCCAGTCCGAGGGCGAGCAGCACCAGCGCCAGGCCGGCGAGCAGCCCGAGCAGCCCCAGCACGGCCGTGCGCAGCGCGGCGGTGCCGCCGAGCAGCAGCTGGGCGCCGGTGGCCGCGCCGGCCAGCAGGGCCACGGTGGCCCCGCCGACGAGGTAGTTGGTGCTCTCCAGCAGGGACAGCGCCAGGTGCGGGCCGAGCGAGAGGTAGAAGCCGCCGACCGACCAGACCGCGACGATGGTCAGGATGAGCACGGTGAAGCGGCGGCGGGCCGGGGCGGGCACCCGGATGCGGTGCGGCGTGATGCGGAGCCTGCCGCCGACCGCCCGCGCGGCGCCGGGTGCGCTCTCCGGCATCCGGGCCACCCCGGCCAGGCACAGCGCGAAGGCGACGATCAGCAGCAGGTAGCTGAGGGCGGTCGGGGCGGGGGCGTACTGGACGAGCAGTCCGGCGCCGATGCCGCCCAGGCCGATGCCGACGGTGGGTCCGGCACTGTTGACCTGGGCGCCGAGCGCGGGCCTGGACCGGGGTGCCAGTTCCAGCAGGGCGGCGCCCATCGCCCCGGTGGCCAGGCCCACGGCCAGTCCCTGGACGGCCCGGGCGGCGAGCAGCCAGGCCAGGCCCTGGGCGGCGGCGAACAGGCCCATGGAGGCGATGGCCAGGACCAGGCCGACGGCCAGGACGGGCCGCCGGCCGAGGGTGTCGGAGAGCGAGCCGAAGAGCAGCAGTCCGGCCAGGACGGTCACCGCGTACAGGGCGAAGACCACGGTGATCATGCCGGAGGAGAGGTCCCACCGTTCCTGGTAGAGCACGTAGAGGGCCGAGGGCACGGAAGAGGACAGCATCAGCAGGACCAGGACCGCGCTGACGACACGGAAACCGCGTCTGGGCTCGGCGGCGGTCGCACCCGGAGCGGACGGCTGCACGGTAACCCCTGTGGTCTGCGTGCTCGTTGTCGGTTTCGAGGTGTTGCCTGCCACGTGCTGTCACTCCCCCGTGGACCCGTGGACGGTGCGGGCGGTCAGGACGGGGCCTGGGCCCGCGCGAGCGCGCGGGCGGTCAGGACTCCGGCCAGATGGCCGAGGTATTCGGCCGAGGTGCCGCGCCCGGGCACGAACAGCTCCCGGGGTTCGGCGCGGAAGGCCGCGAGGACGGCCTCGGTGGTGTACGCGGTGGTGCCGAGCCGTTCCTCGACGGCGGGCAGCCGCTGCGGTCGCGCGGTGGCGCCGGTGACGGCGATCCGCGGGCCCGCGGCGGTGATCCGGACCGCCACCGCGCACAGCGGGTAGCGGGTGGCGCGGTCCGCGGTCTTCTCGAAGGCGGCGGCCGGACCGGGGGCGGGCACCAGCAGGGCGGTGACCACCGTGGCCGGCGGCGGGCCGGAGACGGCGAACTCCTCCGCGGTGACGGTGCTGCGGCCGCCGGGGCCGGCCAGTTCCACCCGGGCGTCGGCGGCGATCGCGGCGACCGGCAGGTCGGTCGGGCGCCCGGCGGCGGCCAGGTTGCCGCCGACCGTGCCCAGGTTGCGGACCTGCGGGTCGCCGTTGGCACGGGCGGCCGCGGCCAGTTCGGGCGCCCCGGCCAGCGCCAGCGGATGCTCGGCGAGTTCGGCCAGGGTGGCGGCGGCGCCGATCCGCAGGGCCCCGTCGGGGGTCCGCGCGATACCGCGCAGCTCTTCCAGCCGGCGTACGTCGACCAGCATGCGGGCGGTGGCCTCGCCGGTGCGCAGCTCGGGCAGCAGGCTCTGGCCCCCGGCCAGGATCCGGGCGCCGGGCCGGCCGGCCAGCAGGGCGAGGGCCTCGGCCAGTCCCGCGGGCCGGACGTAGTCGAAGTCGGCGAGGATCACCGCTGTCCCCCTTCCGTCTCGGCCGTCGCGGCCGTTCCCGTTTCCGTCGGGGCCGCCGCGCCGTGCATGGCCCGCCAGACCTTCTCCGGGGTGACCGGCATGTCGATGTGGGTGACGCCCAGGTCGGACAGGGCGTCGACGACCGCGTTGACCACGGCCGCCGCGGGCGGCACGGTGGCGATCTCGCCGGCGCCCTTGGCGCCGAGCGGGTTGTGCGGGGAGGGCGTGACCGTCTTCTCCAGGGTGAAGAAGGGCGCGTCCGCGGCCCTGGGCAGGGCGTACCGGGTGAGGTCGGAGGTGAGCAGCCGGCCGTCCGCGTCGTATTCGGCGGCCTCCATCAGGGCCTGGCCCAGGCCGTGCAGGATGGAGCCCTCGATCTGCCCGTGGACGATCTTCGGGTTGCCGATGTTCCCCGCGTCGTCGACGGCGGTGTAGGCGACCACCTCGGTCTCGCCGGTGAGTTCGTCGATCTCGACGACCGCGACGTGGCTGCCGAAGGGGTAGTTGAAGTCCGGCGGGTCGAAGTGGGTGGTCTCGTCGAGGGCCGGTTCGATCTCCGGCGGCAGCCCCCAGCCGTACCACATGGACATGGCGAGTTCGGCGAAGGTCTTGGTGTTCTCCGGGTTGCCGTCCTCGTAGACCTTGCCGCCTTCGTAGACCACCTTGTCCTCGGGGACACCGAGGAACACGGCGCCGGCCTTGACCAGCTTGGTCTTGATCTTCCGGGCGGTGAGGGCGACGGCCGGCGCCGCCATGCTGTAGGAGCGGCTGCCGTAGGTGCCCTGGCCGTAGGGGGCCTTGAGCGTGTCGCCCTGGTACACGTTGACGGTGGCCGGGTCGATGCCCAGTTCGGCGGCCGCGACCTGCGCGAAGACGGTGCCGTGGCTCTGGCCGGTGGAGGCCGAGCCGACCATGACGGTGACCTCGCCGGTCGGGTGGACCCGGATGTTGGCGCTCTCCCAGGTGCCGCCGAGCATGCCCTCCTGGGACATCCGGGTGGACGGGCCGACGCCGCAGATCGCCACGTAGGTGGCCAGGCCGACGCCGAGCCGCTTGCCGCGGGTGCGGGCTTCCGCCTTGCGGGCGGCCATGTCCTTGTATCCGGCCAGTGCCAGGGCCTTGTCGAAGTTCTCCGTGTAGTTGCCCGAGTCGTAGGTCCAGCCGAGCCCGTTGTCGTACGGGAAACTGTCGGCCGGTACCAGGTTCTTGCGGCGGACCTCCGCCGGGTCCATGCCGATCTCGGACGCGTAGCGGTCGACCAGGCGTTCCATCAGGAAGGCGGCCTCGGCCCGGCCGCTGCCGCGCTGGGCGCCGAGCGGCACGGTGTTGGTGAACGCCGCGTACACCTCGCAGAAGGCCGCCTCGAAGTCGTACATGCCGCTGATGGAGCGGCCCATCAGGGCGGTGGCGACGCCGGGGCCGATGGTGGACGGGTACGCGCCGAGGTTGGCGTAGCTGGTGCAGCGTACGGCGGTCATCCGGCCGTCGCGGGTGCCGGCGAGGGTGACGTGCTGGCGGTGGTCGCGGCCCTGCACGGTGGAGTTCATCAGGCCGGTGCGGGTGTCCACCCACTTCACCGGGCGGCCCAGCGCCTTGGACAGCAGCAGGACCAGCGGCATGTCGGGGTAGAGGTAGCCCTTGGTGCCGAAGCTGCCGCCGACGGTGGGGGCGATCACCCGGAGCTTGTTGAAGGGGATGCCGAGGACCAGGGCGGACAGCAGGAACCGGTGGTTGTGCGGGCCCTGGGTGGAGGCGTAGAGGGTGTACTCGCCGGTGACCGGGTTGTAGTCGCCGACCGCGCCCCGCGGCTCGATGGGACTGTTGATGGTCCGCTGGTTGACCAGGTCGAGCTCCACCGTGACCTCGGCCTGCGCGATGGCGGCGTCGGTGCGTTCCTTGTCGCCGCAGGTCCAGTAGGCGTTGAGGTTGCCGGGCACGGCCTCGTGGAGCTGCGGGGCGCCCTCGGCGAGCGCCTGGTCGGCGCGGGTGACCACGGGCAGCGGCTCGTAGTCCACGGAGATGGCGGCGAGCGCGGCGGCGGCCTGCTTCGGGGTCTCGGCGACGACCACGGCGATCGCGTCACCGACGTGCCGGACGGTGTCGCCGGTCAGGATCGGGCGGGCACCGGGAAGCCCGTAGGGGTGCGGCGGGAAGTGGCTCTCCACTCCGCCGGGGATCCAGATGCAGGGCAGCGGCATGACGTCCGGGAAGTCGGCGGCGGTGGCCACCTTCAGCACCCCGGGCATCTGCTCGGCGGCCTTGGTCTGGATGGAGAGGATCCGGGCGTGGGCGACGGTGCTGCCGAGGATGGCCATGTGGGCGGTGCCGGGCAGGTTGACGTCCGCGACGTACGTGGCCTCGCCGCGCAGCAGCTGCGGGTCCTCACGGCTGTCCAGCGGTGCGCCGAGCACGCCGGCGCTCTCCCCCGTCGATGCGGTCATGGCTCATGCCTCCTGTCTCGGGGCGGTCCGCGCGGCGCAGGCGCGCTGCACCCCGCGTACGACGCTGTGGTAGCCGGTGCAGCGGCACAGGTTGCCGGTGAGCCATTCGCGGATCTCGGGTTCTGTGGGGTCCTGGACCTCCGGGCCCTCGGTCCGGTCGACGAGTTCGCCGAGGGCCATCACCATGCCGGGGGTGCAGAACCCGCACTGGGTGCCGTGTTCCTGGCGCAGGGCTTCCTGCAGCCCGTTGAGTTCGCCGCCCCGCTCGGTGACGCCCTCGATGGTGGTCACCTCGGATCCGGCCGCGGCGGCGGTGAGGAGCAGACAGCTCTTGACCGAGCGGCCGTCGAGGCGGACCACGCAGGAGCCGCACTGTCCGGTGTCGCAGCCGACCTTGGTGCCGGTGAGCCCGAGCCCGTCCCGAAGCCGTTCGACGAGTAACTCGTTGGCCTCTGCAGTGAATTCCCGGGTCTGTCCGTTGACGTTCAGCGAGATGTCCATGCGGTTGCCTGCGCTTCCGTGAGCGGCTGGTTGAAAAGCGGCCCGCCGGGCTGCTGGAGAATTCCACCGGAGTGCAGCGGGCCGGTGTCGACGGCGGCGAATCCGAGGTCCGTGATGATTCCCGCGACGGTTTTCTTCGCGTCCGTGTCGTCGCCCGCCGTGTAGTGGGCGAGCCGTTCGCCGGATTTCCGTCCCGCGAGGGCCAGTGTTTCGAAATGCATGGTGTTGAGGGATTTCACCAGCCGTGCACCGGGGTACCAGTCGGCGACGAATTCGCTGGAGCCGCGCCCGCCGAGATCGCGGGGTTCGCCGCGGCCGCCGAACGCGTTCGTCGCGTCCACGAGCACCTTGCCTTCGACCGCGTCCGGCGGGAGCAGCCCCCGGACGCTGTCGAAGGGCACCATCAGCACCAGGACGTCGGCCCGGTCTGCGGCCTCGGCGGGGGTCACGGCCCGCGCGGCGGACCCCAGTTCGGCCACCAGCGGGCCGAGGGTGTGCGGGCCGCTCGCGTTGGCGAGGACCACCCGGTGGCCGGCGGCGACCAGGATGCGGGCCAGGACGGACCCGATCCGCCCGGTGCCGATGATGCCCGTGCTCATGCTCTCTCCTCCGTCGGGGCCGATTCAGGCCGGTTCTGGACGGTTCGGGAAGGTTCGGGGCGGTTCAGTCCAGGCCGATCCAGACCGACTTGGTCTGGGTGTAGCTCTCCAGGGACTCGGGACCGCACTCGCGGCCGAACCCGGAGGCCTTGTAGCCGCCGTAGGGCACCGCGGGGTCGTACTGGTTGTAGCAGTTGACCCAGACCGTGCCCGCCTTGATCTGCGCCGCCACCCGGTGGGCCCGCCGCAGGTCCTTGGTGTGCACGCCGGCGGCCAGGCCGTAGGCGCTGTCGTTGGCGATGCGTACGGCGTCCTCCTCCGTGTCGAAGGGGATGACCGAGAGGACCGGGCCGAAGATCTCCTCCTGGGCGATCCGCATGCCGTTGTCCACGCCGGTGAAGATGGTCGGCAGGAAGTACAGACCCGCCGACAGATCCGCCGAGGCGCCCTCGGGGGTCCAGCCCTCGCCGCCGACCCGGAGGTTCGCACCCTCCTTCTGGCCGATCTCGATGTACGAACTGACCTTCTCGAACTGCCCGCGGTGCGCCAGCGGGCCGAACAGGGTGGCCGGGTCGCGCGGGTCGCCGGGCTTGAGCGCGGCGGCCCGCCGGACCAGCCGTTCGACCAGTTCGTCGTGGATCGGGCGCTGCAGCAGCAGGCGGGAGCCGGCGGTGCAGATCTCGCCCTTGTTGTAGTAGATGCCGAAGAAGGCGAGTTCCTCGGCGGCGTCCAGGTCGGCGTCGGCGAAAACGATGTTGGCGGACTTGCCGCCGAGTTCCATCGTGACCTTCTTCAGGGTGCCGGCGGCCTTGCGGATGATGGACTGGCCGACGGCGGTGGAACCGGTGAAGGCGATCTTGTCGATGCCCGGGTGGTCGGTGAGGGTCTCCCCCAGTTCCACGCCCGGACCGGTGAGCACGTTCAGCACCCCGTCGGGGATCTCCGCCTCCTGGAACAGCTCGGCGATCTTCAGGGCGGTCAGCGGGGTGGCCGGGGAGGGCTTGTGCACCACCGTGTTGCCCGCGGCCAGGGCCGGGGCGATCTTGGTCATGGACAGCAGCAGCGGGAAGTTGAACGGGGTGATCGCGCAGACCACGCCGAGCGGTTCCCGCAGGGTGTACGCGAGCTGGCCGCCGGCCGGCGCCCGGGAGGAGCCGTCCACCCGGGTCACGGCGCCGGCGTAGTAGTGCATGAGCTGGGCGGCCATCGGGGCGTCGACCGTGCTGGAGAACGCGAACGGCTTGCCCATGTCCACGGTCTCCAGCAGGGCGATCTCCTCCAGGTCCCGCTCGATGAGCTCCCCGACCCGGTTCAGCCGCAGCGCGCGCTCCTGCGCGGACAGCCTGCTCCATGGGCCCGACTCGTACGCTTCCCTGGCCGCCGCCACGGCGGCGTCGGCGTCGGCGGCGCCGGCCTGGGCCACGGGCACGATCTCCTGCCCGTCGACGGGGCTGATGTCGGGCTCGGTGCCGCCGCCTCTGGCTTCGACCCATGTGCCGCCGATGAACAGCTTGCCGGGGTTGGCCAGGGGCTGGTCGCTGAGAGCACGCTTGGTCATGGCTGCCTTCCGGTGTCGGGGGTGCGGGGCTGCTAGCCCTGCGTGAGCTGGCGTAAGAAGGTCTCGGCGAGGGCCTTGGAGGAGTACGGGTTCTGGCCCGTGGTCAGCTTGCGGTCGACCACCACGTGCGAGTCCCAGATGGCGTCGGCCTTCTCGTACCGTGCGCCGAGCCGGGTGAGCTCCACCTCAAGGATGAACGGGAGCCGGCCGGCCATGTTGGTGACGAGCTCCTCGCTGTGCGAGAACGCGGTCATCCGGTAGCCCTCGAAGGGCCAGCGGCCCTCGCCGTCGCGGAGCGCGAGCAGGGAGGTGTGGCCGTGGCAGACCGTGGCGAGCGGCTTGTCCTGGGCGATGGCCCAGCGCAGCAGCTGGGCGAGCTCGTCGGACTTGGGCAGGTCGCCGATGGCACCGTGGCCGCCGCTGATGTAGATGCCGTCGTAGCCGGCGACGTCCTTCTCGCCGAGGGACTCCAGGGCGAGGGGCTTCTTCAGCTGCGGGGTGGACTCGATGGCGCGGACGTACTGGGCCGCGTTCGCGGCGTCGTTGTCCTCGGAGCCCTGCGGGCGGACCCACTTCAGGAAGTCCGGGTCGATGCTGGTCCGGTCGACCGTGGGGGCCTGGCCGCCGATCGTCGCCACGTCGACGGAGTGCCCGGCGGCGCGGAAGATCTCATAGGGGACGACGAATTCCTCGGCCCAGAAACCCGAGGGATGCAGCTCCCCGTCCAGCAGATGGAGCGTGGCCTTGGCCGTCATGACGACGAGAATCTTCATGACCTTGATCTCCTTGTTCTGGATTCGCTGCCGATTCAACACGCCCCGTGTCAAAGGGCGTAAGGGGGTGACGTCAGGCACGCGATACTTCGTCACGTGCGTCCAGTGCGATGCCGAGCGCCGAGATGATGGTGCGGAATTCACCGACCAGGGGGTGGTCGGGATGGGCGTCGGCGAATATGCGTTCTCCGTACAGCGCGGCCATTTCCGGCACATAGGGCAGGATTCCGGCAAGGGGTGCGCCGTAGACCTCCTCCACGCGCCGGGCGGCCAGTTCCCGGTCCATGCCGTCCGGCGCCATGCTCATCACCAGGGCCCGGCGACAGGCCAGCCGGCCGGCCAGGGCGAGGGTCTCCTCCACCCCGGACAGGTCGATGCGGTCCGCCCTGGCCAGGAGCACCAAGACGTCGGCGCTGGCCATGGCGGTCACCGACTCGTTGTTCAGGCCGGCGTGCGTGTCGAGCAGCAGCACGTCCAGCCCGTACGTATCGGCGAACCGGTCGAAGCCCTCGGGCAGCAGCCCGACGTCGTACCCGGTGGCCATGATCTCCCGAAGGGCGGTGGTGCCGTTCCGGGCGGGTACGACGAACAGTCCGGACCGGGCCACCGGCACGGCGGCGGCTTCGATCTCGCACCGGCCGAGCAGGTAGTCGGTGAGCGAACCGCCGCCCGGCGGGAGCCGGAACAGCAGGTCCAGGGTGGGCGACTGGATGTCGGTGTCGACCACGCCGACCCGGTGCCCGGCGGCGGCCAGCAGCAGCGCCAGGTTGGCCAGGACCGTGGACTTCCCCGTTCCGCCGCGGTGGGAGTGCACCACGATGGTCCGGGTCATCAGGCCACCTCCCGCTCCCGGTACCCTGCTCCGCCGCCGTGCGGCCCCCGCGCCGCACGTGGCCGGTGCAGGGCCAGCATGGTGACGTCGTCGTGCTGCTCGGCGGTCCCGGTGTGCTCGCGCACCGCCGAGTCCATCCGGTCCAGCACGTCCTTCCCGGTGAGCGGCCGGCCCTCGCGCCCGGCGCGGAGCAGGTCGAGCATCTTCTCGTCGCCGAGGAACCGCCCGTCCGGACAGCGGGCCTCGGGGACCCCGTCGGTGAACACGAAGAGGGTGTCGCCGGGGTCGAGCTGGGCGTAGCCGAGGGTGTAGACGCAGTCGGGCAGGACGCCGACCGCGGGCCCGGTGACGTCCAGGGCGACGGGTGTGCCGCCGTCGGCGCCGAGCAGCAGCGGCGGATTGTGACCGCCGTTGATGTAGACCAGGCTGCCGGTGAGCGGGTCGAGGACGCCGAAGAACAGCGTCGCGAAGTACCCCTGGCGCAGGTGGTTGCGGGTCAGGTAGCCGTTGGTGGCGGTGACCGCGTTGAGCAGCGGGGTGGCCCCGACGACGGGGATCCGGCCGCCGGAGCGGCCGGCCGCCACCAGGTGCTGCAACCCGCTGTGTTCGGCGGTGTGCCGGAGCAGGGAGCGGATGAGCGCCATGAAGAGCGCCGCGCCGACCCCCTTGTCGCAGACGTCGGCGACGACCAGGGCGAGCCGGCGGCGGTGCACCAGCTCGAAGACGTCGTAGAAGTCCCCGGCGACCTGCCGGGCCGGGCGGAAGCGGACGTCGATCTCCCAGCCCTCGGGGACCGGCAGTGCCTCCGGGAGGAAGCCGGCCTGGATCTCCCGGCCGATCTCCAGCTCCTTCTCGTAGCTCATCAGTTCGGCGCGGGCGTCGGCCTCGTGCAGCGTGCGGCCGAGCTCGGCGCGCTCGGTGCAGCTGTGCAGGCGGGCCCCGACGAGGGCCGGCAGGAAGGGCGGCACGAGGTAGTCGTGGCCCAGCCGGACGTGTTCCTCCAGTGCTGCGAAGTCGTCCACCGTCCAGACCACCACGATGGGGGCCACGTACCGGCGGCGCAGCCGGCGCACGGCCGTCCGCACGGACTCCCCCGGCGCCCGGGCGGGGGCCAGGAGCACGTCGGCCTCGGGCAGCCCCTCCCGCGGGCCGGAGAGCAGCTCCGAAAGGGTCCGTTCGACCAGCGCCGCGTCCATGGTGCGGAGCGCGGCGAGCAGGCTCTCGGGGGGCGGCGGGTGGTCGGCGAGGATGATCACGGTCGTGGAGGGCATGGGTCCGTCCCCTCGGCCTTCACGGTGAGTGTGCTGATGTTCCGGCCGTCGTGCCGGACGTAGCTGAACTCGTCGACGCTGGTGAGGGCGAGGTGGATGCCGAGGCCGCCGATCCGGCGCTGCTCCAGGGGCAGTCCGGTGGCCGGCGGGAGGCAGCCGGCCACCGGGTCGAACTCCGGGGCGCTGTCCTCGACGGTGATCCTCGCCCGCCCGGGGCCGGAGCGGCCCCGGACGGTGATCCGTCCGTCGCCGCCCCGGTACCCGTGCATGACGATGTTGGTGGCGAGTTCGTCCACGGCCAGCCGCAGCCGGTAGGCGGCCCGCCGGTCCAGCCCGGCCCGTCCCGCCACCGCCTGCACGAAGGAGGCGATGGCGGAGAGCGAGCCGAAGCTGGCCGGTACCTGCAGTTCACCGGCGGCCGGCTGGGTCAGCGGGGACCCCTTGCGCGGTGGGTGGTTCTCATTCATCGGAGAGGACGATGCTGCGGTCCAGCCCCGCCGTGCGGATGGTGCGGGCGACCGGCTCGATCGCGCCGACCACCTTGATGGTGACGTTGCCGGCGACCTTCTGCTGGGCGAAGACCAGCGAGCGCAGTCCGGCGCTGGCCAGGTAGCCGACCCCGGCCATCCGGATCTCGACGGTGGTGGTGCCGTGCCCGGCGGCCTTCTCGATGGTCTGGTGGAACTCCGGGGCGGTGCTCGCGTCCAGCTCGCCCGTCAGCTCGATGACGGTGGTGTCGCCCTCGATGCTCAGGGACACGGAAAGCGGCATGTCAGTCTCCTTCGTTGGTGCGGCCCACGAGGATCACCACTGAGCGCGGGCCGATGAGGTACGTGCCGGCGTTGTCGAGCTCGGTCTCCGTGCCCGGGGTGCGGATGTCGTCCGGGGCCTTCGCCCCGGTGTCGGCGAACAGGTGCCAGGTACGGCCCCCGGGCAGGGCGGGCAGCTCCAGGTCGTGCGCCTCCCAGTGGGAGTTCATGGCGACGTACACCACGTCGTCGTCCCCCGCTCCGCAGCGGGCCACCGCCAGCAGCCGGCTGTCCTCGGACCAGTCGGGCTGCCAGGCCCGGGTGCCGTGCCAGCTGATGTCGGGCAGGCCCAGGCCGGCCCGGATGGCGCCGGTGGGGTGCTCGGTGGAGCGGAGCTCCCGGTGATGCTTGCGGAAGGCGATCATCTGCCGGGTGAACTCCAGCAGTTCGGCGTTCTGCTCGACCTGGTCCCAGTCGAACCAGGAGAGTTCGTTGTCCTGGCAGTAAGTGTTGTTGTTGCCCTGCTGGGTGCGGCCGACCTCGTCACCGGAGAGGATCATCGGGATGCCCTGGCTGACGAGCAGGATGGCGAGGGCGTTCTTCATCTGCCGGAGCCGTACCGCGTTGATCTCCGGGTCCTCGGTGGGACCCTCGGCGCCGTGGTTCCAGCTGTTGTTGTCGTTGGCGCCGTCGTTGTTGTTCTCGCCGTTGGCCTCGTTGTGCTTGTCGTTGTACGAGACCAGGTCGGCGAGGGTGAACCCGTCGTGCGCGGTCAGGAAGTTGACCGAGGCGGCGGGTCCGCGGCCGGCGTAGAGGTCGGGCGAGCCGGCGATGCGGGTGGCGAGCTCCCCGACGACCCCGGTGTCGCCCTTGACGAAGCGGCGTACGGTGTCGCGGTACTTGCCGTTCCATTCGGCCCAGCGGCCGTACGCCGGGAAGTTGCCGACCTCGTAGAGCCCGGCCGCGTCCCAGGCCTCGGCGATGAGCTTGGTGTGCCGCAGGACGGGGTCGAAGGCGAGCAGTTCCAGCAGCGGCGGGTTGGGCAGCGGGGTGCCGTCCAGGGCCCGGCCGAGGATGGCCGCGAGGTCGAAGCGGAAGCCGTCGATGTGGTAGTCGGCGACCCAGTGGCGCAGGCAGTCCAGCACGTAGTTGCGGACCACGGGGTGGTTGCAGTTGACGGTGTTGCCGGTGCCGCTGAAGTTGAAGTAGTAGCCCTCGGGCGTGAGCATGTAGTACGTGGAGTTGTCGAGGCCCTTGAAGCTGATGGTGGGGCCCTGCTCGTTGCCCTCGGCGGTGTGGTTGAAGACCACGTCGAGGATGACCTCGATGCCGGCCGCGTGCAGGTCCTTGATCAGCGTGCGGAACTCGTCGCCCTGCATGCCGTAGCGTCCGGTGGCCGCGTAGCCGGCCTTCGGGGCGAAGAACGAGACGGTGTTGTAGCCCCAGTAGTCGTAGAGCTTCTCGCCGGTCTCGGGGTTGCTGCGCGGGTTGTCGCTCTCGTCGAACTCGAACACGGGCAGCAGCTCGATGCAGTTCACCCCGAGTTCCTTCAGGTACGGGATCTTCTCCCGCAGGCCGGCGAAGGTGCCGGGGGCGGTGACGCCCGAGTTGGGGTGCCGGGTGAAGCCGCGGACGTGGGCCTCGTAGACGACCAGGTCCTCCGCGGGGATCCGCAGCGGGCTGTCGTCGCCCCAGTCGAAGTCCTGCAGGCAGACCCGGGACCGGTACTGGTAGCCGCGGCTGTAGTCCGGCGGTACGCCCCACACGTCGCGGCCGGAGATCAGCCGGGCGTAGGGGTCGGAGAGGACCTGGCGGGCGTCGAAGCGGTGGCCGGACACCGGGTCGAAGGGGCCGTCGGCCCGGTAGCCGTACTCGATGTTCTCGTGGTCGAGGCCGAAGACCGTCATGGCGAAGACGCTGCCCATGCGGAATTCCTCGGGGAACTCCAGCTCGGCCATCGGCTCGGGCTCTCCGCGCTTGAAGATGACCAGGGTCATGGAGGTGGCCTGGTCGGAGAAGACGGAGAAACTGACCCCGCCGGGGACCACATTGGCCCCGAAGGGGAACGGCTTGCCCGCGCGGACGCGGTACCCGCCCACTTCGTGGGTCGGGTACGCGTCCACGCGCAGGACCTGTTCGGTGCGCGTCTCGGTCATCGGCCGGCCTTGCCGGCTCCGGCCGCGGCCCTGGCCTTCTGCTTGGCCTCGGCCGCGGCGGCCTCACCGGTCTCGAAGAAGTCCAGGAAGCCGGTGGCCGACATGACGAACCGGACTTCCTCGCTCACCCCGTACAGGGTGACGGCGACCCCGGCGTGCTGGGCCTCGCGGTAGACCACGAGGAGGGTGCGCAGGCCGGCGCTGGAGACGTAGGTGACGGCCGTGAGGTCGATCTTCAGCGGCCGGCCCTCGCGGACCAGCGGCAGCAGGGTCTCCAGCAGCGAGCCGGAGGTCTCACTGTTGATCTCGCCGGTGGCGACGACGACGGTGCCCGTCTTGTTCCGGCGTTCCTTGACGTTGAGAGACATTGCCTTCCCCTTTCTGCGGGGCCCCCGTTAGCCCCTACTTGGTCTCCGGCCGGAGACGGACCTTGACCCGGACCCTGCTCTGGACGTCGGGCAGGTGGACGGTGAGGGCGGTGGCGTCGAAGTCCGTCCACGGCTTCTCGTCGATCTCGACGGAGGCGATGGTCACCGAGCCCGCGGGCAGCAGGTCCGGCGAGACGCGCAGCACGCGCCCGGGCAGGTCGGTCGGGTCGGGCTTGAAGTGGAAGTCCATCTCCCGGCCGTTGATGAGCAGGTTGTTGTAGACGGCGGCGAGGTAGCACAGCTCCGCCGAGTGGTACATGGACATCGAGTGGCTGCCCTTGAGCCGCTCGGTGCCGAGCAGGTACGGCGTGCCGCTGGCGAGCACGTTGAAGTAGACGGCTCCCTCGTCGTGGTCGAGGAAGAAGGTGTTGTAGAAGGACTGGGCCTGACGGGCCTCCTTCTTGAAGTCCGCGCCGCCGAGGGTGCCGTGCAGGATGAGGTAGGCGAGGATCGCCTGCTCCTGCTGCCACCACGCCTTGCGGTCGTGCCAGGCGAAGCGGTACGACTCCTCGTCGCCGCTCTTGAGCCGCTCGACCACGTCGTACCAGCCGCCGCGCTGCAGGTCGCTGCCGACGGCGGGCATGATCTCGCCGATCTTCTTCGCGAGGTCGGTGTAGGCCGGCTTGTCCTTCAGCGAGTTCATCCGCATCAGGTTCCAGGCGATCTTCAGGTTGTGGCCGACCACCGCGCGGTTCTGCTGCCAGCTGTGCGCGGTGTCGTGGGACCAGTCGCGGAAGAAGCGTTCCTGTACGAAGGGGCTGTTCTTGTAGTCCGGGAACTTGTCGGCGATGGTGTCGAAGGTGTACTCGAGGAAGTCGGCGTAGCGCTGCTCCCCGGTCGCCAGGTACAGGTTGATCAGGTAGGCGGGCGCGTGGTCGCCGACCGAGTTCCAGTTCTTGCGTTCGGCGTTCTCGCCGAGCGACTCGTGGTCGGCGCTGAACAGGATCGGGTCGATGTGCGAGTAGTAGCCGCCGAGTTCCTCGTCCTTGAAGAACTTGTCGAACAGCCGGATGGTGGCGTCGGCGTCGTTCTTGATCCGGCTGTCGCCGGTGACCCGGTAGGTCTGGATCGGGCCGGCCAGCGCGTAGATCTGCTCGTACATCGGGATGGCGTCGTAGTCGTCGGAGAACTCCGAGGTGAACAGCTTCTTCTCGGTGTCCCCGTCCACGCTGATGCCGTGGTACCAGTAGACGACGTCTTCCTCGCTGTCCACGACCCGCATGTGCTTGCGCAGGTACTCGGTGCCGCGCTCGGCGACCTCCAGGTACTCGTCCTTGCCGGTCAGCAGGTAGGCCGAGGCCATGCCGTAGACCAGGCGGGAGATCGTGTCGGTCTCCTGGACGTGGCTGGCGGTCTTGTCGCCGCCGAGCCGGATCTCGGTGCGGTACTCGGTGAAGTCGACCGGCCCGTCACCGAACTGCGCCTTGCGGTAGAAGGAGGCGAGGGACTCGATCTGCTTGATCCACCAGCCGGACTCCTCGAACCGGTGGTCCTCGGCTCCGCGGCCCAGGAAGACCAGCCGCTTGGCCTCGAAGCGGCCGCCCTGCTCCGGGTAGTGGACGCCGTAGACGAAGAGGAACCGGCCGGGCGAGAGCATCTCGTCCAGGTGCCCGGAAGCGTCGATGTACGGCTCGTCCAGGTTGCGGACCAGTTCGGCGCTGGGGCCGGAGGCCAGGGACACCCGGAAGGTGCGGTCGTCGGCGGTGTGCAGCCTGAGCTGCCGGCTCTCCGAGTCGAAGTGGTCGATGTATCCGGCGATGGTGTCCGAGAAGGAGAAGCTCACGGCGTCTGCCATGGGTTTACACACCGTCCTTTGTCGTGTCGGCATCGTCCTGGTAGCCCTGGCTGACCTCGACGATCACCCCGTCGGGGTCGCGCAGCCAGACGGTCCGCCAGCCGCAGATGAAGTCGTCGAAGTCGAGAGGGCCGAGGGTCACGTCGGCCGCTTCCCCGATGGCGGCGAGGAAGGCGTCGACGCTGTCGGTCTGGAAGGCGAGGTGCCGGATCCGGCCGGGGGCCGGGGGTCCGTCGTTCTCCGCCTGCCGGGCCGGCTCGGCGCCGGCCGGGAAGAGCTCCAGGTACGCGTCCCCCTTGCGCAGGAAGACGATCTGCGTGTCGCCGAGGTCCACCACCCGGGCCCGGGCGAAGCCGAAGTACCGGGTGTAGAACTCCTCGGTGGTCTTCTGGTCGGCGCAGTTCAGGCCCACGTGGGACCAGCGCATCAGCCGGCCCCCCGGCCCCGCCCGGCGGCGATCAGGTCGATGATCCGGCGGGCGAACAGGTGGTGGTGGGCGCCGGTGCGGCCGGTCACCAGGTCTCCGTCGACCACCACGTCCTCGTCGACGTACTCCCCGCCCATGTTGCGGACGTCGCCGATGAGGTTGTTGTGGCAGACCACCTTGCGGCCGCGGATCTTGCCGGGGATGGAGGAGGCCAGCCACATGCCGTGGCAGATGATCCCCTTGAGGACCGTGGGCTCCTCGAAGGCCCGGCGCAGCAGCTCGGTGGCCGGCGCGAGCACGTCGACGTCCTCGGTGTAGCGCAGCCGGTCGGCCACCATGCCGGAGGGCACGATGAGGGCGGAGTACCGGCGCAGGTCCTCGTCGGTCAGCCCCTCCAGGGACTGGTCCGCGGTGAACGGGGCCCGGTACTCGTGCCCGGAGAAGGTGATGGAGTCGTTGCCCCACAGCCGGGTCAGGAAGTCGACCTCGGCGCCCTCCTCGGCGAACCGGCGCTGGTAGTAGAAGATCTCCGGCTCGTAGAAGTCGCTCTCGACCAGGACCGCGATCCGGGTTCCGGTGAGCGGACCCTCGCGCAGTACCGCACCGTCAGACACGGGAGACCCCCTTCATGAAGTCCGCCGCACGCTCGGCGATCATGGCGATGGCGGCGTGGCAGTTGCCGGAGGGCACCGCGGGCATCACGCTCGCGTCGACCACCCGGAGCCCGCGGACGCCGTGCACCCGCAGCTGGGGGTCGACGACGGAGAGGTCGTCGATGCCCATGCGGCAGGAGCCGGACTGGTGGTGGTAGCTCTCCGACTTCTGCTTCACGAAGGCGCGCAGCTCGTCGTCGGTGACGGTGCCCGGGCCGGGCTGGAGCTCCTGCTTGTACCAGGGTGAGAAGGCGGAGGTCCCGAAGATCTCGCGGGCCAGTTTGACGCCCTGCACCATCCGCTCCAGGTCCCAGCGGTCGCCCAGGTAGTTCGGGTGGATCAGCGGGTGGGCCAGCGGGTCGGCGCTCGCGAGCCGGATCCAGCCGCGGGAGACGGGCCGGACGACGCCCGGCAGGATGGACACCGTGTTGGGGTGGTCCTGGCCGACGATCACGTCGAAGGGCACGTGGACGAAGGCGATCTGCAGGTCGGGCGCGGGCAGACCGGGCTGCGAGGACAGGAAGAGAGCGCTCTCGGAGAGGTTCTGGGTCGGCGCCGGCAGTTCCTGGGTGACCTCGGCCATCAGGCCGGTCAGCACGTGGTTGTGGAAGTTCTCGCCGACACCGGGGACGGCGGCGGTGACCGCGATGCCGTGCTCGGCGAGCCGGTCCGGGGCGCCGATGCCGGAGAGCAGCAGCAGCTTCGGGGACTCGATGGCGCCGGCCGCGACGATCACCTCGCGGCGGGCCCGCACGGTGTGCGTTCCGGGCTCGCCGGTGGTGCCGGCGGCGTCCCGCACGGTCCGGCCCGGGAAGTCGGCGGGCGGGGTGGTCTGCACGTACTCGGCACCGGTGCAGGTGGTCCCGTCGAACAGCAGCCGGGTGGTCTGCGCGCCGGTGCGCAGGGTGAGGTTGGGCCGGGTCAGGGCCGGTTCCAGGTAGGCGGCCAGGGCGCCCTGACGGCGGCCGTCGGCCACGTCGATGTGGTGCCAGCCGGTGCCGAACAGGCCGCGGCGCGGGCCGTCGGTGTTGAAGTCGGCGATCTCCTGGTGGCCGAGTTCCACGGCGGCGTCGATGAAGGCACGGGAGACCGGGTTGGGGCTGTGCCGGCCGGCGTTGGTGATCCGCTGCGGGCCGCCGGTGCCGGTGGTGGCGGCGGTGACGTCCTCCTGGGACTCCAGCAGCGCGAAGTAGGGGAGCACGTCCTCGTACGCCCAGCCGGCCGCGCCCTGGTAGGCCCAGTTGTCGAAGTCCGAGGCGTGGCCCCGGATGTGCATCATGATGTAGAGGTTGCTGCTGCCACCGGGCGCCTTGCCGCGGGGTTCGTACGTACGGCGGCCGTCCAGGCCGGGCTGCGGGACGCTGGTGTAGCCCCAGTCGACGGGCCCGCCCAGCAGCTTGTACCAGGACGAGGGGTCGTCGACCTCGGGCGGGATGCGGGAGCCGCCCGCCTCCAGGACCAGCACGGAGACGCCGGGGTCCTCGGAGAGGCGGTTGGCCAGGACGCTGCCGGCGGTGCCGGAGCCCACGATCACGTAGTCGTACTCGGTGCTTCCACGGGTGTCCATCGTGCCCGCCCCTCAGTCCTGGCTCAGGACCTGGAAGGGGACCGTGTCGTGGTAGTTCGCCATGTACGCGATCTTTCCGTCCACGATCCGGAAGTAGTTCATGACCTCGGCCTCGATGGCCTCGCCGGAGGCGCTGACGGCGCTCAGGTGGGAGACGGCCGCGGCCTGGGTGCTGCCGGGCTGGTCCGCGCCGGGGGCGGGCCGGTCCACGATGAAGTGGACGGGCTTGTTCTGGAAGACCCGGTACATGTCCCCCATGCCCTTCATCATCGAGCGCAGGGTGTCCAGGCCCTCGATGTGTCCGGCCAGCTGCTCGTCCATGACCTGGTCGTCGGCGAACAGGTCGCACCAGCGGTCCCAGTCGCCTGCGTTGGCGTACTCGTAGTACTTGGTGAGGATCTGTCGGGCGTCCATCGCACTCCCCCTATCGGTCCCTGCGGATGCCGTCCGGGGCGAACGGCGCCCAGAACTGGCTGAACGCGGTCGCGGTGTCGCCGAAGAGGCCGTCACGGCCCTCGACGACGCGCCCGTCGCTCCAGCGCATGAAGTGGAAGACCTGGTAGTCCATCCGCTCGTACGGAGACCCGGTCGTCTCCGCCGCGCCGGCCCGCAGGCCGGTGTTGCGGCAGACGTCGGCGGAGCAGTCGTCGCCGACGAGGATCGCCTCGATGTCCATGCGGAAGGTGCCGTCGGTGAGCTTGTGGGTCTGCCCCATCAGCTCCAGGAAGGCGTCCAGGCTCTCGTACCAGCCGGCCAGCGGGTGGTTGCCGGGGACCAGCCAGCGCAGGTCCTCGGAGTAGTACTCCAGGATCTTGGTCCGGTCCCCGGAGCCCAGGGCCCGGTAGGCGGCCTGCACCCGTTGCGGGGTCACTCGGGTCATCGTCCGCGCCCCTCTCAGAGCGAGCCCGAACCGGGCATCGGGGCCAGGTCGTTGACCGTGTAGACGGCGATCCGGGGGCCGTTCGGTCCGGCCACCACGGTCCAGGTCTGGTCGGCGTCGAAGCCGAGCCACTCGCTGCGGGCGGCCGGCGGGTCCCAGATCTTGGCCTGCCAGTTGACGAGCACCCGGACGGTGGCGCGGTCCCCGCCTGCCTCGATGACGGGCTCCACCTTGGTGACGGTGTGCACCTCGTCGAAGAACCGGGTGGTGACGGCCTCGTACCAGCGTCCGAAGCCCTCGTGCCCGAGGAAGGTGTCCTCGGGGACCTTGAACTCCAGGTCCCCGGTGATGAAGGCCAGTACCTGGTCCAGCGGGACGTGCCGGTCCAGGGCCGCGTACCACTGCTCGGCGAAGCTGCGGATCGCGTCCTCGGTCAGCCGGTCGGCGGGCATGTGTCCTCCGTTTCGCGTAGGTTCGGATCGCGTATGGGTCGATCACGGACGGGGTCGGACCGCGACCGGGGTCAGATCTGGATGTCGACGAGGAACGGCCCGGGGTGGCTGATCATCCGGTTCACCGCCGCGGCCGCCTCGTCCGGCTTCTCCACCCGGGTGCCGCCGGCTCCCAGGGCGCGCGCCAGCCCGGCGAAGTCGATCTCCGGGTGGGACAGGTCGAAGGACCCGGGGAAGGCGTGCGCGGCGATGTCACGCTCCCGCCAGTACTGCTCGATGTTGTCGTCGAGCAGCCGGTACTTGCGGTTGTTGCAGACCACGAACTTGGCGTCGATGCCGTGCCGGACCGCGGTCCACAGGGCCTGGAACGTGTACATCGAGCCACCGTCGCCGGAGAACCCGACGACGAGCCGGTCCGGGCGGGCCAGTTTGGCCCCGACCGCGCCGGGGAAGCCGACGCCGAGCGAACCGCCCCGGGTGAGGTGGTAGTCGCCGGGCCGCTCCGCCGGCAGGTGGGCGGTGACCAGCGGCGAGGTGGTGAGCGCCTCGTCGAAGACGATCAGGTCGCCGCCGGTCCGTTCGGCGAGGGTCTTCAGGAACAGCGCCATCGGGCTGCCGTCGTCCGCCGCCGAGTGCGCTGCGCGGGCCCGCTCGCGGGCGCGGACGTCGAGCCGGGCGGCCGCGGCGGCCCGGGCCTGCGGGGTGAGCCGCCGGTCCAGTACGCCGGCCAGCTCGCGCAGCGCGGTCCTGGGGTCGGCGGCCAGGCCGAGATCGACCGGGTGGTTCTTGGCGATCTCATAGGTGTTGAGGTCGATGTGGACGATCCGCGCGTCCTCCCGGAACGGGCTGACCAGCTCGGGGAACACCTCGGGGAAGACGTAGGTGCCGACGATCAGCACCGCGTCCGCCTCCCCGATCAGCTCCTTGCTGTGCGGGCCGAACATGTGCCCGGTCTGGCCGCGCCGCAGCGGGTGCGAGGCCGGGATGTTGACCTCGGAGGAGTCGACCTCGTACACGTCGGCGCCCAGCAGCTCGGCGACGGCGGCGAGTTCGTTCTGCGCACCGGAGAGGGCGACCCCGTCGCCGACGAGCACCACGGGCCGCTGCGCGGAGCCGAGCAGTTCGGCGGCCCGCGCCACCGAGGCCGGCGAGGGCGCGACGTCGGTGAGCGGCACGGTGGCCGGCAGCACCGGTTCGGAGTTGAGCTCGTCCAGGACGTCCATGGGCAGGGCCACGAACACCGGTCCGCGGGGCGGGGTCAGGGCGATCTTCACCGCCCGGCGGATGGTGCGGAGCACCGAGTTCGGGTCGGTGACCCGGGTCGCGTACTTGGTGACCGGGCGGGCCATGGCCACCAGATCGGCGGCCATCTGGGCGTCCATGGCGTCGTAGCGGACCCCGGCGTCGCCCGCGACCACCACCAGCGGGGTGTGGCCGCGGAGCGACTGGTAGAGCATCCCGATGCCGTTGCCCAGGCCCACACCGGAGTGCAACTGGAGCAGGGCGGCACCGCCGGTGGCCCGGGCGTAGCCGTCGGCGATGCCGGCGGCGACGGTCTCCTGGAGAGCGAGGACGTACCGGAAGTCCTCCGCCGCGTCGACCGCGTCGAGGAATCCCTGTTCCACCGTGCCGGGATTTCCGAACATCACGTTCAGGCCGTCGGCCTTGAACTGCTCGATCAGCCTTTCCCGACCGGGAGTGGGCGGCGTATTCGGCGTGGCTCCCATGACTTCCCTTTCCCCTCCGTTACCACCCGTACCGAGTGAGACCGTTCTCCAGGACTTCCACGATCTTCTGCCCCGTGAGGTACGAGTCGGGGGTCGAACGCCCGGTGACGAACGGGAAGTCCACGATCACCGAGACGGGCTTTCCGAAATTGCCGTGGTACGCCCCGCGCGGGCCGGTGGCATCGCGCAGGATGTACTCCAGCGGGTACGGCGGCGGGCCCATGTTGAAATCGGTACCGAGGAATCCGGTGCCGTCCTTGTAGTCGTACTCCTTGCAGTGGCCGGTGACGTGCTTGCCCCAGATGATGCTCTTGCGGTCGTCCCAGTCCCGGGCGAAGGCCAGGCAGGCGACGCCGTAGCACTCGGCGGCGACGACCTTGCCGGCCTTCTTGAACGCCAGGATCAGGGCGTGCACGCGCTCGTTGTTGGCGAGGTCGGCGATGGGGCCGCTGCCTCCCACGATGAGGATCGCGTCGTATTCGGCGATGTCGGCGTCGAGTTTGTCGAGATCGCGGTGGTACTGCTCCAGCTTGCGCAGATAGCCCTCGTCGCTCGTGTACGGGCGCTCGGGCACCCATGCCTCGATGTCGAGCGGCGAGTCCAGCCGGCTCGACTGCTCGAACTCGACTCCCAGCCGGGCGTTCTCCTCGGTGGTCACCGAGCGGCCCAGCGGCGGGTCGACGTACTTCGCGTCGAGGCTCGGCGGAAGTGCGTGCGCGCGCTTTCCGGTCGGGGTGGCGAATACGACTTCGTAGCCCCGCTCGTCGAACTTCGAAACCGGGCCTATCAGTTCCTCGGCCCAGTAACCGTGTTCGGAGACAATGACCAGAATCTTTCTGCTCACGGATTCCTCCAGGCGCCGCCTGTTGTCGTTGGCGTCGTCCACACTGGTCTCGCGGGGGGCCTCCGTCAAAGCGCCCGTGTGCGACTTCGTGAGGTAGAAAGCGGGGCGGCGGCGGCACCTCAGGAAGTCTCCGGCGATGTCATGAAGTCGGCTCCGGACTTCATGACATCGGCCGAATCACTGAACCGTTCCGCGTCCGTGGTGATTACCTTCTCCAGGAATCATGGACCACGGAAGGACGGGGCCGGTGGACAGCATGTGCACGCACATCGATCAAATACGTCCGGTGCGGGCGGGTACCGACGGCTGTGCCGAGTGTCTGGCACTGGGCGACGGCTGGGTGCATCTGCGGATGTGCCTGAGCTGCGGACACGTGGGCTGCTGCGACTCCTCGAAGAACCGTCACGCCACGAAGCACTACCGGAAGACCGACCACCCCATCGCCGCGAGCCACGAGGCCGGCGAGGACTGGGCCTGGTGCTACGCCGACGAGCTCATGCTGGACCCGGCGTGAGCGCGGCACGGGAGACCGCGGGCGGAACCGCGGAGCGGACCCCGGGCGCCGCCGCCGCACCGGCCAGGGGCGCGGCCGCCGCGGCGGCCCCCGCGACGGCCGCCGAGAGCCGCAAGCCCGTCATCCTGGCCGTGGACGACGACCCGCAGGTGCTGCGCGCCGTCCGCCGCGACCTGCGCAGCGCGTACGGGGACCGCTACCGGGTGCTGGGCGCCTCCTCGGCCGCGGACGCGCTGAAGATCCTGGACTCCCTGGACGAGCGCGGCCACGACCCGGCGCTGTTCCTGGTGGACCAGCGGATGCCGGACGTGACGGGCGTGGAGTTCCTGCTGGAGGCCGTCAGCCGGTTCCCCGACGCCCGCCGCGTGCTGCTGACCGCGTACGCCGAGACGGACGCGGCGATCACCGCGATCAACCGGGTCCGCCTGGACTACTACCTCCTCAAGCCCTGGGACCCGCCGCACGAGCGGCTGTTCCCGGTCCTCGACGACCTGCTGTCGGACTGGCTGGCCACCTACCGGCCGGCGTACGACGGGATCATCGTCGCCGGGCACCTGGTCTCCCCCGGCACCCACGCCGTCCGGGACTTCTTCACCCGCAACGGGCAGCCGTTCCGCTTCCTGAACGTGGAACGCGACCCGGAGGCGCTGTCCCTGATCGCCGACCGCCCCGACGGAGCACTGCCGCTCGTCCGCTTCCCGGACGGCACGGTGCTGTCCGCGCCGGGCGACGCCGACCTCGCCAGGCAGCTGGGCCTGTCCACCACCGCCTCCCGCCCGCACTACGAGTGCGTCATCGTCGGCGCGGGCCCGGCGGGACTCGCGGCCGGCGTGTACGCGGCCTCCGAGGGCCTGTCCACGCTGATGCTGGACTCCCGCGCCCCGGGTGGCCAGGCGGGCACCTCCAGCCTGATCGAGAACTACCTGGGCTTCCCGTCCGGACTGTCCGGCGGCGACCTGACCCGGCGCGCCACCATCCAGGCGTCCCGGTTCGGCGCGGAGATCCTGCACCCGGTCGAGGTGGTCTCGCTGACCCGGGACGACCCGGCGAAGATCCTCGTCCTGGCGGACGGCACGGAGATCTCCGCCGAGACGGTGCTGCTGGCCACCGGCGTGGCCTACAACCGGCTGCCGGCCGAGGGCGCCGAACGCTTCGAGGGCGCCGGCCTGTACTACGGCGCGGCCACCACCGAGAGCTCGGCCTGCATCTCGCAGCACGTGTTCATCGTCGGCGGCGCGAACTCGGCCGGCCAGGCCGCGGTGCACTTCGCCAAGTACGCGGCCCGGGTGACGATCCTCGTACGGGCGGACTCCCTGGACGCCAGCATGTCCCGCTACCTGATCGACGAGATCGAGCGCACCCCCAACATCGAGGTCCGGGTCCGCACCACCGTGACCGCACTGCACGGCGAGGAGCACCTGGAACGGATCACCCTGCGCGATGCGGCGGCCGACACGGACAAGACAGTCCCGTGCCGTTTCATGTTCACCTTCATCGGCGCCCGCCCGCACACGGACTGGCTGGCCGGCGTGGTGGAACGCGACGACCACGGGTTCGTGCTCACCGGCTCGGACCTGATCTCCAACGGCGGCGAGCTGCCCGCCGAGTGGAGCCTGGAGCGCGCCCCGTACCCGCTGGAGACCAGCGTCCCCGGGGTCTTCGCGGCGGGCGACGTACGGGCCCACTCGGTCAAGCGGGTCGCGTCGGGCGTCGGCGAGGGGGCGATGGCGGTCTCCCTGATCCACCGGTACCGCTCGATGGGGTGAGCGGCACGGGGCCGGGCGGCGCTCGGCCGACAGCGAACACGGGACGGCGCCGCGCCGGAAGGCTTGCGATCAAGCAACCAACGGACGCAACGTTGATTACATGATTACAGCCGAACAGCGAGAAGAACTCCGCGGCTGGTTCGCCGGCCGCCTGCCGGTGGACGTCTACGAGGAGCTCGTCGAGGTCGTGGTCGACCGCGAGGAGATCACCGTCGTCGGCCGCATCCCGGCGAACGAGTCGGTGAAGGCGTTCCGCGAACGCACCCGCGAGCAGCGCGTCGAAGTGGCCCGCGAGGCCGAACAGCTCTACCGCCGCAAGGTCGCCTGGGGCGTCCAGGCGGATGACGAGCGCGTCCTGTTCACCCACCTGGCCGTCCCGGTCATGACCCGGCTGCGCCAGTCCGAACGCCAGGTGCTGGACCTCCTGGTCGCGGGCGGCGTGGCGCGCAGCCGGGCCGACGCCCTGGCCTGGTGCGTCCGTCTGGTGGGCCGCAACACCGGGTCCTGGCTCGCCGAGCTGCGCGACTCCCTGGACCAGGTCCAGCGGGTCCGCGCCCAGGGCCCGGACGTGGCCGCGGAGGCGAGCACCGACGCAGCCGGGGACCAAAAGCAGGAGGTATCGGACCCGGACTCCCAGAAGTCCGGACCCGAATGAGGGATCACTCGCCCGGGAAGCGTTGATCGGGAAGGGTTGGGCAGGTCGGCGTACGCACCGTCGGCCGAACACAGGGAGACACACGACATGACCACGACCGTCGAGTACATCCGCTACCGGATCGCGTTAGACGACCAGCCGGCGTTCGAGGACGCCTACCGGCGGGCCGCCGAATCGCTGGCAGCCGCACCGGAGTGCATCGACTACGAGCTGACGCGTTGCCAGGAGGAGCGCGAGCGGTACATCCTGCGCATCCGCTGGACCTCGGTGGAGGACCATCTGCAGGGCTTCCGCAAGGGAGAGCACTTCCCCGCGTTCTTCACCGCGATCCGCCCGTACGTCACGGCCATCGAGGAAATGCAGCACTACCTCCCCACCGACGTCATCGGCACCGGAAAGGCCCCGGAACAGTCATGAGCAGCAGCACGCCCACGATCTACGAGTGGATGGGCGGGGCCGAGGCGATGAACCGCCTCACCGAAGCGTTCTACGGCCACGCCCTCCAGGACGAGATCCTGGCCCCGGTGTTCGCGGGCATGGACGCCGAGCACCCGCAGCACGTGGCGGTCTGGCTCTCCGAGGTGTTCGGCGGCCCGTCCGACTACACCGCACACCACGGCGGCCACCAGCACATGGCCACCAAGCACCTGGGCCGCGCCATCACGGAGAAGCAGCGCCGCCGCTGGGTCGACCTCCTCCTCGACACCGCCGACGAGGTGGGCCTCCCCACGGACCCGGAGTTCCGCGCGGTCTTCGTCTACTACATCGAATGGGGCACCCGCATGGCCCTGATCTACTCGGGCGAGAACCCTCCCCCGGTGGACGCGGCCAAGATCCCCGTCTGGGGCTGGGGCCAGACACCGCCCTGGATCCCGAAGTCCTGACACGAGGCGGGGCCGGCACCCACCGGCCCCGCCGCCGTTCGGCACGGACAGCCGGGACGGACGGCCGGGACGGATCACCGGCACGGACACCCGGGACGGACAGCCGGGCGGAACGGATCGCCGGGACGGATCGCCGGGACGGACAGCCGGGCGGGACGGACAGCCGGAACGGACAGCCGGGCGGGACGGACAGCCCGGACGGACAGCCGGGCGGGACGGACAGCCGGAACGGACAGCCGGAACGGACAGCCGGGACGGACAGCCGGGCGGGACGGACGGCCGGAACGGATCGCCGGGACGGACAGCCGGGCGGGACGGACAGCCGGGACGGGGGCCTAAACCCGGGCTAATCCCGCGCGGCAGCCACCACGACCTCCAGCGCCGGCCCGTTCCCCGTCTCCTGCCAGTACGCGGCCGCCTCCTCCAGCACCTCCCGCAAGACCTCCCAGTCCCCGGGCCGCACCCGCTCCAGTTCCTCCCACCCCGTCACGGCCACCAGCCGCCCCGCGGCCCCCGGAAGCCAGGACAGGTCCTCCAGGCAGTCCGCCAGCGCGTCCCAGTTCCGCCCGAACCACTCCGGCAGCGCGAACGCCTCCGCGCACACGTCCATCAGCCGCGCCTTCGTCCGTACGCCGCCCAGGTCGAGCCGCAGGACCGTCCAGCCCGCCCGCTCGGCGGCGGCCAGCGCGGGAGCCAGCGGATGCCGCGCGTCCTCGGTCATCGGAGCACCGCCCTGAAGGTGTCGTAGTGGTCGTCCGTGTAGTAGAGCTCGCCGCCCCCACCGGTCACGATCCGCCGCGCCCCGCGGTCCCGCTCCCCCGGCGTCCGCACCGTGTACTCGCGGTAGTAGCCCCGCTTCTGCTTCGGCAGCGCCCGCTCGAAGTTCCCGAACACGGACCCGTCCTGCCGGTGGGGATACGGGCCGCCCTCGTCGATGAGCGCCAGGGTCTCCCTGGCCTGCGGCGGCAACCGGTCGACCCGGACGGTCCGCATGCCCTCGGCCCAGCCGGGCGTGGCGACCGCACCGGCCGACGGAGCCGCCGGCCCGGAAGGCGCACTCCCGCACCCGACGGCCCCGACCGCCACGGCCAGACACAGGACGAGGGCGCCGAGCCCCCGCGACAGCCGCGGGCAGCGCGGCCCGGACCACGGAATCGGCCGCACCCACCGGACCACGTTCCGGAAGATCATGCGCCCGATGCTGCCGCAAATCCCCTACGCCCGCGAGTCACCCGAGCCGACCGGGCGCCAGGACGCGGGACCGGGAAACTCACTGGTCCGGGTCGGCCCGCTCCAACGCCGGCCGCAGCCCCGGCTCGGACTCGGTCAGCAGGTAATCGGCGGCAGCGGTGTCCGTCACCAGGCTCGTCACCAGCCCGGACCGCAGCACCGCCCCGATCGCCGACGCCTTCCGCACCCCGCCCGCGATCGCCACGACCTCCGGGATCCGCCGCAGCCGGTCCGCCTCGACGGTGATGCACCGCTCACCGAGGTCCCGGCCCACACGCCGCCCCTGCGAGTCGAACAGGTGCGCCGACATCTCGGCGGCCACGCCCAGCGAGGCGTAGTGCGCGCGCTCCTCGTCGGACAGCATGTCGTGCACGGTGGAGATGCCCGGCTCCCACGACCCGATCGACACCGCGGCCACGGTCACCTTGTCGAAGTATTCGAACGCCCGCGCGATCCCGGTCTGGCTGCGCAGCGCGGCCGCCGTCGCCGGGTCGGGCAGCAGCATCGGCGCGTAGATCGGGTGCGCGTCACCGCCCGACACCTGGGCGGCCCGGCGCACCGCCTCCACCGACCCGCGCTCCGCCGTGCCGGCGTCGTAGACACCGGTCAGCTGCACGACGGTGCACTGCGGGAGCCGGTGCAGGGCGGCGGCCATGTGAATGGTCGACCGCCCCCACGCCAGGCCCAGCACATCGCCCTCGTTGACCAGCTCACCGAGCAGGTCCGCGGCGACCGCGCCCAGGTTCTCGGGGTCGGGTGCGTCGTCGGTCACCTCGGCGGGCGACTCGACGACCACGGCGTGCCGCAGCCCGTACCGGGCGCGCAGCGCGTCCGAACGCTCCGCGTCCAGCTCGGCCGGCACCCGGATCTCGATCCGCACGAGATCCCGCTCGAGGGCGGTCTCCAGGACCCGGGCCACCTTGAAGCGGCTCACGCCGAACTCCTCGGCGATCTGGATCTTCGACTTGCCCTCGAGGTAGAAGCGGCGGGCCATGGCCGCCGCCTGCACCAGCTCCGCGGGTCCCATCCGCAGGGCTGACCGTCCCGCCGACATTGCAGACACCGCGTTCTCCTCCCTGCTGTTCACACTCTCGACTCGCCGTTCATCCTGTCAGATCCGGCGACGGTTGATCAGCCCGGACAGCAGGCGTTCACCGAGCTGTTCACCAACGATCGCCTCCGTTGTCCCTGTGGTGTCTCAGTGGTCGCAGGCCCAGGGAGCGGCGGCGATCGCGGCGCCCGCCTGCTCCCGCAGGGTGCGCACGGCCGCGGCCGGGTCGACGGCCCCGTACACGGCGCTGCCGGCCACGAACACGTCCGCGCCGGCCTCGGCGCAGCGTTCGATGGTGGACGCCGAGACCCCGCCGTCCACCTGGAGCCAGAGGTCGAGCCCGTGCTTGGCGATGAGCTCCCGGGTACGGCGGATCTTGGGCAGCATCACGTCCAGGAAGGGCTGCCCGCCGAACCCGGGCTCGACGGTCATGATCAGCACCATGTCGAGTTCGGGAAGGATGTCCTCGTAGGCCTCGATGGGCGTGGCGGGCTTGAGCGCCATCGACGCCCGCGCCCCCTTGGCCCGGATCTCGCGCGCCAGCCGGATGGGCGCGCCCGCCGCCTCCGCGTGGAAGGTGATCGACCCCGCACCGGCCTCCACGTACTGGGGGGCCCAGCGATCGGGGTCCGCGATCATCAGATGCAGGTCCAGCGGGGTGTCCGTGGCACGGCTGAGCGACTCCACGATCGGCATGCCGAGCGTGAGGTTCGGGACGAAGTGGTTGTCCATGACGTCGACGTGCAGCCAGTCGGCCCCCTCCACCGCCTTCGCCTCATCGGCGAGTCGGGAGAAGTCCGCGGACAGGATGCTGGGATTGATCTGAACGGCCATGCCCCAAGCGTGCCATGCCCGCGGCGACTCTCGGCCACGACCCCCGAGAGCAAATCATCACCTCACACAACCCGAAGAACTTTTGACTCCCCCTGACAAACGACGCACGCCCGAAGAGCACAAAACGCAACGCGAACCCGGAGGGCGAGAGCGCGTAGCGATCGATCGCGGCCTATGCCCGGCCCCCGGCAGGCCGCATCCGCCAATCAGCAGGAGCGCGTAGCGATTTGGGGCGCCCGGACCGACCTAAATCACATACATCTGATCCACTTCACCACTGCCCCCGCCCGAAGGGCGGCCGGCCGAGCGACAGCCACTGCCCGTGCCCGCCAACGCCAGACCATCAGGATCCGAAGGCTCCTCCCATGCCATCCCCCGGGGGCCGCCCGACAGTCCTTGTCGTTGCGTGACGGCCGTCGGCGTCAAGGGTGGCCCAACGGGCCATCGGCTTGCCGACGCGACCAACGGGAGCGCCCTTGACGCCGACGGCCGGCACGTAATGACACTGG
>NZ_JBWKDJ010000021.1:0-111535 GCF_056436025.1 Streptomyces sp. NPDC043853
CCCGCGGAGCGGGTCCCCTGGCGCTGCGCGCCAGGGAGTGAAGCCCGGCGCGTTGCGCCGGGCAAGGAGCCGAGCCGCGTTGCGGCTCGGGGCGTGGCAAGCCACGCCTGGTGGTCTCCGCTTCGCTCCAACCACCAAAGAACAGGCCCGCGTTGCGGGCCTGGATGGAGCCGAGCCGCGTTGCGGCTCGGGGCGTGGCAAGCCACGCCTGGTGGTCTCCGCTTCGCTCCAACCACCAAAGCAGCCGGCAGCGGTGCGGGGGTGCTGATGGGTTTGTTCAGCTGACCGGGTAGCGGGCACGCTGCTCTCATGACTGACATGACTGGACCTCAGGTGCGTTTGCGGTTGAACGACTTCATGCCGGATCCAAACGATCCGGATGTGATGCGCAGAGTCGTCGATGTCCAGGCGGATGTGATGACGTTTGAGGGCGGCACCGTCACTTTGTGGCTGCAGGGCACCGAGGTGGGTTCATTCCCTCTCGATTCGCTGAAAGAAGCCAGGCTCACAGACGGTGCTCAGCGGGCTGCTCCGCGACCGGAAACCCGCGCCTACACCGTGGCGCAGGTCCGTACACAGCACGGCAACGCCTACCAGAAGTGGACCGAGACAGACGACCAGCGGCTCCTCGAGCTCCATGCCTCGGGCCACGACGCGGAATCCCTCGCCCTGCTCTTCTCACGCCAACCCAGTGCGATCCGCGCCCGCCTGGCGAAGCTGGGCGCCAGTCCCGAATCCTCGCAGCAGTCCCTCACCCCGCCTTTTTGAACCCACCCACGCCAATGGCTGTGGAGGCCGTCTGCCCGGACGGGGTCTCTGTGAGGGCTCTCGCCGGAGGGCGCATCGTCGCAAGGGTGTGATGCGGTTCGGAGGTCGTCTGGAGGCGTCGTTGAGATGTACGTGGCGCCTGGCCGGCACGGCACAGTATCGGGGGCGCAGGGTCGTCCCTCCAGTATGCTTCAAAATGAAGCCTAGATCTAAACTTGCCTCAGGCTCCCCCACCGGTTGACGTCCATGTCCGGAGGCCCCGGGCGGCCGCGTCACGCAGAGCCAAAGGAGCGGAACGTGCCGAAGACTCTCCGTCCCCATCAGCGCGAGGCCGTCGATGCGGTGCTGCGCGCACTCGAACTGCCGGCGCGATCGTTGGTGTCCGGGCGGGGACTGCGCACGCAGGTGGTCATGGCGACCGGCTCGGGCAAGACCCGGGTGGCCGTGTGCAGCGCGGAGGAGCTGGGGGCTGGCCGGGTGCTGGTGCTGGTGCCCTCGCTGGACCTGCTCACGCAGACCCAGGCCGAGTGGCGTGAGGGAGGCCGCAAGGGGCCGATGATCGGGGTGTCGTCGCTGCGCGGGGATCAGGCGGTCTTCCCGAACACCACTGCGGTGGAGGAGCTGGTCGGCTGGGTTCGGCCGTTCGGCAAGGTGACAGTGTTCGCCACGTACGCCTCGCTCGGCCTGGGCACGCTGGAGCGTGCCCACGCGGCCGGTCTTCCCGGCTGGGACCTGGTCGTCGTGGACGAGGCGCACCGGACCTCGGGGCGGCTCGGCAAGCCCTGGGCGGTCGTGCACGACAATGCGAGGATCCCGTCGCTGCGGCGGCTGTACATGACGGCCACCCCCCGGCTGTGGCAGCTCGACGAGGACACCGAGGCGGGGGTGCCGGGTGAGCTGGCCGCGTCGATGGAGGACGATCCGGACGGACCGTTCGGGAGCAGGTGCTACACCCTGACCCTGTCCGAGGCGATCAACCGGGGCATCTGCGCGCCGTACCAGGTGGTGTGCGTGGACATCACCGACACCCAGCTCCAGGCCACGCAGCTCCTTGGCGGCGAAGGCCGGTCGGATGCGGTGCGCGGGGCGCGTCTCGCGGCTCTCCAGACGGCCCTGGTGAAGGCGTCGGCCCAGGAGTCCTTCGGCCGGACGCTGATCTTCCATCACCTGGTCAGGGAGGCCGAGGCCTTCGCAACCGGCCTGCCCGACGTCGCCGCACAACTGCATGCAAACGAGCCGGAGCTGTACCCGAGCACGGTCTGGGCCGACTGGCTCTGTGGCGATCATCCACCGGCCCACCGGCGCCGTGTGCTGGAGGAGTTCGCCGGCGGCGGCGCGGACGCGGCCAGGCGTTTCCTGGGGTCGGCGAAGGTCCTGGGTGAGGGCGTCGACATCCGCACCTGCGACAGTGTGTACTTCGCCGATGTCCGCGGCTCCATGCCCGACCTGGTCCAGGCCGTCGGCCGTGCCCTGCGCATCCAGCCAGGCGAGGGCAAGACGGCCTCGCTGGTGGTGCCGATCCTGCTCGGACCCGGGGAAACCCCGGACAACATGCTCACCAGCAAGGCCTACGGCGGCCTGGCCAAGCTCCTGGAAGCCCTCAGGGCGCACGACACCCGCATGGTGGAGGCACTGGCCGTGCCACAGGCGGCCAGCCGCTCCAAGGGCGTCCAGAGCCGCACAGGAAGCCAGGACGCAGAGAGGGAGGGCGAAGACGGCTTCCCTGTCTCGATGCCGGCACGGGCGCTGCTGAAGTTCAGCACCCCGCGTGATGCGGCCGCGCTGGCGGCGTTCATCAGCCTGCGCGTCCTCAACCCCGAGAAGGAGCACTGGCGGCGCGGTGCGGAGGCGGCCGCCATCTACTCCCGCACATACGGCGACCTGAGGATCCCCTTCACCTACCGCGTGCCCGACAGCCGGGAGCAGGAAACCGAGGGCCAGGGCCAGGAGCAGAGCGAGGGTCTGCGCGAGAGGTGGCCGGCTTCGCTCGCCGACTTCCCGCTCGGACAGTGGATCGCCGACGCCCGCCACCTCAACGCCCGCGGCCACCTCAGCGCCGAACGCGTCCAGCAGCTGGAGACACTCGGCATGATCTGGTCGCACCATGACGTCGCCTGGGAAGAAGGGCTCACCGCGGCGCGTGGGTGGGCCAAGGAGAACGGGCACCTCCTGGCGCCGCTGGACGCCGTCTACCGGGGCCACAAGGTCGGCATCTGGCTAAAGAACGCGCGAGCCGACGCCCGCGCCGGGACCCTGGCCACCCGGCGGCGCGAGCAGCTGGAAGACATCGACCCGTCCTGGTGCCCCCAGTGGCCCGTGGAATGGCAGCGCGCCTTCCACCTCACCCGTCAGCACCTGGGAGCCTGCGGGGTACTGCCGACCGCGCCGGGCCAGATCGTCCACCAGGGCGAGGACCTCGGACGGTGGGTCAGCGCACAGCGACTGGGATGGGACCGGCTCACCGGCGGGCAGCAATGGATGTGCGAGCAGGTCCTCGGGATCGAACCGGCGGCCGAGGACGACAAGCCGAAGCCACGCCGCACACAGAGCGACATATGGGCGCTGAACCACGCCGCCGCCCGCCAGTTCCACGAACGAGAGGGGCACCTTCGGGTACCCCGGGGACACATCGAGCGGATCATCATCGGCGAGGGCAGCAAAGACCAGGAAGAACGGGAGCTGAGGCTGGGGTCGTGGATCGCCAACCAACGCAGCAGGGCCGCCACGCTCTCGCCCGAACGCATCGCACAACTGTCCGCGATCGACATGCGATGGGCGTAGCCCGGTCCGGAGACCCGCCGTCAAAGAGCCCTTCAGCCACCCTCTTTCACCGACTGCACCAGGGAGAGTTCGGATATATGTAGGCGTAATCTTGGTGGTGGGGCACGAGGGATGCAGCTGTGTACGTCGCGAGACCGAAACCCCTTGAGGGGCCTCTCGGGAGGCGCCATGACCCGGACAAGACTCATCAGTCCGTTCCCGAAACAGTTCACCGACCGGCAGTGGGCCCGCTACGTCAAGCAGGGCCGCGACATGCTCGAGGAAGACACCTCGATCCAGTTCCGGCTGGGCGACCTGACACTGAAGATGATCAAGCCCAAGGGGCGTGGGATAAACCAGGGTGTCTTCCTGGTGCTCGACCGTTTCGCGGACGAGATCGGCAGCAACGTCAACACTCTGGTGAAGTGCCGGCACGTCGCCATGGCCTGGCCGCCGGACAAGAGGGTCCCGGGCGTGCCGTGGACGGTGCACGCGGCGCTCGACGCGCTGCCCGACCGGTTCGAGGTCATCCGTCATCCACCAGAGGGCAGGGAGCGCTGGACGGAAGACCTCGCGCTCAGCAGGGCAGGACGACTTCCCCACCGACCGCTGACGAAGGAAGAGAAGCTGGACCGGGTCCGGACGCTGATGCGGGAAGACGAAAGCGCCACCAAGGCGGTCGAGGAGATGATCCGCCGTCCCGACGTCGCGCAGCGGCTGATGTCCAGCCCGTCGAACCAGCGCATCCTGTACCGGGCGCACCACGAGCAGCGTCAGCAGGCTGCCGCTGCCAGGTTCGCCGCCGCCCACGAGCAGGACGAGGCCGACGACGAGGCCCGGGAAGTACGGCAGATACGCCGGCGCGAGCCGGCAGTGGACTACCAGCGGGCTTCCAGTGAAGTGCTGGAGCTGATCGGCAGCGGCACCGCGTTCCTGGTCGATCTCCAGCGGATGATTCCCAGGCTGCACGTGGCGGAGTTCACCGAGCGTGAGGTACGGGCCGTGCTGGACAACCACCGGCGGATCCGGGCCGCACTCGACTGGTGCGACTCCGCGCTGTCGACCGGCGACAAGACCATGGACGAGGAACTGGCGCGCATCCTGTCGGAAGGGGATGACCAGCTATGACCCGCACAGCCACCGGCGCCCCGCGGGCCGCCCCGGTCCCCACCCAGCACCTGGCCGAACTCGCCTGGAGGCTGTGCGAGGAGAAAGGTGAGGATGTGCTGCTGCCCCGCGAGGAGATCACCGGGGCCATCCACGCCACTGACGGGCAGTTCGAGCGGGCCAAGGGCTACGTCCGCGACCACATCACCATGGAGAAGGGGAAGGCGTTCCTGTCCTACCGCAGCGGCTACATGATCACGATCGATCCTGCGAAGATCTCCGAGTACGCCTCCTTGCGGATGAGGCGCATCAACACCGAACTGCGCCGCCTGCTGTCCGGGGCCATCAACCCCCTCGGCGAGGAAGTGAACAACTACGAGGTCCTGGCCATGTTCCAGGACGAGATCGCCCACATGACCCGCACCTACGACCGGATGCAGAAAGCCACCCTCACCATGCCCGCCCCGGTCCGGCCGGCCAAGCCGAAACGGCGGCGGCGCACCACCGCAGGCACCTGACGTCCAGGAGTGTTTCGATGGGGCGCCCGGCCATGCGACGTCCGGCCAGCGCGCGCACCCTCTACAGCGCGCTGGCCGACCTCGGTGCGGCCCCCAAGCTCGATGCACGGCAGCGGCCCGACGGCCCCAAACGCACCGACACCGCCCTGCTCCTCGGTGTCCTGCTCGCCAAGACCGAACTCGACGCCGCCCAGCGTGCCGACCCCGCACAAGAGCCCCCACTCGGTCTCACCCAGCTCCTGGCCGGCTACTGCTCCGCCCTCACCTCCAAGGCCGACGAAACCCGTCTGCGCCTGCTCAGCCTCCGCCTGGTCCGCAGCGCCATCGAAGCCACCCTCGACGAAAACCCCAGCCCCCTGTCCCACGCCGCCAGCGACCTGGCCCTGGCCGCAGCCGGCCTCATCGACGCCGACCGGCTCACCCGCACCGGTGCCAGCCCCGCAGCAGTCAACGCCTGCATCGCGGCCGCCACCCAATCACTGACCACGGCAACCACCGGCATCAACACCCTCACCGGCGTCAGGGGCCGCCGCTCCCGCCTGCCTCCCGCCCGGAGGTGAGGGAAGGCGGCCCGGCAGGTCGCGCACCGAGCGGCAGGGCCACGTCGCGGCTCCGTAGGGACATGAGTCGGTCAGGGGTGCGGCGTGCCTTCTCACGAGCCTCGCAGTGGTGGCTTCGTCAGAAGGGAGGCTCGTCGCTGTACCCACCGGACGTGGGTGGGGGTTTCGGAGTACGTCCCCAGCCACCGCTGGAGGGCTGACTCGGTGCCCACGGGTCGTCCCGGGCCGGTGACGGAATCGGAGTGGGATGCCGGGCAGGAGGGGGCTGCGAAGGGGGCGATTCCGGAAACTCCTCCGTCGCGTCCTCTTCGACCGCGCGGTCCCAGACAAGGCGAAGGTGTTCCCTGCAGGTGGGAATGGCGCCCCAGCGGTCCTCGCTTTCGGACCAGCGCGGCCGGTCCGGATCCTGGTTCCCCAGCTGACACAGGGCGCGCAGGAGGGAGTCCAGGGTGTTCCAGTTTCCGAGCGTCTGGCCAACCAGCAGCCGGCGGACCGTCTCCCGACTCACGGGCTTGACCCCGTCCAGCCCAGCAATGGCCGCGGTAATGGTCGCGAGGGTAGGACGGTTGGCTTCCCTGAGATGTACACGCAGTTCGAGGACCAGGTTCCGGCGAGGGCCTGGTGGAAGCACATCTGTGCCCGGCATGCGCAGCAACTGAGCCATCGACACACACTGTCAGGGAAGCACTCGTGATTTCTCCCGATTACCTGAACTCACACGCCCTGGCGCCACGGATAGACACATCACGGCCCACACCGACGTCACCCCGACACGTTCAGGCGCATGACACACATGAACTCTGAATGCCTGGCACCTGCATGCTCAGGCTCGAACAGATACGCACAGCACTAGGTGCGCCCCACAGGGATACCTCTGCGTCTCGGGCAAACCTGTTTGAACAACCTGCCGTTTCCGCTGGTCAGAGCATGTTTCGAGGTGTTTTCTTTGATGGCGTCCGCCTCTGAGGCACCGGTTCATCTCAGAACGTGGACGGCGGCGTGGCTGTCCCCGCAAACGGGCGACGGCCCCCTGGTAGCGCAGGGAGCCGTCAGCAGAGGACGGTCCCCGACGAAGGAGAACCTCATGTCCCAGACTGAGCGTACGGTCATCGGCCCCAGCGAGGAACCCTCCGCGCCAGACCCGGCATCGGACGCGCCGCGCTGGGCGCGCCTGGCCCGGCACATGCGCAACGAAGCCGGCGTGCATCTCCTCCGAGGCGCCGCAACAGCGGCAGGCGGGGCACTCGTGCTCTACGCCAGTACCTGGCTGCCGCCACGCTGACCCGCACCAACCGGGCACGCCCCCTCCAGGCGAGCCGCTCCGCTTAACAGCGGCCCACCTGGAGCGCCGCGCAAGTACTACCCCAGCTGACCGTGGCCGGGCACGCCGAACTGAACGGCGGCCGGGCCGGTTGGCTCGCCTTCGCTGGGCACGTGGGCCGCATTCTGACCGCCACGGACCCACGGGGAACCGCCTCTCCGGCGTGGTCGGGGATGCTGCGCTCGTGGTCGCCGGCTGGGGGTCCCGCAGGCCCGTGGGCGAGGCCGTAGCAGAGTCGGGAGATGGGTTCGGGCTGGTCAGAGGGGTTTCACCGCATTGTGCGGCTCGGTGCATCTGCGCACTGCGCAGGCTGGCCGAGCCGTTCTTCAATGGTGAAAGGGCCGTTTGCGTGCGGCCATTGGGTTCGGTGGAGGGGGGGCGGGGTGCATCCGCGCCATGTGGACGTGCGGTTCGTCGGGCCGGACGGGGTCATGCTCCACAGGCCGTGGCGGACAGCCATCGGGGAGCTGTGCCTCATGGAATGCCCGATGGTGCGTGGTTTCCCGCTGCGGCGGGGGCGGCGGCTGGCTCCGGGATGGTGGTGGTCTGCGACCACGAGCCGTCTGGTGGGGTACGGGAGCGCGGCCATGCGGGACGCGGTCATGATGCTCGATCAGGATCCGCAGGTGACAGGCATGGTGAGCCGTCCGGTGGAGTTCGTGTGGGAGGAAGGCGGGCGGACCGTCACACACGCCCCCGACCTGGCCGTGGCCTTGGCGGACGGGGGCATCCGTCTGGTGGACTGCCCTGGCAGCAGCGGACCGTCCGCACGACTTGCCGGCCGCGCGCGGGTAGCCGGCTCGTGTGCACAGGACGCGGGCTGGGAGCACGGGTTCGCGGATGCCGCGGATCCGGTGGTTCTGGCCAACGGGCGCTGGCTGTCGGTCTACCGGCATCCCCGGTGTTCGGTGGGTATCCCTGCGACCCGGCTGCGCGAGACATTCGCCTCGCCCGTCGCGCTGCTCGAGGGCGCGCTGCGGCTCGGGGATCCGATCGCAACGCTGCCCGCGGTCTACCACGGGCTGTGGCACGGCCTGCTCAGCATGGCCTGGGACCGCCCCCTGAGCGAGGAGACTCCCCTGGTCGCCGTGCCGGCCGGGCGTCGCCGCGAAGAGCTGCGGCGGTGAAGAGGCCGTGGGGCGTCGTCGAAGTCGGGGACCGGATCCGGTTCGACGGACAGACCCACGTCCTGGCCGGTCTGGAGGGACCCCGCTGCCGGCTGGTCGCCGAAGAAGGCGCAAACGTGCAGGTAGTCCTGCTCACTCACGTGCTCGCCGCACAGGACTTCACCATCCTGGACCGCTCCTTGCCAGGGCAGCGGCGAGTACCGGCCCACGGCCCCTTGGACGGGCTTGACGCCGCGGTCCGGGACAAAGCCCTGGCCTGGGAACGGCACGTCCTGGAAGTCGAGACCGGCTACCTGGGCCCCGGCCGGGAGCAGCTGCCTCAGCCCGGGTACGACCCGGCCGTGTACCGGCTCGCCCAGCGGGAGGCGGCCAAGGCCGCCGAGCTGACCGCATCCGGAGAGCAGGTCAGCGTGGCCACCGTGCGCAGGATGCGAGCCCGCTACCGCGCGCAGGGAGTATGGGGTCTGGTCGACGGCCGGGGGAAACGGGAGCGATCTGTGTTCGGGCGGGCCGATCCACGCGTGGTCGCCGCGATCAAGCAGGCGCTGGAGGAGCAGCAGGGGCGTTCGACGGGGACGTTGAGCCGGCTGCGGCGCCAGGTGGGGTGGCTGCTGGAAGACGCCCACGGGCCCGGGGCGGTGCTGGTGCCGCCGGTGGCCACGTTCAACCGGCTGGTACGGGCCGTTGCCGAGCAGGAACAGCTCGCGCTGAGTGCCGCCGGGCAGCGCCGGCGCGCGTCCCGGCCGGTGCCGGTGTTCACTCCGACGGCCGCGACACTGCCCGGGGAGCTGGTGATGATGGACAGCACCCTGCTGGACGTGATGGTCGTGTGCGAGGACGGAAAGGCCCGGCGGCCGGAGCTGACCATGGCGGTGGACGTGGCCACCCGCAGCATCACCGCCGCCGTCCTGCGCCCCAAGGGCACCAAGGCAGTGGACGCGGCCGTGCTCCTGGCCCAGACCCTGGTGCCGCAGCCGATGCGGCCCCACTGGCCCGCCTACCTGTCCATGGCCGCTTCCGTCATCCCCTACACCCGGCTCGCCACCATCGACGCCCGCATGCAGGGGGCCGCGGCCAGGCCGGTAATCCGGCCGTCGACCGTGGTCATCTGACCAGGGCAAAGTGTTCGTCTCCCGCTGCTTCCTCGCCGCCGCCGAGCACCTGGGAATCACCGTCCAGCCGTGTCCCCCCGCGTCCGGGCACGCCAAGGGGCATGTGGAGCGCGGCTTCGGGGCGATCGGCACGCTGTTCGCGCAGTACGTCGCCGGCTACACCGGAAACCACCTCGCCACGCGCGGCAGCAACGTGGAGGACGAGGCATGCTGGACGATGCCTCAGCTGCAGGACCTGCTGGACGAGTGGATCGTCTGCGGATGGCAGGAACGGCGCCACGATCGGCTGCGGCACCCCCTCATGCCCCACCTGACACTCACCCCCAACGAGATGTGGGCCGCACTCACCGGCATCGCCGGACACGTACCCATCCCCCCGACCGGAGCAGACTGGATCGAGCTGCTGCCCTCCCGCAGGTGCACGATCACAGACGAAGGCATCCGCTTCGAGTACCGCACCTACGACGGCCCCGCGCTCAACGGACACCGGCACCGCTCCCTGGCCGCGGACGGCAAATGGGAGGTCCACCACAACCCCTACGAGCCGTGGCAGTGCTGGGTCAGGCTCCCAGAGGGCTGGGCACAGGCCGAGTGGATCCACCGGAGCCTGGTCTCGAGGCCCTTCACCGACACCACCTGGCGGCACATCCGCACCGTGGCCACACGGCGTACGGACCGGGCCGAACACGAAGAACACCTCGCACGGCGCCTGGACGAGCTCCTCCGCCGCGCCCACACAGGACAAACAAGCGCCGCCCACTCCAGCAAGGCCAGCAGCCCCGCCGCCGGCCTCGCCGACGTCCCGGGCCGGCAGGCAGGAGCCAAGCGCGCACGGCGACGAACTGCGGACACCGACCCGCCGAAAGGCCCCGGCGAGCACCTTCCGCCTGCCGGCGAGAACACACCCTCTGCCTCGGGTTCCACCGGCACAGCAGCATCGGCCGGGGCCTGGAGCATCTTCGACGCCCACCAGGAGGCGCAGCAGTGGTGACGGCCGCCGACCAGGAGGCAGACGACGACCCGTACGCGTCACCGACGACCTGGCGCGAATGGACGCGGTTCGTCGACACCGGACCACCCTGCCATCTCCCTCACCCTGCCGGCTCATGATCCTCAACCGGCGGCACAACGGCACGGCCCGGCGAGGACTGCTGATCTCCGGGCCGCCCACCACCGGGAAGACCACCACCCTGCAGCAGCTCGGCCGGTCCTTCCACCTCGCCGACCGGGCCCGCCACAACAGCTTCGACGAGCGACTGCCCGTGGTCTTCCTGTCCGTCCCCCCGGCCGCGACCCCGAAAATGCTCGTATCCGAACTGGCCCGGTTCCTCGACCTGCCCCGTCGGCAAGACGATGAATCAAGCGCGGATCACCGACATCGTCTGCGGTGCCCTGCGTGATCTGTCGACCCAGCTCGTCCTCGTCGACGATGTCCATCTGCTCAACACCCGCACCCGTATCGGTGCTGAGACCTCCGACCAGATGAAGCACCTCAGCGAGCGCATCCCCGCGACCTTCGTCTACGCCGGCGTCGCCATCGAGGCCTCCCCGCTCCTGACGGGAAGCCGCGGCGCGCAGCTCGCCGGACGGTTCAAGATGGTGCGCAACCCGCCCCTGGCGCACGGCAGCACCGCACAGCGCACCGCCTGGGAAGGCCTGGTCCGCGGCATGGACCAAGCCCTACGCCTCCAAGCACACCGCCCCGACGCCCTCACCCGGCACGCCCCCTACCTCCACCAGCGCACCGGAGGCCGCATCGGAAGCCTCTCCGCCCTCATCCGCGAAGCCTCCATCGCCGCCATCCTCGACGGCACCGAAAAGATCACCAAGGCACTCCTCGACGACATCGACCTCGACGAACTCGCCGAACAAGCCACACGCCCACAGGCACGGACCTGACGTGCCCCGCCCTCCGCGCACTCCCCCGCGCCCCGGCATCTGGCATGTGGCCCCCCTGCAGTGGGAGACCACCACCTCCTACATCCAGCGCCTGGCACGCCGGCATCACCTGAGCACCGCAGAACTCCTCGACGCCCTCGGGATCCCCCCGCCCCTCGCCAATGCCGAATGCGCCAAGCCCCACGGCCCCTACACCAGCATCGAGCTGTATCTCAACGCCACCAGCCGGAGCCTGATCGCCGCGTTCGCCGGCATCCCGGACGAGCACCTCGCCCATGCGCTCCCCGAATGGAACCGCTACCGCGACAAGCCCGACCCCGGTCCGCCCGCGCCTGCCTCCGGCTTGCCTCTGCGCACGCCGTGACCGGCTGCCCCCGCTGCACGATCGCCCGCACCGGCCAGCCCCACCCCGTCCCCCAGTACCTGCCCGACACCCGCCTCGTCTGCCGCCGCCACCACACCTGGATGCTCGGCCGCCACACCCTCGCCGGCATCCCACTGCCCATCGAGCACGCCGACCTCACGCGTACCCCCGAAATTCTCGCCGCCCAACGCATCCACGTCCGGTTCCTCCGACGCCGGGGCGCAGCGGCCGACCACGCCCTCGCACTGGCCATGGACCTCACCGAGAACTGGCGGCGCGCCGCACCGCCAGAGGAACGCATCTGGCCCGCACGCGCCCGGCGCATCGGCAACAACAAACGCGCCCGCCTCTGGTACGCCCTCGCCCGGGAAGCGATCACCTACCCCGAGACCATCGCCCTCGCCCAGTTCTTCGACCGCCACCCGCGTACCCTCCACGTCCGCGAACGCCCCGGCCGCGCCCATCCCCTCCACAGTGCCGTCGCCGCCCTCCTGGGCCGGCCCTGGCTCGAAAACCCGGCCCTGTACCCGGACCAGTTCAGCAACCGCATCCGCTACGTTCCCAGCCGCCACACCCACCCCCGCGGGCGGTCGCCCTACCGGCACAACCCCTACGACCCAGGCCCCACCGAACTCACCAAACTCGGCTACCAACCGCCCCCATCACAGACCACAAGCCTCGGACAACAAGGCAGATGACGCCCAGAAACCGCCACACCGATCCGACCCCAGGCCCACCCACCAAGGCCAGATGGCTATCGATCACGGCTCAGACGGCCCAAGGCTCACCAGTCGGAAGGGCTGTCCTTCCTGCTCAGCGACGACGACCCCTGACTCGCCCTTACAAATCCAATGGACACCGACGCGCCAACTGAAATCTCCTGGCGTACTGGAAGAAGCCCTCAGGATGAAACGCTCGGGTTCCAGATGCGAGACCGCGTACGGGAAGTCCGGCACACCCTCGGCCGGCCTCACCACAGGCGTTGGACCGCCGAGATCCACCTCGAAAGTACGCTCCTTGGGGATCTCGAAATACGAATTGTTCAGTTCATCCTTCAGCAGGAACACGTAGCCGATCGGGGGTGGGGTACAGCGTGACTGCACCTGCACGTCGAGCTTGGTGAGGATCACAGCACGATCAACGGCAGCTTCGACAAACACGCGCACGACGCACCTGTGGATGCTCACCAAGTCCACGGAACGCACCGCTGTCAGATCCTCGGGAAGAGGGCCAACATGTCCTACCAGGATCATCTCCTGTTCAGTCCGCACAGTGAGTGGAGCTGGCGGTGTAGGGACCAGTACGGCATCTCGACCATGCATGATGGCCTTATCAGCACCACGGGCCACGATCCCGCCGAGAGCTGAGGCGAGACCCGCGAGGACTGCAGCCATGATCCACTTGCCAACACCAGGCACAGCGAGGGCTACAGCAACTGCAGCCAGCAACAGGGCGACGACGCCCACCCGCAACCAGAATCGACGAGATCCCACAGCTGCCACCTTCAACGCTTCTCCCGAGGCGCCATGGTGCCTGACGATCCACGTCAGGGAACGGATGAGACACACCTGGTTTCCACTGAGAACCGACCCAACTCACCCCAGGCCCCACCCAAGCGCAGCGACACCCCCTGGCCACAGACCAAGGACCAGTGAATCTGCGCAGCAACCAAACAACCTGCGTACCCACATCCCCAGCCAAGAAACACCCAGGCCAGACGGCTGACGATCCCCGACCCCGCGCAGATTCAATGAGCCACCGGCACCACCAAGCCGATCAACCGAAGTGCACAACACCAGGTCACAAGCATGACCACTGCTCAGGTTCACTGACCGGCGACACCTCTCTACTCGATGGAGTAAGCCGAATGCAGAAGGCTCGTGAAATCAGGCTGTTTCCGCATCAGGAAGAAGCGGTAGAGGCAATCGTCCGAGGGCTCGACATTCCGCCCAGAAAGCGAATTCCCAAGGCCGGCCTGCGGGCAACAGTCGTGTCTGCGTGCGGAACCGGAAAGACGTTTATTGCCGCGGCGGCGGCGCTGAGGCTTGCCCGCGGCGGCCGGGTCCTGGTGCTCCTGTGGACGGTCACGTAATTCCCCAAGGGCTGTGGTCACGTAATTCCCCAGGTCCTGGCTGTGTGAGGGGCTAGGTTGGTGAGCGTGACGACGTGGGGGCGGATGTATCGGTATGTGGGTCCGGTTGAGTTGAAGGAGCTCGTCCGGGCGGGTGGTGAGGGTCGGAGCATGCGATCGTCGGCGGACTTCGTCGAGTGGGCTTCCGCGCTGACCCCGGATGAGCTGGCCGAGCCGTTCACGTTCGTCGTCGATGCCGGCGGGGTGCTGCGACTGGCTCCGCGCCGCAGTGAGCACGTGGTGTGCGCCGGCGGCGAAGAGGTCCTGAGCGCCGGTGAGATGGGCTTCCGTGAGGAGTCCGGGCGGTGGGCGGTCGAGGAGGTCAGCAACCAGTCGACCGGCTACTGCCCGGACGTCATCTCGTGGCCGGCCGTGGCCAAAACCCTGGACCGGATCGGGATCCACCACCCGTCCGGCTTCACGCACGAGGTGGTCTTCCGCCGCTGCCGCTCCTGCCAGGAGCGCAACATCGTGCGGGAAGAGGACTTCGTCTGCGTCTTCTGCGGCGAGGACCTGCCCCGGGAGTGGAACGTTTCCGAGTCGGATCGCTAGGTGGTCGGAGGCTTGGGGCCGGGGTTCTTGGGACGCTTGTTCGGCCGGTAACTGGGGCCGTTCATGATCACCTGGTGGCTGGTGTTGATCACCCGGTCCAGCAGTGACTCGGCGACGACGGGATTGGGAAAGAGCGGATACCAATCGCTGGGCGCCCGGTTGCTGGTGATGATCAGCGAGCGCCCCTGCCGCTCGGAGACCAGTTCGTAGAGGTCGTCGGCCTGGGCCGCGGTCAGCTGCCGCATGGCGAAGTCGTCCAGGATCAGGACGTCCGGGCGGATCAGCTCGCGCATCCGCTTGTCCCAGGTGCGGTCCGCGTGGCCGCCGGCCAGCTCGGCCAGGACCCGGCTGGTCTTCGTGAAGCGGACGTTCGCGCCCTGGCGGACGGCAAGGTGGCCCAGGGCCTGGGCGACGTGTGTCTTGCCGACGCCCACTGGCCCGAACAAGATCACCGACTCGCCTGCATGGAGCCAGCGCAGGGCGGCCAGGTCACGGATCTGGGCCGCGGGCAGCTTCGGTGAAGCGGCGAAGTCGAACTCCTCCAGGGTGACCTGCTGTTCGAACTTCGCCTTCTGTAGGCGCCGTTGGAAGGCGACGGTCTCGCGGCGGGTGATCTCGTCCTGACAGAGGACCTGGAGGAAGTCCAGGTGGCCGAGTTCACCGCCGTGGGCCTGGATCAGCCGTGCGTCGAGGGTCTCCAGCATCCCGGACAGCCGCAGGGCCTTCAGTGACTCGCGCAGGGCGGTGTCCATCACGCTCATCGAGCGGCCTCCTCGGCGTCATCGCGGCCCGGGGTGCCCTCGGGCTCGCCGGAGATCTGGGAGGGGATGCTCGCCGCGAACAGGCCCTCGGGGCCGTGGAGGAAGGCCGCGGCACCGGCGTCGCCGGTCTCCGGCTCGGGGTCGGTCTCGGTGCCCGCGATGAGGATGCCCTTGATGGTGCGGTAGGAGGGGTCACCGACCGCGATGGCCTTGGCGCAGGCCGCCTCCAGCCGCTGATCGCCGTACTTCTTCCGCAGCCCGAGGATCCCCTGGGCCGCGCGGAGCCGGTAGAGCGCGTTGACCTCCAGCAGTTGGTCGATCACCTCGCGGCAGGCGTCGCCGACCTCGGAGGACTGGCTGCGGCACCAGATCGGCGTCTTCATCTGGAAGGCGATCTTCTCCGGCGGGTAGTCGTTCTTGTCGGTGCGCTTGCCCTGGTCGAGGGCGGCGTGGGTCTTGACCAGCTCGCCCTCGTGGAAGACCTGGACCAGTGTGGCGGTGGAGCGGACGTCGACCCGGCGGCCGATCAGCTTCCATGGCACTGAGTAGAGGCTGCGACCGACCTTGATGTGGATGTCAGGGCCGACTGCGGCGGTGGACCAGCGGGCCAGCACGAACGGCTTGTCCGGCAACGGCAGCAGGGCCTTGGCCTCCACCGCCTCGAACACCGACAGCGGACTCGCGCCGCCCAGCGGGCGGCACTGCCTGCGGCCGGCGGTCCCTGCCGACCAGGTCAGGGCCTCGGCCTGCATCTGCTCGACCGAGGTGAACTGGCGCCCGCTCCAGAACGAGTCGCGGACATACGGCATCGGCCGCTCGACCCGCGGCTTGTCCTTCGGCTTCGCCGCCCGGGCCGGGTCGACCAGGGCGCCGTAGTAGGTCGCGAGCTCGGCATACGACTTGTTGATCTTCGGATCGTAGAGGTCCGGCCGATCCACCGCCGTGCGCAGGTTGTCCGGCACCAACCGCCGCGGGACACCGCCGAAGAACCGGAACGCTTCGACGTGGGCCTGGGTCCAGGCGTGCTGGTCCATGTGCACCACCGGTCGGACGAACATGTGCCGCGAGCAGGGCAGCACCATCACGAACGCCCAGATCCGGTGCCGCTTGCCGGTCGACGGGTTGATCCACTGACCCAGGAAGCCGTAGTCGATCTGGGCCTCCGAGCCCGGCTCGACGTCGTCCCGCAGCACCGTCACCTTCGACCGGGCCGACTCGTCCGGGAGGTTCTCGGTCACCCACCGGCGGAACGTCGACAACGACACCGCCAACTTCCCCTCATCTCTGAGGCGTTGATGGATCGTGGTCACCGTGGTCGTCTCCAGCAGTCCCTTGACCAGGTCGCGGTGCGGCTCGATCTCCGCCCACGTGACCTGGTTCAGCCGACGCCGGGCCAGCTCCGGGAACCAGCTCTTGATCAGCTTTCCCCAGTCCGCCTCGCTCATGGGCGGCCCACCCGGAGCCATCCCGGACGCCTCCGCCGGCGCCAGATACTTCCTGATGGTCTTGCGGTCCACCCCCAACGAGGCCGCGAGCTGGTTCTTCGACCGGCCCGCGTACCAGTGGACGTAGATCTCGACGATGTCGACCACGGTGAACGTTCTCCTTGCCATCCAGAGTGTCCGTCGACCTCTCGGCCCGTCGGTCGAGGGACGGTGACGACTCCGAGACGGTCAGGACCCTCAACCCGGCTCGGGGATGCCCAAGGGGAACCTGAACGATTCGGATCGAACGATCACTCGCAGGTCAAACCACTCGATCTGGGGCATTCGAGGCTTCCGCCGTGGTCAACTTCCCCTTGGGGACTCGTGACCACGACCCTGGCCCATTCCGTGACCACGAAGCCTCAGAAGTTGGGGAAATCGCTGACCGTTCACAAGCACGATTACTTCTGGTCTGTTCCGGGCGGCGCACTCTACGACATCCCCAACGAACCGAGAACGATCACCATCGGGCAGCTCTCCGAGTCGTGGCAGCACCTTGAGGACCTCCTCGCCGACCCGGACCGGGCCGTGGGCCACCACCTGGTCTGGCTCGCCGATGTCCTCCGTGCGATCGGACAGTCCACCGCCCAGTAGCCACCACACGCCCGACGTGACGTGGAACTACGAAGTCACACTCGAGTCCTAGATATAAAACTGCCGGACGTCTCGGGGAAGGCGGCTATGAGGAGGGCGCCGTCGAGCTGGCTGATCCCGCGGACGGTGAGGTGTTTGACGTCCGCCCGTACGACGCCACGGGTGTGTTCGGCGGCCAGCTCGTCGGCATGCACGTCAGCGCGTACGGGGGAGTCCAGTCCTCGCGGTCGCCGCTCCACCACTGGGGCCCGGCACCATTCGGCGGGGCCGCCATCACCAACTGAGACACATTTCGCCCCAGTGGCAAATCGCGCCACTACCGGCGCGTACGCTGCCCTGTGCTCCCCGTGAACCGGCCCACCGGCCCGACAGGCGAAGGCGGCCCCCGCACCCAGGGGCGAGGCGCCCCTCCACCACCTCCGCAGGCAGCACCCCGGCGCACCGCCACTCCGGCATGCCACGCCCGGTGGTCTCCACCACGCCCAGGACGGCGCTGTTCAGGAGGCTTCAGCAGCCGGTCCGGGTCGGCGAAGTGCTCGATGACCTCCAGGTAGGCGAGCCGGTCGAACCGCATGCCCGACTCCCAGTGCTCCAGGGCGATGTCGCCGGCCCACCGGTCCGCCGGCACGTACCGGCCCCGCCATCCGTGCTCGGCGCGCAGGCACACATCGAGCCGAGCGGGTTCCGTGTCGGCCTGTACGAGGGCCGGGTGTCTGCCGCACGGCCGAAGCCGGTACGACATTCCGCCCGCTCGGGGGTACGGGAGCCGGTGGCGGTTAGGTGCGTGCATGAACGTGGTCCTGGATTCCTGTGCGGAGGGCTCGCGCCTGCTCCGTACCCAGTGGGATGCGGCGCGGCCGGATGCGGTTCCCGGGCGGGATGGCGGCGGTGCCCGGCCGGAGCTCGGTCTCGCCCGGCACCTGGCCAACCGGCACCCTCAGCTCATCCCCGGCTGGTTCTCCGGGTGCGACTGGTATGCCGAACTCGATGCGGAGCTGCGCCGGGCGCATGAGCAGGGCCTGCTGGGTGCGGGCGTCTACCAGGTCGGCGCCGAACACCGTGCCCTGCACCTGCTGAACAGCCATGGGGCCGCTTCCGGGGCGTGCCCCGGCTGTGACGGGCGGGCGAGCAGGCGAAGGCCGGCGTCCCGGAGCCGCGTCGTCCGGCGGCGGAGGCGTCAGCCCACGCGTACGCCATGGTGACGCAGGTACTCGACCGGGTCGACGTCGGTTCCGAAGGCCGGCCCGGTGCGCATTTCGAAGTGCAGCCGGGGAGCCGTGCACTTGCCTGTCCATGCCCCGATCCACGTGACAGGCGTCCGTTTCGGTGGGCCACTCCGACCACCGGTCCTCCCCCACCGCATCGCCCGTCAGGACCAACCGCGGGCCATCGAGTCAAAACCGGTGCCGTAGCACCCCCACCGAGGGCCGCCACCAGCGAGGCCGACGGCACGCCCGAGGAAATCTCGATCTTGCCGTGGGCCAGGAGCCAGGCCATGACCGCGGACCGGTCGAACTTCTCGTGTATGCCTTTACCGCCTGCCGGGGCCGGGAAGTCGGGTTGCCGGCGGCGACAGCGCGCCAACTCCGCCTGGCCGACCCGATCGATCCGCCCCACCTCCGCCAGCGCCCGGTCCTGCCTGGAACGACCGGGTCGAGGAGGGCCAGCGGGAACGACGCCGTGGGCGGTGCACCGCCCGCCGGTCCACCGAGGGCCGAACGGCCGGGACCAGTGCACGTCCCCCGGTCACGTGCGTGCCGCCCGTGTGGTCGGCCGGTCCGCTCCGCCTTCTGCATGCAGTTTGAGAGCTTGCTCGACCGGGTCGTAGTCCGGCCCGACACCCTCGATCAGCAGCAAGTCGCCCTCGATGTGGTCGGTACGCAAGCGCAGGATGGCTCGGTATGCCGGAGAGTCGTACCAGGCACGGGCTTCGGCCAGGCTGGGGAACTCGATCAGCACCATGCTGCCAGGCCACGTCCCCTCCACGACTTCCGCCGGCGGACCGTGGATGATGAAGCGGCCGGCGTAGGGGGCGAGGGTTTCTTGGATGGACGCCAGATACTCGATGACGTCGGAGTGATTCCGGCGGCTGCGGAGATGAGCAAAGCCGTAGGCGGGCACCACAGGGCTCCTACCGTTCGGGGGATGACCTCGAACGTAGTCGGGGGCGGCCGGGCGAGCGATAACCCCAGAGGTAATGGCCACCCCATCCCCCGGCGTGATCACCGGCGGTCGGCGCCTCTTCGAACGCCAGGCGTGCCCGGGGCGCGGTGTCCGGCCCCGCCGCGGGCGCGCCGTACCCGCCATGGCAAACGAGCCGGTAAGGCTGGAGGCCTCGGCGTACCAGAGCTCCGGCGCGACGGCTGCGTACGCTCACCTGCTTCTGGCGGCGTGGTCCTGGGCCCCGGGCCGCGATCGACTGCCCGGTACCTCGGCCTCACGGTGCATTCCCCTTGTAGCCCGGCGGCCTGAAGGCGGCAACAGTCCCCCGTGCGTCGCTGGTCCCTGCCTCTGCTCCTTGCCGCCCTGCTCACGGCCCCCGGACGCATCACCGTTTCCTCCGCCCATGCCCGGCCCGCACGGCTCACCCCCGGGGTGGCGGTGCCTCTCTCCCGCATACTCGAGCCCCCACCCGTAGCACCGGCCCCGGAAGCCGGCCACGCGCCCCAGCTCGCGCGCCGCGGCGGAACCTCGGGCGAGGGCTGGCCAGCTCGGCCGGCACCACGCCGGCCGGGCTGGGGATACGGCCGCGTCCGGCCGTCGGCCGCCCGTTCGCCGGAGTCGGCGCCGGCGCCGACGCCGACGCCGGGCGGCACCCCGAGCGATGACGACCTCGCAGGCCATACGAACCGAACCGCCGCCGGTGGCTCCGGCGGCGGTCGGACTGTCCGTCAGGCGTGGGCCCGTTCCCGCGTCACCACTGGCAGTGGACGTGGGTGCTGTGCCCGCTGTCGCCCGGCCCCAGCACGAGCTTCGCGCCGTACGACTTGCACGCCTTCATCAGACGCTTCGCCTTGGTGAGACCGGGGCCCCGGGTGGAGACGTACGAACCGTTGACGATGTCGACGTCGAACGCCCGGCCCTTGTAGTGGGCGGAGGTGGGCGAGTGCTTGCTGCCGGCGATCGCCGTGACGCGGAACGTGAACCGCTCCTTCGCGTTCAGCTGCTGCATGGCGTGAAGCATCTTCGCGTCCAGCGCGACCTGGGCGCCCCGAGGGTGGGCGTACCTGCTGGTGTAGGCCTTCTTGCCGCGCGCGGTGTCCTTGATGTTGGCCTTCGCCGTCGAGCGGGGGTCCTTCACCCCGCTGACGTGGTGGTTGAGCAGTGTGATGCCGTTGTTTTTGGCGATCTTCTTCGCCGACGACCGGGCCGATGGGACGGCCGCGGCCTCGGCGGCGGTGCCTTCCTCCGCCACGGTCGCGGCGGTCCGCGGCGCGGCGGGGCCGGCCATGGCGGGCAGGGCCGCGCCGACCGTGAGCGACGATGCGAGGGCGACGGAGGCCAGGAGCCTGGTGGGCTTCATGCGCTGTGGTTCCTTCCGGATGTCCGGGTTGCCGGGTGGGCGTGAGGGGCCCGACAGGGCGACGGCGCCCTGTCCGGGGTGGCGGCGCTCAGTCGACGACCTTCAGCTGCTTCGGCCAGCCGTGCTTGTCGGCCAGGCGGAACAGTTGCCGGATGTCCTTGGGGTCGAGCTTGATGCAGCCCAGGGAGCGGTAGTCGCCGGGTCCGTCCCAGCGGTACGGGTTGTCGCCCTTCGTCTTCTTGCCCTGCTTGCCGTTCGGGAGCATCTCGCTGTGGATGAACAGCGCGTCGCGCACGACCTTGCGCTCCTTGCCCTTCGGCTTGCACTCCTTGTTCGAGACGGGGATGGCGTACCCGTTGATGCCCTTGGGGCCGCCCGCCTTCCTCGTCGTCTGCTGACCCACGTCGTACGTCCCAGTCGGCAGCCACCCCGCGTTCTTGGCGCATTCGCTCGTGCTGCCGTTGCCGGAGCCGGCTCGGAACTCGTCGATCTTCAGGTCCTTGCCCGGACGGCTCTTCATGTAATAGAGCCGCGAGTTGCTGGGGTCGGACCAGTTCTTGTCGAAGAGGAAGTAGTACTTGCTGGTCTTGCCCGCGGCTGCCTCCGCCGCGGCGGGTGCGTCGGATACCACCCCGCCGACCGGGACCGGCATCGCCTGGGTGGGCTGTGCGACGGCCATGGCGCCGCCTGCCAGCAGGACGCCCGCCAGGGCCGCGCTCGTGAGTCGGTTCATCGTTCTGCTCCTCCAGGTTTCGAAGATCCCCCGTGTTCGGGGAGCGGTTCGATCCTGGATGGCTGATCCTGCGCGAACCTTGGCGAATCCTTGGCCCGCTGGTCACGCCGCGCGCTGGATAGCATGTGCGGCCGGGGGAGGAGAAAAGGATGGACACTGAATTAGGCGTGCTCGGCTCCGTCGAGGCACGTACGTCGGGCAAGCCGGTCGACCTCGGTCCCGCCCGCCAGCGGTGCGTCCTCGCGGTTCTGATCGCCGAGGCCAACCGCCACGTGCCGGTCGACGAACTCACGTACCGGGTCTGGGGGCACAGCCCTCCGGGTGATCCCCGCGGCGGCCTGTACAGCTACCTCTCCCGACTACGCCGCGTCCTCGACGGAGCCCAGGACGTGAGCCTCGACCGGGAGGCGGGCGGGTACCTCCTGACCGTGGATCCGGCAGCCGTGGATCTCCACCGGTTCCGGGACCTGGTCACGCGGGCGCGCGCCACCACCGACAAGATCACCGCCGCGGCCCTGTTCCACGGCGCGCTCGGACTGTGGCGGGGACCGGCGTTCGGCACGCTCGACACCCCCTGGCTGAGCGATCTCCGCAGTGTCCTGTCCCAGGAGCGGGTCACGGCCCAACTTGACTACAACGACCTTCAGTTGAGCCTCGGTCGCCACACCGAACTGATCGCGGGGCTCATCGCGCTGACGGCCGAGCACCCGTTGGACGAGCGCCTCGCCGGCCAGTACATGCTCGCCCTGTACCGAAGCGGCCGCCCCTCCAGCGCGCTCGGCGCCTACCAGGGGATCCACGACAGACTGGCCGAGGAACTCGGCACCGGTCCGCACCCGTCCCTGCGGAATCTCCACGAGGAGATACTCAGAGCGTCCCCGTCCCTCGCCGTGCCGCCGGCCTCGTTCGATCCGGCCCCCGCGCAGGGCCAGGACACGCCCGCGCAGCCGCCTTTCCCCGACCCGCCACCCGTGCTCGCCGCCGTGCAGCCGCCCGTTCCCGTGGCCCGCCAACTGCCGGCTCCGCCCCCGATCTTCGTGGGCCGCTCCCATGAACTCCGCGCTCTGGACGACCTGGTGAACGCCGACGGTGACGCGGAAGCCACCCTCGGCATCGCGGCGATCACCGGCACTGGAGGAGTCGGCAAGACCTGTCTGGCCCTTCGGTGGGCCCACGACAACCTGGACGGGTTTCCCGACGGGCACCTCTATGCCAACCTCCGCGGCTTCGATGCGACCGGCCGCCCCACTCCCCCGGACGAGGTGCTCCGCGCCCTTCTCGAAGCACTCGGCACAGAGCCGGGCGCCATCCCGGCCGACGCCGACGCACAGGCCGGTCTATACCGCACCCTGACGTCGGGCCGCAGGATGCTGATCCTGCTCGACAACGCCCACGACACCGACCAGGTACTGCCCCTGCTGCCGGGCGGCCCCTCCTGCACGGTGCTCGTCACCAGCCGCCGGCAGCTCACCGGACTGACGTGCTCACACGGCGCCCGGCCGCTCGCCCTTGGTGCCCTGGCACCCGACGAGGCCCGGCGATTGCTCACGCGTCGGCTGGGACCCGAGCGAGTCGGCGCCGCCCCCCGGGACACGGCCCGCATCCTGGACCGCTGCGCCGGTCTGCCGCTGGCACTCAGCATTCTGGCCGCCCGCGCCGCAGCCAACCCCTCCTTCCCACTCCAGACCCTGGCGTCGGAACTGGACGTCGCCAGGGAGGGCCTCGACGCCTTCGACGGCGGAGACAGGTCTGCCGACCTGCGGGCCGTCTTCTCCTGGTCGTACGCGGCACTCGACGCCGGCCCGCGTCGGCTCTTCCGGCTGCTCGGGACGCACCCCGGGCCGGACATCGCCACCCCCGCCGCGGCCGCCGTGGCGGGGCTCGGCACGCGGGAGACACGGTCCCTGCTTGCCGAACTCGTCCGTGCTCACCTGGTGTCGGAACAGACTCCCGGCCGCTACACGCTCCACGACCTGCTACGCGACTACGCCGTCGAACTGTCCGCCGGTGAACCCGAAACACCCCAGGCCCTCCTGCGCGGTGCCGACCACTACCTTCGCACGGCGCACGCCTGCGACCGGCTGCTGTGGCCGCACCGCGACCCGATCACCCTGGCCGCCGAGGTTCCCGGGGCGACACCCGTGCGACACGCGGACGACCGTGAGGCACTGCGGTGGTTCGAGACCGAGCACGCGGTGCTCGCGGCGATGGTCGAGCAGACGCGCAGGGCCGGACTGCTCCGCCACACGTGTCAGCTGGCCTGGACGCTGAGCACGTACTACGGCCGACGGGGCAAATGGCACGACATGATCGCCACCCAGACGGCCGCACTCGATGCGGCGACAACTCTCGGCGACCTCTCCGAACAGGCCCGGGCCCACCGGGAACTCGGCTGTGCCTGCAACGAGATCGGCAGCCATGACGACGCGGACGATCATCTCGCGCGTGCTCTGGAGTTCTACCACGCCTTGGAGGACCGCGAGGGCGAGGCCATGACCCGCCTCGTACTCGGCTGGACCTGCGAGCGGCTGGACGACCAGCGCCAGGCCCTGCACCATGACCTCCTCGCCCTGCAGCTCTACCGGGCTGCAGGCCACCTCGCCGGTCAGGCCAGGGCGCTCAACGCGGTCGGCTGGGACTACGCCCAGCTGAGCCAGTACGAATCGGCGGCGGCCCACTGCCGGGAAGCCCTCGGCATCCAGCAGAGACTCGGGGACCGGCGAGGTGAGGCCAACACCTGGGACAGCCTCGGCTTCGCGTGCCAGCACCTGGGCGATTACGAAGAGGCCATCAGGTGCTACCGCTCCAGCCTCGCTCTGAACGAGGAGAACGGCCACAGGTTCAACCTCGCCGAGAACCTGGAACACCTCGGCGACGTCTACCGCGTCATGGGCAACGAGGACGCGGCACGCGAGTACTGGCAGCAGTCGATGACGATCCTCAGGGAGCTGGGCACTTATGACGCCGACATCGACCGGGTCGCGGCCAAGGTGAACTCCGCATGACGCGCCGCGGCGCCGGCGCCGGCCAGGAACCACGCCCTGCCCGCCCGGGACACCTGAAGTCCCGGGCGAGTTGCCCGCCGCCGATCCCGGGGGGAGCAACCCCGGGATGCCGTCGTCGGCAACTGGCGCACCGATGCCGAAGCAGAGCCGTCGCTTCGTGTTTGCCCGGCATGCGGCCGAACGCCCGCCGGCGGGCCCTCACCCACGTCATCAGGCGCGGTCGCCGAGCCAGCCCTCGTAGCGGATGGGGGTCAGGCGTGCGCCGTCGCCGGCGATGAGGACGGCGTCGGCTCCTCGTTCGCTGCGCCGGCCGAACCCCAGGCCCGCCTCAGCGACGAAATGCTTCGCCGCCTGAAGTCCTCTTGGAACCCGCAGGCACCTGGACCGAAGGTGTGGTAAAGCCCGCTGTCAGCTGCGACCACTACCATCTGCTGCCGTGGAACTCGTTGAACTCGAAACCCAGATATCCCGGCTGGCGGAACTAGGCCTGCCCCTCGCACCCGACCGGACCGTCGACGACCTGCTGTACTCCCTCCCCAGGGACCTCTTCGAGCGCAGGCCGTACGAACTCCTGCTCTCCGTGCTCGGCGCGGAAGTGGAACGCGAACCCTGGGGACGCTGGTTCTGCGACCGGGCCTGGAACTTCGACACCGAATGCGTCCACGGACCCGGGGCGTACGTGAGGATCGCCCGCGAGCTGTGCCGCATCACCGGACGCCCGGATGCTTTCACCGACGTGGAGGACCACGTCGGCCTCGCCTCCGGAGAGGCATGGATCTCCTACACCGTCAACGGCCGTCGACGGCGATGGACCGCGGAGGTGCACGACGACTGGGCCGACGGACTCGTGGTCACCTACCTGCTGGACGACCTCGAGCAGGACAGCCACCGCTTCTGGACGAGGGACGCCGGCCAGATCATGAACCTCTACTTCCTCGACACCCCCGCCGCCGAAGGCATCAACTCCCTCCTCCCCACCCGCAGCCCCCTGGCACCCGTCATCCCTTGAGCCCGCAGTCCGTCCCCCTCCGAAGCCAAGGCACCACGAAACGCAAGGCTTCCGGAATTCCACCCATCGGGGAATTGGCTGCCGTCCGGTCAGCCGTGGACATCAAGCTGCCATTGGAGTGTACTGGGCAGACCTGGGGGAGCGGCGGACGGCCAACTTGGCATTGCAGACGGCGGGGGCCGGATGCATGCGGAAACACGGATTCGACCGGCCTGTCGTGGATCCCGGCCGGCAGTTGTCGACGGCCGACATCAACGCCGGACGGTACGGGATCATCGACCGCGCCGAGGTTGTGCGCTGGGGGTACCGCAGCCCGGCGGACGAGCAGCGGGCGGCGGACCGGCCGCCCGTAGAGCAGTCGCAGCCGCCCGGGCGCCCCGCGCCGCCGAACTGGCTGTATGGACGGACATCTGCTCCGGTGAGGCGCAGCGCGCCCTCACGGGCGGAGCCGCGCTGGACACCATGGCCCTGGTGCTGTGGCTCCGGAAGGGGGCCGAGGACCATGCGCTGGCAGACCCCCGGTTGCAGGCGGCGTTCGCGGACTGGAGCTCCTGTATGCAGCGGTCCGGCTACCACCACGCCGATCCCTGGCAGGCCAACGACGACCCCGGCGTGCGGGACGACGTCGCCGTCGCCCTGGCCGACCTGGACTGCCGGGCGAAGTACCGTGTGACGGACCTCTGGTACGGACTCGACGCCGCCTACCAGGCGCGCCTGATAGAGCGGAATCGCGACGCACTGGAACGCATCCGGACTCACCTCTGGACGGCCGGTACGGGGCGGCCCGTCGCCGCCTCGGCCAGGGCGCGTGGCTCCAGTACCCGCACGGGGTTGTCACCACCGGCCCTTCCGAGCATCGCCGGGCCGAGCACGGCCTCGGAGGTGATCCCGAGCGCCGCGAGCTCCTCCTCGGTGAACGTCAGCGGGCCTCCTTCGTGCAGGCCCACGCTGGATCAGCCGAACACGAGGTGTTGTCCGCCCGGGCCGAGGAGGTCCACGGCGGCCCGGCCGGGCTCGCCGCCGACCGAGACAGCACGGCTCCCAGGACGGCGACCGGGACGAATACGGCGGAACTCGCGAAGGCGCGCTGCGGCATGGTCCCCCTCGCAACAGCATGACATTGCGATCATCATTTCATCCGTTCAAGGCTGCGCGCCGCTCCGCGAAGGGGCGTTGCAGTAGCTCTCGCCGTCCAGTGGCAAGACGTCAAACGCAACGGAGTGGGACCGGCCACCGGGCGGCCGGGGCCGGGTCGTCTCGGGCCCGGGCGGCGGCCCGGCGCTGCAACGCCCCGAACGACAACTGGACCGCCTCCGCATCCCAGACGACCACTTCGGGCCGCCGTCGTGCGCTGGTACCGGATGGCCGCGAGCGTCGCCGACGAGTCCGGGGACCCCGCTGCACGGGTGTGGGTACGGAGCGGGGCCGCCATCGCCTCGGGTACGAGGGCGCACTCCTCGGCGCCGCGACGTCCTCGCCGACCAGGCCCTCGCCGCCAACGCCCGGCCCTCCCTCGGGCTGCTCAACGCCATCTACGGCAAAGACCACGCCGCGCTCTCCGCGGCGACCGCACAACCGTCCTCACCCTCGATGCCCAGGGCCGCAGGGCCTTCGATCCGGCCGGCTCGTACGAGCGGACCTCGGACTACGCGGTGCCGTGGTGGCGGCTCAACGTGTTCCGGTCTCTTCTGCTCGCCCGCCTCGGCTACGAGAGGGGGCGCCACCGAAGTGCAGAACCAGGCCCTCGCCGGGCTCCCCGCGGGCCTGCCTCGCTTCGCCACCCACCTCGAACTCCACCGGGGACTGATGCTCGCCCGCTCCGGCGATCGGGCCGGGGGTGTCGCGCACGCCACCGCCGCGATGGACGCTCTGCCACCCGAGTAGCACAGCATCCACCTGCGCATGCTGGTCCACGAAATCCGGGCCTGAACCGCAGGCCACTCCGTCCTGGCAGGCATCGCGAACCCGGCCCGCCCCTGGCCCAGCGGGTAGGGGGCCTTTCGCCGTCCGCTGGTTCCCGGGGCTTGCAGGGCTGCTCCGTCCCGTCAAGTCAAGTCACGAGTTCCTGTGGCATGACCGGGGGCCGTCGCGTCGCCCCTACTGGGGGGGGACGGATCCGGCGACCCTACTGCTGGACGCAGACGAAGGAGCACCCATGGCCTACGACCTCCTCCCCTCGACCACCCGTACCAGGCGGCGGATCGCCCGCTGGGCGATGGCCCTCACCTCGGTCGCCGTCGTCTCCGGGGCCACCGCGCTGCCGGCGTCCGCGGCGGTCACGTCCGCGGCACCCTCGGCGGTGAACCTCGTCGCCGACGGCAACGGCCGCCTGATCGATCCCTCCGAGTCATGGGGGGACGGCGGTGGCTCCGCCGCCGACACCGCCGAGTGCCGCCGGAACGGAGGCTGCGCCGTCGGCTTCGAGGGCGAGGACACCGGCCATGACCCGGACGGCCGCATCTTCGACCCGCCCGGCGGCGGATCCGACACGGAACCCGGCGACGGCAGCGGCAACCACCCCCGCGGCCTCGACCCGGACCCCGACGGCGACGGCGACGGCAACCTCATCGGGTGGTCGGAGTGCTCCCTCTTCGATGCCACCGGCTGCCCGCCGAACGTTCGCACCCTGACCTGACGGACAGACGTACGAGGACGGGCGTGAGAGGGGACAGGGCGGGCCCCGGCCGAGAGGCCGGGGCAGGCCCGTCCTCTTCACCGGTCCGTCGCCTCGGCGAGCTGGTCCCGGCGCACGGTGATGGGAGCGGCCTCCATGCAGCCACACGGCATCCGCAGCCAGACCGTGGGGTCCGACGCCTTGAGCGTCCGTTACCGAAGTCTAATCACGTTTCGGCAATCCGGTTGAGCTGAAGCAGGAGGAGGGCGACGTCGTCGGGGTGGTGGTCGCCGCGGCACGGATGGTGGACGAGGCTGTCCGCGAGTTGGTGCAGGGGAAGGGTGCTCGACTCGTCGAGGCGGTCCGCGAGGTCAGCGATGGTCTGGGTGATGTCGGTGCCCGGGGCTTCCACGAGGCCGTCGGTGTAGAGGGCGAGCAGCGTCTCCGGAGCCAGAGACAGAGTGGTGAGCGGGTATGCGGGGGTTCCCAGGCCGATGCCGAGAGGAGGGCCTGGACGGATATCGACGGCATGGGCGCGGTCGTCCGGAGGGCGCAGCAGCGGGGGCGGGTGTCCGGCGCTCGCGAGGGTGACCTGACGGTGGGTGAGGTCGAGGTGAGCGTAGAGACAGGAGACGAAGCGGCCGGCGTTGAGGTCGGCAAGGTCGCGGTCGGTGCGGGCGAGGACCTGGTCGGCAGTGGCTCCGGCTGTGGCGTGGGAGTGGACGGCCATCCGGACCTGTCCCATGAGGGCGGCTGCTGTCATGTCGTGGCCCTGTACGTCTCCGATGACCGCGGCGGCGGTGGTGCCGGTCAGGCGGATGAGGTCGTAGAAGTCGCCGCCGATGTCCATGCCGTGGCTGGCGGGGAGGTACCGGGCGGCGACATCGAGCCCGGTCACGCTGGGCAGAGCGTGGGGCAGGAGGGTCTGCTGGAGGGCGAGAGCGAGGTTGTGCTTGGCGTCGTACAGGCGTGCGCGGTCCAGAGCCTGGGCGATGAGTGCGGCGAGAGGCGTGAGGATGGATCGCTCGGCGGCCCTGAAGGAGTGAGGGTGGTTGTAGGCGAGGAGGAGGCAGCCGATGGGGCGACCCGAGCTGAGCAGCGGCAGAAAGGCCCATGCGTGCTTGTCGCTGATCTGCGGTGCCCTGGGGTACAGGCGGGCCAGTTCACCACGGTCGGCGAAGAACGAGGAGGAGCCGGTGGCCAGAGCACGGCCGGCTGGGGTCAGATCGGCGTCCGCGGACAGGCCGTCGTACTGCTCGATCACGGCCGCGGGGTAGCCGCGGTATCCGAGGATCTGTATGCGGCCCGCGTCAGCGGTGGACATGATCATGCCGTGGGCGCCGAAGGCAGGCAGGACCTGGTCGGCCACAAGGTCGACGACGTCCTGGACGCCGACGGTTTCGGTCAGTGCGGCTGCCAGAGCCATCAGCAGATGGATACGGCTGTCCGCCGGAGTTCCGGTGGAGGCCGGCTGCATTGCGAGGGGCTTGGACAAGTGGTGGGGGGTGATGAGGATGATGGTGCCGGTGTCGTCCGTGCGGAGGTGGAAGTCCAGCCTCTGGTCCGGTGGGCGCAGGACGGTCAAGGCGAGAGGCTCGCGGCTGCTCAGGGCAGTGCGGTACGCGTCCATGTACGCGATGCCGTCGAGCCAGGGCAGCGACCGCCAGGGCTGCGTTCCCCGCAGTTGCTTCGCTGGTCTGCCCAGCAGCCCGGCGGCTGCGGTGTTCGCGTAGGTGATGCGGCCTCCCGGGTCGAGCGCGAGGGCGCCGAGGGGCAGGCGTTCCATCAGGTCGGCCGCCGCGAGCGCGGACTCTGGTTTCGGCTCTCCCTGGTGGGGCCGGACGAAGCGTGGCCGGTCCGGAATGGCCGGAGGGACGGCGGCTGCGTCCAGCACGCGGGCGACGCGTCGGGCGCTGACCACGATGTGCCCGCGCTCACGGCGGCTGAGACGGGGGGAACGGCCGGCTGGCCACAGCAGCAGTAGCGCACCCCAACAGGGCCCGGCTTCTCTGAGCGGGACGGCAGCCAGCGCAAGGTCATATGGAACGCTCGCCGCGGCGCGTGGGTAGGAGCGGGCCAACTCCTCCAGGGAACTCACCCAGACGAGCCGCTCCGTGCGTATCGCGTCCTGGGTCGGACCGCGCGCGGCCAGAGAGGACCGCCACCACGGCGCGAACGCCTCGACCGGTATACCGCACAGCGCGACCAGACCCACCGCGGCTTCAGCCGGATCCAGCAGGTAGACACCACCGGACCTGGCACCTGTGGAGCGCACGGCCGCCGCCAGGGCCTCATCGAGCGGATCAGTTGCCTCCGACCTCTCACCGGACCCGCTCATTCGGCGCAACACCTAACGCCCATACTCAGAACGCTAGGCCCGCACGGTGGCGACGGCATGTGGATCAGCCGCCCCGTGTCCTGGCCCCATGCTTCGAAGGGCCCGAGGGCAGCCGCAGCCGAATGCAGTCTCGCCGAACGTCTGACCGGAGCGGACGATCCCCGGTGGCACACGCTCGTGCGGGTCAAGGTGCGGGACCACGTACCCGAGGTTCGGCGACGCTGGACATCGCCAGGCCTGCGGCCGCCGGCTCGGCGCGTGCACTCGGCGGTGAATCGAACGCGCGTTGCCATCGGGTGTGGCGGTAGGCCTTGTGCCGCACTCGGCCGCGCCCCCGCCGGCCGGACCCGGTCCGCACCCCCGTGGACCTGGCATGCGCACCCGAGGATCCGGTCGCCGAGCAGGATGGCGGCGACGCCGGGGCCGGCCGCGTTTTGTCCTTGGCCGGTCAGGAGCACTTCGTCACGTCCCATCCCGTCCCATCCCGTCCCCGACCACCACTGCCCCGCAGCACACCCCGGCCGGGTACCGGCGGAACGGGGGCTCGGCAGCGGGAGGCGCCCGACCACTGCACTCACCCGAGTGCGATGTGCGTCGAGCAGCGGGCCGGGTCCCGTCGGGTCCGTTCAGCTGGTCTGCTCGCGTACGTGGATGTCAGTGAGGAGCTCGTAGGTGCAGCAGTCAGCAGTACATGGACTGCCGTACTCCGCGCCGTAGGGGCCGAGTCCGGCCATGAGGTCCAGGAACTCCGCTCGTTCGGGCGCGGTGAGAACGGAAGCCGAAGCGTTCGTCGGTATCCGCCGGTCGGATGGGACATCGTTGACGTCGGCGACGGATCGGTCTTCGACGAAGAGGGTGTGGAGAGGGGACCTCGGATCATGCGTTGGGTAAGGCGCCAAGCGCGGTAGCGAACAGCAGTCAATGACCACAGGGACAACCAATAGACGGAGAAGCTCATGAACAACAGGTACAGGTACTGCTGGCTGACGAACGCCGACCCCATCATGGAGCCGTAGACGATGATTCCCGCGCAGGCGGCGATCCAGAGCGTGGGCCGGCCGGCGATGTGGAGGTCGTACAACGGGTTGGGAGCCCGGCGCTGGCGCCAGAAGAACGCCGCTCCGGCCGCCAGGGCGATCAGGGCGAGGCCGACGACCAGTGCGCCCCGGTCGGGGACGGAGGCGAAATCGATCGCCAGCACCAGTCCCGCGACCAGGAGGACGGACAGGATGCCGCCCAGGCTGTCCACCGGTTCGGCCGGCTCGTTCGCGTGCGCGCGGGACGAACAGCAGGGCCATGACCAGCGCGACCACCGCGAGGGGCAGGGTGACCAGGAACCCCGACCCCCAGTAGAAGCTTCGAGCAGTGCGCCCGCGATCACCGGCCCGAGCATGGAGATGCCATCGGCGCACCCGTCCACGGCGTCCTCCTGAAGGGCTACCAGCAGCTCCCGCGTTGATCCGCCGGCATCCGCAGCGGATCCGGGGTCGGACACCCGGGCCGAAGGAGCCGACTCGGATTCGGCCCGACCGGTGTCACGGATTGAGGGCAAGGCTCGCTGCGGACACGAAGTGCCCCTCCGCTGCTGCTGCGAGGGGGAACTCCGTCCAGACGGTCTTGCCGTCCCTGGTGTAGCGGGTTCCCCATCGTTCGGTGAGTTGCGCCACCAAGAAGAGACCGCGCCCGCCCTCGTCGGTGATGCGCGCCCGTCGTAGGTGCGGGGCGGTGCTGCTGCTGTCGGAGACCTCGCAGATCAGGCTGCGGTCGCGGATGAGCCGCAGGGTCAGCGGCGTGCCGCCGCCGTACCGGTAGGCGTTGGTGACCAGTTCGGTGACGACCAGCTCGGCGGTGAAGGCCAGGTCCTCCAGGCCCCACCCGGTCAGTGTGGCCTCCGTCAGGGCCCGTGCCCGGCCGGCGGCCGTCGGCTCCGCGGGCAGTTCCCAGGAGGCGATCTGCTCCGGCGCCAGCACACGGGTGCGGGCGAGGAGCAGTGCGACGTCATCCGGGGGGTGATCCGGCAGCAGGGCGTCCTGCACCGCCGTGCAGGTCTCCGCCAGCGGGCTTCCGGGCCGGGACAGGACTGCCCTCAACCGCTCCAGCCCCTCGTCGATGTCGAGGCCACGGGCCTCGACCAGGCCGTCCGTGTACAGTGCCAGCAAACTTCCCTCAGCGAGTTCCAACTCGGCCGACTCGAACGGGAGTCCGCCCAGGCCCAGTGGCGGACCCTCGGGAAGGTCGGGCAGGCTCACCGTGCCGTCTGCGGTCGCGACCACGGGGGGCAGGTGCCCCGCCCGGGCCAGGGTGCAGCGCCGAGAGGTGGGGTCGTAGACCGCGTACAGACATGTCGCGCCGACGATCTGTTGCCCGCGCGAGCGTCCGTCGGACGGCTCCTGCTCAGCTGCCAGCCTGTTGACCAGGTCGTCCAGGTGGGAGAGGACCTCGTCCGGAGCGTAGTCGAGGCCGGCCAAGGTGTGCACGGCCGTGCGCAGGCGGCCCATGGTGGCCGCGGCGTGCAGCCCGTGGCCGACGACATCGCCGACGACGAGGGCGACGCGTGCTCCGGAGAGCGGGATGACATCGAACCAGTCGCCGCCGACGCCGGTGGCGGGATCGGCCGGCAGGTAGAGGTGCGCCACCTCAACCGCGCTGTACGTGGGCAACTCCTGCGGCAGCAGGCTGCGCTGCAAGGTCAAGGCGGCCTGATGCTGTTGGGTGTAGCGGCGGGCGTTGTCGATGCACACGGCGGCCCGTGCGGCGAACTCTTCCGCGAGCCTGAGGTCGTCCTCCTCGAACGGCTCGGGCCGCCTGGCCCGCCACAGGCTGAGCAGGCCGAGGAGCAGACCGCGGGCCGTCAGCGGTACGACGATCAGTGAGTGGGCCCCCAGGTCGAGGGCGCGCTGGGTGCGCTCCGGGTCCTGGAAGTACCAGCGGGGGCTGCTCCGGAGCACCGGTTCGAGGATGGGCCGCTGTTCGGCGAGGCACCTGGCCTGCGGGGTACGGGGGTCGAAGTGGAAGACCTCCCCGGCGGAGTACATCGCCAGCAGCGCCTCTGCCACGACGGAGTGGACGGCCATTCTGCGGACCGGTCCGTTCGCCTCCCCGGCGGTCTCGTCGCCCCGTGCGACCGACTCCAGCAGATCAACCGAGGCGGCGTCCGCCAGGCCGGGGACGGCGACGTCGGCCAGCTCCCGGGTGGTCTGGCCGAGATCCAGTGTGGTCCCGATGCGGGCGCTCGCCCGGTTGAGCAGGGCGAGCCGCCGCCGGGCCCGGTAGCGGTCGGTGACGTCTTCCACCAGTTGGGTGACTCCGAGGATCCCACCGGAGGGGTGCTCCATCCGGAACGCCGATACCGACACCACTCGCTCGTGGCCGGGATCACTCCTCAGGCGGCATGGCTGCTCGGTGAAGATCAGAGGGGCGCCCGTCTCCAGCACCTGTCGCAGCCGGGATTCGATGGTCTTCACGTCCGGACCGATGAGGAAGTCGCCGATGCGTCGGCTCCGGATCTCCGCCGCGGAAAGCTGCGTAAACCGGGCCAGCGCCCGGTTGATCCGCAGGATGCTCAGATCGGGGGCGTGCACGGACAGACCGATCGGGGAGCTTTGGAACAGGCCGTCCAGGACCGACCGGTCCGTCTCCCACCGGAGCATCTCCTCCGCCGGGGCGGCGAGGAGGAACCACTCGCGCACCGAGCCGTCGCGGATGACGGCGCGGGCGCACAGGCCCAGCTCCACCCGTCCCCCGCTGCGGTGCAGGACGGGCATGACACCGGACCAGCCCTTGTCGCGCTCGCACGCGGCCGCGGCGGCCAGGACCGCCTCATGGTCACGAGGGGCGCACAAGAACTCCAAGGCCATGCGGCCCAGCACCTCATCGGGCGGGTAGCCGAGGTGCTCCCGGGCGCGCTCGCTCCAGCCGACGATCCTGCCATGGTCGTCCAGAACCGCCGAGGCGGAGTTGTGCAGCGCGAACGGGCCCTCGGGCACCTCACCCGATCCCGGCGCCAGTGCGTCCCTCGCTGCCCGTCGATCAGTCGGCACACCTTCAGTATCGCCGCGCCGCCGTACGTCGGCAGAAGGTCGTGCCCGGCGTGCGGTCGAGTTCGGGCCCGACCCGCCGAGGACCGGCGCCTCCGACCGCGGCCGGAATCGGCCGATCGCCCGCCATTCCCCGCTGGCGCCGGCATCAGTGCCCGGACATGGGGCATGCGCGGCGCATGACCCTCACCGTGCTGGTCCTGCTCCCCCTCGCGCTCGCTGTCGCTCTGCTGGTCGGCGGTGAACGTCACCACCACGGCCGACACCGCCATCGTCGCTGACCGGCCCCTCCCCCGCCGCACCGCCCGGACCCGGGCGGTGCGCCGGTCAGCGTGGCGGCCGCGTCCGGGAGATCGTCCGGACGGCCGACCTCACCCGCCGCCGCGGCCGACGCCGAGCCGCTGGGTGGCGGGCCCCGGCCCCGGCGACGGCGGACCGGGCTGGAGCGGCAGCATGTTCATGCAGATCCGGGACCGGTCCGTCGGCGCGACACTTGAAGCGTGGAACGGTCGGGCGTGCTGAACCTGCTGGTGCCGCCACGGGCCCGTGACCGCCTGGGCGACGCCCTCTTCCGTCGTGTCGCCGGGCCCTGCGGCGCGGAGCACCGCGCGCGGATCCACGGCACCCCGGGACCAAGGTGGTTCGCTCCCGGAGAGCCGATCCGGCGGGGCCGAAAAGGCCGAGGACGAGGGTGAGGCCGGCTGATGTGGCCCCTGCCCAGACCTCAGCACGACGCCCGTTCGACCTACGAGACCTGCATCTCCAATACCCGGGAGACAAAGCGCCGGACCCGCCCGACCAAAGCCACCGACACCGTCGAGAAGGCGGGCGCGCGGTTCCGGAACGCGGCGGATGCCAGGATTGTGCATGTGGGCGACGGCCTGGACGGCGTGATGGAGACCGGTGCCTAGCTGTGGAAAGTCCACGGCCGGATCATCCGCATCGGCCGCGAGGCGTTGTGTGGACCGCTTCCCGGACCGGGTCTTCGCGTTCGACGAGTTCGGCCCGCTCGGCATCCGGCCCACTGCGGGATCCGGCTGGGCCGAACAGCGACGTCCCGACCGGTTGCCGGCCACCTACCACCGCACCCACGGAGTCCGGTACTTCCACGGCTGCTACTCGGTCGGAGACGACCGTCTGTGGGGCATCAACCCCCGGGCCCTGCACGCCTACCTGCGCTGGCGCAACGCCAACGCCCCCACCCCGACATACTCGCCGCACAACGCCGAGAAAGCGCCCGCATCCGCAGCGAGAAAGGCATCCGCTGGGGAGGGCGCCCCATCCTCGAGTCGGTGGCCTGAGCCGTCCTGCGCATGCGGTAGACCACATACGTTTTCCGGATCACCGCCTCGGGCGGCGGCCGTCGCCGTCGGGGGTTTCGGCGAGTTCGGCGCGCAACTGGTTACGGGTGCGCACCAGAATCCGCCCGAGCATGTTCTTGCCGTTTCCGGTTCTGCCCCGACCCCAGTAGTGATCGGTGGTGGTGTCTTCGACGATCTCTTCGTCACCGGTGGACAGCAGAATGTCACGGATATCGACATGCGCGCGGAACTTGGTTGCCACCGCACGGCGCATCACGTCGTCCTTGACCCGCTCCCAGTCCCTCCGCAGAGGTTTGGACGAGTCACGGCCCAGCTCCGCTGCCCGCAGCGGCGTGCGCGCACGCCCGATGAGATCCGCGTGGCGGGTGCCCTTGAACTTCTGCGCCTGGAAGTAGTGCTCCGAGGTTGGCCACCAGAGCCCGTCGAGGTCGAAGCCGTGGTCGGAGAAGTTCGAGAAGCACCCGTAAGGGACTTCATCGGCGCCATAGAAGTAAATCGTCACGGGAACCTCACGGGAATTGCGGAAACCCGCACCGTCCCAGGCATGCCCCAGCCCCGCAACCAGTTTTCTTCGCCAGGCCCAGCCCTTCACCACACCAACGACCCGGTGAACCTTCCCGGTCAGAGCACTAGCAAGGCTGGACCACCAGGGACAGCTGGAAGTTCACCAGCGCTCCCGCCGCCGTGTACAACGGCGCCACGGACTCCGTCGAACACTTCGCCATCGGCCCCGACGGCATCCTCTCCCGCGCCTACTGGCGCTACGGCCGGCCGTGGCAGTCCTGGACCGTCATGAGCGACACCAAGTTCACCACCAGCTGACCTCACCGAACAGCAAAGGGGCCCGTCCTCGCCTTCCGAGGACGGGCCCGCCCCGTCACCATGCGGCCTCCAGACAGCCCACAGCAACCCCGCGCCTTCGCCGAGGTGCGCGCAAGCAAGCCAGTGCCACTCGACTCGTTCGGCCGCGGCTTTCGCCGGCACAGCCGGCCGCCTGCGGCTGGCCGGCTGTGCCGTGGATGACGGCCGGCGGCTGCGTCGGGCCGCCGTAGCGATGCCTCCACCGCCGCCAAGGTTCGGGCGGCGAGCTCCTCGCCTGGGAGGAGGACGTGCGCCGCGTCCGTCGGGGCGTTTACCCGCCCCCGCTGGACGCAGGACGCGCCTCGCCTGGGGTCTGGCCAGCGCCCCGCAGGACCGCTGGATCCTCGGGGGTGCCTCGCCTTTCTGCCCAGCTCTCTCACCCCGGTCCGCTGCGAACCGGAGCAGGCTACGGGTTCGTCGCCGAGCCCGACGTCTGGGTCTGCCATCGACTGGGGTGGTTTGAACGCGTTCAAGGAATCGAGTTCTGGGGGCGGCCATGCGGGTCACCGTGCGCGAAATTGTTCATCCGTGGCAGATTGGTCTGGCCGTGTGCGCCGTGGTCACCCCTCTACCGCCGGTCATCGTCTCCCGGAGCCCCTTCTTCGCACTCGACTTGGTGGTCGCAACCACGGGGCTGACCGCTGTACCGCTGCTTTTCCACGCCCGGCCTTCCGCCTTCCAATGGGCCACCGGGAGCATCTCGGCGGTGCTGCTGCCGTGGTCGCTGATCGGCTCCTGGTTCGGGATGTTCGTCTTCTTCCCCTCGGTCCCCCTCCTGCTCCTCTCCGCCTTCTCGGACCCGCGGCAGCTCCCGAGGGCCGCCAGGATCCTGGCGGGGGCTGGTCTCCTGCTGGCAGCGGCGGTAACGCTGTTCTGGTGGGACCGCGGGTACTGAAGCCCGGCGCGCTCATTCTGTCTTCGCTTCACGCCGGTTTGGCCCGCCGGGCGCTCGCGGGTATGGCTGGCCGTAGTGGGTGGACTGCTGATAGCGGCAAGTGTGCTGTACGCGGGGGTGCATGTGGCCCGTGGGGGTCTGGAGCCTTCGGACACCGTAGGCCCTGGTCGCGCAACTTCTCCGCGGTTGCGGTGACGAACCTGCGGGCGGGCGAGAACATCGGGGTGACGTTCGCGGTGCGCTGCCGGTACGCGAACGGGGAGTCGCTGCCGCAGGGTACGGAGAGCGGCGCATACTGGGCGGCGAACATGGTCCCTCCCGGTGAGTCCGAGCTGAGGGCGGGTGTGCGCTGGCTGTTCCGGGCTCCGACGGACGGCAGCTACCAGTGCCGGCTGTCGGTGGTGTCCTACTCCAGCGTCGTCACGCCCACGCGTCAGATCACCATGCGTGTCCCCGCCGGTGCTGAACTCGGGATCCGATCCGTGCCCGGGGCGGTGCGCTGGACGCTGCCCGGCGCGTCCGCCACCACCGTGGCGCGGGGTTCGACGGATACCACCCTCGGTTACACGTACACCCCGCCGACAGGCGATGGGCGTACGACGATCGTGCAGGACACCAAACTCACTTCCTGCACCGCCGGCTCGCGTCTTTGCGCCGGCGGTACGGAGGCCTACGAGGGCACCGCCGTGGAAACCTGGATCGAGGCACAGCCACAGCAGCCCGACGGCACCCCCTGCGGGGGTCCGGTCAAGGGGCCGATCGCCAAGTGGAACATCTCTGATGCCAAGCACCATCAGAGCGCCACGAACACCCTGAACCTCACGGCTGACCAGCTGGGCGGCTGTAGCAGGATTCGAACGACTCTGAAGGTGAAGAACGTGGACGGCAACCCGGTGCTGATTCACGCCGGCCATGCCTCGGAGGACATCGCGGCCACCCACGGCCTCGCCTACACCCTCTGAGAGCCGGGGCTGAACAGCAGAGTCGGGAACCCGGAGTGTCCGTGAGTCGCAACACGGTGCTGCCGCACGGCATCCCCCGGCGTGAGCAGGGGGCCGCCCGTGGCCGGTACCCAGCGGCGATCCGTCATCTCAGGGCGCAGGGCGTCAAGTGCAGCAGCGTGGAGCTCTCTCCGGTCGCGGTCGCCAACAGCGCCGAGCGGTACGGGCCCCCTTTTCGCTGGCAGCCTGAACCCCAGGTGCCCGTCTGAAGGTTGCTCGCCCGGCCCATGGACTCGGCGCAGGCCAGGCCCGGGCTGCGGGGGGCAAGTTTGGCTGTGCGCTTGGGGTGAGCGCCGCTGATGTAGCACATGGCCGCGCCGTCGCCGATGCCGATGCCGAAGAGCCTCATCAGGTGGAGCGAGTCGGGCTGGCGGGCTTCGAAGAGGGTGCGGTCCTGGCGGACCTGCTGCATGGTCAGTCCGGCGCGGGCGATGTTGGTCTTGAACATGTGGGCGCTGACAGTGGGGTGAGTGGTGTCGCGCCCGGACTGCTGTGAGATGAACAGGTGCGGGTTGATCGCGACCAGCCATCGGCGGTGTCGTTCGGCGAGCCAGTCGGCGGCGAGCCGGTAGGTGAGGTTTTCCAAGCGGACGACGTGCGCCAGCAGGCCGGGGCCGGTGGTCAGGGTGGCGGCGGACAGGTCAAGGGCGGTCAGGGGCAGGCACCGGACAGTGGAGCCCGGCAGGGCGTGGACCGCGATCAGGGCTATGAAAACGACGCACGGCGCCCGGCCACAGCCGGAGAGGGATCCCCTTACCCACGGCTATCGCGTGGGTAAGGGGTGTCGTCCTCGCGGGGAAGCTTGCCCACCGGGGCTGACCATGGACAACGAGTGGTGTCCGTTTTGCCAGGCTCCCACTTCCGGCAACACCTCCGGTCCCCCGCCACATGCACCGTCCAGGCAACGGTTCAGCCTCCCTCCGGTGCAACCCTGTTCGCGGCCGCCCGGGACCGGGGCAGGCGCGGCGTGGGCCAGGCCGGCTCCCACCGCTCCGCGTACGTGAACAGCCCGGAACGTTCGTCGAGCATCGTCAGCACCTCGGCGCGGGCGGCATCGACGGCCTGGTGCTCGGTGCCGGAGACGATCCCGAGACGGCGCACGGGGGCGTACTCATCTTCGTCCTTCCACTCCCAGCGGGTGAGATCGGGCGCGATGACCAGGTCGACGGTGAGGTCGAAGGTGTCGAACCCGGCCTTGGTGCGGCGGGTGGGGTGCTCGAAGTTGACGTACCAGTTCCGCAGTCGGCGCCGCCGTCGCCGTCGGGGACGACGAAGGCGTTGACGCTGAACCAGGCCGCGGGGGCCAGCGCCGACCACGACCAACGAAGCCGACCGCATACCGATGGGGGCCTCGATCTTGTCATGGGCTATAGGGTGTTGCAGAAGGTTCGGTCATGGGCATTTTGCCTGTATGGGTGGGGTGTTGCGGGCTGAGCCGGTGTGGGTGGAGACGTTCACGGGCTTGCGGATCGACCGGTTCGGCAAGCTGGTGAAGGTGGTCCGGGAGCGGGGCGGGAACGGGCCTGGGCGGTGGCGGCCGGCCGTGGTGCCTGCCGCTGGCAGACCGGGTCCTGCTGGTGGCCGTCTATTACCGCACCAACCTCATCATGCGGCAGCTCGCCCCGCTCTTCGGGATCTTCCCGGCCACCGTCTGCCGGGGCATGCAACGACTCCGCCCGCTGCTGGCGCTGGAGCCCGCCCCACGGCCTGTCGTCGACATGGACCGCTGTGGATCGTGGACGGCACCTTGATCCCTGTCCGCGACCGCACGGTCGGCGCCTCTTCCCGCACCTACCGGTTCTCGGCAAACGTGCAGGTCATCATCGACGCTGACACCCGCCTGGTCGTCGCCTCGGCCCGGCCGGCGCCCGGGAACAAGGCCGATGCCCACGTCTGGCGGGAGTCGGACCTGCCGGCCGCGGCGGCCGGGACGACGGTGATCGCGTACGGGGCCTGCCTCGGCACCGGCCTGATCGTCCCGCACCGCAGGAGGGCCGGACGCCCTCTCCTGCGCGGCCAGGAGGAGGACAACGCCGAACACCGACGGGTCCGCGCCCGCGTCGAGCACACCTTCGCCCGGATGAAGAACTGGAAGATCCTCCGCGACTGCCGCCAGAAAGGAGACGCCCTCCACCACGCCGTCCAGGCCGTCCAGGCCGTCGCCACCATGCACAACCTCGCCCAAGCAGGGTGAAAACAGCAGGTCAAACGCCGCACAGGCCTGCCCGACCCGGACCTTCTGCAACACCCTTTAGCTCGATCTTTAACCTGTGCGGCGGGGTCGTGGGGTAGTCGACTTCGCCTTCCTGGACACTGCAGGGCCCGTTCTGCTCGGCGTGTGGACGTCGTGGCGTGGGGTGGGCCGGGTGTTCTTTCGGCCTGGAGGTCGTCCGGGTCCGGGGCGAGTGGGTTTCGGTGCTCGGGCCGGGCAGACGAGCTTGGGGCGGATGTGCCGGAAGTCGCGTCGGACACGTGCCGGGGTCAGCCTGTCTGAGGAGACGGGCCTCTCCCATGGGCGGCGCCGGTCGGCTGCCAGCGGCCGGGCCAGTCGCAGTTGGGTGTAGGCGGCGAGGATCAGCCAGGTCCAGCGGTCCGCGGCCTCAGGTGTGCGGATCTTCGGGCAGGTCCAGCCGAGAGTCTGCTTGAACAGGCGGAAGGTGTGCTCGATGTCGAAACGACGCAGATACGCCTGCCAGAGCCGGTCTGTGTCCGCTGCGTCTGCGCCGGTGCCCGACCACCACAGCCAGACCGGCTTCGGGGTGGCTCCGCTGGGCAGGTGATCGATGTCCAGGCGAATCACGGTTCCCTCGACGATCGGAAGGGTGCCGTCGGCTGCGGCCCAGGACGAGCGGTGGGTGAGCTTGGGGTGGAGCCGGTCCCACGAGCGCGCTCGGGCGGTTCCGTAGAGGCGGGTGTCGGTGACGGTCTCGGTGTCCGGGGTGCCCCAGGTGTCGGGCTGCCTGAAGACGAACTCGCCGCCGTGCCGGGGCGGACGGCCCATGGTGTCGGGCTGCCGGGGCGGGGCCGGCCTGCGCAGGACGCGGTCCGAACGCATCCGGGCCAGGACCTGGACCGGCAGGTCACGTAGGAGGTGGGCCAGGCGTGGTGCGTCGTATCCGGCGTCCGCGATGATGAGGACGTCCGGGTCGCCGGCCTGCCACTGACCTGCGGTGATCAGCCGCTCGACCAGTTCGCGCAACTGCCGGGCGGTGACAGTGGCGGTGTCGTCCCCGGGTGCCAGACGCAGAGCGTCCAGCGGTGCGGTCCACGAGCTGCGGCCGGGCTCCAGCGCGCAGATGATCGAGTACGGCCACCCGGGAACGGGGATGTGCTGGTCCTTGCCCCGGCCGTAGGTGTGGCACAGGATCCGCTCTGGTGAGGTGTGGGCGTTCGGCCGCAGCCAGCACGTGACATCGACGGCCAGGACCAGCCGCCCGTCGACCGCCCGCGGCAGCGGCACGGAGCCCGGCCCCGGCGCATCCGGTCCGCGTCAACCCGGCCCTTTGAAATAGCGGCGTAGAGTCCTCCGTGCCCGCGGCGGTGTTCGCCCACCAGCGACAGCTCGGCCAGCGACCTCACCGGCCCGTCACCGCACAAGACCGCGTCGGCCAGCTCGAACAGAGCATCCGAACGAGCGGTGAGACAGGCATAGAACTCACCCCGGAAGCGTGACAGTTCCGCCGGCAGCTCCTGCCGGCCATCACGATGCAGCAGACTCATCCTCACGGCCTTCGTGCTGGACGTGTGTGTTCCTTGGTCGGAGCACATGTTCAGACGAAGGCCGCTTCCGTGTACGGCGGATACCGAACCGAGTGATCAAGTACGACGTACCGTTCGACGGCACACGTTAAAGATCAAGTTAGAACGGGGCTGCTGGTGGTCGGCTGTCGGCCAGGCGCCAACGGGGCGTGCGGCCCCAGCGGCCAGGTCGGCGGCCTCGGCCTCCCTGCGCCGGTCAGCCCTCCACGCGGTCATCCTGCGGCGGACCTCGCTGTCCAAAGCGGTGCCCACAAGGCCGGCAACCAGTTGGGCACGGACTCGCTGCTCCGCTGGCTGCTGGGACATTGGCAGTGTCAGAGAACCAGCCCAGGCACTACATCAACGGCCGGTCATAGTGGAGGCACATCATCGCCCTGGCCTCGATCGTGTCGGCGATGTTCTCCCTGGCCGCCAGGAGCGCCCGGGTCGTGACGACCGCGGTGTCCGCGAGCTGGGTGTAGTGATCGGTATCCCGCGGCGGCAGCTGGCTCGTCATCGCTTCTCTTCCCGGATGGCAGGACGCAGGGAGGCTGGGGTGTTCCAGTCGCCGGGCGGCGCGGCGTGCGGGATGAGGTCGGGCAGGGCCAAGGCGGCCATGTCGCTGTCGGATGCCGCAGCGAGAGCCCCGATCACCCGCTGACGACCAACCGCTGCCACCGCCCCGCACACTCACACCACTTTCACCTCACCTCCGAACACCCACCGACACACACAGATCATCACTCACGAGTCCGGGAAGTCGACGACGGCCAGGACGAGGGGCAGCTCATCGGTGCGGGACTGGGGCTCGGGCAGCCTGCCCTGCAGGAAGGTGCCGCTGAGGTAGTTGTCGGTGGTCAGCCAGGTCGTGAAGGGGATCTGGCCCCGGTAGGTGAAGCGGTCGATGACGTAGGGGACGGCGTCGGCCTGCAGCAGTGACGGGTCGTCCATCAGCTGGAAGTGCAGGTGAGGGGCGTTGGAGTTGCCGGTGTTGCCCAGATCCGCGATCTTCTGGCCCTTCTTGATTTTGTCCCCCGGCTTGACCAGCAGACTGCCCTTGATCAGATGGGCGTACATGGCCCAGACGCCATCGCCGAGGTCCTGGATGATGTTGTTGCCGTCCACGTTCTGGACGGTGATCTTCGGACCGAGAACGGGGTCGTTGGCGGGCAGGATGCCGGGGGTGCCCGCCTCGACCGTGTCGAGCGTCGAACTCACGGTGCCGTCGGCGACCGCGTAGACCGCCTCGCCGTAGTCGGCGTAGCTCTCGTTCTTCGTCTTGTCGCCGCTGTAGAACTTTCCGTCGTCGGTGAGTTTCATCCAGTCGATGGCGAAGCGCTGGGAGTTGGCCAGTTTGCCGTTCAGAGAGTTGAGCGCGATGCGGTGCGACCCGCCGGTGCCGCAGCAGCTGTTCAGGGCGACCCAGTCGTCCCCCTTGAGCGGGGGTGCGATGATCCGCGGCTTGCCGGAGGAGATGTTGAAGGGCGCGGCGAGGTAGTTGACCGGGCTCGGCTTGGTGGCCGGGGGCACGGCCTGCCCGGTGAGGAACAGCCGGTGCATGACCTCGGCGGGCGCCTGGTCCAGCGAGTCGAAGGTCAGGTCCACCATCAGGGCTCGGGACTGGCCGGGAGGCATGACGGTGTCGGTCGCGTTCGACGAGGGCAGCGTCCGCAGCAGATTGCAGGCTCCGTACTCACATTCGGGATTGACCAGTTGACGACTGGAGAGGGTGGCGACAACAGTGTCAGGTCGTTTGGCGTCGACCACCTGCACCTTGGTGAGCGTGGCCGGCAGCCGCGAGGCGTTGGTCAACTGCAAGTCGTAAGAGACGTGGTACTTCTGGTCGCTGCCCAGCCAGGGAAACGTCGGATCGCTGATCGGTGTAACGACCACGGGGCTGAAGCTGTCCGGCACGGTCACAGCGGCCCGTGCGCCGGCAGGCGCGGCCTGCTCACCAGGGCCCGAGGACGCTCCTTCTGCTGAGGTACACCCGGCGACGAGCAGCACCGCGACCAGCGTCGCGGACAGCGTCATCGGCCGCGTCCGCCGCCGCCCCGGGTACGACCGCGTCCGTTGTCCCGGGCGCGCTGCTCGCGGCGCCAACCGCTTGATGATCCCGTTCGAGTCTGGACGGGAGCGCTGAACGTTCATCACTCCACCTCGCATGGCCAGGTGTCCCGATACATCGGCACTCGTCGCGAAGCGACAGGCTGCCATCCGGCGGGTTGGGCGGGGGCTGCGGTGTCGCCAGGACGCCGACTTCAGCGAACGGCTGAAGCGTTCTCTGGGGTCCGACGGTCCCACCAGGACGGCGGGGCGCCGAATCGGCGAGCTGCTGGGGGCGGTTCTGGGCGGAGTGCACAGGTTCGCTTCGATCGGACTTGAGCATGTGGGGAACTCCCCCGGAGAACGTGAACGGTGAGCAAGGCCGAAGTGCTTGCGCACATGCCTGCTGGACATGCGCCCAGCCAGCCCGAGCGTCTGGTTTCGCTGCCTGGCGATTGCACATGGGGGAGCAGCGCCCCCGGGGGCATGTAGCACCGCCGCGCTTTGAAGGCCCGATCGATTCCCTCAATCCTGGCACGACCCCGATATTGGCGCCAGCCGTGCGGTTCTCGTGCGGAAGCCTGCCGTTCATGGCTGTGAAAGGGAACCGGAGCGCTTCCAGGACGCCGCCCTACGCCATCGCCGACGCATGGGCCAGGAAGGACAGACGGGCCTGGGCACCACGGCCGGCCAGAGCCACAACAGCTTCCGGCGCCGCCATCCACCCCGGTGGTCAGTCCGAGAGATAACCCGCGCGGTAGCCCGGCCGGGAAGCACAGCCGCTTCGCGTCGTCCCCTTTACTGTCTTGCCCCGCTCGTTCACGACAGGTGATCATTCTCCAATGGGGTTGCGAACCGGGTTTCGATGGCGAATCGGCCTGATCCTCATTGATTCGTCGCCGGTCTGACGCGCCGCGACCGGCTGCCGGTCTCACCATTCACCGAGGAGAGCGCGTGCCCAGCATGACGACCGTCCAGCCGATGACGCCCGAAGAAATGGCCGTCCACGAGGAGGCGAACCTCGCGTTCAGGCGGGCGTGTGACGAACGCGACGCCCTTCCTCCCGGTCCGCCGTTCGATCCCTACAGCCGGACCGGCAACATACATCAGCACCGACTCGACACCATTCCGGGATACGCAGCCGCGCAGCGGAAGGTCCACCGTGCCCTGGAGGCGTTGAAGGCAGCTGACCTCTCGCACTTCCATCTCCAGGTGGGGGAGATGTGGTACCGCCTGGTCGCGATGGATGAGCTGAACATGCTCATGACCGATTACGAGCGGCCCCGGTATCCGGCGCAGCCGAGCTTCCTGTACTGGGGTGCGGAACACGAAGCCCTGAAGGCCACGGACCCCGAAGCGCTCGCAGCGGCCAAAGCGGCGTACGACGAGGCCTGCGACGCGCATCGCGTCTGGCGGCCGGAGGTGGTCTCCGGCATTGCCCTTCACAAGTTGGAGGACTACGGCGAGTATGTCGTCACCCCAGAGGAGATCACTGAGGCGCTGGCCGCCTACCGCTTGCACTCCGACGACGAAGTGATGGCCGTCATCGCCTCCGTCGGGAAGCGCGAGGGGGCAGAGGCGGACGATTTCCGAGGCGGTCGCGGCCCGGTAGGCATCAGTACCGGCGACTGGATCAAGTGGATCACCTACCTCGAACGCGCCGAAAAACGTGGCGGCTTCACCATCGACGCGATCGACATCTGAGGCAGGCCTGCTGCTCCCCCATGACCCTCGGGTACCCGTCATCCGGTGCGAGGGCCCGCCCGCGCTCAGGCTGCGCGTCTGCGCTACAACTGTGATCGCCATGCTCACCGCGCGGAGCCGACGACGTCGAACGTGTGATGATCACGGTTGCTGGAAGCGGCGAGGGAACGGGAACCATGAGTGGCACGAGCTGTCCGCAGTGCGGGGCGATCGACCAGGTGCGCAGCGTGCGCGCCGTGTACGAGGAACAGACCGGGACCTACGCGGGTGTGTCGACCGGCTACTCGTCAGGGACCGGCTTTGCGCCGGGCGTGGGGTCGGTAGCCGTCTTCGGACGCTCGACCGTTCACACCTCGGGGGTCTCGAGCACTCTGCTGGCCCAGCAGCTGGCGCCGCCGCCCCAGCCGGTCCTGGACCGGCAGCGGGGCGGGTGCGCGCTGGCCCTACTCTTCGCCGTGCCGGTGGTCGTGGCCCTGATGACGCTGCCGGTGCTGGCAAGCGGCGAGCCCGGCGCAGGGCGCAGCGCGATGGTCTTCTGGGGTGTGTTGGGCCTGCCCTCCTTGGCCGGTGCCGTGGCCACAGTGCTCCGGCGTGCGCTGGCGCGGCGGGCGGCCAAGAAACGGTTCCGAGCACAGACAGCAGTCTTCCCCGCGCTGTTCGCGGTGTGGGAGGCGGCGTTCACCTGCGGGCGCTGCCACCTCGCGTACCTGCCGGCCGGGCCGTCCGCCCCGGCAGGTCCGCGCTCCGCCCCGGTGCCAGGCTTCCAGCAGCTGGTGTGGACCGTGGCCCAGGAGACCGGGGGACTCGGCAGACCGTCCTGACACCTCGCCGACACGGGCCCCGGCCGGGCATAGCGGCCACGGCGGCGGGGTGAACCCCGTCTGCATCGCGTCGGCCCCACTCCGGCAAGCCGGGCTCTTGACCGTGCTGGCCCGCGGTACGGCCTACACGGGCACAGGCCAGTCCAGCGGCCCCGGGTTCGACTGCTCTCCGTGTAGTAACCGGACTGCGGGTGTGCCCGGTATTCGGGGGCGAAGGCCCGGCCGAGCACCCACGCGCCCGCACCGCACCGCCCGGCACGGCCCGCACCCGGCACCCGGCACCCGGCACCCGGCCCGGCAACCGGCCGGGCGCTGTGGACATGGCCGAACTGTGCCGCGCCGCCCACGGCGTGACCAGCCCTTCCGTCACCGCACTGTGTCACTGTCCTGTGCCATCGAACACTGATCGATGCAACGCCCTTGCCGGCCGTCGGGAGCAGGGCCGAAGAGCAGAACAGCACCACCCGTTACGGTGAGCCTCGGTCACCCGAAGAAGCGCGACACCGCGCAGCCTCGTTGCCCTGAGCATGAACAAGAAGATCAAGCGCGCCGCCACCACCGCGGCCGCCACCACCGTCATCCTCCTGACCACCGCCGCCATGCCGGCCCACGCCGCCCCTTCTCAACAGGCTGACAGCACCGTGAACGGCGGGCTCAGCTTCCTGCGGGAGACTGCAGAGGCCATCATCACCTTCGTCTTGCAAGTCCTGGCCTAACCACCCGCAGCACCGACGCCCCCGGGCTCATGACCCGCCGCCCATGAGCCCGGTCGGCCCGGCCGGGTCCGGTGCCACCGTCGCACCCTCAGCACCAGAGCCTCTGATCAGGTTCGTTGACACAGGACAGTCACCAGACACACTGTGTGACTGAGCATGGCAGTCGGCCCCGAAGGACAACCACGACGCTCAGTTCCGAGGACCCGGCTCACCTCAGGGGCTCCGTCCGGCCGGGCGTCGGTGGATCACAAACAGTGACTACCGGAGGGAAAAGCGGGGCAAGGGCAGCGGGACGGGGATCAGCTGCCATCGCTGGTCCGGCCCGCCGTCGGGGCGGTCCTGTGCTCCCCTCTGGCCACGGGCGGTGAGGGGGAGGCGGGAGTGGGCGGGGGTGAGGGTGTAGCCGTTGGCCGAGGTGCCGCGCAGGATGAAGGACTGGTTCGCCTTGCCGGTGCACCCGAACATGATCAGTGCGGTCGGGTGCAGGCTGGAGCGGGGGACATCCACGCACCGTCCGTCGGACTGAGCGAGTCTCCAGCCGCCGGGTGCGGCTTTCAGGGTGAATTCCTGGCGTCTGGGGTCGGCGGTCGCAGTGCTGGTGGTGAGGTGGTCGCCGTCGGCGGCGAGGTAGCGGCCGGTGGCGGCATTGAGGATCCGGTACCGGCCGTCCATGCGTGGCTCTGCCAGGTCCCGTGGGGTAGGGCAGGCGCAGGTCGCCGCGCCAGGCGGCGTCGGCCCGGTACTGCCGGCTGCGGTATGGCGCGTAGACCCCGGCCGGCACGCACGGCGTGTGGGAGTGGGGACAGATGTCCATGTCGTGGAGGGCATAGCGGCCGAAGAACCGCCACTTGTCGCGGGCGGCGGCCTCGTCGAGGTTCGGGGGTTCAAGGCGGGCGCTGTAGTCGCGGTAGAACACCACCGGGGGTGTCCGGCCGAGTTCCGGGCGAGCGAGCGCGGCGACGACGAGGCGGCTGGTGGCGACGTGGTCGAGGTTGAAGTTGTACCCGCCTGCCGGGCCGGGCTGCTGGTCCGCGGTGGGATCCAGGGTGTTCACCACGTTCGGATGGAAGTCGCCGACCACGCTGCGCAGGAAGTCCAGCAGCACCTCTCGGGAGACGTCCTGCGGCGGCTGCGCCTGATCGCCGGGAAGGGCGGTCGCGGGCAGACCGTCCGCGTACAACGACCACAGCTGCCGCCCACGCACCGCCGTGGCGGCCGAGTCCGGGATCCGTACCTCCACCACCGACACCCGGCCTCCTTCCAGCCTCCACAAGGTGGCGGTGATCCCGCCGGCGGCATACGGCGCGGACTGCCAGCCGGTCTGGTCCCCCCGGGCCGCGGCCGCGTAGGCGGAGCGCACCCCCGCTTCCCGCTCGCGCAGGTACCGGAACTGCTCGACGGGAGTGGGCCGCCGGTGCTTGAAGTCGTAGAAGGACCCGACCAGGAACACCGTCCGGACACACACCAGCGGGTTCTCAAGGGCCGTGAGGAGATCAGGAGCCAGAAAGAGCAAGTCGTCGTCATGATGCGCGACCACGTTCAACACCCGCCCCCCGGCACACGACACCCCGGCCCGGTCCCCGGGACTGGCCTGCCCCGGCAAGGCGACGAGGACCACAGCCAACAACCCGGCCACCACGCCCACCGCCGCGCGGTACGCCGCCGGACCGCCGAGACTGCGGCCGCCGCCGCCCGAGACCGCCCATCTCCCCAGGGCGGCTACCGCCTCCACCCCCACCCCGCCTGCCAGATCCCACCCACCCCTCCACGCCCACCCGTCCCCTCACGGTTTCAACGCGGCAGGCCCGCACGGGTTTCTCCCCCGGACTCCGGACACCGCACGACGGGCGGCCGGTGGCACTTCGCGCAAGGGCCGGTCTGGCTCGGCGACCAGGTGACGAGCTGCGGCCAGCCGAAGGGGGAGTGGGGGAGGCCGAAGGGACCGAAAGGTCGACCTGCGCCCGCCCCTCAGCCAGCGCTGCGCAGCGGATCAAGGTGGCCCACCGCCGCCGCGCGTGGACGGCGGCGCGGCGGAGAGCGACGGCGCCGAGGGACCGGGACCAGGCCGCCGCAGCCTAGATGGGGAGGGGGAGGCCCAGCAGGCCGCCGCCGCCACTCTTGGCTCCGCCGCCAAGAAGGCCGCCGATTCCCGGGATCGCGGCAAGAGGGGGACTTGGGGGATCCGGGAGCGAGGCTGCTACGCCGCCGCCTTGCTTGGGGGCCCCGACGATTGCCGGATCGTCGCGATCGTTGGCGTTCATGTCGGCGTGGGCTGTTCCGGACATGGTCAGCGCAACGCCAGCACGTGCCGGAGCTGCCAGTGCGCGCTTGGTGTTGTTCATTTCCTGGCAACGCGAGTGCGGCGTTCCGGTTACGCCCCGCCACCGCCGGACCAGCCGTCAGCCCCCGACCCCACATCGGGGGCTCCGGCGGGTCCGGCCGGGCCGGCACAGTGCCGGCGCGTTCGGCCTCTGCACGGCTGCACTGTAGGGCCGTGCAACGGATACCGCCGCCGGGATGCCACTCCAGCACCGCACCGGCAGCCCGGCCGTGCTCGGCGCACCCGTCGACCGGGACCAGGCCGCCGCAGTCGTGGCGATGGCACACGCACCCCTCGCCCGGGCCGGCGTACGGCACCCCGCGGCGGCTGGCAGACCCTGTACGCCCGACTCGGCCGACCGGCTATTCGACCGTCATGGACTCGTAGGCGATCGTGACCGACTCCCCCGCCGAACCACCGGCCGAATCGGCGGTGGCGCTCGTGGCGAAGGCGTTGTTCAGCGTGAAGCGGCGAACCTGGTTCCCCTTGCTGTCGAACATGGTGACCGTCATGTCCGGCCTGACGTCGTCCGGCCTCTGCCCGGCCATGGTGTTGCGCACCCAGTCGGTGAACACCTGGCTCTTCTCCAGCCCACGGACGATGGTGACGTCCCCGCTCGTAGCAGCGTCGGCCCGCTTCCTGACGATCGACTGACCGTTCTTGCCGACCTGCTTGATCTCACCGGCCTCGAAGCCGTGGTTCAAGCCGGAGACGGCCTTCACCGACTCCACCGTGAATTTGCCGAGCTCAACCGAGAACCGGCTCGCGGCAAGGTTGTCTCCTTCCATGACTCACGCCTTTCTGTTCTGCAGACGCCCGCTACGGGGCAGGGTGAACTCCACATCGGTACCACCGCAGCCAGCCGCGGTATCCACCAGTCACTCCCGCTCGTCGACCACCAAGCGGTGCACGCGGTCACCGACGGCCAGGACAGCCAGCCCGAGACAGGCCGACAGGCCAGCCCTCGCCCCCGTCGAAGATCGTCACGCACTCCGGCGTTCAACGGAGTGGGGAGTTCAGTAAGCGTTGCGCCGCGTTGTCGGCCGGGGTCACCCGCTCGTCGCAGTTTGCGATCAGGATCGACGAGCACGAGAACCTCGACCGTGATCACCGCCGGCTGTGCAGAGCGCCGACTACTCGGTGGTCGTGTTCGGCTCGGCGACCAGGGCGCCACCGTGACCGCGCCCCTGATGGCGATTCTTGGAAACGGCTGTGACCGCGCTTCCGTGATGACTACGGCTTGGTGCAGTACGGCGTCTGCTGTTGGAGCGCTCGATGGAACGCATTGAGGCTGAGCTGTTCACGGATCCGGGCAACGACGCGGTTGTCCGTCTGCCCCCACGTCGCGTCCCGGGGGTGCTGATCCATGGTGACTCGCTGTCGATCCTCCGCGGCGACGTTGCTGAGATCGTGGAGGCTTGTGCCCAGGGCGACGCCGATGACGCCCACGAGGCTGCCACCATCCTCCTGGCCGATTTCGACGAACTGCTGGCCCGCTACGAAAGGGCGTTGGAGGCTCACGGCATTGAGCGACCCTACGGACCACGCGCGTAAGGGGGTGTGACCGGGATACGCGCCAAAGGGGCAACGGGATGAGCTCGAAGCCCTGAGCGCCGGACCCATCCCGTATTTTCAGAGGGACACCCGTGCTGTTCTGCCAGCGGCAGAACACCGGCCGGACCGGGCTCGACGATCACTACAGTCCAGTCTCATGACGAAGATTACGACGCGTACGGTCGAGTACCCGGCCGACGGTTTGACGATGATCGGGCACCTCGCGCTCCCGGCCGGTGTCGACCGCCGGCCCGCGGTGCTGCTCGGACCAGAGGGCATGGGGCTCAGCGACGTCGAGCGCCGCCGGGCCGATGTGCTCGCCGAGCTGGGATACGTAGCGCTGGCCTTCGACCTTCACGGCGGGCGCTATTTGGGCGACCCCGACGAGATGCTGGCCCGTTGCATGCCCCTGCTCGCCGACCCCGACCGGATGCGGGGCATCGGTCATGCGGCGCTCGACGTATTGCGCGCCGAACCGCGGACCGACCCCGACCGGATCGCCGCCGTCGGCTACGGCACCGGGGGCGCCGTCGCGCTGGAACTCGGACGCGACGGCGTCAACCTGCGCGCGATCGGGACGGTCAACGCGCTGACCACGGGCCGACCGGGCGAGGCAGCGCGCATTCGCTGCCCGGTGTGGGCCGGGGTCGGGTCGGAAGACCCGATCATGCCGCCCGCGCAACGGGACGCGTTCACCGCCGAGATGCAGGGCGCGGGCGTCGACTGGCGCCTCGTGGTCTACGGCGGAGCCTTGCACGCCTTCCACCACCCGCCGGTCGACCACCCCGTGGTCCCCGGCGTCGGGTACCACCGCCAGCACGCGCAGCGAGCCTGGCGCGACGTCGTCGACCTGCTCGCCGAGTGCCTGCCCGTGACGGAGGACCTGGGGGCATGACCCAGGCAAACATGCTGGTGCCAGGCCCGGTTCGGCGTCGCGCACTGACAGCCTCCCCCCCTTCAAGCCCTCACAGCAGACCCGTATTCGGGGAGTTGTGCGGTCGCGGTGACGTTCGGCCGGCGGATCGGCCTGTCGGCGGTCGAGAGGTCCTCGTCCGCCTATGGGTGAGGCGGTTCCCCTATGACGTGCCGATGTGCCGGCGACGGACTTTCGTTGAGCAGGTGAAGGGTTTCACGAGGTCACACGGCCAGTCTTCTCTGGCCATGCGTGACCTTGCCCGTTTCGTGGCCGTGGAGCTCGGGGACCGCCCCGGAGGACGCCTCCGCCGACGGCTGGCGCTGTCCGGCCGACGGACATCACTCATCCATTTGCTGTCGGCGCCGGTGGTCCCGGCCCGGGCCCCCGTGGGCCTTCCTGAAGGATGGCGTCCATGAGGAACACGAAGGCATTCAAGGAAGCGGTCGCCGACACGCTGGCCGAGCCGGCCCAGCTGCCCGCGCAGCGAGCCCCGGTCGCGCAGCTCGATCTCCCTGGGCTCGGTCCCCTTCCGGGAGTGCCGGAGCCGGGAGGCGTCGATGGCCGCGGGCTTGGAGGTGAGGGCGCGGACCTGGTGGAGGGTGGCCGGGCCGAGCGGGTTGCAGAACCAACGCAGGCAGGTGCGAATGCCCCAGACCAGGAGCGCGATAGCGGTGCAGCGGACCCCGCATTCGGGATGCCACGGGGTGGCGTCACACCTTGCCGATGCCGAGGGTGTTCTCGGCGGGGAGCAGACCGGAGCCGATCGCGGACAGCCAGGGGCCTCCGAGAAGTTCGGCCAGGCGGGCGGTGCCGTCCGGGCCGAGGGCGTCCCAGGGGGCCGCGGCGAGTTCGTCCGTACGCCGCTCGACCTCGGCGCGCAGCTCGCGACCCGCGTCGGTGACCTCCACGGGCGCGCCGCCCGCTTCGACGAGGCCGCGGGCCACGAGCCGGGCGCGGGCGGCGGACCACTCGGCGGCGGACCAGCCGCGGCTCTCGAAGACCGGCTCGGGGGCGGCGCCGACCGCTGCGAAGGAGACGAGTGCCTCGACCGGGTCGAGCCCGGCGATCAGGAGCGCTGCGAGGTGACCGTCGCCGCGGTGCTCGCGCAGGACCGTCGCGGCCTGCCAGAGGACGAGGTGCGGGGCCTCGGGCCAGGGCAGGGCGGCGTTGGCGGCGGCGAGGGGGCGCCCGGCCGTCCCGGCGGCCTCGGCGGCGCGGCGGGCGAGGGCGGCGGCCTCGGCGAGCTCGGGCCCCTTGACGGTGTCCTCGCCGAGGACGGCCCGGTAGGTGCGGTCGACGGCGCGGAGGCGGGCGGCGAGGACGTCGGCGGGGGGCACGGACGGCGTCCCGCCGGGGACGTACCGGGCGACCATCCCGGGGCTGAAGCTGTAGAAGGCCGAGGCGACCCCGGCCGGGCCGGCCGCGCCCAGCGGGGCGGAGCGCCAGGCGAAGTAGGAGGGCCAGCGCTCGGCGGTGTCGTAGCCGAGGGAGGCGGCCTCGTCGAAGGCCTCGGAGGCGTAGTAGAGCAGGGCGTGCAGGGGTTCGAGCAGGTGCCACATCTGACGTACGCGTCCGGATTCCACGGCGGTCTCCCTCGTGATCGACTCACTCATCCACGACTTGTCACTGACAAGATTGCACGTCGGTCCGGAAACTTGTCAATGACTAGACGTCGGCTAAGCTGCTGCCATGCCGAGCCGGAAGACCTACCACCACGGTGACCTGCGGCAGTCCGTCCTCGCCGCCGCCCTCGACGTGATCGCCGCCGAGGGCCCCGGGGCGCTGAGCCTGCGCGACCTCGCCCGCCGCGCCGGCGTCTCCCACGCCGCCCCCGCCCACCACTTCAAGGACCGCACGGGGCTCCTCACGGCGATCGCCACGGAAGGGTACGACCGGTTGGCCGCGGCCCTCGCCGGGACGCCCGAGCTACGTGAACGCGGCGTGCGCTACGTACGGTTCGCGACGGAACACCCCGCCCATTTCCAGGTGATGTTCCAGCCGGACCTGCTCCGCACCGACGACCCGGAGCTCCTCGCAGCCAAGGAACGGGCCTCCGCCGAACTACGCGCCGGCGTCGCGGGCCTGCCGGACGTCCCCGACGCCCGCTTGGCGGGCATCGCCGCCTGGTCGCTCACCCACGGCTTCGCGACGCTGCTCCTCACCGGGAACATCGACACGGCACTAGGCGGCCGGGAGCCCGAGGAGTACTTCCGCTCCCTGACGGGCCTGCTCTTCGCTCCGTAGCCCCCGCCCTACGGCGAATTCCAGGGGCGACGCACCAGCCACTCCTGGAACTCCCGGTGCCGGAACTGGTAGGCGACACCGGAGGTCCGCATCAGCCCGGCGGGTCCACCAGGGCGAAGGTCTCGGTGTAGGCCTTCTGGGGAACCTGGTCGTCGGTCAGGAACGGCTGGCCGCCTTCCTCCCGGATGCTCTCCTTGATGGCGTTCTCCACCCAGCGGACGGCTGGGACAGTCAGGCATGACGACGGCCCGGTGGATCGTCCATCCCTGGGCCCGACTCTGCTGAATACGGCGCACCCGGACGTTCCCGATTCCGTACTTCCCCGCCTCGATGCCGTGGTGGATGGCGACATAGCAAGTCGGGTCTTTCCCCGCTTCGCGGCGGGGCCGGGTATGGCAGTGGCCACTCGGTCATTGCTCTGGGACGCTGACGTCAAGGCAGCGATGTCAGGGGCGTCTTTGCGGGTGGTCTCGACGAGGGACGCGATCGGGTTGGCCGTGGCGTTGGGCTTCATCGCGCGGAGCATGTCGCCGCCGTCCCCCCAGGGACATCGACCCGGTGATGACGGGCGGCGGCCGCGGCGAGCGCGGCGCCCTTGGGGGTGGAGGGTGACGGGCCGGAGTTCTCGTCGGACGCGAGTTCGGCCAGGGGCCAGGGATGTCCGCCGGCGCGGGCGAGGCGGGCGATGCCTTCGTCGATCCGGCGGCCCCCGGCGGGGACCAGGGTCACGGCCAGTCCGGCGTCGCAGATGTGGTCAGCGAGGTCGTCGAGCCGTTGGTCCGGATCGCTGTCTGCGTCGTCGCCGTGGACGGTGACGGTGTCCCCAGCTGCGGTCAAGGCCGCCCGCCCCGTCTGCCCGGGTACCGGGAGACCATCATCGAAGAGCAGCAGGACCACGTCCGTCGGTCGCTTGCCGCGGCCGGCATGACGGGCGAGGCCGAGGACAAGGCCGAAGCTCTCGGGCGCCGAGCACGGAGTCGCGGGGGCCGGGGCCCGCGGCCCGCACCGGTACCGGGCGCCTGCTGCTCCGGCGGGCCGTTGGGAGGCCGGTGAGCGGGGGTTGACGGGCCGCTCGCCGGACCGCGGCGGAGGAAGACCCGGGCGGTGATCGCCGCCGGCGGACAGACAGCATGTTTTCGGGCCGCACCACCGGCCGCCCGCCCCTGGCCGCAAACGGATCGTCTCCTCCTTACCCGGATGCCGGCAGCAAGGCTCCAGGGTGGTCCGGTGAGAGCCGCGTGAGCCCGACGAGGAGAATGGTCGTCCCGGGCGACGGCTGGGCATGGGCGGCGCGGACCAGATAGCGCCCCGGTTCCACGTCGATGCGCAGCCGGTCGGGGTCGTCGAACCCGGCGTCGGGCTCGGGAACGCCGGGCTGACCGGAGTCCAGGAGGACCACGGGCCCCGGAACCTCCCAGAGCACCTCCGACTCCCACGCCCCGGCCTCAAGCGCCGGTGCGACGCCGTCGAGGACTGCGGCCTCCGAGTCGGCGCCGATCCAGCACACGAGGCAGCCGTGCTCCGGCACGTAGGTGGTCGACCACGGTTCCCCGAGGACCAGGGCCTCCGCCTGCCCGACGGGGATCACACCGAGGTAGCCCTCGACCTCGCAGGCCCTGCCGTAGTCGTCGTCGCCGGTGGCCGACTCGAAGTCGCATCCCTGCCAGGACGGCAGGACCAGTTCGGGTACCAGGATGAGCGGCCCTCCCCCGGAACCGATCCACTGCCGTGCCTCGCTGCCGTCTTTGATCATGCGGGAAGGTTACTTCGGGGTGGCGACAGCGAACGGCTCGGGACTCGCCTCGATCCCCGTCGCGCCCCTGCGGGGCATCGCCCCCAGTCGCCTGCGACGGGCGATCCGCGTGGTGTCGCGCGCGGCCTTGACGCCGCCATCTGCCTGGCGACGCGGAGGGCGGGCCGGTCTGTGCCGAGCGCTCGGGCCCATGGCGTCCGGCTTGGCGCGTACAGGTACGGGGACTTCGCCGGACCGGCTCGACGGCGCGATACTTGAACTGTGAACCGGCCTCGGTTGCTGAACCTGCTGGTGCCATCGCGGACGCGCGACCGCCTGGGCGACGCCCTGTTCCGCCGTGTCGCCGGTCCTGACGGCGCGGCCAACCGGGCCAGGATCCACGGCACCCCGGGAGCCCGGTGGTTCTCCCCCGCGGAGCCGATCCGCCTGGTACACGGCGACGCCTCGACGTTCGTCGGCGGGCTGAACGCCCTCCTGCTGCAGTCCCTGCAGTGGCGGTTCGTGAGGCCGCCGACCGGATGACACCAGGCAAGCACGCATCAGTCGGGCGTCCGAATCCGCATGACCGGGCTTCCAGGTGGTTGTCGCCGCCGGCCGTACCTGATCCCCTCAGAGATTCGCGTTGGGCTTCGGTCGCCCTGGACAGCTCCAGCCTGGGCCTCACCGGCCATCGGCCGGCCCGCCAGTCCAGGTCCGGTCACAGAGATACCGTGCGGCCGACGGCATGCAATGCCTCTTTGGCAGCGCGGACTGCTGCAGGCCGGTTCGATGACGGCCCGGGCATCGGGCCCTCGTCGAGGACGTTCGCGCGGTGGCCCGGGCTGTTCATCCACCATGTGACAGCGGCGCTCGGCGTGCCCGAGGTGCCCCAGCCTGTGTACGGGATCTACCACGACCGGGGGTTCGGGCAGTAGTCGGCGCCCCATGATGCGGCTCTGCGGTGTCGAGCCCGTCTGGGGTCGAGCGTGCGCCGCATCCGACACCGAAACGATGGTGCCGACGGCAGGACCGCCACCGTCCGGGATGCGCATCGTCCCCGCCAGCCGGTCCGGACCCACTTCGAACCGCTGGTACGCCGGCACCATGGCCGCCCTCGCGGCGGCCGGGACGGTCCTTGTGGCCGCCGCCGCAGCGCAGCCGGTCCCGGACGTCTTCCCAACGCCGGGCGGCTGCCTGGTCTACCGCCCCGCCGACGACGCCGAGCTCGCCGGACACTCCGACACGCTCTTGTGGTGGGAGGCTCGCTGCTCGGTCTGGCCGTGCCGACGGCGACCGGCCTGACCTTCGAGGTCTGGCGGGCGGACGTCGGGCGGCCGCCCACCACGCCCGCGCAGGGTCTGGAGCCGGAGATGGGCTCTGAGTCCCCCGAGCCGCCGGTGGGGCCGGAGCAGCCGCCGTGAGCGCCCGCCGGTGGGCGGGCGGGCCGTCAGCCCCGGTCGCTCGTGAGGGGTTTCCTTGACCTTGGCTATGGCGAAGCCCCAGGCCTGGCTCACCGTGGGCTTGCCCGGTACGGCGATCTCCCGGGGATTGGTGAGCACGTTGAGGAGGACCGGGCCGGGCGTGTCGAGTGCCTGCCGCACGGCGTCGTCCAGGGCGGCCGGGTCGGTGACGCGGATCCCGGTCGAGCCCAGGGCGGTGGCGACGGCCGCGAAGTCCGGGTTGTCGAGTTCCGTGCCGAACTCGGGCAGGCCCGCCTGCTCCTGTTCGAGCTCGACCATGCCCAGGCGGCGGTGGTCGAAGACGATCAGTTTGACCGGCAGTCCGTACGTCTTGATGGTCATCAGATCGCCGAGCAGCATGCTCAGGCCTCCCTCGCCGCAGAACGCGCCCACCTGACGGTCGGGTGCCCACAGCTGCGCGCCCAGCGCCTGAGGCCTGGCGTTCGCCATCGAACCGAGGTCGTACGAGCCGAGCAGCCGCCGCGTCCCGCGCATGGTGACGAACCGGGAGAGCCAGACGGTGGCCATGCCCGTGTCTGAGGTGAAGACTGCATCGTCGGCGGCGTGCCGGTCCACGGACGCGGCCAGGGCCTCGGGGCGGACGTCGTGGTTCCGGTTGTCCACCAGGGTGCGCGGTGGGCCCGTCCAGCGACGGTCGTGGCGGGGGTCGGCGAGCTTGTGCTGCTCCTCGGTCACGATGCGAAGCGCGAGCGGGAGCCGTCCAGGTGGGAGCGGTCGGGTGATGCCTCCAGCCATGGGAGGAGGGCGCGCAGGGTCGCTCCGACGTCGCCCACCAGCCCGGCGTCCACCGGGACTCGCCGGCCCAGGTGTTCGCCCCTGGTGTCGATCTGGACGACCTTGCAGCCGTCGGGGTACCAGTCGCGGCAGGGGAAGTCGGTGCCCGGCATGACCAGCGTGTCGCACTGGTCGAGGGCGTGGGACGCGGCGGGGTTGCCGATCAGCCCGATCTGACTGACCTGGTACGGATTGTCGCGCTCGAAACCCTCCTTGGCCTTCAGGGTGAGCACCATGGGCGCGTTGCGCAGTTCCGCACGCCGCAGCGCCTCCTCCCGGGCCTCCCGGGCGCCTCGGCCGACCAGCAGGGTGGTCCTGGAGCCGGCGTTGACGAGCCGGGGGCTTCTGCGAGCGCGGTGCCGATTTCGGCGAGCGGGACCTGACCGCAGACGGCCAGGACGGTCTCCGCGCATGCGGGAGGGATGACCGCTCACCGGGCCGAGATCACTCCGGACCGGACACCTCGAGGCGGGCTGTGGGGAGTTCGGGCGGAGCCGCAGGCGGATCGGGTGCTCCGGCCGGGCGGGACGGTTCGCTCGTGTCGACGCCGTCAGAGTGGGCACGAGACATGCCATGACTGTGATGCTGCTCTTGCTACTGCCCCTGGGACTGGCTTTCGTCCTCCTCGCAACCGGTCAGCCACACGACCGCGGCCGTCACCGCGACACCCGCTGAAGCCCACCCGGGTGCCTTCCTTCGGTGCCGGCCGTCCCGCTCGGCCGGCCCGGTCCGAACAGACGTCGGCCCTGCCGGGGCGGTGGGCGGGTCACCCGGGAAAGCACCCCGAGGAGCGAAGGGCCCAACGGCGTGCCGCGTAGGCCAGGTCGTCGCGCCACAATCGGCCCGCGGCGGCCCGCATGAGGGGGCGCAACAGGGGGTCGCCCGGCGGGCCGCGGCGAAGCCCGGGCGTGCGGAGGTCGCGAGGACGTCCCGCCCTGCACATCGGCTTCGCCGTCGCGTCGGCCGTGGCCGCGGCGGGTCGGTGCACGGTCCATCACGTCGTCGTGAGCGAGGGCGTAGGTGCGCACGCCCACGCCGGGGTCTGGTCGTGGCGGGGGACGCCGTGAGGACGGGGCTGCCGGTGGTCCCGATGCAGCGGGCGGCCACCAGCAGTTTCCTGGCCGCGAACGCTCTGCTGGGAGGCTGGGGGCGGCGCGGACATCCGCTGTGGACCGTACCGAACGCGGCCGCGGAGCCGTCCTGCGTTGGGCGGCCCGCGGCGGGTGCGGCCAGTGACGGAGTCGGTGCCGGTCGTTGGAGTCGCCCCCGTGCTCACCGGCCCCCACCTCGCCGGCCTCGGAGCACACCTCGGGGCACCTCCGACCTCCTGTCCGTGGCTTGCCTGATCAGGTGGCCGGCCGGCCTGGGCCGGGAAGTGCCGTACTGCATGGCCGCCCGGCCCGCGCGGCAGGAGGTCCGGTTGCGGGGAATCGATGCCCGGCCGGGTGGTGTGCACCGTTTGATGCCGGGCATGCGCGGTGCAGGAGGAAGGCATTCTCCCGTTTCCCCGCCGCCGCCCACCCCGTGGGGAGGGCCGGTGACGCAAGTCCGTTCCCGAACAAGTCTGGACGTGTCATGTCGCAGGTGAAGGAATCCATCGAAGTCGACGTCCCCGTCACCACCGCCTACAACCAGTGGACCCAGTTCGAGTCGTTCCCCCAGTTCATGGACGGCGTCGAACGCATCGACCAGCGCACCGACACCCTCACCCACTGGGTCACCAAGATGGGCGGGATCGAGCGCGAGTTCGACGCCGAGATCACCGAACAGATCCCCGACACCAAGGTCGCCTGGGTCACCGTCGGCGGCCAGACCGAACAGTCCGGCGTCGTCACCTTCCGGCCCATCGACCCCGCCCACACCGAAGTCACCCTCATGATGGACTTCAATCCCGAAGGCATGGCCGAGAACATCGGCGACAAGCTCGGCTTCGTCGACCGCCAGGTCAAGGGCGACCTCAAGCGCTTCAAGCACTTCATCGAAGACCGCGGCACCGAAACCGGCGCCTGGCGCGGCACCGTCTGACCCAGCCGCCCTCCCCCGGCCTGTCACCACAAGGGCCGGGGGACGTCGGCCCGGCTGACCCCACCGGATGGACTGGCTCAGTACGCCAGCCTGATGAGGGCGCTGCCACACTCCGAGGGGCCAGGCGACCGTCGCGCCGGTCGAACTCCGGATACTCGTCTCTGTCGCGCGCCTCGACCGGGTTGGGCCTGCGGTGCCGGTTCACCACTGCAGGCCCACCGCGCGCTGGAGCACCCGGGCACGATGGGCAAGGTCGTCCGGGGCACCGGGAACCGGGCACATCGAGCCTGCCTGTACCGCTTCAGATGTGACGCTGGCCCTGCAGACCGGGACAGCCGTCGACGCGGCCATTGGCCCGGCGCACGTGCAGGAGGCGTTGCCTCGGATCAACAGGCTCGCAGGGCTCCGCGAAGCCCTCGCCGACCTCGCCCTCACCATCGCACGCACCCACGGCCACCTGGCCTGGTTCCCTCGCCCAGTGCAGCAGCGAACTCTCACCCATCCTCCACTGGCGCGCCCTGGACGCCGCCGCGGGCATCGACTTCGGCGCCACGCTGCCCACGACCGACCAACTCACCGACGCCGAACGTGCGGTCCGGGTCCTGGCCGCCATGCTCGCCCGCACCGGGAAGCGCACCGACAGCTGACGGCAATCAGCCGGATACGGGCTCAGGCGGTGAGCCCCTATCGGTGCAGCGGGCGGGGGGCTGCTCCCGGACCAGCCATGCCGCCTCCGGGATGCACTCGTGGCAGGCGGTCGCCCAGGGGTGACGTCGCCCGGCTGGTGTCGGTCGACTCCAGCAGCGTCCGTGCACACCAGCATGCGGCCGGAGCCCGAGAAGGGGGCTCCGCAGCCCGGCCCTCGGCCGGTCCCGGGGCGACCCGCAAGATCTACCTGGCCCAGAGCGTCGGCAAGCTGGTCGTGGGTCATGGCCGAGCGCTCCTTGATGCCGGCCTTCGCGGACGCTCGTACAGCTCAGCCTCGGTAAGCTGCAGAAGCGACCCGGACCCCGGCCTGCCGATGCTGGTGGCCCGCTTCTTCGCCGCGGTCTTCTTCCCACCGCCGGCAGCGGTCTTGGACGTGATGCCTCCCCTCCGGTGTCCTTCGGCGAACCACCGAAGGGGTGGTGCGCTCCGCTGTGAACTCTCCGAGCTCACAGCTCCATTCGGCGCTCGTCCGCCGCGCTCCATGCCTGTGTGTCACGCGGCTGTACGTAGGGCTCTGCGTCTGCCGACAGGCCTCCGGCGATCGCCCGCTGACGACTGAGCTCCGCGTCGAACTCCAGACCCAGGAGGAGCGCGAGGTTGGTGATCCACAGCCAGACCAGGAAGACGATCACCCCGGCGAGCGTGCCGTACGTTTTGTTGTAGGAGCCGAAGTTCGCGACGTAGAAGGCGAAGCCGGCCGAGGCGATCATCCAGATCAGCAGGGCCAGGAGGCTGCCCGGCGTCACCCATCTGAATCCGCGGTTCCTGACGTTCGGAGCGGCCCAGTACAGGAGTGCGATCATGATCGTGACGAGGAGCACCAGGGCGGGCCATTTCGCGATCGACCAGGCCGTCAGCGCAGTGTCCCCGATCCCCCATGCGGCACCGACCCGCTGTGCCAGGCTGCCGCTCAAGACCACGATGAGACCGCCGGCGCCGGCGAGGACCATCAGCGTGACGGTGAGTGCGAGACGCAGCGGCAGCACCTTCCATACGGGACGGCCCTCAGGGATGTCGTAGACGGCGTTGGAGGCACGGATGAACGCGGCGATGTAGCCGGAGGCCGACCACACCGCGACGATCAGTGCGACGACCGCCACCAGTGACCCGACACCGGCATTGCCCTGCAGTTGGCGGACCGCCGTGGTGATCACGTCCCGGGCGGCGCCCGGTGCCAGGCTCCGCAGGTTTTCCAGGACACGCTGGGCGGTCGACTCGCCGGTGATGCCCAGCATGGACACCAGCACCAGCAGGGCTGGGAAGAGCGCCAGGACGCCGTAGTAGGTCAGTGCTGCGGCGCGGTCGGCCAGCTCGTCGTCCTCGAACTCCTTCAGGGTTCCGCGGAGCACTTCTTTCCAAGACCTTTTGGGCAGTTCGGACAGCTGGTCCGGTGCTCGTTCCTCGGTCTGCTCGTCAGGTCCCGCCGCGGCGTGCGGACCGTTGGCCATGCGCTCGGGTTCACCGCCGGTGTCCGGCTTCGGAATGTGCTTCATGTCCTGCGGCTGTCCACGTCTGCGCCACTCATGCGGAGCCCAGTGACGTCGCGGGTGCGTCAGCCGTCGGACGGTCCTTCGAAGAAGACCGAGTGCCGCGCCCTCACCACGACAGGGCGGACCCCTCGCTCCAAGAAGACGCCATGGCGCCGGGGGCCGGAGGGCCGGGCCGCCCGGTGGAGCGGTAGCGCATGTGGGTTTCCGGGCAGCGTCAGCCGGCGCCTCCGGCATCGATACGCAGCCGGACCTGCTCCTCCAGCCGTTCCAGGCTCGCGTCCAAGGCGCCCTTCGCCGCCTCCTCGCCGGGATCGCGGCGGGCACCGCGGAAGGACAGATGGGCTGTCACCTCGCTGCTCCCGTCGTCGAGGCCGGCGACCTGCAGCCAGCCGGTGTAGCCGGCGGCATCGCTGCTGCCCCACTCCAACCGCATCTGCTCGGGCCGGATCCGCACCCGGCCGGTCACATCCGCGCCGGTGCTGTAGTAGTCGTGCACTGTCACGACCTGTTCCCCGGCAGGCTCGGCGGCAGCAGGCACCTTCCCGCGGCAGCCAAGCCGCCAGCTGCCCCGGACTGGACGCCTGATCGAATGCGTGCTCGGGCAGCGCGGGCATCTTCCGGGAACGCTCGTACTCACTCACAGGCCCTCCTCGGGGGAAGCCAGGCGCCCGTTCCGGCCACGCCGCGCCGAGACCGCAGGCCGCAGTCGGGGTCAGCCCTTCCGGAGCCGTTCGGGTCCGTCCTGGGGGTCGATGCCGGTGTACGCGGAGTCGTCCTTACCGCCGCTGGGGCCCTGGAGCGTCCTCGCGGTCCAGGTCGTGGTGACCCCCTGCCCCGTCGGCTCCGGGTCAACCACCGCGGGCGACGCAGTGTCCCGGCGACGCCAACAGTCACCATCACCGAGCCCATACCAAGAGCCGTGCCTGGTCCATCCATCGAGCATCGCGGTGCCAGTGCGTAAGCCGACCGGCCCGGCCACGGCGCTGATGCATGCGCCACCTTACGAAGGGCAGGAGTCTGGTGTGCAAGGAGGTGTGCCGTGGTCACCAGCGAGGAGCACACAGACCCTCCGAGACCCTCCGGCCGCTAGTTCACCCTCTGCCCTGCAGCAACGGACTGAACCCATACGCGAACCCGTCCTGGGCGGACGCGGAATACGTCATCGGGACGGCGGAGCGGAAGGAGAACGCCATGCCCCGTGGATCCTCCCCCAAGCGGGAACGGCAGTACGAGCACATCAAGGAATCCGCGCAAGACCGCGGCGAATCCGAGAAGCGGGCCAAGGAGATCGCCGCCCGCACCGTGAACAAGGAACGCGCCCGCTCGGGTGAGTCGAAGACGGCCAGCCGGTCCTCCACGCAGGACACGTCCTCCTCCAAGCGCGGCGGACAGCGCTCGCACAGCGGCTCCGAGGGACCGACGAAGGAGCAGCTGTACAACGAAGCGAAGAAGCGGAACATCAAGGGCCGCTCCGACATGGACAAGGCCGAACTGAAGAGGGCCCTGGGCCGCTGACCCCTACCGGCGGTCGCGGTCACCCGGGACCGATCATGGTGCCGTCACCCCGGGACTGCAGGGGATGGACGGCAGGATTCCAGTGGTTGAAATCTCCCACCACACTGACCGGCCCATCCGAAGTGTGGTCAGGGAGGACGAAGGTGACCTGGGCACGGCCCTTGAGTTGCTTGCGTTCGAGCATCGAACGGACTCCCGACGGTAAAGCAGGCAGCGGGCCCATGTACCGTCGCACGACCCTCACGCCCCCGGCGGGTACACGCCACCCACGGCCAGGCAGTAACTCGCCCGGCCGCCGCAGCCCACCGCTGGGTGGGGGAGCAAGTGGCTGCGGATGGAAACCGGGCCGTGCGTTCGGTGTGCCGGCATCGCCGGCTGGTGCGCCGCTCGCGCAGCTGCCCGTCGGAGATCGCCTGTACGCGCCCCCCTTCCGCAGCGTCGTGGACCACGCGGGCACTCTTGCTGAGGTGATCGCGCGGCTGCAGGGACCGGTCGGGGCGGCGATGGGCACGACCTCGGGGGTGGAACGAACGAGGACCGGTTCTCTCTCCTCCGCCCGCGGTCTCGTCCCGGGGCGGCGACCCTATTCGGCGCGGTGGGCCCTGTGCGGGGTCACCCGCAGCCTGACCCGGGCCGGGAGCCGGGTCCTGCCGGTGGACTGGCGGGCGCGTCGCAGGGGACCCTCGCACAGTCCTCGGAGGACGGGGCCGGGCGCACCCTCGGGGTCGAGGGTGAGGCGGAGGTGGGCTTCCGGGTGTCTGGTGGAGCCGGCCATCCGTGCGCGGGCTCCTCGGACGCCCGGCTGTTGCCCTGCGTCAGTGGTCAGGGCATCACTGAGGGCGCCTTCGCGCAGGTCCACGCCGTCCACGTCCGGTGGCCCCTCCAGGGGTATGCGGCCGGGGTGTGTGCGGTGCAGTTGCGCCAGCAGCCACCACAGGGCGAGCACCACGATGATCGCGAGGGCGGCGATGACCGCGGGCCACCACCACCCCTCCCCCGTCCAGCGCGTGCGGTCGCCCTCGTCGAGGAGGACGTCGCGGGGAGTGGTCAGGGGCCAGCCCTCGGGTGGGGCAAGGTGCCGGCGTCGGTACAGGTCGAAACTGCCGGTCAGAACCAGGAGGCCCGTGGCGAGCAGGACCACCCCGGTCAGGGCCAGCAGGACCCGGTTGACTGCGGGTTTCCTCTTCATGGGAACACGCTTCCTGTCTCATGCCCGACGATGACGGCCGGTGGACGCGTCACTTCCCGCGTGCTCGCACCCGTACGGCGAGCGAGGGCGGGTGGGCGAGGGCGAGCCGCTCGAGTTCTTCCCGTAGAGCGGCCGAGAGATCAGCCCTGACCAGGGCCGGGTCACGGAACCGCACGTCGGCGCGGGTGCCGACGCGGCGCCTGCCCATCCGGATCCTGACGCCGCTGACGCCGGGGACGCGCATGGCGGCGTCCCGCAGCAGGAAGGCCGCTGACTCGCGCTCCAGCACCGCCCGCACGTGCGCGTCGGGCGTCCTGAGGGGCATGTGGTGCCGCAGGCCCGGGGTGACCGCCAGGATGATCAGCCAGAGCCCGACGAGGGCGATGACGCCGGCCCCGATGCGTATCCAGAGGTCGTCCAGCGGGCGGGTCGCCAATTCGTCGGCGAGACGGGTGCGCCAAGCGGCCGCGGGCCGGCCGGCGCGGACCCCCGCGATGTCGAACAGCAGGATCCCGGCCGCGGCCGCTACGGCCAGCGCCGTCAGCGCGGCGGGGATCCGTCGCGCCGACCACGGGCGGCGGGTGGGGTGCGTGCCCGGGGTGTGCAGGCCGGCAGACGGCCGCGCCAACTGTCCCACCGTGTGCGAGGTGACCTCGCCGGTTCCGGTGGGCCGCTCCGTTCCGGCCGGGGGGTCATGGTCCCGGTTCATGCCGGCTCTCCTTCCGGGTGGGACGGCCGTCGGGCTCACCGCACACGTGGGTGTTCCAGCCCGCCGGAGAGGACCAGGTGCTCAATGACGAGGGTCACCTCGGTAATGCGCATTCCGGTCAATTGGGCAACTCGTTCGCTGACGTGGTCCCGCACCGCGCGGGACGTACTGGCGAGGTCCGTCGGGTAGGGCAGCTCCACTGTCAGACCCAGCCGCGCCGCGCCGCCCCCCACCTTCGCCGCGGCGCGCGGACGGGCCAGTGCCGTGTGCACGGGCGGGGTGGCGGCGTGTTCGGTCAGCGCTTCCTGTGCGGCGCGGACCGCGATGCGTGCCACCACCTTTTCGGGGATCACCGTGGCTCCGCGATCCGCCGCCGGTATGACCGGTGGGGGCGTGGCTGCCGCTCCCGGCGGGGGCCCGGCGACGGATGGCGAGGTCACCGCCGCTCCCGGGGACCTACGAAGTCGGACATCTTCAGGTCACCCTGCAGCATGCGGCCCGCCGCCAGGCCCACCAGGCCCAGGAACATCACGAGCAGGAACGCCCAGAACCCGCCGAAGAATGCGGCGAAGCCCAGGGCCATGCCGGCGAGCAGGCCTGCGGTTGCTGCGCTCATCTCACTCACCTGTTCTTCACGTCGTTCGATGCCCACCCGGGCGGTGCCGGGGCGGGCCGGTGTTCACCGCACGCGGCCCTCACCGGCCTCCTCGTCCTCCTCATCCGGAAGGTGGACGTCGTCGACGGTGATGTTCACCTCGACGACCTCCAGCCCGGTCATGCGTTCGACGGCCGTGATGACGCTGGTCCGGGCGGCGGCAGCGAGGTCCACGATGGAAACGCCGTATTCGACGACCACGTCGAGATCGATGGCGGCCTGGCGCTCGCCGACCTCCACCTTCACTCCGCGGGACACACTGGGGCGGCCGCCGGGGACCTTGTCCGTCACCGCCCCGAGGGTGCGGGCCATGCCGGAACCGAGGCTGTGGATGCCCGGCACCTCGCGGGTGGCCATCCCCGCGATCTTCTCGACCACGCTGTCGGAGATGGTCGTCCGCCCCCGGGTCTCGGGCGCCGTACCGGCGCCCCCGCGCGTGGAAGCCGTACCCTCGGGGCGCGGCTCACTGCCCTCGGCGGAGGGCTTGATGGTGTCCGACATGAGGACCTCCCCAGAACGTCCGTCCCGGGCCCCGATTCGGTGCCCAAAACTTTAGACACGCCAGGAGGCGATTCGTCACCCCGATCGCGCCGACCGCCTGCACCTATCATCGAAGGGTGCGTACGCATGCCGCGACGACCGGTTTCGACAGAAAGCGAGCGGCGGATGCGCAACCGGCCCAGACCCCCACCCCCGCACGACCCGTCCCTCCCGCTCCGGCAGCCCCTCGCTGACGCCGGGGCGAGCGGTGGAACGCAGGACGACCTGGCAGACGACGTCCTGGCCGTCCGGGCTTCGGAAGGCGACGACGATGCCTTCGCCGTCCTGGTCCGCCGCCACAGCGGTCGCCTGCTCGCGCTGGCCGGGCAACTCCTCGGCAACCGGGCGGACGCCGAGGACGCGGTTCAGGACGCCTTCCTCAGCGCCTGGCGACGGCTGCCGGAATTCCGTCACGGCGCCTCGTTCGGCACCTGGATGTACCGCATCGTGACGAACCGTTGCCTCAACGCCATGCGTCACCGGCCCCGGTCCCTCTCCCTGGACAGCGTCCCCGATCCGGCTGCCGTGGATGCGCAGAGCTCCCCTCCCCGCGTGGCCGAGTCGGACGCGGCCGCAGCGGCTCTGGCGCGAGCGCTGCTGCAACTCCGGCCCGAGCTGCGCGTGTGCTGGGTCCTGCGGGAACTCCACGGCCTGCACTACGACGAGATCGCCCACGTGGTGGGCGGCAGCGAACAGATGGTGCGCGGCAGACTCTTCCGCGCACGCCGCGCTCTGATGGAGGCGATGCGCCCATGGCGCTAGACGATCCTCATCCCCTCTCGGGCGATGGTCGTGAGGCCGCAGGGGACAAGGAGGCCGGTCCCTTCCTGCGCTCGGAGGCGGAGATGCTCACCGACACCGAGCTCCTGCCGTGCGGACACCCGCTCGGCCGCGCCTGGGAACAGGCCCGCGGCCCGGTCAGACCGGCGGACCCGCACACCGCCCGCTGCCCCTACTGCCGTGAAGCCGTCGAGGGGCTGGAAACCCTCGAGCGGGCTACGCGTGCCCTGCGCGCCGGAGCACAGCCAGACAGCCGAATTCTCGTCAGGCGGATCGTCGACGCCGTCCGGGCCGAGGTGCGACTCGGAGCCATGCTGCTGCTGGACGACTCCGGGCACGACCTGCGCATCGCGGAGAGCGCCGCGGCGAAAGTACTGCGCCGGGCCGCTGACAGCGTGCCCGGCATCCGCGCCGCCAGTTGCCGTTTCGTTCCTGCCGATCGGGGCCCTGCCGTCCACGTCGTCGCGCTCACGATCGCGGCAGCGCTCGACCGGCCGTTGCCGGAGCGCTCAGAGGAAGTACGCCGGGCCGTCTTCCATGCAGCCTGGCACGTACTCGGCCTGGCGGTCACAGCCGTCGACCTGGAGATCAACGCCGTGCTTGAGCCCGCCGAAGTCCCTCCCGGCCGGCTTACCGAGCCGAGCTCACGATGATCGGAGCCGAGCGCAAGGACATCCTGGCGGCCGCGGCCGGGGCGGCGCTCGCTGTTCCCGGCGTTGCCGCACTCCAGCCGTCGCTCGCCGACCGGCTGGCCCACGCAGCCTCCCGCACGAGCCGGCTGCCGCAAGCCGCAGGAACGACCCCGCAGCCGGACACGGGCGGCATCCGCTGCGACCACACGCCGGAAGGCGGCTGGCACGTGGAGGTGCGCTGCATCCTGCACCCCGGGCACCGCGTGGTCGACGTCGCCCGTGACGTACGCGAAGCGGTGCGGACCGCGGTCGCCGCGGGTGACGACCCGCAGGGCGAGACCAGCGGCGTCACGGTCCTGGTGACGGTCACCCGCACGCTGTGACGCGGTTTCCAGCCCGTCCCGGCAGCCGGATGCCGGCCGGCTCCGTGCGCGGGGCGGGGATCCCGGCAGGACCCGGCACGGGCGGAACCGGGCATGGAGGGGGTTCCGCCCGGGATCCCCGCCCCCGAAGGCGAATTCCGCTGGAGGTCGGGAGGCGGGGCCGGGAGTCAGACACGGCCGCCGGTCAGGCGGGACAGGGGGCCGCGGCGGCGGAGGCCGACGCGACGGCCGGCCGTGTACGAGACGGCTGCGAGCGCGGCGGCCCCGGTGGCGGTGGCAGCAGCGAGGGCCTTGCGAGCCCGGACCGCGGTCCACAGCACCCCGGCCCGGTCGGCCGTGGACCGGACCGCCTCCGCCGCGGACGCGGTCCTGTCCGCGATCTGGCCGGGCAGCGCGGTCAGCGTGCCGGTCGTCTGGTCCCTGGCCTCGCCGGTCGCCTCGGCACAGGTGCGGGCGGGGCCCGCGGCCCGCTCGGGCGGTGCGCTCCCGTTCGAACCGGACGGGGTGGAGGAGGAGTTGGGGCTGCCGGGATGGCGGGAAGCTGTCATGGGAACGCGTCTGACCATCCTCTCGATCGCCAAACGTCCCTGCCTCAACAAAGTTTTCCGGGCGGGCCCAAGTCGAGGTCGATGGAGTCCGAGTTCGATGCGGACGAGGTCGACAGCGGCGATGCACAGGGTCAGATCACCGGCCAGGACGACGCCCGAGGAACGCCCGGCGCCCGCCGACGGGGACGAGGCAGGCGGCGTTCAGGAGGTTCCGGCCGTCCAGCCCGGACAGCCGGACTCCCCGGGGCGGGAGAAGGGACCGCTGCGGCAGCGTGGCGGGCGAGCCGGCCACCGGACACGAACTCACGTCCCCTTACGTGGAGCGCAGATGAGGTCCGGAGCCGGTGTGCGCGCCGCGTCACGCGAGGTCTCGCCCGTCTGGCCCGGGCGCGGGTCTCGAAACGCGCTGCGCGTACCTCGCTACGCCGCGTTCGGCACGGGAGGAGTCGTTCCGCAGAGCCGGGGCAGGCGCGCACCATGACAGCCGTCCCGTACTCCACGCTCGCCGACGCCGGCGCTCCGCCCGGGCCCGTCTGGCCGCATCTGCTCCTCCTCGCCTTCGCGTTGGGCGTCCTGGTGCACGACCTGACCAAGGACCGCTGGATCCCGGCAGCAAGGACGGGCACACAGCCGAAGAGCCCGCGCGACCGTCCGGCCTTGCTGCTCAGTGCCGTCGGCCTGCTCGGCCTCGGGGCGCGGGCGGCGGTCCGTCTCCGTCGCTCACTCCGCTGACGCCCGGCGTCGGGACCGGCCCGGGTTCCGAGCGGAGCGGCTGCGCGTCGACCGGGTCGAGGAACGGGTCGAGGGAGCCCCGCAGTCGGCAGGCGTCCGGCTCGGTGGTCGCTGCCCGGCCATTTCGCGTGGCACGTGCGCGGTCACCCGACCGTGCCCGACGCGTCCAGCAGCAGGACGTAGCGCTCGTCCGCGGTGCGGCCGCCCCGGACACCGTGGCGAACGCGGCGGGCGAGGGCGTGGCGGCGGCACGCGATACGGACCAGGCAGCCGCCGCACACGGCTTTGGCCGCCTCTTCGCGTGCGCGGGGCCGACCCCCGGGCCCGACGTTCTACGGAGGCGACGTTCGCCCACGCCGGGTGAAGCGGAGCTGCGGCTGCTGCTGGCCGGGCTCACCGCCGTTCGCGACGGTGACTTCGGCATCCGCCTGCCGGGCGAGACCGAAGGCCTGCTGGGAGAGATCTCCACCGTGTTCAACGGCATGGTGGACCGACTCTCCCGGTTCACCTCGGAGGTGACCCGGGTAGCCCGCGAGATGGGCACCGAGGGCCGGCTCGGCGGGCAGGCCCAGGTGCCCGGGGTCTCCGGCACCTGGGCGGACCTCACCGACTCCGTCAACGCCATGGCGGGCAACCTCACCAGCCAGGTCCGGGACATCGCCCAGGTCGCCACCGCGGTCGCCCGGGGCGACCTCTCCCAGAAGATCACCGTCGATGCCCGCGAGGAGATCCTGGAGCTCAAGGACACCATCAACACGATGGCGGACCAGCTCTCCGCCTTCGCCGACAAGGTGACCCGCGTCGCCCGCGAGGTCGGCACCGAGGGCATCCTCGGCGGACAGGCCGACGTCCAGGGCGTCTCCGGTACCTGGCGGGACCTGACCAACTCGGTGAACTCCATGGCCGGCGACCTGACCAGCCAGGTGAGGGCGATCGCCCAGGTGGCGACGGCCGTCGCCGAAGGAGACCTGTCGCAGAAGATCACGGTAACCGCGCGCGGCGAGATCCTGGAGCTCAAGGACACCATCAACACGATGGTGGACCAGCTCTCCGCCTTCGCCGACAAGGTGACGCGCGTCGCCCGCGAGGTCGGTACGGCCGGCAACCTCGCGGGCAGGCCACCGTGCGCGGTGTCTCGGGTACCTGGAAGGACCTGACGGACAACGTCAACGTGATGGCCTCCAACCTGACCGGTCAGGTGCGCTCGATCTCCGAAGGAACGCCTTTGAAGGTGATCTCGTCGCTCGGTCGGAGCTCGGCCGACATGTTGCGGTCCATCATGCGCAGGGCCGCCTCGGCTAGTCCGGCGTCGATGTGGGCGACGGCGTCGAGGGCGACGACGACGTCGAGGTGACGGATGTGGGCGTCCAGGGCCGAGTACAGCACGCACTGCTCGGTCACCTGCCCGCACAGCACCACCCGCTGCGCATCCAGCTGGCCCAGCAGATAGGCCAGGGGCGTTTCGTAGAAGACCGAGTGCCGTGCCTTGACGACGAACAGGGATTCCCCGTCGGGTGCGATCGGCTCCACCAGGTCGGGGTAACGGCCGGCCAGGGCGGCTTCGAGGATCTCGCCGTGGTGGGAGCGCCAGCGGCCGAAGTTGTCGTTCACGTACACGACCGGTGCACCGGCGTCCCTCGCCCGCTCGAGCAACGCCCCGACGCCAGGAAGGACTTCGCGGACGGACCGCACCAGTACCTCGGCGTCTTCGTGCTCGTAGGTGTTGAGCATGTCGATCACGATGAGTGCCGTCCGACCCATGTCGCCGCCTTCCGCCACGCCGGGCACCTGCCCGCATCGGCAGGTGTCAACCACGCCCGCCGATTTCCACAGCCCTCGCCGTGGCGATCGGGCCTCCCGGGTCGTGGCCCGGCACCGGCGGAGTCCTGCAGGCGGTTGTTCAGCACACCGCCCGACCCCGGGCCCCGCCGGCAGCGCCGTAGCCGACGGCCAAGGGACTGGAAGAGGGCACAGAGACCGTAGGTAGCGGCCACCGTGTCGTCTCCTCCGCCCCGGGTAGGGGCTCGGTACGGGGTGCGGCCCTGGCCCTCATGGCTGCGACGGGGGCCGCATCCCGCCCTCCCGGGTCGACCGTGCGCGCGATCACTCGGGCACGGGAGCGGCGGACGGGGCGAGTGCCGGTGCGAGCCGGGTAGGCGTCCGGCATGGACGAGACGAACCGCTGGAAGCCCGGCGAGGTCGTGCCGCAGAGCGGCATCCATGCCTGCGACTGCGGCAAGGAGTACGTCCGGAGCAAGAGCACCGGCGTCCGCGGGCATCGGTACCCGCCACTGCCCTACGACTGTTCGGGACAGTGCCGCCCACCCCCACACCCTCCGCAGGCATCCCTGGGAATTGATCATCTAGGCGGGCGCGGCGGCAAGGTGGAGGACTACCGCGTCGACGCCACTTCCCCCGAGTCCGTCGACATCGCAGGACGTATGGGCAAGGAACTCATCGGACTGCGCGTGCTGGAGGCGTACCCCACTGGGTACGTCGCAGCCCACGGCATGGACCCGGTGGGCACCATGGCGCAGCTGCGTTCCGCCACCAAGGGCATGGCCGTCACCGGCACCCCCTTGACCGGCATCCTCACCCGCCTGAACTTCCTGCTCGTGCACTCCGGCGACAGTGTCACCGCAGCCACGGCCGCCGTGATCACGGACCGCTAGCACCCCGAGAACCGCACCCTGGCCTGGGCGCGTGCCGCTCACCTCCCGCCCCTCCTGGCCCGCTGGGGCCGAGCCCGCTACCTGGACCTTCCCGAAGGCGTCCTCCTGGGCGCCACCCGCGACGCCCGGCTGCGCATCACCTCGAGCCGATCTCGCGACAGCCGGCGAGCGCCATCAGGCTCCGCACTCGGAAAGGCCGTACGCCTGAACGCCGTGGCCTGCGGCGCGCGCGAGCCGTTCGGGCACCAGGTCGATGCCGATCACCTTGCCGGCCCCGCGATGGGCGGCGATGCACGTGCACATGTCGCCGATGGGCCCGAGACCCAGGACGGCGACGCTGCCGCCGGGCGGGATGTCGGCGTAGACGACGGCCTGCCACGCGGTCGGCAGGACGTCCGACAGGTACACGAACCGTTCGTCGGGGCCCGTCGGGGACAGGTATCGGGAGGGTGTCGGCGAAGGGGACGCGCGGGTACTCGGCCTGCCCACCGGGCACTTGCCCGTAGAGCTTGGTGTACCCGAAGAGGCTCGCGTCGCTGCCGTGCTCGTGGACCTGGTTCGTCTCGCACTGCGAGTGCAGGCCGCGCTCGCACATGAAGCAGGTCCGGCAGGAGACGTTGAACGGTACGACGACCCTGTCGCCGACCTTCAGCTCCCGGACATCGGGCCCCCGGCCGCGCCCCCTGGGCCGTGGTCAGGTACGCGCCGCTCTGCGCCCTGCGGGCCTGGTCCGCCCCGGTGGCCTGCCCGGCCGGGCTCGCGGTCTCCGGGCCGGTCTGGTCGGGCATGGGCGGGAGCGGCTGTTCCGGCTGCGTGGGCTCGGCCGCGGACGGAGACACCGGCCCCGGCTTGCCAGGCAGGCCGCCGTCGCCCCGTTCCGGAGAAAACGGAGCCCGGGGCGCTCACCCTCAGGTCTCACGGCATCTGCACGCCGCGCCTACCCGCTGCTCCTGGATGAACGCTGCCGGAGCGCCTCGGGGTCGGTCGGCGCCGGCAGAGGGATGTGCGAAGCACGGGATCGCGGGTAGGCGCAGCGCATGGCGGTGGGACCTCCGCGTTCCCATCCCTCTGCCCCGACCCCCGGCAGCGCCCATGACCCCGCGCGTCCGACCAGGAGACAGCCCGTGCCAACGACAGCTGCCGCACCGCATCGCCCTTCCGGGCGCGCACCGGCCCCAGGCCGACACCCTGCTGCTCGCCGGCGCCCTCGCCCGCGAGCCCTGCGCCCTAGTGCCGAAGTCATCGAGACCGGAAGGGGTACCGGCCGGTTCCTGGACTTCTGCTCGTCAGGTCCCGCCACGGCCCCTCGCGCTTTCCGCCCGGCACAGCCGTAGCGGCGGCGCGGCCGGTGCTGCCACCGCGGCCTGCGCCGGTGCCAACACCACATCAGCCCACCCGGCCGATGTGGCGCACGACCACGGTGCCGCCGCGGAGGCGGCGTCGGCGATCTCGTACAGCACGCGGCAGCGGCCGGCACGAATCCGGCGCACGGCGGGCGAGCCGTACGCGGTGGTGCCCAGAGGTCGGGGCTGGCCGGCCAGCAGGACGACGGACCAGACCAGCTGCCGCAGCCCGGCCGGGTCGTCGCGCAGGAACCGCGCGGCCTCGTCGATCGCACCAGGCTCCCACACGATCCGCACCCGTGCGGGGCCGGGCGGGCGGCACGTGGACCCCTTCGCGCCCCGAGCGTGCGAACACCCGCCCGAGGTACCTTCCGAAGGTCGCGCCGTTGTCATGGCCCCGATCCTCCGTCCCCAACCCTGTCCCCGACAGCGGCGCCTACCCCGGTCCGCCGGCCGACAACCCCACGCGGCTCTCCCCCTCTGGCGTGCTGTTCTCAGGGCCGCCCGGAATCCCTGGCGCGGGCGGCGGGGCGGGACGTCCGAGCCCCCGCACGGTCCCTGTTGCGTCCCGCCGACCCGCGCGCGGATCTCCTTGAGGCCAGGGGAATCGCCGGGACCTTCGCCGCCGAAGGCTGCCCCTGCTGCGGCCCCGGCCTCTTCGTCCGGCTCGCAGCTCTCGTCACCGCAGCGGGCTGAGCGAGCTCGCACTGCACGGTGGAGCCTCATGCCGGCTGGACCGTGATCTCCTCGTAGGTCAGCGTCACCACCGAGCCCTCCTGACCCTCCTCGCCGGCCTCGGCACCCGGCACCGCGAGGTGAGAAACCCAGGCGTTCTTCAAGCGGTACCGCACCACCGGCTGCTCGGCAGTGTCGTACCCCACCAGAGTGATGTCCCGGCGGGACCCCTCAGCGCCCCGCTCCTCCAGACTGGCCGCGATCCAATCCGAGAACGCCTCGCTCCTGTGCATGCCGCGGGTGACCGTCACGTCCCCGGACCCGGGCGAAGCCACAGGCCGCCTGCGGCCCAGCACCTCACCCGTGGCCGAAACCACCCGCATTTCGTCACCGTCGAGCAGCCTCTGTGGAACGGTCACCGAATGAACCGCCTCGTCGACGTCACCAAATTGCACACGGAACGATTCCGCCTGCCCCATGTCTCCCACAGGCACGAGTACACCTCCCTGTCCCGGAGCCACACCTGTGCCAGAGAGTGCCCCAGAGGGGCCGGCCGCGCTCCTCGGATACGGATGGCGCAAGGGCTCACTGCGAGCTGGGAGTCGCGGGTCTCACTGCGCGAGGTCGTCGACGGCCGGGTGGCAGGCGGCGTCATCCGCCTGCCCGCCGCCGGGAATGTCACGGAAGTTGGGATGATCTCGGCTTCGGTCGAGGTCCTGGGGTCGGGTGCGAAGGTTCGTCTGCGGGAGGGGGACAGCCATGAGGACATCGGTGCTGGGGAGAACGGCCATCAGGGTGACCGAGGTAGTGGACGCCCTGCGCGCGGACGGCTTTGACACGACGCTTGCGTACGGCGGGAATTCGAGCCGCTGATGCGGGAGGCGCCAGAGGGTGACCGCCGCCGGTCCTCACGGGAACGCGTACGGGAGGACCACGGCACGGCCTCAGGGCATGGGGGTTGTTCACTCCCGGCCTCAGGTCGCCTCCGGAGCGTCAGCCTGTGCCCCGCACCGTGAGGCCCGCCGCGGCCGCCGCCTGCCACGGCCATGGCTGTGGGGCGATGGTCGTCGGCTGCGGCTGGTCGGTGGCCGACCGGCATCCCGGCGTGCACGGGAGCGGCCCGACCGCGGTCCGGCTGTCCAGCGGTCGGGCCCACCGGCCGCAGATCCACCTGTCGGCGCGGCTACGCCGTCCGGCCCAGCCCGGACCGCACCGGTACAGGAAAGCGGACAGCGTGATCCCCATGGGAACCCTCATCGCCCGTATCAGCGCTGCCGCCCGGCCGGATGTCCACCACGAAGACGGTATCGGCGTCCGGGTCCTGAAGGCGCTCGACGCCGGCGCCGAGGAGCTCGACGCGGTCACCGGCCCGCTGAAACATGCCGTCCAGGCCCTGCCGCTGGTGCGGCTGCGCGGCGTACTGCACGGTCGCCCCCTGGGCCACCCGCTGCACCCGGCCCTGGTCCGGATTCCGGTCGGCGCATGGATCTCCGCAGGCGTCCTCGGCCTCGTGCCCGGCTCGGATCGCGCCGCGCGCCTGCTTGTGGCGGTCGGCGTCGTCACCGCCGCCCCGGCGGCGTGGACGGGCTGGGTCGACTGAGCCGAGCAGCACGAACAGCAGATGCGCAACGGCCTGCTGCACGCCGTGTCGGTCGCCGCCACGGTGGGCCTGTACGGCGCGTCACGGGCCGCCCGCTCGCGCGGCCACAACGGGCTGGGGCGCCTGCTCGGCTTCGCGGGACTGACGGCGGTCGGCACCGGGGCCGCTCTCGGCAGCCACCTCGCCTTCCGGCAGGCCGCCGGCTCGAACAAAGCGGAGCCCGTTGCCCATGTGGTGGCGCCCGGCTGGCACACGCTCGGGCCCATCGAGGAATTCGCCACGGGCGAGGCGGTGCGCCGGATGGTCGGCGAGGTCCCGGTGCTGGTGGTGCCCTGTGGCACCCGTGGCACCCGTGGCACCCGTGGCACCTTTGCGCCGGTAAGTCGGTCGGTCCGATCGCTCCGGTCGAACCCCGCGGGGCCGGTGGGCCGACCCCGCCGTGCTTCGGAGGTCGGTCGCGTTCCTGGGTCTGGTGGGGCTGGGCGTGCCGGTGCCGGGCCGGATGGGGCGGGACGCGGCAGACTCTGCGGGGTCGCGCCGACCGAGTCCGAGCCGGCGTCGGCACCCGAGGCGAAAGGGTCCAGCCCCGGTACGGCCGGGGCCGGGGCCGGGGCCGGGCCGGGGCCGGGGCCGGCTGCCCAGTCGGCTCGGTGGCGGCCCGCTCCCGGGCAGCGTCCTCGGGGCGGGCCTCCGCGGCCACCCGGCCACCCGGCCACCCGGCCAAGCCGCCCCACACACGGTGGTCCGCGCCCCAGGGCTGTCACCTCCCGCCCCCGGATGCGGCCACGTGGCTGACAGGTCCCGTTTCGGGAAGCAGGTGAGATGACCGGGGGCCGCCCCTCGCTACCGTGGGCGGACCACCACTGGGAACCGCCCTCTTGGAGATTCTCCGTGCCCGTGTCTCTCGGCGAGGATGTGGTGGCGCTGCTGCGTCGCCCCAGTACCTGTTACATCGCGACGACGATGCCCGACGGATCGCCCCAGCTCACCCAGACATGGGTCGACACCGACGGCGAGCACGTTCTGATCAACAGCGTCGAGTCGCATCAGAAGACCCGGAACATCGCGCGCGACCCGAGGGTGGCCGTCGCCGTCGCCGACCCCGCGGAGCCGGCGGCGTACGTCCAGATCCGCGGCCGGGTGGTGCGCGTGACCACCGAGGGGGCCGTCACCCATATCGAGGCTCTCGCCCGGAAGTACCTCGGCGGCCCGTACCCCTGGTTCGGCGGCCACGACCAGGTCCGCGTGCTCTATGTGATCCAGCCTGAACACGTGAGCAGGCCCGCCCCCTGACAGTGCGGACATTCCGCGTGCAGCCGAACATATGGGGAAGCCCTGGTCCGGGCGAGCGGTGAGGACCTGCTGACGCGCCTGCGTGGGGACGGGCCGGGCACCGCCAGGGCCATCACCGGGCGGTCGTCACCGTCGAGACGCTCCCCGCTCGTTCACCGTCCGGACGTCCCCCGCTCGTCCCTGCCCTTGTGCATCCTCCGCTCTTCCCGCTCCCTGAGCTCGTCCGGCGTCTTGCCGGCAACGGGCCTGCTCGCCTCCGGGTGCACCGGGTCCGGGCCGGCGTCCTCGCTGACCTGCTCCTCCCGGCCGATACCCGGCTCCTGCCGCTTCTTCTCCTTGCCGCTCATGGCTCCGGCTCCTTTCCTTGGTTGACACGTCTACCCGGTGCCCAGCCGTTCAGCCAGGGAAGTCCGGCGCTGCCTGTCGTCCGTCCGGTCTCCTGGTTGCCTTGCCTGCCGGTATGCCTCGCTGCCTCGACGCGGGTCCGGTTCAGAGGTACGGAACGGCTCCGTCGGAGGGTTCGTTCGCGGCCAGGACGAACGAGTGGCCCGCCGGGTCGCCGAGACGGCGCACCGGGCGCGGCCCGTCCTCGGTGTCGGTGCCGAGCGGGCGGGCGCCCAGGGAGACGGCCTCTCGCTCGGCCTCGTCCAAGTCGGCGGCCGCCACGTGGAAGCGCAGGTGGGCCTGGAGGGAACCCTCCGGCCGGGGCCAGCTCGGCGGGGCAAACCCCGGGTCGCGGCGGAAGGTAAGCCGGGTGCCCGAGGGCCCGACCACCTCCACGTCGTCCGGCGTCGGGCCGGGCCGCACCTCCCCGTCGAGCAGGTCGGCGTAGAACCGGGCGAGCGTCTCGGGCTCGGCGCAGTCCAGGGCGAGTACGGGTGTCTTCTGCACGGTCATGACGCTCGTGTACCCACCGTCTGCCGCCGCACCCGGATGGATGTGCGGCAGACGGTGGGACACGTCGCGCTTCAGGACCCTGGGGGGCGTCGGTGCGCGTCGGATCGCCGATCGGGGGCAAGCGACCACCATGAACGACGGACTCGCAGCCGACGACGCCGGACATCCCGCCGACTCCCGGCCGACGATCCGACCGACTACGGACAACGGAGTGGACTGAGATGGTGGCCCTGCTGCTCGTGCTGTTCCTCGCCCTGATCCTTTTCGGCGCCGGCTTCGCCGTGAAGGTGTTGTGGTGGGTGGCCCTTGCTGTGCTCGTCCTCTGGCTGCTTGGCTTCGTCGTGCGGCCTGCCGGCGGCAGCGGCCGCTGGTACCGCTGGTAGCCCGGCGGAGGGTACGGCCCGTACGCCGCACGGCCGTCCGTCACACGGCTGTCCCCTCGGACACGATCGGGACCAGCGGGACGTGGGACTACTGGGCATGCCCATGCCGAGATTCTGATGCCCGCGCGTACAGGTCGGCCAAGCCTCATCAGCCGGCCATAGCAGCGGCCCACCCACCGAACTCTGTGCGCTCGATGGCGTGCCCCGCCTCGGGTGCAGACGAACCGTGTCCCGCGCCGGCGAGCCCGGGAACGAGCCCCACCACGTCAACTGGACGCGGAGGTGTCCGTCGTTTCACCTCGGCACCAATCGCGCCAGGTTCCCTCGGATGATCATTCATGGACGGAATCTTGCCAGGCGGAACTGAGCGGGATGGTTGGCCAGACGGGCCAACCATCCCGCTCAGTCACACCATGTTTGTGACTGAGCGTTTCAGTCGGCCCCTGAGCGTTGTACTCGGCCCAGCTGAGCGTGACGGTTGGCCCGGGCCCTTTCGTCGTTACTCCACAGCGTGGCCGATGAGTTTGTTGCTCCCGGTCGGTCCAAGCTTGTGACACCCCAGGAAAGGACACCGCCATGTCGGAGCTTCTCGTCGACTTCATCACCTCCCTCGACGGCTACGCATCGGGAGAGGGATGGCCCGGGTTCTGGGGCCTCGAGGGCCCGGAGTACCTCGCATGGCTCGGCGAGCAGCCCGAGGCCACCTACCTGATGGGAGCGAACACCTACCGCCTGATGTCCGGCTTCGCCGCAGGCGAGGTCCCGCCTGGCCAAGCCGAGTTCAGGCCCGAAGAAGAGGCGTCCGTCGACGAGCTCACGCAAGCGCCCAAGGTGGTGTTCTCCTCCTCGCTCAAGGAGCCACTGACGTGGGCCAACTCCACGCTCGTCCGCGACGACGCTGTCGAGGCGGTGCGCGCCATGAAGTCGAGCGGCTCGGGGCTCCTCAGCACGATCGGCAGCCTCAGCCTGTGCCGCTCCCTGCTACGAGCCGGACTCGTCGACCGCTTCCGGGTCGTGATGTTCCCGGTGATCACCGGGGCCACGGGCCAAGAACGCATCTACGACGGCTATCCGGACGTTGCCCTCGAGATGATCCAGCACCGCACCTTCGACGGCCGCATCCAGCTGGTCGAGTACAAGCCCCGCGTGCTCGAGCACCCGCCGCTCGGCCTCCCTGCGTGACGTCGCCCCGTCCGCCGGCTGGACGGCTGCCAGGCCGGCGCCGGCGGGCGCGGAGCAAGCCTTGGTAAGGGGCGAACGGCCAAGGTCAGGAAGCCCGGCCCAGCTGCCTCGGACGGTCGCAGGTCAGCCCACGTACGCCCTACCAGGCCAGTCTCCGCAAAGATCCACCTTGCGGACATGGACGCTTCCCTGGGCAGAGCCGCGCGAGCTGAGCGCTCTACATGGCCGATGGGGCCAACTGGGCGGGCCTGGGTGACACCCTCTCGGCCTCCACGACGAGTGTCCGTGCCAGAATCCGCAGATGCCGAAACCTTTCGCCCGTGCCGGTGTGCGGATCATCGACGACAGGGAGTTGGCCGCACTCCTGGCGGATGAAGCCCTCCTTGAGATACGCCTCCTGACCCGGCGTGCCAGGAGGTCGCCGGAGGAGCATTCGCCTGCCGAAGCCATCGAGCGCATCCACGACCTGGCAGACTTCTGCCGTGACATGCGGGCCGTTGCTGACACTCCCTCTCGTCGGCCCTTCCGAGGTGCTCCCCCGGATCGGCGGTCGCAGGCGATGCGTGATCGACCGATGAGCTACCGCTGGAGCGTGGCCAACGATGAGCGGCGGGCATGGATCCTGCGCCACATCGGCAAAGCCGGATACCGGTGGACGCCCCCACCTGCCCTGCCCACCCCTCGGAAGGGCGTACCGCCCTTCAGCCTGCGGCAGCACCTGAGCCTGCTGGCGAGCTGGCCGGTGAAGACCCCGCCGGGCCTTCGGCCGCTGCCGCGCGAGGCACGATCCCTCAAGGCCCTTGACCGCGACGGGCTTTTTGCCCTCTACGAGGAGGCGGGACAGCAGCGCCTGGGCCTGGGGCAGGCCAGCCCGTGGCTGTACGCGCATCTCGATGCCGAAGCCACCCACTACCTGTTCCCCGATCCGGCTTCCTACTACTGGCCTGATCCGGACGCGGGGCGCCGCTGGTGGCAATGCAGCGTCCTCGTGCGCATGAGCGACGGGGAACGGGTGAACGGCATGCTTGCCGTGCTGCCCGAAACGTTCACCGCTCTGCCCTCGCCCCTGCCTCGCCTCGTGCAACGCCGCCTCGCCCTCACCGCCCGTCTCACCGAACGGGACATCTACCTCTGGAGCCGAGACCACGAACCAACCTGCACCCCGGAGGGCTGCGGATACCCAGCCGACCAGCCCCCGGACATGCAAGAGCGGTGATGCGTGCACAAGCCTCCACGGAGACCTTCCTTCGGCCTGCTGGTGCGGAGAAACCACACCCCCACATGCCGATACGGGGTCGGCGCTGCCTGGCCGTTGTGGCCGTCATGCAGGGCCGCACGGCAGGCACAGTACGGGGCTGAACGTGTCCGTCCTGCCGCCCGACCTCCCCCGGCTGGACCCTGGTCACCTACCTGCGCGGCGAACTCAGCCGCACGGAGAAGGCCCTGGCCGCCGCCTAGGAACGCGAGGCCGCCACCGCCCGGCAGCAGCCGGCACCCGAGCCCCCGGCATGGCTGGTCGAGCGCGGGATCGGTACCGACCGGCTCCCGATCCGACTCCACACCGGCGACTGCTGAACGCCGGCAAGCGCTGCGTCCCCGCGGCTGCGGAGCAAGTCCGCCAACTCCTGGCCGAGGTCATACCCGCATGTGTCCACTGCCGCCCCGGCGCAGCCCCCGGAGGGCTCGAATGTTCGTTGATGAGGGAATGGTGTGGGGATGGTGGGGATCGGAGAGCAAGTGTGGGCCCGCCGACCGTCAGGTCGGCGGGGCCCGGTGATCTGGTGCCTCAGCTGGTGGTCAATTCATCAGCACGAACATGGAACTCGACCTGGCCGTCGACTGACTCCAGCCCCCATGGAGCGAGGGAGACGGTCAAGGTCTCAGCAACGGGGCTGTCAGTGTCTTGGAGGATGTCGCAGAGGACCTTGATCCTGACGGGGTAGTTCGAGGCCGGCGTGAGGACGTTGGAGTCGTCGAAGACAGCCGCCTTGTCAATGATGCTCCAATGGCGGTCGTCAGCGTCGGTGATGCGGACCTCGACCAAGCCGGGGAAGGGCTCGTGGCTGACCCATCGGACGGCGTCGCAGTTCAGGAAGGGCATGTCTTCAGACTCTGCCATCACCGAACGCGTCCGGCAGCCTGAATTCGGCAGGCTGCCGGATCGCAGTGCTGGTCAGGGAGTCCGGCGAAGGGGCACGACGTCGGGGAGCCCGCTGGGGACTGTGGGCCGGGCGGCCTCCGGCGTCGCCAGCAGGGCGACGATGGTGACTGGTTGGGGGCAGTGGAGACAATTGCGGATGGCGGTCGGTTCCAGCGGATCCCGCTCAGGCGCCTGCCGCAGGCCGCCTCGTGGTGCTCTGGCGGTCGCGGGCTGGTCGGCCGCCGGCGGTGTGGGACGTGGTGCTTCTCCGAGCCTGCGCGCGCGGTCTGCGTCCCGGGCCTGGTCGCGTTGGCGTTCGGCTTGCCTGCGGCATGCCGAGGAACAGTAGATCTGGCGGATGGTCCTGGGTGACTCGAACATGCCGTCGCAGACGGGGCACGGACGTTCCTCGAGAGCGTCCTCGCCGGTTCGGGAAGAGGTCCGGCATTCGTCCGAGCAGTAGATCCGCCGGTGACTCGCCGTGGTAGTGAACTCGGTGTGGCAGGCAGGGCAGGTCTGCTGGATGGGCCTGCGCTGGCGGTTACTCTGTTTGCAGGTGGGTGAACAGAACACCTGCCGGCTGATGCGGGTGGCGACGGTGAACACGGTCTCGCAGACGGGGCAGCGGCAGGCCATCTCGGGGTCGACCTCAGCGGTTTCGAAGGCGGGATCAGGAGACACGGGCATTCACCCCGGCGCGGAGTGCTTCGGCCTGGTTCCGGTGTCCGCGGAGCGCAGCCGGGTCAGGGTTCCCGGCGTGACGATGCCGTCGTCTGTGGTGCGGGCCAGCGGGAAGCTGTCAGTCTCCTGTGGAGGCCCTTCGGCGGGCATCTTCGCCGGTAAGGAGCAGGGCGAGCATGCTCGGGCCGCGGAAGTTAGTGGCGGCGCGCGGCAGGTGGGGGCGGTTCAAGGGCGGGGCGCAAGTCGTCCTGGTCCTTGAGGACGGTGACCTGGTCGCCGTCGGCGGCGTACGAGACCACGCCGCTCCACCGGCCCTCCCCGCCGCGCCGCCACTCGGTGAGCAGGCCGGGCAGCCACCGGCCGTTCTCACGGACCAGGCAGGGCTTGGCGGTGCGGGACGGCCGGTAGGCGGGGAAGCAGGGGATGCAGGCGCCGCGGCCCTGGGCCATGGCGTCGGCGAGTGCCGTACGGGTGGGCTGGTGAACGTCCCGGCCGAAGCGGGCGGCACGGGCCTGGCCGTCGGCGAGGGCTTCGCAGGCGACCGTCCGGTGGAAGACGGAGCCGCCGCGAGTGGTCCAGACGTTGGCGGTAAGCCCGTGCGGCACCGGCTTGCAGTGCCCGCACTGGCCGACTATCAGTCCGTGGTCGCAGCGCTGGTCGGTCATCCCTGCATCCTGCCCCGGCAGCAGCCGGAGATCAATGACTGTCCGTCAGTCCATCGTCCCCGACGAACGGGTGGGGCGGCCGCATGCGGAGGTCCGAATGCTCCTTGGCAAGCCAGCGGTGCTGTTCGACAGGTCGTCCGTCGGTCGCCGGCCGTACTGGATCCAGGCGTACAGGCCCTCCAACGAGCGGGGCCAGACCTTCAGCCCGGCACCGGCCAGCTCGCCGCTCTCCCGCAGGATGGCCAGTCGAAGAGCAGCTCGCGCAGCGCCGGCCCGCCCTTCTGACCGGCTACCAGGGCGGTGGCGGCGCCGACCACCAGGTCGGCGAGCTGCAGGCCTGGGAGGCGGTCGGGCGAGCCCATCACGAAGCGGTTCACGATCCGGGACGCAGCGGCGTACTCGGTGCCTGGTGATCTCCTTACCGTGGCCGTCGGGGCAGTGGCCTGCGTGGACGCGGAAGGGGCGAGGGCCGTAGCCCGTGCGGTGCACCTCGAGCTTCCAGTCGGGCACCCGTGGCTGCGGCCTGCGGGCCGCAGCGGCGGTCTCTTGCCGTTCCAGCGGGCCAGGGCCTCGCGGGGCTGGCCGAGCTGCCACTCCAGCCGGCCGACGACCGCCCGGTGCCGGGCGATCTGCCCCGCAAGATTTCGTTCACATGTTCTATTTTGGGGGCGGTGGCTCGTACGGCTCCGGCCGGGCAGCGTTGTCCGGTCTCACCGAAGCCTGAGCGTTCTCACCGAAGATTGACTCGCGGCTCCGGCGTCCAGTCACCGATGCCTGGGCAGGTCGTTAGCTGATCATGAAGATGATCCATTCCATCGGCAGGGCCGCCTGGGCTCTCGGCGGCACCATCGCGCTCATCGCCACGCTCACCGGCCCCGCAACCGCCGCAGCCGACCCCGACACCATGCTCGTGACCGTGAACCTGCACACGCTCACTTGCTACGAAACTGAAGACCAGGACGGCGGAGACGAGGTCTACCTCCAGATCAACGGTCAGACGGCCTGGAACTCGGCCGACACCATCGACTGTGATCACAACGCCCCGACTGCTCGGCCGGTCAACCGGCTCGCCAAGACCGGCGACACGGTCTCCCTGCATGAGAAGGACTTCCCGGACGCCGACGATCACCTCGGCAGCGACACGATCGAAGGCGACAAGGGAACCTTGACCTTCAACCTGGACGATGCCCTCTACACCCTGGACTACGCCCCCGCGTAGAAGGCCTTGAACAGGCCCCTCACCGCCACCCAACCCTCCAGAGGGGCTGGCGGGCGCTGCCCAGCGCCCGCCAGCCTCCGCGGCCGGACCACAGTGATCAAGCTCCGCTGAGCCGAACAGGACAAGCGTGATCAAGCGCGGCGGCGCGGTGTGCGGCCTTCAGCCGCCCTGGTGTCTTCTGGGCCGCCCTCTTTCCGGCCTTCTTCTTGGCGGGGAGCCCGTGAACGGTGGCCTCGGTCTCGCCCCGGGCCTCCCGTGCTTTCTGCACGGATGCTTCCAGGGCGGCCATGGGGTCAATCACTGGCGCGGGTGCCTCGGGGGGTCGTGTGCTCTCCCCGTGGGCCTTGGCCGCAAGGAGTTCTTCCACGGCGTCGCGGTAGTTGTCGCGGATGCCTTCCAGGGTGTCGGTGGCCATCGCTTCGGTGAGGGCGACGGCGGCCTGGACCTCGTCCTCGGTGACGCCCACGGTGGGGGCCGGGACGTCGGCCTGGCGGATCTCGTCCGGCCAGCGGAGGCCGTGGAGGACCAGGACGTCGCCGACGACGCGCAGCAGGCCGAGGCGTTCGCGTTCTGGTCCCGCCAGCGTAGGAACACGGCACGAGTGGCCCTCAAAACAGCCGACTCAAGGTCACCCACATCTGCGACAGCGCCACACCCGTCGCACTGGCCGGCCTTCAACACACCACCGCCGAGCTGCACAAGCCACCGTCACCGTGAAGGGCGTGGTCGTCCACGGTGCCCTGTGCCAGGCCGGGACGGACGCGTCCGGTGACGCATGCGGCCCGCAGATCCGGTCGAACGCCCACAACAGTCCCCAGTACACCTGTGGGGATCTCGTGTGGGCCGCGCCTGGGTGCGCGGGCCTCGGCCAGAGCCCGCTCGACGCCTTCGATCCGCTCGTCCTGACGGTACGGCACTGCGTGCCAGATACTGGCGCGCAGCTCACTGAGGTCCGAAGAGCCCTCTGGGTGAGCAAAGTTGAGGCATGATCAGGCATCGTCAGATTCGAGCTAGAGTGGGCATTTCCAGCCAACACATTTTTTTCCTGGGGGACCCTTGCGCCTCAAGAGCAGTCTCGTCGTCACCGCCGCGGCTCTGGCCACCGTCATCACTCCGCTCCTCGCCAGCCCCGCGGCCGCGGCGTCCGGCACCGAGCAGACCGTCTCGGCCAACTCGTACTACGGGCGCATGGCCATCGGCTGGCGGATCAACCCCTACCGTCTCGACCCGATCCAGATCACCGCCAAGGACTACGTTACCGACGGCTACGTCGTCGGCATCCGACTCATCACCAACGGCGAAGCCGGCCACAAGGTCTGGAAGATGCGGACCGTGCCCAGCGGCCAGACGACTGCCTCGTGGACCACGTACCTGGAGGCAGGCTGGATCGACAACGCCTACTTCGAGGTCTGCAAGATCGGCGCCAGCAGCGGCGTGATTGCGAGCTGCGAGGCATCGGGCGTGATGGTCAACCCGTTCGACGACTCCTCCATGTAGGACGCACGACGAGCGGGTGTCGCCCGTACACGGGTGACACCCGCTCTCGCCTGTCTGCGACCGTCGGCCCGGGGCCGGTGAGTCCGCCTTGAAGCAGACGATCAGACGGCCCTTGTCCTTCTCGTCGTACGGCTTGCTGATCAGCGTTGCCGAGATGAAAAGCCGCCCCTTGGCGTACCGGTGCTCGGCGGCCATTTCGGAGAAACCGGTCTCCGAGTCGTGGGACGCCTCGTCGGAGGCGTCCTCCATCAGCATGGCCCACTCGAAGGTCTTGCCGTCGATACCGACGATCCGGCCGCCCCAGTTGCAGGGCGGACGCCCTGCGGATTCCCGCTGCAGAGGGACAGCGGGAGTGACCCGTGATCCGCGACAGCCTGTCGCCCTCTTGAACCGACCCCCGGGTCGAAGCCTCGCGACGGTCCGCCCGGAAACTGGTGCCGCATCAGGCAACGTTCGCCTTGCTTGTGAAGCATGGAGAAGCAAACCGGTGGGTTGATGGAGGGGAATCTGCCACGATCGTCGGATGGGTGCATTGGATGCAGTGGCAGGCAGGGTTGCTGGCGGGGCCACCGTGGCGTTCAGGCCCAGCGGGTCCTCGATGGTTCCGCTGATACGCAGTCGGCAGCAGGTGGTCGTTGCTCCGCTCGATCCTTCCAAGTTGGAGGTCGGGGACATCGTCCTCGCCCGTGTCGCCGGGACGGTCTACTTGCACTTGGTGTCGTCCGTGGACCGCGCCAGGAAGCGGGTGCAGATCAGCAACAACCGTGGCCGCGTCAATGGCTGGACCAGCCACGATCGTGTCTTCGGTATCTGTGTGGCAGTCGACGGCGTCGCCCGGTCGGCAGTCATGGGCAAGACGCTCAGGGCCGATTCAAGCGACTCCTCCTGAACCTGACGCTACGGCGGCATCGGGCCGCCAAGCATGCGGGTGGCAGAACGAGTGCGCGTCCGCGAGATCGATGGCGAACGAGGGTCGGCGTGCGGCGAACAACGCGGAGATCGCCTACACGCCGACCAACTCCTCCCGGCTGAACCGGATCGAAGCCCAGTTGACCGCCGTGCGCTACTTCACCCTCAACGGCACCGACCACGCCGACCGCAAGGAACAGGGCAGCATGATCCGCCGATACATCATCCGTCGGATCCGCCGTGCCGACGACCGGCGCCTACGTGCCGTCGTCGACCGGGCCAACGTCGCCTGATGCGGCACTAGGCCGTTTTCTCGGATCATCTGATCGTTGGTTGATGTGTGTCGGTCACTGACGCCCAGTGGGCACGCATCGAGCCGTTGCTGCCGGACCGGACCCCTCGGCGGGGTGGGTGGTGGCGTGATCACCGGCAGGTGATCGACGCGATCGCGTTCAAGTACCGCACGGGCACGCCGTGGATGGGCCTGCCCGAGCACTTCGGCTCGTGGAAGGGCGCCTACAGCAGGCTGCGGACGTGGGCGATCGACGGCACATGGGACCGCGTCTTCGCCGCCCTGCTCGCCCAGGCCGACGCCGAAGGCGACCTGGACTGGGTCGTCGCGGTCGACTCCGGCCTCGGGGAACATCGGTACAGCGGTTATCGGTGAGAACGATCTTGGTCAGGGCGTGAGCGTGCTGATCCGGTTCCCGTACTCGCGGCGGGCCTTGCGCTGGGCCGGGACTGCGGGGAGACCCTGGCTGCCGTCGAGCGGCTGGCGGCGGGCGAGGAGCTGTCGGTGCACGGCGGGGACGGCGCTGACGCGCAGGGTGAAGCCCTGGCCGCGCCGTACGGTCGCCCCTTGGTCGAGCGCGGCCCGCTCGGCGGGCTCCGGTTCGGCGGTGCGGAGGAAGTCGGCGACCTTGCCCGGCATGTCGAGGGTGACCGGCGACTCCGGGGCGGGGGCGTCCTCCTCGGTGGCGGTGTGGTCGGGCAGAAGGTCGGCGACGGCCGTGCGGATCGCGCCGCGGCTGACCCGGTGGTCGCGGGCGAGGGCGGCGATGGAGCGGCCTTCCAGGTACGCGGTGCGCACGTCGGCGGTCTTGCCGGCCGGGACGGCGGGGCGGCGTCCGCCTTTGCTGCCCTTGGCCTCGGCGGCGCGCAGTCCGTCGTAGGTCAGCTCGCGCTGGAGGTCGCGTTGGAGTTCGCCGGCGGTGGCGAGGGTCTGCACCATGAACTTCACGGTGGACAGCAGCTCGCCGGTGCGGGGGTGGCGGGCGGTGAGGTCCATCGCGGAGAACGCGCCGTCGTGGATGCGCAGCGCCACTTGGTCGCGGTGGAGGACGTCGAGCACGTCGAGGATGTGGCCGGTGCCGCGTACGAGGCGGAACATCTCGGAGATGTGCACGGTGTCGCCCGGCCGCGCGTAGGTGAGCAGTTCGCCGAACTTCGGGCGCTGGAGGGGGTGGCGGCGGCTGGAGGTGCCCGGGTCTTCCTCGAAGACGACCGGGTCCTCGATCCCGGCCTCGGCCAGGACGAGGTTCTGCCGGGCGGTGGACTGCTGGTCGGTCGAGACCCGCTCGTAGACCAGGTTCGCCACCGAAGGGCCGCTTCCGTACGGAGGATCGGACCTATCTGTCGTCAAACCCTGTCAGCAATCACCATCGGATCTGATTGGATTCGCACCGCCTCGAGCCCCCGGATTGCACGGGTTCATTGGACACGACGCCTCCGTGTCGTCAAACGATCGTTTGCCGACAGGCTGGGCCGGCTTGATCCGGCCGCCCGGGTCCACTGTGCTTGACAGCGGACTGTCCGGGCGGGTCGGGCGGGTCGGGCGGTGGGAGGCTGCGGGTCGTGTCTGGGTTGATCTCGGACAAGCTCACCGAACCAGCCGATGAGGGAAGCGATCTGGAGTGCGGGCACGCCCTCGTTCGCTGTGCGGGCCTTGTTGTGCCACCGACGGAATGGGCTTGCCCAGGTGACGAGACGCGGTCGACGGTCGGCCGGGCATCTCGACTCTGCCCGCGCTCGCACCGCAGCTGGCTCCCGTTAGCGGTCATCACCCGGGATCGCGGACACAGCTGCGCGGGATCGACGCCTGGCGGAAGCCACGTTCCTGCAGGTCAGTCAATTCCGTCGGTTGCCCTAGGGGATGACGAGTAGCTTGCCGGTGGTACGCCGAGCCTCCAGATCGCGGTGAGCTTGGGCGACCTCGGCGAGCGGGTAGCGGGCCGTCACGGTGGTCTCAAGCGCCTTGGTGCGCACCAATTCAAGCACGTCGGCGGCGCGCCGGAGCAGCTCGGACCGATCGGCGATGAAGTGCCCGAGGCTTGGCCGGATCAGGGTCAGCGAACCGCCCTGGGCGAGCCGGATGGGGTCGAAGGGCGGCACTGCACCACTCGCGGCGCCGAAGAGCACCAGGTGGCCGCGGGTTCGCAGGCTGGCGAGGCTCGCATCGAAGGTGTCCTTGCCGACGCCGTCGAAGACGACAGGCAGGCCCTGGCCGCCATGGAGCCGCTTCACCTCGGCCGCGAGATCGTCCACTGCAGAGTAGAGGATCACCTCGGCGGCCCCGGCGCGCCGCGCCAGCTGGGCCTTCTCCGGTGTCGAGGTTGTGCCGATCACTCTGCCGCCGAGATGGGTGATGAGCTGGGTCAGCACAAGCCCCATGCCGCCGGCAGCAGCGTGCACGAGCACCGTGTCGCCTGGCTGGACCGGGTAGGCGTCCTTGACGAGGTAGTGCGCCGTCATGCCCTGCAGCAGCACGGCGGCGGCGGCCTCGAAGTCGACGCCCTCGGGCAGGGGCACGAGCCGGGAGGAGTCCACGACGGCCTGCTCGGCATAGGTGCCGGGAATCTCCACCCAGCCGACCCGGTCTCCCACAGCGACGTGGGTGACGCCGGGTCCAACCTCGAGGACCGTGCCCGCGCCCTCAGTGCCCGGGGTGAAGGGCAGCGGGAGGGTGTACCGGCCCTGGCGGTGGTATACGTCGAGGAAGTTGACGCCGGACGCGGCGACCTCCACGACCGCCTGGCCCGGGCCCGGCATCGGTTGATCAATGTTGACCAGTCGCAGCACCTCGGGACCGCCCACTTCGGAAACCTGAATCGCTCGCATGACCCCTCCTGAAACGGCTAACTTCCCTCACCAACTCCGGTCGTGGCGATCCGATTCCCGCTCGCGGTGAGGTGTCGTAGCCGTCTCGTGCCCACGTGGGAGAAGGGTGCCACCGACGGAATTGGCCTGCCCAGGTGACGAAACGCGGTCGACGGTCGGCCGGGCATCACGGCTCTGCCTGCGCTCGCACCGCAGCTGGCTCCCGTTAGCGGTCATCACCCGGGATCGCGGACACAGCTGCGCGGGATCGACGCCTGGCGGAAGCCACGTTCCTGCAGGTCAGTCAATTCCGTCGGTGGCCCTTGTTCATGCACACTGATCCGTGCAGCTCTATGCGTCCTGCCGCGCGGATGCGGGTGCGGGCGCGGGTGCGTCGGCTTGAGGCTTGGGGGCGGTGGGTTCGGGCAGGGTGCGGAAGAGGAGCCAGCTCAGGGCAGGCACGACGATCAGGGGGGTGAGGGCTGTCTTCAGGGAGGTGGAGTCGGCCAGGTGTCCCAGTAGGGGGCTGATGAGGCCGCCGATGCTGACGGTGAGGCCGAGGGTGACGCCGCTGGCAGTACCGATACGGGAGGGCAGGTAATCCTGGCCCAGGGTGACCTGGAGGGAGAAGGGGACGTACAGGCCGACGGAGGTGAGGGCCACGAAGAGGAACATGGCCGGGCCGGGTGCGTAGATCACTCCGGTCACGGCGGCGACGGAGAGCAGGTAGGACCAGCGGGAGACATGGACGCGGTCGTAGCGGTTGGCCAGGGACCCTCCCAGGACCGAGCCGACTGCGCCGCCCAGGAACAGCAGGAACAGGGCGATGGTGCCCGCGCTGGTGCTGCCCTGCATGCGCTGCTGGGCGTAGAGGGAGATGAAGGTGCTCAGGCCGGTGAAGACGATGGAGCGGAAGACGACCGCCAGGGACAGCTTCACGAACGAGGCCACATCATCGGCGCCCCGCGGTGCCTCCGTCTTGGACGCGCTGGCCTCGGGCCGGGCGAGCATCCGGAGCACGGGCACACACAGCGCGGCGCCGGCGAGCGCGGGCAGGACCAGGACGGGCGTCCAGCGCAGGGAGCCGTGTCCGATCACGGCCGACACCATGAGCGGGGCAAGTGCGAAGCCGATGTTGCCGCCCAGGGAGAACCAGCCCATCGCGCTGTGACTGCCTTCGCTGGCCAGCCGGGCCACGCGGGCCGACTCCGGGTGGTAGGCGGCCACCCCGATCCCGGAGACGGCGACGAAGAACAGGGTGAGCTCGTAGGAGCCGCTCAGGCCGCTGAGCGCGATGCCCACCCCGCCCAGCAGAGTGCTGACCGGCAGCAGCCACGGCATCGCCCGCCGGTCGGTGAGCGCCCCGAACACCGGCTGGGCCACTGACGACAGCAGGGACGCGGCCAGCACGATGCCGGAGGCGACCGCGTAGGTGTAGTCCCGTTCGGCCACGAAGAACGGGATCAGCGCTGCGACGGCGCCCTGGTAGATGTCGACGCAGGCGTGTCCCACGGCCAGCAGGGAGATCGATGTATTCCTTCGCACCCTCCCATGCTGGGAGAAGCACACGGTGTCGCGCTTTCGGTAGATTGACAGGTGATGCAGAAAGTCCGCCACGAATCCGTTGCGCCGACCCGGACCCAGCGCCTGGCCTCCGGCGGCGAGATCGATGCGCACCGCCATGACGATCACCAGATCGTCTACGCCGGCCGGGGCACCATCGCGGTGACCACCGACGCCGGTTCCTGGGTTGCCCCCGCCACCCGCGCGCTCTGGATCCCCGCCGGCACCGTCCACCAGCATCAGGCACACGGCGAACTCGACCTCCACCTCGTTGGCCTGCCCGCCACCGACAACCCCCTCGGCCTGGACAAACCCGCCGTCCTCGCCGTCAGCCCCCTTTTGCGCGAACTCATCGTCGCGTACACCCGCGACCCCGACAACGACAGCCCACCCCACCTGCGCCTGCGCCTGCGCCTGCGCGCGGTCATGCTCGACCAGCTCGCCCTCTCCCCCGAACAGCCGCTACACCTGCCGGTCCCCACCGACCCTCTGCTCCGCGAACTGCACGACATCCTGCGCGCCGACGCGGCCGACAACCGCTCACTCGACGACCTCGGACGCCAGATCGGCGCCAGCGCCCGCACCCTCTCCCGCCGCCTCCGCGACGACCTCGGCCTCACCTACCTACAGTGGCGCACTCAGATCAGGCTCCACCACGCGCTGATCCTCCTGGCGGACGACATCCCCGTCACCGCGGTCGCCCACCGCTGCGGCTGGTCTTCCGCCAGCACCTTCATCGACGTCTTCCGCCGTACCTTCGGCCACACTCCCGGCGCCCGCCCCGCCACCTGACACAGGACCAGGTCGCGCCTACGGGTGTACAACGCTCCCGGCTGCCGGAGGAACGACAGAGGGCACAATACGGTCTATGGGCGCCCCGATCACGATCTTCAGAGTGTTCCGCTACCAGCCGTGCGGACGCGAGTTGCTCGTGCGCGTGGTGCGGCCGGCCGCGTCCAATGCCGACCAGGGGGCCCTGGACGCCGTCGACCGCGTCGCCGACGCGGCGGCCGAACACCTCCGCGACCAGTGGCAGCAGCGGCACCTGCAGCCCGTGTGCGCTCACCCGCACACGTCGAGCGTGGTCGCCGAGATGCAGGAGGACCCGGTTGGTGACGACCTCTTCGGGCCCGGCCACCGCCCCCTCGCGGTGTGGATGGCGCAGACGAAGTACGGCGCGCCGTGGACGGTCCTGGGGACCGCGGCCACCGAAGCGGAGTTCTGGCAGAGCGTCCGGCTCGACGAGTCTCTGCTGCGCCTCGGCCCGCTGGCACCCGCCGAACTACGCCATGTCCACTTCCTCACCGACGAGGACATCCCCAGGCTCACGCAGCCCTGAGGGACCTCCCGCCCGGCGCCAAGCGGCTCGTGGAAAAGGGTCTGCCCGGACCGTACGAGCCGAACGCGGCCGGCCCGGGGCGGGCTGGTGCGTGTACAAGACCGCCCCCTTGGCGGTGGTCCCGGTGTCGACGAGCGGGAACCCGGCCGGCACGGCCGCGTCGGCGTAAACGCGCCGGTCCTGCCGGGCGGACACGGTGAGGCACCCGAGCTCGTCCACGGAGAAGACCTCGGGGCCCGCGACATCGAGCGTGCCGCCGAGCGGAGGAGCGGTGGCGACATCGGCCGGCACCTCGACCACGTCGGCTGCCGCAATGGGCCGGAGGAGCGTGGCGGGCAGCCGGACCGCGTCGTCGGTGGCGGTCCCTTCCCACCCTCTCGGATGCTCGTCCAGGGACGCCACACTGACCTTTACACCTGGCGAATGATCACTTTCCTACAGTTGGCCAACTGGGCCACTGACGTCCAGTGGCCACGTGCCGGTCGGTCCAGTGGTCCAGACGCGCAAAGGAAATCAGCAGATGAGCTCGAAGGAGGCGACTGTGCGCCGGGGACTCGGCGGAGTGGCCGGCAAGTTCGGCCGGCCCATGGGAGGTGCGGGTGCCATCTTCCGGTTCCCGGGACGATCGTCCCGGGACACGAACTCCGGCGATGGCACTGCGCGGAGTGAGCCGACAGGTGCTCCGCGCGCGAAGCGCCCTTGGTGGGCCGAGCTGCTGCTCCTGGCAACCATCGCCCTGCTGCTCGCCTTGGGGATCAAGACGTTCTTGGTGCAGGCGTTCTCCATACCCTCGGCCTCGATGCAGAACACCCTGCAGGAAGGCGACCGAGTCCTGGTGGACAAGCTGACTCCGTGGTTCGGTAACAAGCCGCAGCGCGGGGAAGTCGTGGTCTTCCGTGATCCCGGCGGTTGGCTCCCGGAACCGGCCCCGAATGAGAGCAACGCGGTTCTGCGCGGCGCGCAGAACGTACTGAGCTTCGTGGGCCTGCGGCCGTCATCGGACAAGACTCTGATCAAGCGCGTGATCGCGGTTGGTGGCGACACCGTGGAGTGCAACGCCGGCAGTCCGGTGAAGGTCAACGGAGTGCCGCTGGACGAGCCGTACATCTACCCCGGTTCGACATCGTGCGACGACTACCCGGTCGGGACGGTCAAGGTTCCCAAGGACCGGCTTTGGGTGATGGGGGACCACCGCAACGACTCCTTGGACTCTCGTTACCACCAGCTGCAGAAACCCGGCGACGGCCTTGTTCCAGTGGACAACGTGATCGGCCGTGCCTTCACCGTGGCCTGGCCGGTCACCCGCTGGGCCACACTGCCGGTGCCCGCCACTTTTCACCAGGCGGACCTCGATGTTCTCGCTGCCAAGCCGACCGTGCCCCAGGGCGCCGTACCCGTCGCCGTGGCACTCGTCGGAGCTCTCCCCCTCACACGGTGGCGCCGTCGGTCGCGAAGGCGGTTGAACGACACGGCCGGCACTCCGCAGCCCTCGCCCACACTGCGGCACCCCGAGCCTGGGCGCGGAACAACGCCTACGACGTGCCCCGCCTCGGCCGCATCCCACCCGAGGTACACCGAGCCTGGGAAAGCGCCCGCCGACGCGTGGCCCGGCCCAACCCAGACCAAAGTCGAAGGCGCCGGCACGTACTGCGGCTAGTTGATGTTGAAGGCGGACACTCGGTGTTCACTGCCAGCGTGACCGTGAACGTCGCCGCCAACTCTCCTTGCAGCATCGTCAATACGGTCACTGTCACTGGCGGTGGCAGTGCCGCCGACTCGGCGATCGACACCACGACCATTGCCGGCGGCAGCTCCGGGGACAGCAGCGGAGGCGGTGGCGGGCCGTCGATTCACACGCCTGGGGAAGTGACCACCGGCCCTCGGCCGCTGGAGTGGTTCCGCTGGTGTGTTGACGTGTCGCACGGCGTCGTGCGCGTCTCGCCGGGAGGATCCTGGGGCGGTGATCCGTCCCAGCTGGTCCGCACCGCGCCTTCTGAATGTGCTGCTGGCCCTCTGCCTCATACTCCCCCTGGCGGGGCAGGCCGGCGCTGCCGAAAGCACCTCGACCGGTTGCCGAGCCGACCAACTCAAGGACGCCAAGGTCACGGCACGGGCTGAGTTCGAACACCGCGGCAACGACTACAGCTTGTTCACGAGCACCTTGGACATGAGCCTGCCCACCGTGTGGAAACATGCCCCCGCACTGCTCCTGGACGTCCACTCGCCGGCCTACCGCACCGCGCTGGCGTGTCTGGTGGGGAAGCCCTTGGGAGAGGGAAACGACTTCCGGGATGACGAGTGGCGGTTCAAGCCGGTGACCGTGAAGGCCGACCGCCAGTGGGTCAAGGTGCACTACGAGGCAGCCACGTGGGTCCAGACCCTGTCTGTCGTCGCTGTCGGTCCCTGGAGGCTGACAGTCGGGAAGGGCGACTGGCGCATCGCGCTGCAGCCCTCCCCGGCCCTCAAGGGCGCGAGCTGGGACAAGGTGCACGTCAGCTTGGGCGGGCCGGGAGCCGTGACGGCCGATCCCCCGCCGGCCTTCGGCGAAGGCGGCACGAAGCTGAGCTGGCAGCACAAACAGCCGAAGAAGTTTCCCACGGTCACTTTCCGCCCGCCTCCGGCACAGCACTGGAACTTCATCACGACGTCGGTCGAGGCCGATTGGCGGGCATGGGAGGCATGGGGCGGCTACGGCGCATCGGCTGCGTTCTTCTACGTCGCCACGGGCGGGCTGTTGCTGGTCGCGGGGCGACGGCTGAGGCGCAGCCTGGTCGGTAAACCGATGCCGGAGCAGTCGAAGGCGCTGCAGTTTCTGCGGTGGTGGGCGCTACTTCTGGTGTTCCTGGGCTTGCTCACCTACCTCGGTGACACCCTTTTCGGGGTTCTGCAGCAGCTGATGCACTGGGAGGCCGACTACTGGCCGACAGCGGCGGTGTTCATCCTGGCGTTCCTCGGGCTTGCGCTGTGCCGGCTCGGCGCTCTTCCGAAGCGCCTTCGTGTCTGTGTGTACGTGCTCGTCCTTGGCGTGACTGGCTGCTATGTGCTGGCAGAGGTCCTTGAGCTCACGGTGCTGCCCACTGCCGACTACCCCCTGGCCCCTCCGGGCTGGACCGCAGCCACGGCCTGCACTGCACTGATCGCCGTATGCTGGCTCGGTGTGATCGCTGCGTCCCAACGGATCCTGCTGATGAAAGAGGCACGGATCCCGTCGTGGGTCATGGTCTGCGCCGCCGCTGCGGCGGCGATGATGACCGTCCTCTGGGGATATCTCGCCTTTGAACGCCACTGGGACCGGGTCAGCTGGCTCGCCGACCCGCGGGGGCCTGATTTTGAGATCTTCTGGGCACTGACGCTCGACTCGTGGTGGTGGTCCTTCCCCGTGACAGTCGTGGATCCACTGCTGTACATCGTCTCCTTCATGGCCTCGCTGGCCCTGCTGGGGGTGTTGCGGGTCTGTCGGGTCGAACAGTACGAGAAGGCGTCGTTCACACCGAGCTCGGCGGAGAAGTTCGTCCTCCTGGTGCTTTTCGCCGTCACCCTCGCGCCCGATACGTCCTACTACGGCTTTTCCGCCTATGCCCTCACCCTGCTGCTGTGCCTGTGCACGACCTGGGGAGTGCTCGCCCTGGGCTCTTCTGTCTCCGTACTGGAGAAGCCCTTCGCCGACGATGCACCGCTGGGGAAGGTGATCTCACACACCGACAGGGCCGACGTACTGCGTCTCGCCCGCCGGTTCCGGGAGCTCCAGGCGCGGCTGCACCATCTCAACGCCGTGAAGCCGTCGGAGCGTTCCGCGGAGCAGGAGTCGATCGAAGCCGAGATCGACCGGCTGGACCAGGCACTGCCGGAAGGAGTCAGGCCGGCCGACCTGCCCTTCGCCTGTGGCCCCATGTCCACGTGGTGGGGCAACGCTCGCAGAGGGGCGGTCAACGCGAGTCTCATCGGGCTGCCCGTGACCGGCCTGCTGTACTGGATCGAGGCGGTCAAGGGCTACTCCTGGACGGTGACCACGCAGGATGCGGCGGGATTCCTCTGGATCATGGCCTCGATCTTCTTCTGGCAAGTCGCCTGGATCGTCGGAGGCTTCTTCCTCGGGGCGCTGTGGCGTGACCTGCCGGGCCGTCACGGGCCGACGAAGGCGATCTTCGTCGCACTGGCCTTCACCGTCCCGGCAGCCGCGGACTTCCTCATCGCGCAGGCCCTGGGAGAGACCACACCGAGCGTGATCGGCGAGATCGCCGCGTTCGGCTCGGTCATGACCTGCACGGGGCTCGTGATGGACCTGCAGACCTTTCAGGGCGAGCGGCGCTACTGGCCGACCAACGCCAGTCTCGTCGCCTACGTCTACCGGATGCGATTCGCCTCGGTGGCGTTCTTCCTGGCACAGCTGCTCGCACTCGCCACGCTGTGGAAGACGCTAGGGGAGGTCGGCCCGGCGGCACCGAACCGGTAGTGGTGTCCTGCTGTTCGGTGCAGGCCCTCTGACAGCCGTGACGCGCGGGGCGAGCTGCGGCCGATCACGATCTTCGAGACTCTCCGAGAGCTCTCGTCGCTGCAGGGCCGGAGCCTGTGCCTGGCGCATCAGACGAAGAAGCCCCGGAGCGGTGGTGTGGTCACCGCCGCTCCGGGGCTTTGCGCTGTTGCGCGGGAAGGGTCAGGCGACCGTCCCGGTCGCGGTGCTCGTGGCGGTGCCGGAGTCGTGGCCGGTGCGGTGCGCGGTCACCTTGACGGTGATCCGCTTCCCGCGCTGGGCCGCAGCCGGCTTGAGCGTCGTCCCGGTCGCCCCGGCGATGGCCTGCCCGTTCGCGTACCACTGGTAGGCGTACGAGGTCGGGGCGGGCGTCCCCGTGCCCGGGTTCGCCGTCAGAACGTTCCCGACCCTGGCCGTTCCCGTGACGTCCGGGGCCCTCGTCGCCTTGGGCGCGAGGCCCTTGGTGACCTTGTACGAGCCCGACGTGGACGTCCCGCTCTGGTGCCCGGTGCGGTGGGCCGTCACGGTCACCGTGAGGTTCTTGCCCGGGGCCGACGCGGGCAGGACGTAGCTCGCCCCGGTGGCTCCCGCAATGGGCGCTCCGTCGATCCGCCACTGGTAGGCGTACGAGGTCGGGGCGGGCGTCCAGGTGCCCACGACTGCCGTGACCTTGCCGCCCACGCGCACCGCTCCGAAGACGGTCGGCGGCTGCGTCGCCTTGGGCGCGACCCCCTGGACGAGCACCCCGGCGCTAGGCCGTTTCTCTCCACCTCGCGGCCATCCACGTCTGGACCGCGAGGTGATCCCTAAGAAACGGCCTAGGCGGGCTTCCCTCTGCCCAGAACGCTGGACGTCCTCTACTCACTGACCGGCTTCGTCGTCGGGCAGGCCGCCGCGCAGGCGGGCAATGTCGGCGGGGCCGACAGTCTGGCCTCGTTGGACCTGGACGCGTACCCGTTGCTGGTCGGCGCCGCCCGCGAGTTGGGCGAGGACGCAGCCCAGGCGCGGTTCGACTTCGCACTCGCCGCGCTGATGTCCGGATTCGAATCGGAACTCGCTCTCATCTCGGCCGAGGAGTGAAGGCGTCGACGCCAGGAGACCGTCCCGGGCCGTCGCCATCAAGCCCGCGCCGACAGTGCGGCCCCCGTGCCGACCACCCGAGGCACCGAGGCGGATCCGCACGCCAACACGGAGCCAAACGACGGCAGTGCTGCAGGCCACGGCACACCGACCCCTCCCCCGGCACGGACGAGGATTGCTCCGGCAGGTGCCACCGCCGATGATCGATGACATGAGTACGGAAACCGTGGTCGAGAAGACCTGGCGCATGTTGGTGGAGCGTCACCCCGAGGCCCGCCGCGGGGATCCTGCGGTGATCGAAGCCGCGTTCTCGGAGCCGCGTCTGCGCAGGCTGTTCCCCTTCCCGAGCCACGGCTGCCTGACCTTCCACCGGAACACGCACTTCCCGTGGAGCAACGACCTTCCCCGCATAGCCGGCGGAACAGGGGCCTATTTGGTGTATGCGGGCGACTCTGCCGCACTCCTCGGCGAGGTTGCCACACCCCAGGAGGCTGCCGCGCTCGTCGTCGCACACCTTCCGAGCGACTGCGGGGCCGCCGTGGAGGGACCCTGGCCTGGGTCGGACTCTCCCTGAGACACAGCGAAACGAAGGGACGGAGCATCCCATCTGGGGCGGCGAACCAGAGCGGAGGGCTTGACCGAATGGGGTCGGGGGGCCCTCCAAAGCCCGGCACGGATGCGCGCATCACCTCGCACGAGCGGAGGTGAGCTCAGGCGGGCAGCAGCTCGCGGGCGCAGGCGCGCAGCCAGACGTGTGCCGGGTCGGCGTCGTGGCGGGGGTACCAGGCGAGCCCGACGGGCAGGGCGGGAGGTCCAGCTGGACTTCGAACTGGTCGATGCCTCGGCCGTTGGTGGTCCGCGGCTACCGAGGCGGCGGCAGATGATCCGGGGGCGCGGAGCGGGCGGGTACAGCGGCCGGGGCGAGCCCGCTACCTGACCAGGGGTGGGGTCCGCCTGTCTGCCGCCGGCCTTCGGGCACCACCCCGCCTGGGCAGCGGCGCGATCAACGCCCTCTGACGCAGTCCCCGCTGCCGGCTCGGAGCCGGCAGCGGGGCTTCCTTTCTGCCGCTCAGCCGTGGAAGGTTATGTAGCCGTTGCCGTCACGGTCGTTGGCAGCCTTGCTGTAGGCGTGGGTGTCGCCGTAGGCGCCACCGGGCTTGTACAGCTTCACGGTGTCCTTGTCGTTGTTCCACATGAAGTTGCAGCTGCCCCGGTAGGCGACGTTCCCGGCGTCGGACTCGGTACCGCGGCCCCCGCGCAGGCGCACGAAGTCCCCGGGCTCCAGGTAGTGGTTGATCTTGAACGTGTAGGCGTTACCAACGGCGTCCTTGACGGTGTGCCCCTTGAGATTGACGGTGCCGCGTGAGTAGTTCTTGATGACGACGTACTCTGCGGCGGTGTTCCCGGTGGTGCAGCTGTTGGAGTCACGGCCAGGGGCGTCGTACTGGATACCGCTGATCTTCAGCGCCGAGGAGTACTCGGCCGCCTGCGCCGGGACAGCCGAGAGGGCAGCCACGGCCGCAGCGCCGGCCACGACGGCAAAGGTCTTCTTCACGTAGGGTCCTCCCCTGGTTGGATGTTGAACCAGGTGAAGATACACGGAATGCCCTGACGACAAAGCGTGTCGCACGAAGGGTGAGACGGGGCCGCCAAGGGTGGCGGCGTTCTGCCCGCACCGCGAGGAGCACCGGGCCGGTCAGGGAGGTTCATGCACCGCTGCCCGAACCTGTTCAGCAGTTGGGAATCGTTCCCGACCCAACGTTGAGTTGCCCGAGTAGATCCAGCCGGCCGCCAGGAAGACTCCTCCGGAGCGACGTAGTCCCAGAGGTTGCCCGAGCTGTTACGGGCCTTGCACACGGCACACAGTTTCTTGGCCACCTCCCCGTCGGTCCACCCGGTGAAGCCGCAGGACGCAGCCGGCCCATACCTCAGTCGGGTCTCCTTGGTGGTGCGCATGCTCACGTTGCCGGCGGACCGGTCGGGGTCCCAGTTGCAGTAGTCCGCCACAGCGGCGGACGGAGGGGCGGCAGTCTGCCGCTGGGCACGGTGTCCGCCTGGGCGGTGCCGGCGAAGGCAAGCCACTTCCGTCTGCCCCTGGGCGCATGTCAGACCACCGAGGTCCGCGTGGCCCGCAGCCGCGAGCCACGCACGTCAGGGCCGAGCGCCGTGGCACGCGCGATGACGTCGTGGAGGCCCTGGTACCCGCGACGGCGGGTCCCTTGGTCAGGAGCTCCACCAGCACTTCGTGATGACGGGTGGCCAGTGAGGTGACGGTGTCGACCATGGATCTCTTCGGACCTCGGGGGTGAAGAGCGAAAGGGGTGTCGGGTCTGTGGCAACCCAACCCCCTTGAAGATGACGGGCGGACGGGGTGAGCGGCTCCCGCTCGTGCCCGGCCTTGAATACAAGCGACATCGGCTTAAGGCTTGCCTGGTCGACCGCAAGGTGGATCTTGGCGGCCAGGCCACTGGGATCAGCCTCCTCCACGCGCCGGCAGAGCGCCACCACTTGCGGAACGGACCGCAGGTGCGGCCCAGGGCCCGTACCGCACGGGCACCCAGACGCGCTGGACGGTGGGGCGAAGCCGACCCCTGCGCCCTCGCGTGGGCACGTTTTCGGCCGACTTGGCACGGGAGAGCCGGGCGGGGTGTCCGGGCCGGGGATGGCGGGGCAAACGCGTAGATGACCTACACAGCCGCCGCTGCCGCCGAGTCGCACGACCGGTGGTGGGCCAGTGGCAGGCACCGACAAGGAGGTTCCAGCATGCTGATCACCGTGGCACGTACGGGTGGGTTCGCGGGTCGCGAGCGCCAGGCGGCCGTCGACACGGAATGCCGACCCGATCGGGCGGACTTGGAGCTGCTGGCCGAACAGGCGCTCGGCGAGGACCGCACAACCGAGCAGCGACCGTCGGCCGATGGCTACCACTACGTCGTGCAGGTCGACGGCAAGGTCATCGACCTGCACGAGCCGCACCTCACCGATAACCAGCGGCAGTTGATCAGCGCCGTGCTGGAGGAAGGTGCTTGACGGACCAGTCGGCGAGCCCCGGCACGGAACGCCTCGGTCGCCGTGGCGCTCCCGTGCCCGGGCGGTGACCCGAGGCCAGGCTGCCGGGCGGCGGCACCAGGACTGTCGGCCGTGCCCGGGTCGATTCGCGCGGCCGGGCCGGCGGCCCGCGCCGCCGGCGCCGGCGCCGGTTCATGATGGTGAGTGCGCTGTCGGGCCTCGCCGTGGGATGAGGAAGGCGCGGGGGTGCGTTTTCGCGACTGCTGCCGGTGGTGGGGGCGTCCGTAGTCGAGTCCCACCCTCGAGGTCCCAGTGCGGCCCGCCTGCGGAGAGAGCGGAGAGCCCTCACCCTGTCGAACATCCACTTCGTCGTCACCGGCGCGACCTACTGGACGCTGGCGGACGGTACCCGCCAACCCACCGGCTTCTGGGCCGAGGAAGCGGTCGCCCGTACGACACACTCACCTACGACTCGCTCACCGCGGCGGGGCACCGGATCACCGTCGCGACCCCGGACGGTGTCGTCCCGACCGTGGACAAGGCCAGCCTGGCGCCCGAGTTCAACAGGGTCAGGAAGGTGCCGAGAAGGTAGCCGCAGCTCTTCAGGGCATCAGCGAGCTGCGGCACCCGATCGCTCTCGAGGACGTGGAGCCGGACGACTACGACGCCGTCTTCGATCCGGGAGGTCAGGGACCGGGGGCGTCCCGTCGCGCTGCTCATCCGCGTCCGCGAGCGCGCGACCGCCGTCCGCGCCGGCCCTCAGCGCGCCTGGTGTGTGATTCCCCGCTGACGGGGGAGCCCGGTCGGCCGGGGACCGGCCGACCGGCGGTGGCCCGTTCTCCGCCGACGGCCCGGGGAGGGGTTGCGTCGCACGGGGGCGCTGGGGGCCGCGGCCAGAAGGCCGACGAGTACGAAGACCGCGACGAGGATGAGCACGGTAGCGAGATTCATCTTCCTGCCTTTCGTCGGGTATTGACTGCCTGTCACTACATGTTGTTACCGAATCGGCTCCGGATAAACACGTTGGGTGACCAAGGGGAGAAGGTGGAGCCGCGCACGGCGGGGCGGCGCGCCCGGATCACCCGCACGCGGTTCAGTCGCTGCGGGTCCGGCCCCCCTGGCGCCTGACCCTTCTCACCCGTCGGTCGAACTCGGCGTTGAGTACGGGGGCAAGCACGCCCCCGAAGCGGGCCAGTACCCGTGTTCCGACGTCCGGACAGATGACGAAGCGACGGCGTTCCACGCCCGCCACGATCGCCGCTGCCACTCTCTCGGGGGATAGCGGCCGAATGGTGCCCGCGATCTCCTTCGTCTCCTCCGGCTTCCAGCGGTTCTCCTCCACGAGCTGAGGTGTGTTCACGTCGGGCGGGAACACGATTGCCGCGTGCACTCCGTACGGAGCCATCTCCGCTCGCAGGGATTCCATGAGACCGCGGACCGCGAACTTCGCCGGTCCGTAGGCGCTGTATCCGAAGACGCCCATCAGCCCGGCTGCTGAGCAGACCGCAACGACGCTTCCGTGACGGCGTTGCTTCATGCCCGGCAGAACTGCCCGTAGGCAGTGCAGAGTTCCGAAGTAGTCGACCGTCATCATCTCGTGGAACACGTCGTCCGGCAGGTCGAGGAAGTGCCCGGGGCGGGCCACGCCCGCCGAAGTGACCAGCACGTCACACGGCCTTCCCTGCTCGTGTTCCAGGTCCGCGAACGCGGCCTCCACAGCCTCCTTGTCACTGACGTCGGCCGTACGGAAAGCCACCGTGCCACCAACGGACCGCAGTTCGGCCGCCGCAGCCTCCAGTCGGTCGCGGCCTCGCGCGACAAGGGACACCGCCGATCCACGGCTCACCAGCAGGCGCGCCGTGGCAAGGCCTATCCCGCTGGATCCGCCGGTGATGATGGCATGGGCCGAAGCGAGCGCGGGGCGCGCCTGGCGAGTCATGGTCCCGCAGCGTAGGGAATGAGGTTCCGCCGGACAAGAGGACGAGCATCCCACTACCCCGGTCGGTCCGATTCAGGTGCGGCCCGCCTTTGACGCCGCGTGGACGTCGCACGCCCGCGACTACCGGGCCATGGGAGCCCATCGCCTGCCTGCGGCCATGGCTCCCATGACTTCGCGAACACCCCTGAGAACCTGGTGATGCGGCGCCAGAAACGGCGCGCTTCTCCTGGGCGGGAGCCTTGGGGGGATGGACTTTGAAGCAGCACCCCGGAGCCCCGGCCCATGGCCGCCTCGCCGAGCTCGCGCACCACGCTCGCGGCCGGATCGCGATCGACCACTCGTCGCGGTCGCCTCAGCCTACGCGGAAGCGCAGCGGGTAGAGGTTGTCGCACCGCATCACCCGCCGCTCGAACTGCCCCACCCGCTGACACGATGTCGTCGAACTCTCCACCGCGGATCCCCTGACGGGGACGGCGCCGCCCTCCAGGACGGAAGCGCTGGCCCCGGCGGAACGACCGATGCCAGCTCACCGGTCCCCGCCGTGAAGAACCACGTGCATCGAGCCACGATCGCATGACCGACAGGAGCCTGTCCGATGGTGATCAGTAACATCACCAGCGTGAATCAAGACCGAGTGCTCGAAGCCTTCCGTCAGGAAGCCGGGGCCCTGACCGATGCCGTGTCAGGGCTTTCCCAGGCCGAGTGGGACCTTCCGACACGCTGTTCCCCCTGGACCGTGCTCGACCTGTTGGGGCACGTATGCGTCGTGATCGACTGGCTACCGGACATGCTGGACGCGCCGGCACCCCATGAGCCGGAGATCTCGGCAGCGGAGTACTACCGCCCGGACGAGCGCTTCTCCCCCCGGACCAACGACAGCCGGATCGCACTGGCCCAGGACCGTGCGGCCCGGTCGGCCGATGGCGCCGCCTTCGCCAAGGACTTCGCCGCCACCTGGCAGCGGGTCGACAGGCTGTGCCGAGTCCAGCAGGATGGCCGGACCGTACGAACACGTCATGGCGACGCCATGCTCCTGTCGGAGTTCCTCCTCACCCGCGTGGTGGAGGTCGCCGTCCACGGTCTCGACCTCGCCGACGCACTTGGTGGCAAGCCCTGGCTGACCTCGGCCGCCGGCGACGTCGTGACGGAGTTGCTCCTCGGCACGGAACACGCCGTGGCCACCGACGAACTGGGGTGGAGCCGGACACGCTTCCTGCGCAAGGCCACCGGGCGGGAGCCGCTGAACGAAGCGGAGGCCATAGAGGTCGAACAACTCGGCATCCGCTGGCTCTCCCTGGGCTGACCCTCGGCGCTCGCCCGCAACCTCAACAAAGCGGGAATCGCCCGGTACCCGAGCGCAGGGTGTGTGCGTCCACCCGCCGTCTTGTATCAGGAGGACTTGTGCGACGTGGTGAAGTCTGGTGGGTCGAGTTCGACGAGCGGCGGCTGGCCGTACTTCTGTCGGGAGACACCGCGTCCGGGATCCGGGTGATGCAGATCGTCGCCCCGGCGGGCGTCGACATCAGTAGTCTGGGCGTCGAAGTGGCTGTGGGTGGCATGGAAGGACTGCCCTTCGAAGGTGTGCTGCGGATCGCGTTCCCGCGCCCGGGATTCATCCCCTGTACGTGGCTGACCACCGTGTCCCGCGGCGACCTGATCGAGCCGGTGGGTGTCCTGCCCGCCGCGAAGCTCAGCGAGATCGAGGATGCCATCCAACTCGCCGAACAGACACAGGAGCGTACCCCCGAGACGACCGCGAAGCTCGGCCGGATAAGGGACGCTCTCCGTCTCAGCGGCCTCGGGTAGGCGGAGCGGGAACGGACGCCCGCGATGGCGTCGTCGGCGCCTCGTCGAAGCGACGGTCCTGTCAGGCCCCAGATCTCCAGCATGTCGATCTCGTCCATACCCGTCCGGCGTGGCTCCCATGACACCGCGCTCCAGTTCAGTAAGTCCCTGGTGGGTCTCGACGATGTGCATCACTGCCGCGCCGGTGGCCTCAGCCTGCGGGCGCGGGCCCGGTCGCCGGCCGGGGCCGGCGGGCGGGCCCGCGCCGTCGCTCTCGGCGGCCCGGGGCCGCAGGGGTCAGAGCATGTTCTTGTAGATGTTCCACCCGGTGCCGAACTTCACCCGGGGGGCGAAGGTCGCGGTGCCGGTCTTGCCCGTCGAGGTGTACGTGTACACGTCACCTCCCGGGAGCCGGGCCATCAGGTCGCCCTTGCTGTCGCCGTTGATGTCACCCGGGACGAACAGCGTGTCGTACTGGTTGAAGCCGCTGCCGACCTGCTCCCGGGCAGCGAACGGCGCGCTGGCCGTGCCGGTGCCCTTGAAGAGGAAGAGGCCGCCGGCGGCGTCCCGGGCGAGCAGGTCGGGCCGCCCGTCGCCGGAGTAGTCGCCTGCGCCGACGAGGGTGTTGTAGCCGTTCCAGCCGGTGCCGACCTTGATGCGGGTACCGAACTTCGTGTACGGCAGCCCGTCGCCGGGGTGCAACCACAGGACGCCTGCGGAGTCGCGGCTGACCAGGTCGCCCTTGCCGTCGCCGGTGAGGTCACCGGGGCCGGCCGTCATGGTGTAGTTCCACGACGTGCTGACCTTCACGCCGCGGACGTAGAGGTCGGTGCCGATGTTCTGCACGTAGCTGGCGTGGTTGTGGCTGTTGAGGCCCGTGGCGTACGTGTTGCGGGAGCCGGGTACCTCCTTGCCCGCCTGGTACGGCGGTGAGTAGTAGGTGCTGTTGGCCAGGGCGTGGTACTTGACCAGGACGTTGTCGGACTGGGTCATCACGTTCTGGCCCTTGCCGAACAGCGACGTGGTGCCCGCACCGACGATGAACTTGTTGAGTTCATAGCCGCTGCCGAAGTAGGCGGGTGCGGCGAACTTGCCGCCGCCGATCGACTTGAACCAGTACTCCACGCCGTCGTGGTTGCGCGCGAGCAGGTCGCTCTTGCCGTCACCGTCGCCGTCGTCCGAACCGGTGATCACGTTGTACGTGTTCCAGCCGGTGCCGACCTTGACGCGGGGCTTGAGCGGGGCGGTAGCGCTGCCGGCTCCCTTGTGGAACCACAGTTCGCCGCTCAGGGTGCGGGTGAGGACGTCGCCGATGCCATCACCGTCGACGTCGTTGGCGCCCACGACCTGGTCGTAGATCCCCCAGCCGGAGGCGACCTTGACCCGGGAGTTGAAGGGCTTGCTGACCGTCCCGGTCCCGGTGTACAGCCACAGGTCACCGGCGGGGTCCCGGGCCAGCAGATCGGGGCGGCGGTCGCCGGTCAGATCGCCGGTGGCGATGAGGCGGTTGTAGATCTGCCAGCCGCGGCCCGACCACAGGGGCGCCGAGGTGCTCTTCACGCCCGCCTCGTAGAGCGTGAGCACGCCGTCGAAGGTGAGCGAGAGGAGTTCGGGCTTGGTTGTGCCGCCGACGTCGCCCACCGGCAGCAGGTCCTTGAACGAGGCCTCGGGGTCGGGGTCGGTCTTGTAGATCGTGTATTCGCTCCAGGCCTTGATCGACGACAGGTAGACGGCCGTGACCTGGTCGTACTCCATGACGATCATGTCGCTGACGCCGTCGCCGTCGACGTCGTGCCGCGGCTTGGCGGCAGCGGCCACCCGGCCCGGGACCCGGGCCGGCATGACGACGGTCGGGAGCTCGTGGCCGCGGGCCGTTCCGGTCACGGCGGACGCTGCCGGCGCCGGCACGGCCGAGCCCGGCGCGGCCAAGCCCGGCACGGCCGAGCCCGGCGCGGCCAGGCTCGGCGCGGCCAGGCTCGGCGCGGCGGCAAGGGCGCCGGCGGCCAGGGCGAGAACGCTCCCGGCGGCCAGAGCGCGCAGCCGTCTGCGCTGCGGTGACATGCGGTGCGATGTAGTCAAGATCCCCCCTGAGGATCGAGCCGTGGGGCCCTGACCGGGCACACGTCATGCGTGTGTCCGGGATCACGCGTCGGTGCGTGAACGGCCCCCTGCTTCTGTCCGTGCACGCTAAGCCCAGTCACGGACATTCACGTCGGCACGATCACTCCGGTTCCCGTTCCCGGCACATCAGTTGGGTTTGCTGCACCGGGCGAGTGGGCACGACGTGCCGGCGCGTCGCCTGCTCAGGGGACCGGCGGTCAGGTATACGTGGACGGTCTTGCCGCCCTCGGGGACCGGCCGGACCTCCACCGCGTCGGCCAGCCGGTTGATCTGCGGCCAGCCGTACCTCCCCGCCGGCGGTGCCGCGGGCGGGCGGGGGTACGGGTGGCCGGCGCTGGCGCGGCGGGCGGGGGCTGGCGTCCGTGGCGTCGATGTCGGTCCCGTCGGCGGCCCAGGCCGCATCGAGAGTGCAGGGGCCGAGGGTGTGCCGGACGGCGTTGACCACCTCCCACAACGGTCCGGACACGGCGACGCGGCTCGCGGGCTCTGCCTGAAGGCTCTTGACCGTGGTCCGGGTGCCTCAACGTGGACGCGGGCCTTCCGTGGCAGCCGAACACGGCCGCGAACGGGACGCCTGAGGGTCCGGGTCAATGCGATCCGTCTCCTGGCCGCCATGCTCGCCAACACCGGGAGGCACGCCGACGACTGACGGCCAGATACGGGCTGCCCGGCGGGCGGCTCCATCCGCTGCAGCGGGGCCGGTAACTGCTCCCGGGCCCGCCGCTGATCTACTGCCCGCCACCACCACCTCGGCGGCCGGCTCTCGCAGCACGCGGTGTCGGCCCCTGCGAGGTGCTCCGGGACCGCCCGACGGCCCGGACCTCCCGCACCCCCTCCTCGCCGCGCTGGCCGCCCCGTTCACGACCTGAGCCGTTCCGGCGCTCGCGGGCCCTGGACGCGGCCCGCGGCCAGGTCAGTGGGTCTGCTGACCAGCACGGACGGCCCGAGTCGCCACACCGGAACCGAGATCGGCCCGTTGTTGCTGCCAGCCGTGCCCGTCCCCGTTCGGCTGCGCAACGCGAGCCACTGCCGAGTGCCGGTGCGAGCGTGAACCTGGGAGCAGCTCGTCGCAATGACGGGCCCGCCCGGCAGGCCCGGCCGCCCGGAGCCACCAGCAGGGCCGGCACACCCTCGGGCCAACGGCCCACCTTCGTCCTGGCCGGCAGCGGAGCGGGGGCACTTCTCTGGATCCAGTGGCGTACCGGGCCGGCGGCCAAAGACCGGGTCGCTGCCGCGCCGAGACCGGCGGCCTGAGGTGGAGTCCGCGTGTGCGGGTCAGCGGATGAGCTGCCGGTAAGTGCGGACGTCCCGGACTTGGCGAATGGTCATTCGACGGTCCCGGCGGGAGGTGTCGTGATCCACACTCGTGACAACGCCGAAGCACCCCCGGGGCGGTACGGGTCTCGGGCGTGCCGATCGGGTTCAGCGGGGGCAGCTCCGTGTCGGCAGGAACCAGACCCAGCTCCTTCTGCCGGGCCAGGAGGGCCAGTTGCGCTTGGTGGAGGCGAGGTTCATTTCGCCCTCCGGGCACAGGTGCCACTTGCCGACGATGCCCGTGCTGTAGCCCCGCTCGACGAGGATCTGTGCAAGGGTGGCGCACTGCTGCGGAACATGACCGTTGGCATTGGGGAAACCGACGGAGGCCTCGCTGATGCAGGCCATGCCGTTCGTGGTGTGGTTGCCACCGGTGAGCAGCGCCGAGCCGGTCGGCGAGCACAGCGCGGTGGTGTGCCACTGGGCGTAGCGCAGCCCGCCGGCGGCAATCCGGTCGGTGTTCGGCGTCTCGATCGGCCCGCCGTAGCAGCTCATGGCACCAAAGCCGACGCCGTCCAGCACGACGTACACAACGTTGGGCGAGCCCTCCGGTGCCTTGGACTGCTCGTACGGGGCCCAGTCGGGCACCGAGTCCCGGATGTCGAGGTTGATCACTCCGCGGAACGTATCGGTCACGGCCATCCCACCCCGGGCAGAGCGCATGCCCACGTCACGGCGGGAGGCGGGCGACTGGTGACCAGTCTCCGACGCAGGGCGGAGCCGTGCCTTCCCATGCGTCCGCCTGCTGGGGCACGGCCTGTTGCGCCTCTACGTGCATCGGCCCGACCACCCCGGGACCATCGGCGTCGAGATCCGCTTCACCGGAACGCCCACCGCGCTGATCGCCTCCTTCCCGGCCCTGATCGAGGAGGAGCAGTACCAACAGCTGTCCTTCGACGACCCGCACTGCGATCTCCTCGTGGACCTGACCAACTGGTGGAGACATCCGGTTCGCGCCCGACGCCGCACCGGGGCAGCGGCCTGGCGGAGAAGTCCTCGGCTTGAGTCCCGGCCCTTCTCCCCGCCGCACTCCGGTCCCGGACAGCGCCCCGGAGGCGGAGGGATAGGCTCCGCCCTCGTGAGCGACATACACAAGGCATCCTTCAGCGTCACCGGCCACGTGACCTGGGAGGAGTACGTCGAGGCCGCCAAGGCCGCCGGCCTGTTCCGGCGGGGGCGGGCAGTGGCCGCTCTCGGCACGGTCTGGCTCGCCGCGGCGAGCACGTCACTGTCCCCGGACGGCCTGACCGTGCGCCCCGTTTCCCTCGGCATCGCGGTGGTGTACGGCCTCGTCGTGCTGCTGGTCCTGCCGCGGTGGGCGGTCGCCCGCGGCTTCCGCACCGGCCGGGCGGCCGAGGAGAAGCGGGCCGTGGCGGACCAGGAGGGCATCACGGCGTTCCGAGGCGAGGAGTCGATGCGGCTCGCGTGGGACGACGTCCGCTGGTATCACGAGACGCCCCGGCTGCACGTGCTGGTGGGTCGCCGGGGCCGCCGGACCTGCCTCCTGGTGCTGCCCAAGCGCCTGTTCACCGCGCCGGGCGAGAGCGACCGGTTCGGCGCCCTCGCCCACAGCCGGGCCGGCGACGGTGCCTAGTTATAAAACTGCCGGACGTTGGTTACACATGGGTCTCCGATCGTGACGGAGATCTGCCATGCCCCCTTCACAGCAACAGCAGCAGGACCGACAGGCCCAGCGACGCCTGGCGGTCCTGCGGCACGCCGAGGAGGTCACCGGGAATGTCTCGCTGACCTGCCGGTACTACGGCATCAGCCGAAACTGCTTCTACAAGTGGCAGCGGCGCTACCAGGACGAAGGCATCGAAGGGCTGCGCGACCGCTCCAGCGCGCCGCACCACAGCCCGAACGCCACCGAGGCAGACGTCGTCAACAAGATCGTCTACCTGCGGCGGAACTACCACTTCGGCCTGATGAAGATCAAGATGTACCTCAAGCGGTACCACGACATCGACATCGCCTGTTCGGCCGTATACCGCATCCTCAAACGACTGGACCTGAACCGGCTGCCTGCCTCTCAGCGCTACAAGCGCCACGACCGGCGCCACACACGCTACGAGAAGCAGTTGCCCGGCAACCGGGTTCAGATCGACGTCAAGTTCATCGAGCCCGTCGGTGCCCCGGCCACGGCGCGCAAGACCCCGGCCCCGGTCACCGGCGAAGCCCCCAAGACACGTCGCCGGGCCAAGTACTACCAGTTCACCGCGATCGACGACTGCACCCGTCTGCGGATCCTGCGGATCTACCCGCGCTGCGACCAGAAGACCGCCGTCCAGTTCCTCGACTACGTCCTCGAGCG
>NZ_JBWKDJ010000022.1:0-102902 GCF_056436025.1 Streptomyces sp. NPDC043853
AAGTGGGGCCTGGACTACATGAACTCCCGCTACGGCTCCCCCGTCGGCGCCTGGAACTTCTGGCAGGCCAACCACTGGTACTAAACACCGGTGACCCCGCGGCACACCCCACGCCGCACCACGACACACGCAGGCCCCGGCGGCCGGCCTCCCCAGGCCCGGCCACCGGGGCCTTCCGCATCCACGGCGGGCCATGCTTCGCACGTGCCGGCACGCCCCGTTCCGTACCCGACACAGGCCGGCCCCGCCCACCGCCCGCACCCCGGCCGCCTGCCTGCCCGGCTGCTGTGAAAGCCTGCCGGGACCAACGAGAGCGACGGGCAGGGGGCGGAGCACGGTGGCAGCAGCGGTCGTCGGGCCTGCACGGTACGCGGTACGGGCCGTCCGGGCCGCCATCGGGAGCACGGCCTTGGCGATGGCTCTCCTGGTGCCGACTCCGGCGTTCGGAGCCCAGGGCCGACCGTTCGCGTCCCCAGCCGCGTCCCCACCGAAGTCCCCGTCCGCGTTGCTGGAAGGCCGGCGAGCGGACCTCTTCGTACCGTTCGACGACCCCGCTGCCACCGTCGCCGGCGGCGGTGCCCTCTTCCAGGTCGTGTCTCCCCTCCCGGCCGGCCTGCCGCACCTGGGTCTGAGGGCCGACTACGACCTCTCCGAGGTCGCGGACAGCGTCTCGGTCACACGAACGGACGCGGCCTGCGGGCGCGAAGGGAACCGGATCACCTGCCACCCCGGTGCGAACGGCCTGCTGCCCGACGTACCGTTCCTGCTCGTGGCGCGCCCGTCGGCGACGCCCGGGTACGCCGGTGCGGTGACGGTGCGCTTCACCGGCCGCGCGCAGCTCCCGCCGCCGGCCCGGACGCGGATCCATCTCGGGGTGCCGTCCTTCCGTCTCCGGCCGTACCCGGGGGTCATGACGCTCCCGGAGGCGGACCGCGGTGCGCCGCCCGCATTGCGACCGGCCTTCGTCAACACCGGCGGGCCGACGCCCGGCACGGTGGTCCTGCGCGTCTCGGTGGTGAGCACCCTGCCCCGCGACGAGGGCCAGGACCTGGCCTTCGCGCGCGCCTTCGGCAACTGCCACTACGCAGAACCCGGGGACGCCGTCTCGTGCGAGTTCCCAGGGCCACTGAGCCCCGGCAAGGGGTACGCCGTGGACGGCGAGTTCCGGGCGGTGAACCGGAAGTGCTGCCGGGCCGAGGGCATGTACGACTACTCCGTACGGCCGATCGAGGAGCTGTCCGCGGCCGAGGTCGCCGAGTACCGCGCGCTGCCGACCGGTTCGGGGCGCGCGCTCGGTCTGCGCGAAACGGACGCGGCCGCGCTGACCGGCGGTGCCGTCGAACGCCTCCGTTTCAGGTCGGCGGGAGTGCCCGTGGGGGTGTACTTCTTCCGGCCCGAAGGCGCGACGGTCACCGGCCGGGTCGGAGGCGGCGCCACGATGGAAGTGCCGCTGCCCACGACCACGGACGGCTTTCCCGCGCCCCATGACGAGGTACGGGTGGAGCTGCCCGAGGGGGTGTCGCCGGCGGCTCCGCCCGAGCCGGGCAACTTCCCGTCGGAGGAGGGCTGGTGCACTCCCGACGACCTCACGGCGCGGACGGTCCGCTGCCCCTCGCAGGGTTTCCGCATCATGCTCGCCCTGCACATCGACCGCGCGGTGCCCGGTGCCCGGGGCCGGGTCTGGGTGCCGGTCCCACCGGGCGACACCGAGCCGTCGGACAACGAGGTGCCGATCAAGGTCCTGGTCACCGGCACCACCAAGCCGACCGCACCACCCGGCGCCGCGACACCGCTCCCGGTCGGGATGACGGCGGTCGCGGCGAGCATCGTCGTCGTTCTCGTCCTCGTCCTCGTCCTCGTCAGGGCCGGCTTCCTGATCCGACGCCGCCGCCGCACTCCCTGACCGCGCATCAGCGGTCCACGGGCGTTGCCGGCCCGGCCGGCCTGCGCGGCGCCGCCCCGGTGGACGCAGCGGGGACACCGGTCCACTCGGTCAACTCGACCGGGGCAAAGGCGAGGGCGTGCAGACCCGGTGGCGTCGCAGCTCAGGCAACCGGTTCGGCTTCGATCTCGATCACCTGGGCCGGCCCCGCCCTGAACGCCGGGCTGGCGGCGTCAGCGGCAACCATGTGCGCGGTGACATCGTGAGCGGCCAACGCATCCCGCGACGCCCAGAGTTCGACGAGGACGAACCGATCCGGATCGTCGGCCACCCGGTGCAGGTCGTACTGCAGGCACCCCTGCTCGGCCCGCACGATCGGCGCGAGTCGCTCATAGGCATCGACCTGTTCCTGGCCGCGGCCCGGAAGGGTGGTGATCAGTATGTGAAGCCTCACGGGTTGTGACATGCGTGCGAGCGTAGATCAGCAGCCGCGGCAGGGGAACCGGGGTCTCAGCAGGCAAGCATCAGCCACACGGCCCGCCCGAACCCGGCCGGCAGCAAGCCGGACGAGCCCGTCTCCGGAGCGGGCAACCATGGTCCCGATGGAGCCGGAGATCCCGAGCGCGACCCGTCAGCGGCATCGGCGGGCGTTGAGCCGGGCGGCCTGGCGTGTCAGATGGTCGCGTTCGGCGAGGTTGGTCGCCCGCTGCGCCGCCTCGGCGTACAGCCGGGCCGCTGCCGCCAGGTCGCCGTCGCGCTCGTGGAGGTACGCCGCCACCGCGGCGTGGCGGGGCAGTGAGTCGTCCAGCTCCGCGAGCGCCGCCAGGCCGGCGCGGGGCCCGTCGGCCTCACCGACGGCGACCGCGCGGTTGAGCCGGACGACCGGGCTGTCGGTGAGGCGCGCGAGTTCGTCGTACCACTCGACGATCTGCACCCAGTCGGTCTCCTCCGCGGTGGGCGCGTCCGCGTGGAGTGCCGCGATGGCGGCCTGGGCCTGGAACTCACCCAGCCGGTCGCGCGCGAGGGCAGCCTGCAGGATCCCGACACCCTCGGCGATCAACGTGGTGTCCCACCGGCCGCGGTCCTGCTCCGCGAGTGCCACGAGGCTGCCGTCGGACGCCGTCCGCGCGGCGCGCCGCGCGTGGTGCAGCAGCATCAGGGCGAGCAGCCCCGCCACCTCCGGGTGGTCGATCGCGGCCGCGAGCTGCCGGGTGAGCCGGATCGCCTCCGCGGCGAGGTCGACGTCGCCGGAGTAGCCCTCGTTGAAGACCAGGTAGAGGACGCGCAGCACGGTGGCCACGTCACCGGGCTGGTCGAACCGTACGCCGGAGACGGTGCGCTTGGCCCGGCTGATGCGCTGCGCCATGGTCGCCTCGGGCACCAGATAGGCCCGGGCGATCTGGCGGGTGGTCAGCCCGCCGACGGCGCGGAGCGTGAGCGCGACCGCGGACGAGGGCGTCAGCGAGGGGTGAGCGCACAGGAAGTAGAGCCGGAGCGTGTCGTCGGCCGACGGCGCGGGACCGGCGGCCGGTTCCGCGTCGACCAGGCCCTCACGCCGGAGGCGGGCGGCGTCCGCCCGCCTCGCGTCGAGGAACCGGCGCCAGGCCACGGTGACCAGCCACCCCTTCGGATCGCGCGGCGGCTCGGCCGGCCAGACGCGGACCGCCTCGACCAGCGCGTCCTGTACGGCGTCCTCGGCCGCCGCGAAATCCGCTCCGCGGCGGACGAGGATGCCGAGCACGCTCGGCGTGAGGCTCCTCAGCAGGGCCTCGTCCATGGGTGGGGTCACTCCGTGATGGTGGGCGGCGCGGCCAGGAAGGGGCGGACCTCCAGCCACTCGTGGATCGGCTTCCCGCCTGCCCCGGGAGCGGCCGACAATTCCCCGGCCAGCTCGACGGCGCGCTCGTGGCTGTCGACGTCGATCACCATCCAGCCGGCGATCAGGTCCTTGGTCTCGGCGAACGGCCCGTCGGTCACCGGCGGCCGCCCCTCACCGTCGTACCGGACCCACGATCCCTCGGGCGCGAGGGCCTGGCCGTCGACGAACTCGCCGGTCTTCTCGAGCCGGTCCGCGAAGTCCTGCATGTACTGCACGTGCGCCGAGATCTCCTCCGGCGTCCACTGGTCCATCGGCACGTCGTTGACCGCCGCCGGGGCGCCACGGTAGTGCTTGAGCAGCAAGTACTTGGCCATCGTGATCTCCTCGCTGGCGCGACCCCTTGTGGTCGCGTTCATGGCGGGGACGGAGCCGGTCACAGGTTCTCGACATCGCCGTCCGAAGTTTTTTCTCGGCTCCCGAGGCGGCGGGACTCCGTGCCCTGTGGTTCACGCAGGCGTACGGCGAGGGCGGCGATGTCGTCGTCGAGGCGCCCTCTGCTGTAGCGGAGGAGCTCGTGGTGAAGAGCCGTGAGCAGTTCGCGGGGCGGTGTCGGGGGCTGTCGCCCCATCCAGGCCGTCAGCGGGAAGAACTCGCCGTCACGGGCGCGGGCCTCGGCGATCCCGTCGGTGTAGAAGAGCAGCAGGTCGCCAGGGGCGAAGTCGAAGGTGTCGATGTTGTAATGATCGCCGATCAGCTCCGCGAGGCTGAGCAGTGGTGAGGGGGTCGCGGGTTCGAGGACACGGAGTTTCCCGCGGTTCAGGAGCAGTGGCGGGGGGTGTCCGCAATTGAGGATGTCGATACGCCCGCCCTCGTGCGGGATCTCGACGAGGAGGGCGGTGGCGAAGCGCTCCATCGGCCCCTCCGGAGGAAACGAGGCGTTGTAGCGGGTGCTGCTGGCGTCCAGCCGCCGTGCGACGGCGACCATGTCGGTCTCGCCGTAGGCGGCCTCCCGGAAGGCATTGACGATCGCCGCGGCCGCCCCCACTGCCGGTAGGCCCTTGCCCCGCACGTCCCCGATGAGCAGCCTGACCCCGTAGGGCGTGTCGACCACCTCGTAGAAGTCGCCGCCGATGCGGGCCTCCGCCGCGGCGGCGAGGTAGAGCGACTCGATCTCGATATCGCCGAAGCGGCGTGGCATGGGGCTCAGCACCACCTGCTGCGCCGCGTCGGCGACGAGCCGTACCTGGAAGAGGGTGCGCTCCCGCTGCAGCCGGACGTGGCTTCCGTACGCGGCGGCCACGGTGACCGCGATGATCCCCGCGACCGTCCACCACGTCCCCAGGTCGGGGAAGACGAGGCTGAGGCCGATCATCAGAAGGAGGCAGACCGTTCCGAGCAGGACGGTGGGGAGTACCGGCCACATGGCGGCGGCGAGGGCCGGCGCCGCGGGCAGGAGGCGGCTGAAAGCCATTTCCGGCGGGGTGCTGTACGCCAGGCTGGCGATGACGACGGTCAGGATGACCGGCGACAGCCGCACAAGTCTTCCCGGGCCGGGGCGCCGACGGTGCCGCGGCCGTCCAGACTCGATCACACTTCACAGAATATCGACTTAATGAAGGCGAAGCGCTCTGACGAATCGGAGTCGGCCGCCTGCCCCGGACCGGCTCCCCGGCCTGCGGCGCCCGGCAGAGCCGCCACCCCGGGGTCTTCCTGGGTCAAGGTCCGGCGACACGGCACACGCGGGACCGGCCGGAGCCGAAGGTGCCACCGGCACTTGTAATCGAACATACGGGCGTAAGTCTTGCCGAACGGTGCGCGCGGATACTGTGGCTTACATGATCACTGACGCGGGGGGCGCGACCATGCCGGAAAACACCGATCGGCCTGTGTCGATCATGATCGGGGGCGGGCCCGCGGCCCTGGCCCGCCCGGCTGGGGCCGTGCTGGTCGACGACTGCGGCGGCCTGTTCCACCGAGGTGTACTCGCTGATCTCGGCCACACGCCCGATCAGCTACGAGGCCTGATCAGCTGCGGCTTCGACCCCTACGCGTACGCCGCTCCCACGGAACGGGTGCCGACGACGGCCGTCCGTATGTGGCTGGACCGGCTGGCCACCTCCGGCCCGGTGGTCAACGGCACCGCCGAGCTGGCGCTGGACCGGGAACGCCGTCTGGTCGTGGCCATCCACCCCGCAGGGGCCGCCGACCGGGTCGTCGTCGACGTCGAGGGCGTACCGACGCTCGCCCCGGGCCTGCCCGCACAGCTCGTGCCCGGCACCGACCCCGCGCTGCACTCCTTCGACCGGGCCGCCGGTGTGCTGCTGGCCGACCTGGTCAGGATGGGGCCGGTGGCGAGTGGCCCGGCGGCAGCCCTCGTCGACGTGCTCGACCAGCGGGGCGGCCCGGCGGAGGTGCTGGCGTTGCTGGACCGCGTCGATCCGGCGCTGTCGGCCCCGGTCGCGGCGCCGATCGAGGCGATCCGGGCGTTCGCCGCCTTCCTGCGGGCCACCGAGGACGCCGCCGGACCGTTGTGCTTCGGGGACGCCCTGGTGTACGGGCGGCTCGCGGTGACGGCCGCCGACAGCTGGATCGTGGCCGGCGGCGGAGACCACGCGCTGGCCACGGCCGAGGCCCTCCTCACCGGGAACCCGGCCGCCCGGGTCACCGTGGTCGCCGCGGCCGTCGAAACGGCAGCGCTCAACACGGCCCGGTACATCGAGCTGCGGAACCGCCACACCGCGGACGGCGGTGGTGACGGACGGCTGGAGTTCCGTACCGGCGCCGAGCCCGGCCCGATCACCCTCACCCGCGCGGGCCGCTTCGCCGAGGGCGGGGTGGAGGCCGACGGATACGCGGCGTCGATCGGTCGGGCACGCAGGCTGCCGCTCGCCGTGGCCAGGCTGGCGCGCTGGGCACGGGAGGCCCGCGGACAGGTCACCGGCACCCTGCTGTTCGACACCGACCTGCAGTACCTCGGCTACCGGCTGCACTTCGCCGCCGAGGGCCTGCTGCACCGGGTGGACGTCACCGGCGCCGCCTCGTGGTTCCTGCCCGCCGACGTGTTCCCGGCGGAGCAGGCCCTTCGGGTGGAACTGATGGGGCAGCGTGCCGTGCCGCCGGAGTCGGGCGGCACTCCCACCGATGTGCTGCCGGTCGCGGAGCAGGGTGCCCGTCTGGCAGCCGCCCGACACCAGGGGGCGGTGCGGGAGGCGGAAACGGTGCCGGCGCGCTGGGTACCGTCCGCCTGACCCGCCCGCTCAGCCGGCCGGTCAGCCGTCCGCCTGTGCAGACCCTCACCCTCTTCTTCCAGGCCGCCACCGCGGGCATGCTGCTGACCTCGCCCCTCGCCGGGGAGGTGCACCACGTCGGATCGCGCGTGAGGTACGGCGCGTCGATGCTGTACGTGCTGGCCGCGATCCTGGCCTGGCGCCCGGGCGGTGGGTCACCCCGCCCCGTCCTGTACGCCACGGGCTTCCTTCTGCTCGCCTCGGCACAGGTCGTGCTGGGCATCGCCCACGTGCCCTCGCTCCATGTCCCGCTGGGCGTGGTGATGTTCGCCCTCAGCACCCTGGCCCTCGTTCAGATGCTGTCCCGGTGCCTGCTGCTCCGCCCCACCCCCGGCCGTAGCCGCCGAGCCCGACCGTCAGGTCGAAGCCCCGTCGGTCGGCGGAGGAACGGTGCACGGACGCAGGACCATGAGCGAGTCCTCCGATGCCGCCACCATGGCGAAGGGGAACCGGTCGAGCTCAAGACAGAGTGCGACGTCATCAGGATGGGCTCCTTGACGCACACCCGCCGCCAGCTCGGCGGCGGCTCGCGATTCGGCGGCGCGGCGGAGGAACCCGGCCGCATCCGTCGCGGCACCAGTGGCTCTCCGGGCGATGTACTGAGCGCACGCCAGATCTTCGTCGGCCTGCCCGTCTTCGCCCGTGACCACGAAGGTGACACGGTCACACGTGCGTGTCCGCAAGAGCCGGGCCGTTGCCTCCGCCACCACGAAGCCGGCGCACAGCACCAGAGACGCCTCCTTGACCGCGAGGGCGCCGACCGTTCCCGCCGTGGTCTTCTGCACAACGGTGCGTCCGCCGAGGTCGAGAGACCTCAGCAGGCCCGGGGAGTTGACCGTGTCGAACCCGGTCGCCGGCGAACCGTCCTTGAGCGCCACCCAATCCGGGTGGCGAGCCTTGAGCGCCAGGGCTTCGTCCAGCGACCCGGCAAGCACGATCTTTTCCGCCCCCTGGGCAAAGGACCAGGCAGCCACCGTGAAAGCACGCATGACGTCGACCACGACCGCCACGGACGGGACTTCGACCACCTCGGCGATGCTTACAAAACGAGCGTCCATCCGGCCATGATCGGCCATGTCCGATCCGAAGCGCCGAGCCAGTGACGCGCATCACGCCGGCCGGGGCGAGTCGGGCCGGGCGGGCGCGGAGCGCTGCCGAAACGGGGCTACGCTCCGGGGATGGAACGAGCTGAGATCCTCAAGCGAGTGATCGGCATCCTGACCGAAGCCCAAGAGATCCGTCGTGCCGCGGAAGCCGGTGAGGACGAAGGGGGATCCGAGCTCGAATCGCTCGTGGTCACGCAGATGCTGAACGAAATGCTGCCCGCCATCAGCGTGCCCGCCGATGCCGCCCCGCACGAGGTGGCCCGCCTCGTCGCCCACGCCCTCGGTCCCGCTCTGCAGACCATGATCTCGGGCTTCACCCTGGCCTACACCAGCCTGGCCATGGCACATGACGGGGGGCATACCGACGTCTCCTCGGTCGAGGTGTTGCAGACGCTGGCCCTCCAGGTGGAGGCCGGGATGTTCGACGAAGGCCCCTGACCGCGCTCGGTGTGCGGCGTGCGGCGCTCGGTGTGCGGTGCTCCGTGCCGGCGCCCCCCCGCCGGCTACCCCGACTTCAGCCGACGGACCATCTCGTCGCTCACGTGCTTCTGTAGTTCGGCCAGCTCCTCAATGGTGTACTGCGTGAGGTCGCCCGCACTGCGAGGGCCGTTCGCCTGGCCCTCCTCCTGTGGCTTCTGCTGCTTCTGCTGCTCGCGACGCTGGAGTTCCCGTTCCTCCGGGGATCCGGGCGCCGCGTACCCACACCGGATCAGCGCACCGTCGGCGGCCTTCAGGCAGGTCGCCTCGCGCCCGGCGACCAGGCCCCGCCCCTCCACCCGGTAGCGGATGTTCTGCTCGCTGCCGACCGTCGCCGTCCACGTACTGCCGCCGGTGGGTATCACCTCGAAGACCTGATCGTCGTTGTAGCAGCAGACGTCCCGGTACTCGGCTTTGATCAGGGCGACGAGCGCCTTCGGGGAGGACCACGTCGGGTCGAGGCGGTGGATGGTCATCGGCGCGAGCCCGCCACCCCGATGGCGGGTGGGCACCGTCGACACGGCCACGACCGAACTCGCCTCCCCCTGCGGGGTGAGCGGCGTGACGTACGCGCTGCCCCCGCCCTCGTCCCGGTACCGCAGGGTGAACTCGGACTCGTTGCCCTCGTTGGCACCGTCCTCGGAGGCGTCCCACCCACTGCGCTCGAACCACCAGTCGCTGAAGCCGCCCACGGCGGCCGTGCCCTCGCGCTGCCGGGCCGCGATGCTGATGGGGTAGGACGGCCCCGGGACCGCGGCGGTGTCGTCGGTGATCGAGAGCCGGCCCGTCCGACCGTCGTAGAGCGCGACCCCGGCGGGCCGCTCGGTCACCACGAAGAGACCCGTCTGCCGCTTGAGGGGGACGACCACCACCGGTGTGCCGCCCGAGCAGGTCACGTACGCGTCGTCGGCCTCGAAGCGGACCCAGCCACGAACCCGGCCCCGGCGATGCCCAGCCCCACCCGAATGACCCGACCGCCCACCAGCGCCCCCGCCCTCCGCTGCCGCATCCCGGTCCGGTTCGATTCTCCACCCCCGAACGGTCCGTGTCACCAGACCTGCGGGCGGCCGGACCCGGCGGTCAGGCGGGGAGGCCGCCGCGGGCGATGACGGCCGCGTACCAGTGGGCGCTGTTCTTGAACGTCCGGCGCTGGGTGGGGAAGTCGACGTGGACGATGCCGAACCGCTTGCTGTAGCCGTAGGCCCACTCGAAGTTGTCCAGCAAGGACCACAGGAAGTAGCCGCGCACGTCGGCGCCGTCCTCGATGGCCCGGTGCACGGCGGCCAGATGGGCCTGCAGATAGGCCACGCGCTCGGGGTCCTTCACCTGCCCCGAGGGGTCGGCGTAGTCCTCGTACGCCGCGCCGTTCTCGGTGACCACCAGCGGCACGCCCGGGAGGTCGTCCCGCAGCCGGAGCAGCAGCTCGTGCAGTCCGCCGGAGTCGACCGGCCAGTCCATGGCGGTGCGCGGCCCGGGCACGGGGACGAAGCGGACGTACCGTTCCGCGCCGGCCCAGGGTGAGGGTGACGGGGAGGTGCCGGCCGCGACCATGGTGGGGGAGTAGTAATTGACTCCCAGTGAGTCGATCGGGGCGGCCGCCGTCCGGAGGTCCCCGTCCCGCACGAAGGACCAGTCGGTGAGCGCAGCCGTGTCGCTGACGAGGTCCTCCGGGAGGCGTCCGCGGAAGACCGGGTCGAGGAAGATCCGGTTGCCGACCGCGTCGATCCGTCGGGCCGCGTCGAGGTCCTGGGGCGTTCGGGTACGGGCGCGCAGGGAGTGCAGGTTGAGGGTGAGCGACACCTCGGCCGTTTCGTTCACGGCGCCGCGCACCGCCCGGACGGCCAGCCCGTGGGCCAGGTTGAAATGGTGCGCCGCCCGCAGTGCGTCGACGGCGCTGGTGCGGCCCGGGGCGTGCACCCCGCTGCCGTAGCCGAGGAAGGCCGCGCACCAGGGCTCGTTGAGGGTGGTCCAGGTCGCCACCCGGTCGCCCAGCGCTTCCGCTACGAGGCCGGCGTACTCGGCGAAGCGGTACGCCGTCTCCCGGTTCGGCCACCCGCCGGCGTCCTCCAGTTCCTGGGGGAGGTCCCAGTGGTAGAGGGTGGCCACGGGCCGGATGCCTGCCCGGCACAGTTCGTCGGTGAGGCGCCGGTAGAAGTCCAGGCCCTTCTGTACGGCGGGTCCCCGGCCGGTCGGCTGGACCCGGGGCCAGGCGATGGAGAAGCGGTAGTCGGTCACGCCGAGCCGCAGCATGAGCGCGATGTCCTCGCCGACGCGGTGGTAGTGGTCGGCGGCGATGTCGCCGGTGTCGCCGTTGCGCACCTTGCCCGGGGTGCGGCTGAAGGTGTCCCAGATGGACGGGGTGCGGCCGTCCTCGTCCGCGGCTCCTTCGATCTGGTACGCGGCGGTGGCCGTGCCCCAGCGGAAGTGTGCGGGGAACCGGAGTGTCGTCCCCGTGCGGGGACGTGCGTCGAGCGTGGTCATGAGGGTGGATCTCCCAGAGGTGAGAAGGTTCTTGCGCGTGTGTGGAAGCAGCGCGGCGCGCGCGGAGGCGGCGGCGGGGCGCCGGGTCCGGGTGGTGCGGGCCCGCGTCGTGCGGGTCCGGGTCGTACGGGCCCCGGCCCTCGCGTGCTCAGCCCTTGACCGCGCCCTGCATGATGCCCCCGACGATCTGCCGGCCGAGCAGGCCGAAGACCAGCAGTACCGGCAGGGTGCCGAGCAGGGTGCCGGCCATGACGACGGACTGGTCGTTGACGTAGCCGCCGCCGAGCTGGCGCAGGGCGACCTGGACGGTCGGCTCGGAGGACGTGAGGGCGACGACGGGCCAGAAGAAGTCGTTCCAGGCGGCCATGAAGGTCAGCAGGCCGAGCACGGCCATGCCGGGCCGGGCGACGGGGACGACGATCGACCAGAAGATCCGGGCGGTGGAGGCGCCGTCGACCCGGGCCGCTTCGATCAGCTCGTCCGGCAGCGCCTGGGCCAGGTACTGCCGCATGAAGAACACGCCGAATGCGGAGACCAGTCCGGGCAGGATGACGGCCTGGAGCTGGTTGACCCACTGGAGCTCGGCCATCAGCATGAACAGCGGGATGACGCCCAGCTGCGGTGGGATCATCATGGTGCCGACCGTGACCGCGAGCAGGGCGCCGCGGCCGCGGAAGCGCAGTTTGGCGAAGGCGAACCCGGCGAGGGTGGAGCACAGGACCGTGCCGAGGGTGACCGACCCCGACACGATGAGGGAGTTGACCAGCGCCTTGCCGATGTCGGCCTCCTCCACCACCGCCTGGAAGTTGCGCATCAGGTTCGGCCCGGGCAGGAGCGTCGGCGGCACCTGCGCCAGTTCGGCGTTGGAGCGGCTGGCCGCGACGATCGTCCAGTAGAACGGGAAGGCCGAAACGAGCACGGCCAGGACCAGGATCACGTGGGCGAGCCGTCCGCCCCGCATCGTGCGCCCGGCCCGCGAACGGCGGCGGCCGCCCCGCCGGGCGGGCGTTGCGGCGGCCGGGCGTTTGACCGGCGGATCGGCGAGGGCGGTCATCGGCCCGCCTCCTTTCGGGAACGGTGCCGCCCGATCACGGCGTTCACGCCTACGACCAGCAGGATCAGCAGGAACATCACCCAGGCGATGGCCGCCGCCCGGCCGAGGTGGAAGAAGCCCCAGCCCTGTTCGTACAGGTAGAGGCCGAGCGTCTGGTACTGGTGGGAGATGCCGCCGGAGACGGATCCCTCGAACAGCAGCGGCTCGCCGAAGAGCTGGGTCGCCCCGATGGTGGAGACGACGACGGTGAAGAGGATGGTCGGCCGCAGCCCGGGCAGGGTGACGTGGAAGAACTGCCGCCACCGTGAGGCCCCGTCCATCTCGGCGGCCTCGTAGAGTTCGTGCGGGATGGACTGCATGCCGGCCAGGTAGATCAGCGCGTTGTATCCGGTCCAGCGCCAGATGACGATGGAGGAGACGGCGATCTGGGAGGCGACCGTACCGGTCTGCCAGTCGACCGGATCGATGCCGGCGAACCCGAGCACGTAGTTGACCAGACCGAAGTCCCGGCCGTAGAGCTGGGCGAAGACGAGTGTGGCGGCGGCGACCGAGGTCGCGTACGGAAGCAGCATGGCGGTGCGGAAGAACGTCCGGCCGCGCAGCCTGTGGTTGAGCAGGTGCGCGAGGCCGAGGGCCAGCACCAGTTGGGGGACGGTGGAGAGCACCCCGATGGTGAAGGTGTTGCGCAACGAGATCCAGAAGAACTCGTCGCCGAGGAGCGCGGTGTAGTTGCCGAGCCCGCGCCACTGCAGGTCGCCGGGTGTCTGGAGCTCGACGCGGTAGAAGGACACGTAAGCCGTGTAGAGCAGTGGGAAGAGCCCGAAGGCGGCGAACAGGGTGAAGAACGGGGCGATGTAGGCGTACGGGGCGGCCTTGTGCCACGTGTGCCGGATGGAGGACGGCCGGTGCGGGGACGGCCGGCGCGGTGCCGTCCGTGCGTCTGCTGTCAGGGTCATGATGCGGCCCTTCGGGAGGTGCCCGGGGGAGGGAGGAAGGAGAAAGGAGAAAGGGAGAAGGCGAAGCCTTTCGAAGCGGTCGGCGGCCGCCGCCTGCGGCCGGCGGGCCGGTTCAGCCGATGGTGTTCGCCACGCCCTTCCTGGCGTTGGCCCACGCCTGCTCCGGGGCCGTGCCCTTGCGCTCGACCTCGCCCAGGGCATTGGTGATCTGCTGGGCGATGTTCTGGTCGTGGACGCCGAGGACCTGGACCGGGGCTGCCTTCGCGGCCTCCCCGAAGATCCTGCCGATGGGGGCGTCGGAGAAGTAGGGGTCGGTCGCGTCGGAGATCTGCGCGATGGCGCCGGTGGCGGAAGGGAAGTTGCCCTGCTTCCGGAAGAGCTTGGCCTGCTGCTCGGGCGCCGTGAGCCAGGTGACCAGCTCGTACGCCTCCTTCTTGTGCTTGGCGGCCCGCGGAACGGCGAGGTACGAGCCGCCCCAGTTGCCCGCCCCGGCGGGCAGCTTCGCGACGTCCCACTTGCCCTTGCCGGCGTCACCCGCCTGACCCTTGATGTAGCCGAGCATCCAGGCGGGGCAGGGGAGTGTGGCGAAGGAACCGGCGGCGAACGCCTGGTTCCACTGCGGCGACCACTGGTCCAGCTTGGCGCTCAGCCCGCCCTGAGCAGCCGTCACCGACGCCTCCCAGGCTTCCTTGAGGGCCGGGTTGGTCTCCCAGACCAGCCTGCCGGAAGCGTCGTAGTAGCGCTCCTTCTGCTGGCCGATCATGACCGAGTAGAGGCTGCCCACGCTGTCGAGCCATGCACTCCTGTCGGGGGCGTTCGCCTTGTACTGCCGGCCGAGTTCCAGGTACCCCTCCCATGTCGACCACTTCCTGGAGAGCTCCTCGCGGTCGGTGGGCAGGCCGGCCCGGGCGAACAGGTCGGTGCGGTAGCACATCGCCTCGGGGCCCACGTCGGTGCCCAGGCCGAGGATCTCGCCGTTCTTCCCGGTGGCCGCCGCCCAGGTGGCATCGGCGAACCGGCCCTTGAGCGCGTCCGCCCCGTGCTTGCGCAGGTCCTCGAACCTGTCGCCCTGCTGCTGGGCGACCGAGGCGATCCGGCCCACCTCCACGGCCTGGACGTCGGCGAGACCGCCCCCGCCGGCCAACCGGGTCTGCAGCGACTTCCAGTAGTCGGCCTCGTCCTCGGTGTCGGTCTGCTTGATCTTCACGCCCGGGTGCAGGTTCTCGTACTCGGCGTAGAGCCCGGCCTCCTCGTACCCGAAGGACCCGAACAGGTCCACGGTGATCGTGACCTTGCCGTCCGCGCTGCCGGAGGCGCCGCCCTCCGGGGAGCTGCCGCAGGCGGCGAGCAGGGCCCCGGCGAGAACGACCACCCCCAGACGGACGGCTGCGGTGCCGGCTGGTGTGCCGGCGGTTCTGGCGACGGGTCGGGCAGTGGGCATGGGAAGCCTCCCTTGACTCCGGGGAACGAACGAGAACCAGCGAGAACCGACGTGAACCAGCGCGAACGAATGAGAACCAGCGAGAACCAGCGAGAACCAGCGAGAACCAGCGAGAACGAACGGGATGGAGCGGGATGGAGCGGGAACGAGCAGGGACGAGCGTGAGCGAAGCCTGAGAGCGCTCTCAGTCGGCGAGGGGAGCGTGCCCGCGGCGGACGTGATCCGTCAAGACTCGAAGCCGCAATGGCCCGGAATCAGCCCCAACTTCCCTTGTTACGCGCTCCCTTGACACCCACGTTTCGGGAGTCTTACGTTTCCGGCCAGCTGAGAGCGCTCTCAGATACGAGTCCCGGACATGACCCACCGCGATGACATGAGGTGTTCCCCATGCCCGTCCCCCACTCGCGCCGAGCCGCCCCCCTCGTCCTGGCCGCCGCTCTGGCGGCCGTCGGACTCGGACCGGCCGCGAGCCCCGTGGCAGCCGCCACCGTTCCCGTCGGCGCCGGAAGCCATTCGGACACCCGCCCCGCCGGAACCTCCGGCCCCACCACCAACACCGGTACGCCCGTCACCCCCAAGGTCACCCCCGCCGCCGCGGACAAACCGGTGCCCACCAACGACTGGTGGTCCTCGCTCGCCTTCCAGCGCTACGGCGACAACCCGTACTCCACCCCCATGTACGGCCACCCGCTCACCTACCAGGCAGGCGCAGGCGGGCTGGACATCGGCTACCCCACCCATCCCGCCGTGGTCGGGGACGGCCGCCAGTACGAGTTCCCCCACAAACGCGACCTCACCGTCGGCCTGGCCGGCCTGAACTCGCCCGACACCAAGGCCGACTCCTGGTCCGACTGGACCGTCACCCCCTACTGGTCCGACGGCACCCGCACCCTGCGCACCACCATCGGCCACGGCAGCCCGTTCGTGTACGCCCAGGGCACCGGCGGCGACGCCCGCGTCACCACCGCCGGCACCCCCACCGTCTTCGCCGACCAGGGCAACGTCCTCGGCATCACCGTCGCCGGCCACCACTACGCACTCTTCGCCCCGACCGGCACCGACTGGAACATCGCCGACACCACGATCAGCGCCCGGCTCGGCGGCCGGAACTACTTCTCCGTCGCCGTCCTGCCCTCCACCGACGCCCTCGCGACCTACAGGAAGTACGCCTTCAGCTTCGTCACCGGGTCCCGCGTCGACTGGAGCACCACCGCCGGCACCGTCCGCGCCACGTACACCCTGACCACCGAGGCCAAGGAGGGCACCGAACGCGGCACGCTCCAGGCCCTCTACCGCCATCAGTGGCTCCACACCACCGACCCCCTCACCCCCTACACCTACGTCTCACCGCGCGGCACCATGAAGGTCCGTGAGGGCACCGCCTTCACCACCACCCAGAGGGCCGCCCCGGTCCTCCCCGCCCTGCCCCGCACGAGCGACGTCGACGCCGCCAGACTGCGCGGCCACCTGAACGAGGTCGCGTACGCCGCCGACCCGTTCTCCGGGGCCGTCGACACCTACTGGACCGGAAAGGCACTCGGCCGGCTCGCCCAGCTCGTGCCGCTCGCCGAACAGATCGGCGAGACCGCCACCCGCGACCGGCTCCTCACCCTCCTCAAGGGCCGCCTCCAGGACTGGTTCACCGCGGGCGGCGCCAACGAGTTCTCCTACGACCGCACCTGGAAGACCCTCACCGGCTACCCCGCCTCCTACGGCAGCGACACCGAACTCAACGACCACCACTTCCACTACGGCTACTACGTGTACGCGGGCGCGATCGTCGCCCAGTACGATCCGGGCTGGGCAGCCGACTCCGCCTGGGGCGGCATGGTGAAAACCCTGATCCGCGACACCGCCAACCCCTCCCGCACCGACAGCGCCTTCCCCTTCCTCCGCGGCTTCGACGTCTACGCCGGCCACAGCTGGGCCTCCGGACACCAGGGCTTCGCCGCCGGCAACAACCAGGAGTCCTCCTCGGAATCCACCAACCTCAGCGCCGCCCTCGTGCTCTGGGGCTCGGCCACCGGCGACACCGGCCTGCGCGACCTCGGCTCCTACCTGCTCGCCACCGAGGGCGAGGCGATCGCCCAGTACTGGTTCGACGCCGACGGGCAGGTCTTCCCCGCCTCCTTCGGCCACGACACCGCCGGCATGGTCTGGGGCAGCGGCGCCGCCTACGCCACCTGGTGGACCGCCAACCCCGAGGAGATCCACGGCATCAACGTGCTCCCGGTGACCGGCGGATCGCTCCACCTGGGCGGCCACAAGGACGCCGTCCGGCGCAACATCGCCGAGATGGAACGCGAGAACGGCGGACCCGCGGCCGAATGGCGTGACATCCTCTGGGAGTTCCAGTCACTGGCCGACCCGGGGACAGCGAAGGCGAAATGGGACGCGGGCAACACCGGATACACCCCGGAGGCGGGCGAGTCCAAGGCCCACACCTACCACTGGATCACGTCACTGAACGCCCTCGGCGCCCCCGACCCGTCGGTGACCGGGGACATCCCCACCTCCGCGGTCTTCAGCAGGAACGGCACCCGCACCTACGCCGCCCACAACCACGGCTCCGCCACCCGCACGGTCACCTTCTCCGACGGCAGGACCCTCAGCGTGCCGCCCCGTTCCACCGCCACCGCCACCGGGACGGGCACCGACCCCGACCCGGACCCCGAGCCCTCCGGCGGCGACACCTACCGCCTCCGCTCCGGCGGGGTGCTCACCACGGCCGCCGGGGGCACGCCCGGCAGCGACACCATCCCCTCGGCCGACGGCACCAACCACGACGGCACCCCGTACAAGCCGCTGGTCTACGAGGCCAAGGGCGTGAACGGCACCCTCCGGGCGGGCGGCACGACCGCGTTCCGCCTGCCGGTGGACGCCGGCCCGGCCGTCGGCCTCGGCCAGCAGGCCCGGGTCAGCTACGACCTCACCGGCGACGGCACCTTCGACCGGACGGAGACCTACCACTACTTCGCCACCGACCCGGTCGCGGGCTGGGAGGAGTACAACCAGACCCGAGGCCTCAAGTCCGCCACCGGCACGCTCGGCGATCTGCGCGGCGGAACGATCCGGCTGGAGGTCTGGAGCGCGATCGGCAGCGCCGACTCCCGGCTCCGGACGGGCACGGACACCGCCGTGCTGGTCATCCCGCACGCATGACCAATGACCAATGACCAATGACCTATGACCGATGACAGCGGGCGCGGGGCACGAGCCCCCGCGCCCGCCGCCGTCATGCCCTCATGCCATCAACCCAACAACCCATCAAGCCGACACCCTCCGGACCAGGCTCGTCGGCGTGATCACTGACGCCGATGCCGCGTCGGCCGCCCCGTCCAGCACGCGCATCAGCAACCTGACCATGAGCCGTCCCATGCCCTCGATGTCCTGGCGCACCGTGGTGAGCGCCGGCTCGGTATCCCGGACCACGGCGTCCATGTCGTCGAACCCGACCACCGCCACCTCCTCCGGCACCCGGATCCCCCGTTCCCGCAGGGTGCGCAGTGCACCCGCGGCCATCAGGTCATTGGCGGCGAAGACGGCGTCGAGGTCCGGCCGCCGGTCCAGCAGCGCGGCCATGGCGCGAGCCCCGCTCTCCCGCGTGAAGTCGCCCTGGCACAGCAGCGCCGGATCGGCGTCGACCAGCACGTCCTGGTAGCCGGCGATCCGGTCCAGCGCGGACGTCTGGTTGCGGGGGCCGGCGATGTGCCCGATCCGGCGGCGCCCCAGGGACACCAGGTGCTGCACGGCCGCCCGGGCGCCGCCGCGGTTGTCGCAGTCGACGAACGGCACGGCAAGTCCCGGTTCGAGCGCCGGGCGGCCCCCGAACACGACGGGGACCCTGCTCCGCGCGATGAGCGCCGGCAACCGGTCGTCGCTGTGCAGGGAGAAGGCCAGCGCCCCGTCCACATGGCCCGCTTCCAGATAGCGCGCGATGCGCTCGTGGTCGCCGAGGCCCTCCACCCAGAGCAGCACCAGTTGCGTGTCCCGGGCGGTCAGCTCCCGGCTGATCCCGCGTACCTGCTTCTCGAAGAACGGGTCCGAGAAGATCCGGAACTCCGGCTCCGCGATGATCACGGCGACCGCACCGTGCCGCCGTGTGACCAGCGAGCGGGCCGCGTGGTTGGGCACGTAGCCGAGTTCCCGGACCGCCTGGCGCACCTTGTCCACCAGCGGCCGGCGCACGCCCGTACCGCCGTTGACGACCCGTGAGACCGTTGCCCGCGACACGCCGGCCCGCGCGGCGACGGCTTCCAGCGTGGGGCGGGGGGAGGGCCCCCCGGTCAGCTCGGGCAAGGCAGGCCCTCCAGTTTCCGTCCGCGGCCTACGCCGCACCACCGCTCCGACGCCGAACAGGATAGACGCTGCGCCCTGACTTCTGAGAGCGCTCCCAGAGGCAGGCCCCCCGGTGGTGCGGTGTGGCGGTGAGCCCGCGGGCTAACGCCGGGCGCAGGTCCAGGCCCCCATGCCCTGGATCGAGGCCAGCCTTCTGGCAACGGCGATCTGCTGCGGCTTCGAGGCCAGGTCGGCTCGCGCGGCGTACTTGCGGCCACCTGCCGCCCGCCAGCTCGACTGGGTGAACTGCAGGCCGCCGTAGTGCCCGTTGCCGGTGTTGGCACGCCAGTTGCCCCCGGACTCGCACCGGGCGATCGCATCCCAGTCGATGCCGGGTTTCGATCGGTGGGCGGCCGCGTGGGCCCCGGATCCGGTCAGCGCGGTCTGGCCCAGCAGCACCGCACAGAGCAGTGCCAGCAGGGTGCTCCCGGTTCGCAGGCCGTACTTGGAACGAGACATCAGTCCTCCTCGGCTCTCTGACGGACCGGCCCCACAGGCCGGGCCGGTCCCGATCACGGCCATGCGGCCGTGGAGGCAGGACAGCACGCCTCCACGCCCGCTCCGGCCCTTCTCGGCGGGCGAACGAGCGACATCACCCGTACGGCGCCCCGGCCGGTACGGTCCGGGCACGGGCCCGCTCGCAGCACCGCACGTCCCGCAGCCGGGTCACCCTGACCGCGCGAGTCGGCCGCTCCCGGGTTGCGGAGCGCGTCAGCGAGGCATCCGACCGGCCGGAGGCTGCTCGACGCCGGGCCCGCCGGCGCGGGGCTCCCGGACGTAGCCCTTCGCCGGCGCGGGCAGCGCGTCGATGCATGTCGTCGAGCAGGCGTTGACCCGCCCGCCGGTCCCTCGTTCGCAGAGGAGGGGGCTCTGCGGTCCTCGGCGTGCCTGTTTCGTCAGCCGCTCGGCGGCGGTCGCAGCCGGAATGCGGCAGGTGTGTTCGCGTCGATCAGGAACCTCAACCGGCTTGTGGTGCGCCGTAGGAGAACGCGTACCCGGCGAAGTCGGCGACGTGGACGTAGCCGATGCGCTGGTAGAGGGCGTTGCTGGTGGGGTTGTCCGGGTCCGTGAACAGGACGACGTCCGTCGCGCCCGCGGCCAGCGCGGCATTGCTCGCCTCGACCGTCACGGCTCCCGCGTAGCCGCGGCCGCGGAGGTGGGCCGGGGTGTAGACGGGGTCCACCCGGACCATGCCGCCGACGATCGAGGTCGAGGCCGCCATGGAGAGGGGAGCGCCATCCGGGGTCTCCCAGAACGTGAAGTGCCTGTCCCCGAAACGCGAGTCGTTCCAGGATCCGGCGTCGATCAGGTCGATGGAGGGCTGTTCTCCGACGTCGACACAGAACTCACGGCACCAGCGCACAACCTGCTCACGGTCCGCACTGTCTGTCAGGCGTCCCCGGCCCTCCGGGCGCGGCTGTGGTGGGGTGAGCGTACCGAGACGGTAAAGATGCGTCCGCCAGAAAGGCACCGACGTCGCGCCCGTTGTCCGCCGCCATGACTCGGCGAATGCGCCGGCGGTGTGGTGGTCCGCGATGACGCTGGAGGGGGAGTGACCGAGTCCGGCCAGGTGAGCGGCGAGGGTGTCGGTCTGTTCGGCGGAGAGGGCCGTCAGGCCCAGGCGTCCGCGCGGAAGGAGATGGAAGGCCGCACGGACCTCGCTTCCTGACTGCAGTCGGCCGAAAACGGCGGCCTCGGCTCCGTGATCGGCCGCCCGGCGCATCCGCAGCTTCTCGATGTCCGTCAGAGACAGGTTGTGCAGCGCGGGGCGCGAACACAGGAAGTCCCCGGCTCGGGCGAGGAAATCGTCGACGTCGGGGGTGAGGTGCCAGTCATCCGGGAGCATGCTCCATGATCCCGGATGACCTCGACTCGGGGGCGGCCCGCCCACCGCCATTCAGCCATGTGACCGGCTGCTCCCGATCGGCCACCACCGCCGTCAGGCGCGGACGCTGATGACGGTCTTGCCGCGGGCGCCGCCCCGTTCCACCTTCTGCAGGGCCTCGGAGGCCTCGTCGAGCGGGAAGACCCTCTCGACGATCGGCCGGAGCTGTCCGGACTCCACCAGGCCGGCGAGGTGGGCCAGCTGCTCGCCGTGCGGGCGCATGAAGAAGCTGCGGGCTTCGACGTTCCACCGGGCCTTCCTGGCTTCGGCGTCCGCGATGACGACGATCGACACCAGCGTTCCGCCGGGCTTCAGTACGCCGAAGGACCGCTCCTGGGTCTCGCCGCCGATGGTGTCCAGGACGACGTCGACGTCCGAGACGAGCTCGTCGAACTTCTCGGCCCGGTAGTCGATCACTCGGTCGGCACCGAGCTCGCGGACCAGTTCCACGCTCCCGGCACCGGCAGTGGCCACGACCTCGGCGCCGAGCTGCTTGGCGATCTGGACGGCGGCGGAGCCCACACCGCCGGCGGCGCCGTGGATGAGCACGCGGGACCCGGCCCGTACGTCGGCCTGCTCGGTCAGGGCCTGCAGGGCGGTGAGCGCGACCAGGGGCAGCGAGGCGGCCTCCTCGAACGTCAGGCCGGACGGCTTGGCGGCGACAAGTGACTCGTCCACGGCGACGTACTCGGCGAAGGCACCGCCCACCCGGGGGTCGACGCGGGAGAAGACCTCGTCGCCCACCGCGAAGCGGGTGACCTCGCGGCCGACCTCGGTCACCACACCGGCGAGCTCGTTGCCGATGACCAGCGGCTGCGTCGGCTCACCCGCGCTCAGGAAGCCCTTGACGATCAGGTGGTCCACCGGATTGACGCCGGCCGCGCGGACCTCGATGAGCACCTCGCGGGGGCCGACGCCGGGGACGGGCGCGTCGGTGACCCGCACGACGTCGCGGACCTGGCCGTACTGGTTGATGACTGCTGCCTTCATGGGGATCTCCTTGATGAAGTCTGTGCCGGGCCGCCGGGCAGCCGGGCCGGGTAAGAGGGGTGGGAGGTGAGGGCGTGCGATACCCGCGGGGGAGGTGCGGGCACCGGCGCGCCGGGGTGCCGGTGTGCGGTGGATCAGGAGGTGCCGGCGGGGCTGCGGTCGGCCGCGACCCTCTCCAGGGCTGCGAGCAGCACCTCGGGGCTCTGGGCACCCTGGAGCACCAAGGCGCCGTCGATGACGAAGGTGGGGACCGCCGTGACGCCGAGAGCGGCGGCTTCGGCGAGTTCGGCGCGGACTTCGTCGGCTCCCTCGGAGGAGGCGAGGAAGGCCAGCGCCGCGGCGCGGTCGAGGCCGGCCGTCTCGGCGAGCCCCGCGAGCGCCTCGCTGTCGCCGAGGTCTCCGCCGTCGGTGAAGTAGTGCGCCAGCAGGAGCTCCTTCACCTCGGCCTGGCGTCCGTGCCGCCGGGCGAACCAGAGCAGCCGGTGCGCCCGGAAGGTGTTGGTGGCCAGGGCGTCGTCCATCCGGAACGTGATGCCCTCGGCGGCCGCGGCCCTGGTCAGCGGTCCGAAGACGGCCGCGGCGGGGCGACCGAACTTGCGCTCGTAGACGTGTGCGGAGGGCTCCGCCGCCTCGGAGGCCGCGGGGTCGAGCTGGAACGGCCGGTAGACGACGTCGACTCCAGTGGCCTCGGGAAAGGCGGCCAGGGCCTTCTCGAAGCGGCGCTTGCCTATGTAGCACCACGGACACACCAGGTCCGAATAGATCTCGACCTTCACTGCGCTGGCTCCTGACGGGGCTGTCTCGGGGGTGGGTCCGGTTCCGCTTCCAGGGTTCCGGACCGCTCGTTCCATAACGTAGCCCATTCTGGAACGAGCGGTCAAATACATGCTGCCCCGGCCGCCGACCTTCGCTACCGTGGGACGCATGGCGAGACCGCGCACGTTCGACGAAGAAGCGATCCTGGACCGGGCGATGATCCTGTTCTGGCGCAAGGGCTACGAGGCGACCGCGATGAGCGACCTCGTGGCGGAGCTGGGGCTGGGCCGCGGATCGATCTACGCGGCGTTCGGGGACAAGCACCAGCTGTTCATCCGGGCCCTCGGCCGCTACCTGGACCACCAGACCCGGCTGCTCGGCACCGCGCTCGACGACCAAGGGCCGGCGCTTCCGCGGCTGCGGGACGTGCTGGGCCGGCTGCTCGCCGCCGACGCGGCCCCCGGCAGCGCCGGGTGCTTCAGCGTCAACAGCATCGCCGAGCTGCTGCCGCACGACGAGGAGGTCGCGAAGCTGGCCCGGCGCAACCTCCGGTACGCCGAGGAGGCGTTCACCGCGCAGTTGGAACGGGCCGCGCGGGACGGGGAACTCGCTCCGGCCGTCACCCCGCGGCAGGGCGCGCAGCTGCTGCTCAACCTGGTCCAGGGCCTGCAGATCATGCGCAAGGTCGACCCCGACCCGGCCGGCGCCGCAGCCTGCCTGGACTCCACCTTCGCACTCCTGGGCCGGCCGCCGGGCACCGTCGCGGCATCCGGCGACGGCCCGGTCATGGCCTCGACGGCGCCGTAGCGCGGAGCCGGGCTGCCGTTCCCGTGGGTGCGGGTCGCTCCCCGGGATCCGCGGGCAGGCATCGCGCCGTACGTTCTCCTTCCGGGGCCCGGGCGCCCGCCCGGAGGTCGGTGGCCGACGTCGAGGCTGAGGCCGCGCGGTTGCAGGACGCTGCTGCGCGTGCAGAACACGGGCATGGTGCCGGCCGTCGGGCCGAGCCGATGCCGGCCGAGGACGGTCGCGGTGGCGATGACCATCGCGACCGTGCCGAGATGAGCCCCCGGACAGGTCCGTGGCCCGCCGCCGAACGGCATGAAGGCGTACTTGGGCAGACCGGCGTCGGCGGACCGATTGATCCATCGGTCGGGGCGGAACGCCGTCTGTCTTCCTTTCGGGTACCGGTCGGCGGGTCCGACCGGCTCATGCCCCTCATTCCGCCGGTCCGGGCACGAGACGCATCCACGAGAGCCGGATCGGCCTGAGAAAGCCCTGGTCACAGCCGGCAGGTGCGCCGAGCGGCATCCTGCCCGTGCCCGTGCCCGTGCCCGTGCCCGCGCCCGTGCCCGTGCCCGTGCCCGTGCCCGCGCCTGAGCGACTGCAGACCGTTGACCGAAGCGGTGGCACGTCCACAGGGCCGACATCCCCGGCGGTGCCCCCGGTCCACTCCTCCTTGCCCTTCGGGCTGCCGCGCCTGCGCACACCCGGCAGCGCCCTGCGGAGGGCCGCCGGCGATCCGGCGATCCGGCGATCCGGCCACCGGGTCCGGCCGGCCGGACCCGCTCAGGCCAACAGCCGGTTCCTGACCGCGGCGAGGACGTCCGCGCGGCTGCGCGGGCCGTTGTCGGCGGCGATCAGGTGGTCGCCGATGCGGAGTGAGAAGGTGATCAGGCAGCGGGCCTCGACATCGCCCTCGTCGGGACAGAAGGCCCCGTAGAGCAGGCGCAGATAGTCCATGCGCCGGTTGTCGGCCCGGCGAAGGCAATCCGCCACGCCCTCGTCGCGACGGGCCCAGTCGCGGATGGCCAGCTCGACCCCGGCGCTGGTCACGGGGGACTCACCCGACCCCACGAAGTCGAAGAGACGCCCGAGCCGCTCGCGGGCGTCGCCCCCGTCACGCTCGATCCGCTCGATGACCTCCTCGGTGACCCCGCGTTCCCAGGTGGCGAGCATCTCCTCCAGCAGGGCGGCCCGGTTGCGGAAGTAGCCGTAGAAACCGCCCTTGCTGACGCCGAGCGCCTGAGCGAGGACCTCGATGCGGACGGCCTCGGGCCCGCCGGCGGCGAGTGCCCGCAGCCCTTCCTCGATCCACTTCTCCCGCGGCGTACGAATCGCGCCCATCCCGTGTCCCTCCTCACACCCCCGGGCAAGTATACGGACCCGTATGTACGGAGCCGTATACACGAGGCTATGCTCGATCTATACGTCGCCGTATAGACAGGGGTCTGCCAATGAACGACCTGCGCCTCCCCGCAACCGACCACACCTCCCGCCCCTGGCGGATCCACGAGATCGCCGGCGATTTCCGGCTGGAGGACCTGTGGGTGCTGCCGACACCGGGCGGCCCGGACGACCTGCACCACCTGGTCCGTCAGATGGCGGACGGCCAGGACGGCCCGGACGGCGGCAACCCCGTGGGCCGCTTCCTGTTCGCGGTGCGCTGGAAGCTCGGCGCCCTGCTCGGCTGGGACAGGCCGGAGTCGGGCGTCGGCGGCCGGGTCGCGACGCTGCGCGACCGGCTGCCGGACGACCTGCGCGACGGACCGCGGGGCCCGGACCTCGGCACCGCTCCCTTCACCTCGGTCTTCCAGACGCATCAGGAGTGGGCCGCCGAGTACGCGAACAAGACCATGCACGGGGTGATGCACATCGGCTGGGTCCCCGACGGAAACGGCGCCTACCGCGGCCAGATGGCCGTCCTGGTCAAGCCCAACGGCCGCCTCGGCTCCCTGTACATGCTCGGCATCAAACCCTTCCGGTACCTGGGCGTGTACCCGGCCCTGATGCGCTCGATCGGCAGGGAGTGGCGAAAGAACGCCGCCCGTCGGGCAGAGCCGACCGAACAGCCAGAGTGAGGACGCGCACGACTGGTCGCGTCGTCCCGCCCGTGGCCGTTGACCGGCCGTCCTTCCCGAGGGGCGGCCGGGCTCCGCCGTGCAGGACACCGCACAGCCACGGCCGGGCATCGGGGGCGGACTCCGCCGTCCGGCCGATCAAGAGCACCGGCCACGACGCCGAAAAGGATCAGGCGGAGTCGCCCCACCCCCGCGTTCCGGTATGCCCTCCGCGCCCCACGCCGCCCCGATGACGGCGGTCCCGCACCCCGGCCGCCGAGGCCCGGAGGAGATCCCGCATGCGCGCCTTCCCGCCCCTGCCCGCTGTCGCCACCGCCGCGCTCCTGCTCGCCGCGGTCACCGTTGCGACTCCCGCCGCGGCGGACCGGAGCCCCGACGGCGCACCGCTGGTCAAGGTCTCCCAGGGCGACCCGTACGCGAACTGCACCATCGGCGCGAGGTCCCCCGACAGCATCGTCTATCCGGGCACCGAGGTCGAACCGTACCTGTCCGCCGATCCGCGCGATCCCAAACGCGTGGTCACCGTGTTCCAGCAGGACCGCTGGAGCGATGGCGGGGCCCGAGGCCTGGCGGCCGCCTGGACCACGGACGGCCACACCTTCCACCGGAGCACCCTGCCGTTCAGCCTGTGCGCCCCGGGCGGCGCGGACTACGAACGGGCCTCCGACCCCTGGGTGAGCACCGGCCCGGACGGCACCGTCTACGCCGGCGGGGAGGGAGTCGACTTCACGAAGAGCACGCGCAGCGCCCTCCTGGCCGCCACCTCCCGCGACGGCGGCCGTACCTGGCAGAACCTCACCACCACGCACGTCGACGAGCAGCCGTTCTTCAACGACAAGCCCTCACTCACCGCCGATCCGATCCGCAAGGGCACCGCGTACCAGGTCTGGAACCGCCTCGACAACGATCCGCCCGGCCCCGGTTCACTCGACGGTCCGGGGTACATCTCCCTCACCCGCGACGGCGGCCGCACCTGGAGCGGGGCCCGGCCGTTCGTCGACACCGGCACCGTGCCCAACACCCAGACCATCGGCCATGTGATCGTCGTCGACCGGCACACCGGCACCCTCTACGACTTCTTCGACCGGATCACCTACTCCGACGACCTGAGCACCGTCCTCGAAGCCCACTACCAGGTGGTCACCTCGACCGACGCCGGTGAGACCTGGAGCGCCCCGACCACCGTGGCCCGCGACAGCTCCGTACCGGAAGTCGACCCGAACGACCCCGCCAAGCCGCTGCGCGCCGCGGCCACCCTGCCCAGCCCGGCCGTCGACCCGGAGTCGGGCACGCTGTACATGGCCTACGAGGGCTCGGACTTCTCCGGCGGCGGGTTCAACTCCGTCCAGCTGGTGCGGTCCACCGACGGCGGACGCACCTGGGGGCCCCCGGAGCTGATCAGCCCGGAGGGCGTGCCGGCCTTCTCCCCGTCGATCGCGGTCGACGAGCGGGGCACCGTCGCGCTCACCTACTACGACCTGCGCTTCCTCAAGCCGGGGGACACCACCACCCTGCCCACCGCCTACCAGCTGGCCACGCTGCCGCACGGAGACCCGAGGCTACGGACCGAACGACGGATCTCGCGGGTCTTCGACTGGCTGCAGGCGCCGTTCGCCGGCGGCTACTTCCTCGGCGACTACCAAGGCCTGGTGGCAGCCGGCAAGGGAGTACGGGCGGTGCTGACCGAGACCCACTCCGGCGCGCCGCAGAACCGTACGGACGTCTACAGCGGCACCCTCCCCACCCGGTGACCGTCCCGGGCCCGGCGGCCCCGCCGGACACGGTTTCACCGCGGGCCCGGCAGGCTGATGCCCCGGGCGACGGCGGTGGTTCCCGGCCGCAGTGTCCATGGCACGGGTGAGGTATCGGTCAGCCATCCGTCCGCCAGGAGCCCACCCAGGATGAGGGACCGCACCCTTCGGCGCACTTTCCATCCCAGGCCGGTGCACAGCTGGGTGTACGAGGGGCCGTGACCGTGTTCCGCGCGGAACGTGACGGTGAACCGCGCGACCTGCTCGCCGCGGTCGGGGTGCTTGTCCTTCCACACGTCGTAGGCGCGGAGCGCGGAGTGCGTCGGCGGGGTGGCGTCCTGGCGGGTCATGAAGGCGGTGGCCACCCTTTCGAGCGGCAGGGAACAGACGGTGCAGCTCTCGACGGCCTCGGCGTGCTTCCGCAGCCCGGGGCGGGCCTCGGCCTTCCACCGTGCCCAGTCGTCCGCGGTGATCTGCGGCGGGTCGACGCGGGCCGGCGCGGGCGGCGCGGGCGCGAGCGCTTCAGCGGGATCGGGGAGCCTTCCGGCGAGGTGCTGTACCCCGGCACCGAGGCGGTACTCCTCACCGGAGAGCTCGGTGAGGAAGCCCTTCTCCAGCAGTTCGGGCAGCACGGCGCGGCAGGCTTCGGGGAGGTCGCCGGGCAGCGTCCCCTGGAGTTCGGAAGAGCTGTGGGCGGCCAGGAACAGGGCTGCGAGCCGTACGGCCGCGGTGGTCTTCCTGAGCGGCTTCGCGGCCAGCGCGCGTGTGGTCCAGCCGGACACCCGGGAACGCACCTGCCTGCCGAGGGGCAGCGGATGGTCCGTCTCGGCGGCCAGGTCCGGCACCGTCACCGCGACCGGGGTCTCGGGAGCGCCGTCGAGCAGCTGGGCGGGAATCTGCCAGCCCAGGCCGCGCAGTGCGTCGAGAGCCTCGGCCGGGTCCTGCGGCCTCAGCGACCGCAGGTCCTGGCCCGTGAGGTTCCCGGTGCCGCCCCGGGCGGACCGGATGGCCATGACCACCGCGAGCAGTTGGGCGTCCGGGGAGGACAGCCGCAGCGCGGCCACGTAGGACAGGAGCAGCCGTGCCGCACGACCCTGCGACGTCGTCAGCAGGAAGGGCAACACGGGGGCGGTGGTGATGGCAGTCGTCGGCACAGCATGTAGAACGCACCCGGCCGCCCGGAGTCACGCGGTGCACGCACCCGATCGTGATCCGATGCCCGCCGCACGGCCGACCGGCCCTCGGCTCCTCGCCCCGGCGGTGAGGACCGGAACGGTCGTGCGTGAACGAGGGAGAGACGCCATCTCCCGAACGGGCTTTAAGGAAACGGCCGTTGACCGTCGGGGCATTGTTGCTGGATGTGGTCGATTCCATGCGTTCGCAAGGCGCTTTACGGCAGCGATCGATCAGTTTGGGTCGAGGTCGGTCGGCGCGGAGGTTCTCGTTCCAGCAAGGTCACATGGCGTACCCGAACTGACTATTCTCCCCTGCGTGTTGCGCTGCACTCACGGCGAGTGACCGTACGCCGTGTCGCGCAGGGACGGCGCCGGGCCGCAGGGAGGCGTGACACCGATGCGATCTCCCACCGAACCCTCGGAGGCATCCACCGCAACACGTGCGTCCGGCCGGGCGAAAGCCCGACCGTTCCTGTCGCCGCGCCGCACCACCCCCAGTCCACCCATTCCAGACTGTTTAGGGACCCCTCGATGGTTCGTACAGGTTCAACGCCTGGAGGCACGCCACGCGCAGTGGCTCCGGGATGGCTAGTCCCCCCTGGTGTCCTGGCCGGGGCCTGCGGCATAGCGCTGGTCTTCGTTCCCGCGCAGATACGCATGCCGGTTGCCTGGTGCGGCCTCGTCGCCGTCCTCCTGACGGCCATCAGCTCGGCCGAGGCGGCGCGCCGGGCGCGCTCGGCGGAGAAGGCCTGCCAAGCGTGGACGAATGCCCAGGCACAGCAGTACTACGCGCAACGCGAGGCCGCACTGCTCGGGCGCCTGGCCGATCAGCGGGCCACCACGGTATGGCTCGCCGAGGAACTGCTCCCCGCGGCCGTCGCCCGCATGCAGAAGGGTGACCCCGCCTCGGAGATCCTGCAGTCCGTCGCCTTCGGGGAACACCTCGACATCGAGTTCGCCGCAGCGCTCCGGCAGGCGCTGCGCACGCTCCTGGAAGCGGTGGAGGCCGAGGAGCACACGCGGGACTCCTCCCAGCGGGCACTGGTGGCGATCGCGCGCAGGGTCCAGGCGATCGTGCACCAGCTCGCCAAGGACCTCCACGACATGCAGATCCTTCACGGTACGGATCTCGTGGTATCCCACGGCCTGCAGGCCATCGACCATCGCAATGCCCTGATCGGGCGACTCGCGGCGAGCGTGGCGGTACTGGGGGATGCCCGGCCGGGGCGTCAGTGGTCCAAGGCGATCCCTCTCTACGACGTCGTACGGGGGGCCATGTCACGCATCGTGGACTACCCCCGCGTGAAGCTGCAGTCCGTGACGGAAGTGGCCGTGATCGGCCAGGGAGCCGAGCCGCTGATCCACCTGCTCGCCGAACTGCTCGACAACGCCACGACCTTCTCGCCGCCGCACACCCCGGTCGAGGTGAGCGCGAGCGAGGTGCCTTCCGGTATCGCCATCGAGATCGAGGACCGGGGGGTCGGGCTCACCGAAGAAGTCCGGCAGCGCATCGACCGCGTCATGGTGCGGGCGGCATCCGGCCTGGACCTGGCCGACCTGGGCGAGGCGACACAGCTCGGCCTGCCCGTCGTCAGCAGGCTGGCCCGCGAGAACGGCCTCGTCGTCGATCTGCGCACCTCCGCCTACGGCGGCGTACGGGCCGTGGTGCTCGTGCCGCGGAGCATGGTCACCACGGTGCAGCAGCCCGTCCAGAAGGTCCAGCCGTTCGCGCCGAAGCGTACAAGCGCACCGGTCAGGCCGAGACCGACGGCGACGCGCGCTGCCGCCGCCGATCCCGTCGAGGTCAAGCAGACCGTCAACGGGCTGCCGCAGCGACGACGGGAGTCGCCCGTTCCGACCCCGATCGTCCGCACCGCCCCCGCGGCCCCCACGGCCCCCACGGCCGGGGCCACCCTCCCGAGCACGGCCGGCGCCCCCCGGCAGCCGGGCCTGATGTGGGAGGCGTTCAGTGGCGAGAAGAGAACGGACTCCGCCCCTTCCCGCCAGACCAGCGAGCCTTCAGATGAGGATGAGTAACCGTGACGCCACTGCCAAACATGGACTGGATGCTCAAGGAGCTCGCGGCCAGCGTTCCGTACGTGCGACACGTGGTGGTGCTGTCATCGGACGGCTTGTGCATCGGTCAAGCGAACACGGAGACCGACACCGCTGACGCCATCGCCGCGGCCTGCTCCGGAATGCAGAGCCTGGCGAAGGCCATCGCGCAGAAGTTCCCCCACGGAGACGGCTCGACGCGCATGGTCGGGATCGAAGTCGACGGCGGCTACTTCTCCATGATGGCGGCCGGCCCCGGGGCCTATCTCGCCGTGCTCGCCGACGAGGAAGTGGACGCGGGACTGCTCGGCGACCGCATGCGTACGCTCGTGGTCCGGATCGGCCGGCACATGACCAGTCCGCCACGGGATGACGTCGGGCGGGCGATGTGACGTCAGAGCACCAGGACGCATGGGATGAGGGAAGTCCGGTACCGCTGTACGTCATCTCAGGTGGCCCGGGTTGCTCGGCAAAGGCCTTCAACCTGGTCACCCTCATCACTTCGAGGTCCGCACCCGAACCCGCGATGCAGCCCGAGCAGGCCGCGATCCTCGGCATGTGCCAGTACCCGCTGTCGGTGGCCGAGATATCCGCGTATCTCGACCTGCCGTTCAGCGTCCTCACGGCACTGCTCTCCAAGCTCGTCGAGGACGGGCGAGTCGAGGCCATCGCTCCCGTTCCCGTCGCTGCGGTCCCCGAACTCGACCTTCTGGAGGCGGTGATCCATGGACTACGCAAGCTCTGACGCACCCGCCCCCGGCCCCCGCGGCACGGACGTGCTGCTGCCGCACGGCGCCAGGGGAGTCAAGGTCGTGATCGTCGGCGGTTTCGGCGTCGGCAAGACGACCATGGTCGGGGCGGTGAGCGAGATCCCACCCCTGACCACCGAAGAAACCATGACTCAGGCCGGCGTCGGGATCGACCACAACCCCGGCGCGGTGGGCAAGGACACCACCACCGTCGCCATGGACTTCGGCCGCATCAGCATCAACGAGGAGCTGATCCTCTATCTCTTCGGGACGCCGGGGCAGGAGCGCTTCTGGTTCCTGTGGAACGGCATCTTCGAAGGCGCGCTCGGCGCCGTGGTCCTCGTCGACACCCGGAGGATCGAAGTCTGCTTCGAGATCATCACCCGTCTCGAAGACCGCCGGGTCCCCTTCGTCGTGGCCGTCAATTCCTTCCCGGAGGCCCCGGAGCACCCGATACCAGCCCTGCGCACCGCTCTGGCCCTCAACGAATCCGTGCCCATCATCACCTGTGACGCACGCGACCGGTCGTCCAGCCGTGACGCCCTGCTCTCGCTGATGGGTTACCTGTGCACCCTCGCCGCCGCTCAGGAGTCCGCATGACCGTTCCTCCCACTGACCACACCACCACCGAAGCGGGCCTCGTCCCGCCCCCGGGTTGCCCGGCCCACACCGCCACGGGGATCGAAGGAGTGACCCGTCTCCACGGCGTCGCCGCCGAGACCGATCCCATGGGCCTGTACGAGAAGTTGCGTGCCGCCCACGGTCCGGTGGCGCCCGTCTTGCTCGAAGGGGACGTGCGTGCCTGGCTCGTCCTGGGGTACCTCGAGAACCGGGATGTGGCCACCCGCTCCACCCAGTTCTCCCGCGACCCCCGCACCTGGCACGGCTGGAAGAGCGGTGAGATCGACCCGGAGACCTCACCGCTCGTACCCATGATCGGCTGGCGTCCCGACTGCGTGTGCGCGGACGGCGAGGAGCACCAGCGCCTGCGCGGCGCGGTCACGGCCAGCCTCAACCAGTTCGACCAGCGCGGAATCCGCCGCCACATCACCCGCTTCGCACACCAGCTGATCGACGACTTCTGCGAGAGCGGCAAGACGGAGCTGGTCGGCCAGTTCGCCGAGCCCCTGCCCATGCTCGTCCTCACCCATCTGCTCGGAATGCCGGACGAGGACGGTCCCGAGCTCGTGCACGCCGCCCGGGACCTCTTCAAGGCCACCGAGACGTCGCTGGCCAGCAACGACTACGTCCTGGAGACCCTCAAGAGGCTCGTCGCCACCAAGCGCGCGGTGCCCGGGCCGGACATCGCCTCCGTGCTGATGGCACACCCGGCGGGGCTCAGCGACGAGGAGGTGCAGCACCACCTGCGCCTCATCCTGCTCGCGGGCTATGAGACGACCGCCAACCTCATGGCCAACGTACTGCGGATGACGGTCACCGACCCGCGGTTCCGCGGCTCGTTGGCGGGCGGTCAGATGACCCTGCCCGAAGCCGTGGAACAGGTGCTCTGGGACGAGCCGCCGTTGATGGTGTGCCCGGGTCGCTGGGCCACCGGTGACACCTCGCTCGGCGGACAGGAGATCAAGGCGGGGGACATGCTCCTGCTCGGCCTGGCCGCCGGCAACGTCGATCAGGCCGTCCGCCGGGATCCCTCGACCCGGGTGCACCACAACCGTGCGCACCTGTCGTTCAGCGCCGGTGCCCATGAGTGCCCCGGCCAGGACATCGGCCGTGTCATCGTCGACACCGGCATCGACATCCTCCTCACCCGGCTTCCCGACATCACCCTGGCCATCTCCGAGTCCGGGCTCACCTGGCGTTCCTCCACCTGGGCCCGGCATCTGACCGCGCTGCCCGTGAAGTTCGCCTCCCGCGTGCCGGAAGCCCGCGAGAGGCTGGCACCGCTGCCGGCCCCGCCCCCGCCGAGCATCGGCACGCCGCCGGCACCCCGCATGCCGGTGTCCGAACCCCGCCTCTCCTGGCGGGCGCGGCTGAGGCGGCTGTTCCGGCTTCGATAGTTCTCGTCGGGCGCAGAGGGAACAGAGGGAACAGAGGGAGCCGACGGGTTGCCGAACCGCGCGGTCCGGCAACCCGTCAGGGCGGCGGGGCGGGCGACCTCATGACGGCGGGAGATTCCGTCCCAGGGCGGGAGCGGTGGCAGCCCGTGGCTCCGGGATCGGACCGCCGACGGAAGCGTAGCGGGGTGCCCTGGTGTACCAGCGTTGGAGACCGGCCAGGAAGCCGAGGGCTCCGCTGAGCCACGCCTCCAGCTGGATCCGTTCGCCGTGGTTCAGCTCGGCCCGGTGGACGAGCGCGGGCAGTTCGCTCTGTATGAGGTGCTCGAGGTGGCGGAGCCGGGCCGCCACCAGATCGGCGGCGGCGTGCATGGCTTCCTGGATGCTGATGCCCAGGGAGGTCCCGAGCACGACGACGAGGTTGTTGACGTCGTACTCCTCGTGCACTTCCCGCTGGTAGGAGGCGAGGTCGTTCGCCAGACCCATGTAGTCCATGAAGGCGTCGAGCAGGGCGCGGACGGTCCGGCTGTGCCGGATCCGCTCGGGGATCCGTGCGCCGGTGGAGAGTTCGACGGAGTACGGGGCGGTGTACGCGGCGAAACTCTCCCGGCGGAACTGGGCGTACTCGATGACGTCCGGAACACGGCCGGCGAGGCTGTTGGCCAGTTCCTGGACTCCCGCGTCCACGTACCGGGCCAGGGCCCGGTTGAGGTCCTCCCGCCAGTGCGCGAGCCCCGGGGGGAACAGGCGTTGCTGGAGGTCGGCCAATCCCCTCTCGACGGCATTGACCGGCTCCGGCAGCCGCACGCCCGGCTCCGGTGGCAGGAAGGCGTGCAGACGGGCGGTGAAGACCTGGGCGCCCGCGAGGTTGCCCGTCCGTTTGAAGGCGGAGGCGAAGTGGTCGTCCCAGGCCAGGGCCCAGAGGTTGAACCGGTGATTGAGCCGGAGGCCGGCGAGCGAGGCATCGGGAAGGGTCCAGGCCGTCAGCTGGTCGACGGCCATGGCGTGGAACCGGGACAGTGACCAGATCGCCCGGCCGGCGCCCGGGGCTTCGCCGCCGGCCAGCATGCCCATCTCGCGTGCCCACGTCTCGGCCTCCTCGCGGAGCGCCGGCAGACACGGGTTCACCCGCACCGGGTACGGCATCCGCGGCATCGGAAGCTCGATGTCCTGCACTGTCATGGGATCCCTACCTCCCTGTCGGCAACAAGCGACGACGTGACCGCGCTGCACTTCCGAGAGTCGTGTCGGCCGACCGGCTCGGTGCCGGAGCCCGACGATCCACTTGCCAAGGGGACGGAAGTCGAACGATTCCCGCCATCGAGCGCTCCAAACCTGCCCAACCTGGCCGATCCACAACCCCCGAGCTGCGGCCCACGGGCTTCAAGCAGAGTAGTTGTACAGGATGAAACGATCCTTCTGATCGCGTATGGCGCAAATTCGATCCCAAAACTGGCCATGATTGATCACCATCCGCCCAGTCGGCGCGCCTCGACAGCCGCGGCACCCCCGGCGGTCCGCCTCACTCCGGCGGCGGGAACACGGCCGAATCGGTGACTTGGCGCGTGCATGCCAATGCGGCAGTGTTGCGGTCCGTCCCCACACCGGCCCCCGTCCGCCTGGAGCGCCATGAGATCCGCATTCCTGCCAAGACCACGGCCCCTGTTCACCGCCTGTCTGGGCGCGGCCCTGGCCGTGCTCATCGGTGCCGGCACCGGCACGGCCGCCCCACTGCCCGAGCCGGCCTCCCCGGCCCGCCCCGCCCTTCCCGCCACCGGGACGGCGCCGGTCGACCTGGCGAACTGGATGGGGCAGCGGGGCGCTCAGCTGCACGACCGCCCGCTCAACGCCATCGCCATGCCCGGCAGCCACGACGCCGGCAGCTGGAGCATCCGCCCCGGCAGCGGCCTGTGCACCTCCGGGGACGCCTACGACGTCGCCCGGGCCTACCCGGCCGTGGCAGCGAGCATGGCACGCACCCAGAGCGGAAGCCTGACCGACCAGCTCGACGGCGGCTCCCGCGTGCTGGACCTGCGGCTGTGCAAGCAGGACGGCCGCTGGTACACGTATCACGGCTCGCCCCTGGGCCGGCAGTTCTTCGACGCCGACGGCCGCACGGGCGAAGTGGCCGGAGTGGCCGACTGGATCCGCCGTCATCCCGCCGAACTCGTGGTGCTGCGCGTCTCGGCCACGGCGCCGGCCGCGGAGCTGCCCGCCGCCCGGGGTGCCGCGGCGGACCTCCTGATGGACGCGGTCGGCCGGGACCGGATCGCCCCGCGGTCCGCGTACGACCCGCAGAGCCCCTTCGGGGCGTTCGTCGACGCCGGGCGCCACGTCATCGTCATGGGCGAGGGACGCGAGGACCAGCGGGGCCTGCTCTGGCCGGCCTCCGACTCCGCCGACCGCGGCAGCTACGCCTACGCCTCGCTGTCCTGGTACGACTACCTGGGCGCGCTCTTCGACAGCACCGGCGCGGCGGAGCGCACCTACGCCTCGGCCCTCACCCTCGACGACCTCGCCCTCAACTGGCCCCAGGCGGCGCGCCCGGCAGGGCTGTTCTCGCTCAGCGGCCTCGTCACCCCCGACATCACCGTCCCCGGAGCCGTGCTGGCGCAGTGGGGCGCGGCGATCGGGCTCGTACCCCGCGATGTGGCCGACGCCTACATGCTCAACCTCGCCCACGGCTTCAACGCGCGGTTCCTCGCTCTGCTGACCGGCCCGTGGCAGCTGCACCCGGCGGTGGACCAGTTCAACGTGGTGATGACGGACGACGTCAACCAGAACGGCGCGGGCGTTCCCGCAGGAGCCCTCCAACGGGCCGTGATCGCCCTCAACGACGTCGACCGGCAGAACGCCTGCGGGGACCCCGAGGCCACCCCGACGCAGCCCGGGCGCACCCTCCGCTACCAGGCACACCTGCGGGACGTCGGCTGGCAGACCGGCACCGGAGCGGACGGCGCGGGCGTCGGGACCGCGGGCCAGGGAAGGCCGGTGGAAGCACTGCGCCTCTCGGCCACCGGGACCGGCGGCCTGTGGGCCCGCGCCCACGTGCAGAACATCGGCTGGCAGCCGTGGGTCAGGATCCCCGACGGCGGCACGGCGGAGGTCGGCACCACCGGCCGGGCCCTGCGCCTGGAGGCCCTGGAGGTGCGGACCGACCGGGGTACCCTCACCGGCCGGGCGCACGTACAGGGCCTCGGCTGGCAGCCCAGGACCCGCGGGCAGGAGATCCACCTGGGCACCACCGGCCACGGCCTGGCCATCGAGGCCCTGGCGCTGGCCGCCTGCGACTGACGGCGGGTGCCTCCTCGTCAGGCCCGCGCCGCGGTCGCCGGGCGCTCGACGGTGGAGACGACCCGCACCAGTGACGGCGTGGCGGGCGCCGATCCGAAGCCGAACCGTACCGGAGGGACGAGCGGAGCCATCGCACCGAGATCCCCGCCCTCGAAGGAGGCGGCGGCGGAACTGATCGGTCTCAGGTCGCGGGCCGCGTACCACTGCCGGTACCCGGGGCGCGAGCTGCCCCGGGTCCGCACACCGGGCAACAGCCGCGCGGGCACGTAGGCCAGGGTGGCCCAGGCCGGCCGCCGGGCGAAAGCCCGGGGGACGGCCTGGAGCGCCAGTCCCAGTGCCCGCCGCCCGCCGACGGTGAAGCCGAGGCGCAGACTCTCCGCCTCGACCTCCCAGGCTGCGCCCTGGCTCCGGACCCGCACCGGTTCCTCACGGACCTCGTCGAAGTGGTAGATGCCCGCGACGCACTCCGCGATGGGCGCGGTGGGCGCCAGCAGGATGCGACGCCCGTCGGCACGCTCCACCATGACGTCGCTGAACGGCCCGAAGGGCGTGTTCAGCCAGTGGCCCAGCACCACACGGGTGCCGGAGCCCGTCCCGACGGCGGCGATCCAACCGTCGAAGGTCAACCGTTCGAGCCGCACGGCCCGCGCCTACCCGTGTCGCCCCGGTGCATGCCGACAGCGAGTCGTCTCCACGCCGCCGGCACTGTCATCCAGGTCCAGGTCCAGGTCCACGTCCACGTCCAGGTCCGGCGCGCGTGGCGTGCAGGCTGCCGAGGAGGACGAGGCCCCGGTCGCTGGGGCTCCCCGGTTCCGCGTGGTAGATCACGAGCTGTTGCCCCGGTGCACCGCGTACGTCGAAGGACTCGTAGGCGAGCGACAGGGCTCCGACATCGGGGTGGACGAGCTCCTTGACCTCGTGGGACTTGCCGCGGACGGTGTGCGCGGACCAGAGCGCGCCGAACTCCTCGCTCGCCCCGATCAGGCCGTCCACCACCTCGCGCAGGCGCGGGTAGTGCGGTTCGAGACCGGCCGCGCGCCGCAGCGCGGCGACGACCGCCCCGGCCGCCCGGTGCCACTGCGCGTGGAAGCCGCGGCCCGCCGGATCGAGGAAGGTCATGCGGGCGAGGTTGTCCGCCGCCCCGAACGGCGAGAAGAGCGCCTCGGCCAGACCGTTGGCGGCCAGCAGGTCCAGCGCCGGGTTGAGGACGAACGCGGGCGTGTGCGCGTACCCGTCCAGCAGCCGGCGCAACATCGGTGCGACCGTCTCCCTCGGCCGCGCCCGGTCGCGCTCCGGCCCGCTGCCCGCCAGCCGGTACAGATGGGCGAGCCCTTCGGGGTCCAGGCGCAGGGCCACCCCGATCGCGTCGAGGATCTGCGGCGAGGGGCCGCGCTCGCGGCCCTGTTCCAGACGGGCGTAGTAGTCGCCGTTCATCCCGGCCAGGACCGCGACCTCCTCCCGTCGCAGCCCCGCCACCCGGCGGCGCCCGTAGGAGGCCAGCCCCACGTCGTCCGGCGTCAGTTGGGCGCGGCGGGCCCGGAGGAAGTCACCGAGGTCATTGCTGCTCATCTCCCCAGGCTAGATCCGGGCCGGGCCGCGAACCTGGGTGCGCCGTACCCAGGCACGGACCGTCCTGGCCCGCCCCCGGCCACCGCACCAGACTCCGGAGCACGAAACCGTACGGCTCCGGGCTCCAGGGGCTTCGGGGCTGGGGGCCATGAGCCCTTCGCCCCCCTCGACTCCGGTGCGCGGTAAGGGACTTCCCCGGGAGGAACAGGCATGACAGACACCACCGCCACCCGCAGGGCCGCGGCCGTGGCCGTCACCGGTGCCAGCAGCGGCATCGGCGAGGCCACCGCACGTCGCCTGGCTGCGGACGGGCACCGCGTCCTGCTCGGTGCTCGGCGGACCGACCGGCTCGAACGGATCACGGCGGAGATCCGCGAGGCGGGTGGCGAGGCCGCCTTCCGGAGGCTGGACGTCACGGACGCGGCGGACACCCGCGCCTTCGTCGACGCGGCACTCGGTGCCTACGGCCGGCTCGACGTACTGGTGAACAACGCGGGCCTGATGCCGCTGTCCCCGCTCGACGCCCTGAGGACCGACGACTGGGACCGCATGATCGACGTGAACATCCGGGGTGTCCTGCACGGCATCGCCGCCGCCCTTCCCCCGATGCGCACCCAGGGCGGCGGGCACATCGTGAACATCGCCTCCGTGGGCGCCTACGAGGTGTCACCCACCGCCGCGGTCTACTGCGCCACCAAGTTCGCCGTCCGCGCGATCTCCGAAGGCCTGCGCCAGGAATCCGCCGGCGGCATTCGGGTCACCCTGGTGTCCCCGGGTGTCACCGAGTCCGAGCTCGCCGACACCATCACCGACCCGGCGGCCAGGGAAGCGATGAAGGCCTACCGCGCCGTCGCGCTGCCCGCCTCGGCGGTCGCGGAGGCCATCGCCTACGCGATCAACCAGCCCGCGGAGGTGGACGTGAACGAGATCGTCGTGCGCCCCGCAGCGAGCGCCCGGTGACCGCCCCCGAAGCGCGCGACCTCGATCGGCGACTGCGGGAGCTGGAGGACAAGGAAGCGTTGCGCGGTCTGCTGATCCGCGGGTGGCGGGCACTGGACCGGAAGGACTGGCAGACCTGGTCCGCCTGTTGGGCCGAGGACGCGGTGCTGGAGTTCGGGCCGTGGGGCACGACCCGCGGGCGGGAGGCGATCCGCGCGACGGTGGAGGAGGCCGAGTCGGCCCTCCCGAGCATGCAGCACCACATCCTCAACCTGCACGTCGAGGTGGACGGCGACCGGGCGAGCGGCATCGGCTACATGTGGTTCGTCGCCGTCACCGCCCCCGGCGGGGAGTCCTCGCCGTCCTCCATGGGCGGCCCGTACGCATGGGAGTTCCGCCGGGGCCCGGACAGCTGGCTACTGGTCCGCCAACGGCTCGACGTCGCCTGGACCTCGGGCGGGGACGCCCTCGGCAGTCCCGCCGGCCGGAGCCCCCGTCAGGGCAGCTTCTTGAGCATCTCGGCTGCGGCGGGTCCGGCGGAGGCCGGGTTCTGACCGGTGACCAGGTTGCGGTCGACGACCACGTGCGGGCCCCACGGTTCGCCCTCCCGGTAGTCCACGCCCGCCTCGACCAGGCGGTCCTGGAGCAGCCACTTGGCCTTGGCCGCCAGGCCGGCCTGAGTCTCCTCGGTGTTGCTGAAGCCGGTGACCCGGTAGCCGGCGAAGGCATTGCCGCCGTCGGCCCCGGTGGCGGCCAGCAGCGCGGCCGGGCCGTGGCAGACCACGCCGAGCGGCTTGTGTGAGGAGAGCGTTTCGCTGAGGACCCTGCCGGAGGCGGCGTGGACGGCCAGGTCCTCCATCGGGCCATGGCCTCCCGGATAGAAGACGGCGTCGTAGTCGTCCAGGTCCACGTCCTCGAGAGCGATCGGGTGCCGCAGCTCGCCGATGGCCTCAAGAGCGGAGGCCACCTTCTCGGCGCCTTCCCGACCCCCGTTGAACTCGGGAGCCAGGCTGGCCTTGTCCACGGTCGGGACGACACCGCCCGGGGTCGCGACGGTGATCCGGTGACCGGCCGTCGTGAACGCAGCGTACGGGGCCACCACTTCCTCGGCCCAGAAGCCGGTGGGATGCCGGGTACCGTCCGCGAGGGTCCAGTGGGTGGCGCCGGTGACGACGAAGAGAATGTTCGACATGCTGAGGGCTCTCCTCCGAAGGCGGGCCGCATAGGACCGCGGGGGACTGGACTCGGCCTGCGGTGCGCCCTCGCCACCGGAAGTCAGTCGCGGAACGCACCCCGCGCCCGGTTCGTCCCATGGCGAGGACCACCTGCGCACTCACATCATGGACCGACGGCAGAACCCCTCGCAGCACCACCGAGTCCGGCGTAAGCCAGTCGGCCCAGTGCCGTCGTCAGCGGGACGCCGAACGCGAGCCCACGCCGCGCCTCTCCTCGCCGGCCCGTCCGTCCTTGCCCGGACGCGATCAGCCGCTCTGCGCAAGGGGCCAGTTGGGGCTGTAGGCGCGGTAGCCGGGCTCCTGGGACACGCCGGTCTCCTCGTCGGTGCCCGCGATCCATATCCAGTCGGGGGCGTTGCCGGTCCGCCATGCGGCGGTGTAGCCCTCGGGGCCGGTGAGGCGGACATCGGTGCGTACCGCCCAGGCGTCGGCGCCGCTCTTCCACAGTTCCAGGGAGGCGGGCTTGCCGAAACCCGCCGGGGCGGCGAGGGGATAGGTGGTGGTCTGCCCGGCCTCGAAGTCGTCACTGCCGTAGGTGTCGAGGACCGTCCAGGGGGTGGTGCGGCCGCCGGTGTCGGTCACGCGCACCTGTACGTCGCTGTCGGTCCCCGCCCCGGTGACGGGCGCGGTGGTCAGGGTCACCTGGTAGGAGATCGGTCCATGTACGGCCGTCGGTGTGACCGCGGGGGTGGCGGGAGGTGCAGGCGCCGGTTCGGTGGTACGGGCGGGCGCGGCGGCGGTGGTGTCGCCGGTGGCCGCGCCGATCGCGACCCCGGCGCCGGCCAGACCGACCAGCAGGGCACCCGCCCAGGCACCGGCCGGCACCCGGCGGGACTCCCGCCCCGCCTCGCCCGGACACGGCCGGGGGCGGCGCGGCGGGTGCGCGGGCCGCGCCGGGCATGCGGTCCGCGTGGGTCGCCGACCGCCGATGCCGGGCCCGGCCTGCGGACGTCACCGGCGGTGCGTAGCGCGGCCTCGATCCGGGGCAGCGGCCGGGTGGAGGCCAACGGCTCCGCACCGGACCCCGCCGGATGCGGCCCGTACGAGGTTCTCCGCTGATCGAGCCCGTCGCGCCCATCGGGTCCCTCGGATCCGCCGGGGCCCGAACCGCCGGCGCGCGGCAGCAACTCGGTCGCGTCCTCGTCCCACCCCGGCCCCGCGCCCCTGTGGCCCGCCTGCCCCCAGCTCACCGCCGCCGCCTCCCGGCTCGTATGTGTGCGGGCTCCGCGCCCGCCGGACGCCGTGCACGATAGTCCCCATCCCGTCACGAACGATCTTGACAACCAGCATGCGGACACCACTCCGCAGAACCGGGGCGGGCAGCGCGACGATCCGCTGATCCGCGGACCCCACCGGCGGCAACGGCTGATGAAGGGGCCCACCGGCCGGGTACGTCCCCGCCGGTTCAGTTGGCCGGCGAGACCGGGGACGGGCCGTGCGGATCCCCGGACGCCGCATACGACGGACGCAGCCGTACCAGCCCGGGCGCGTAGCGGGCGATGAGCTCGCGGTCGCGGTCGCCCTGGACGCGGGCGGAGAGCGGCACACGGACGCGGAGGCCGTCCGGACGGGCCGTCGCACGCAGCCCCGCCGGTGCCGCAACGCCCGGTCGCAGCACGAGGTACAGCTCGTACCCGCGGCCGATCCACACCACCCGGGCCTGACGGATGTCGGCCCACCGGAGCAGTGCGGCCACCCGGCGCGTGCTCCGGCGCCGGCCCTGCACGCGGATACCGCGGCTGGACACGCTCACCCGCCAAGGGCGTGCGGGCACCGCCCAGATGAGCGTCGCCCATGCCGCGGCGATCGCCCAGAGCGCGCCCTCCGGCGGGGACGCGAACGACACGCCCGTGAGGTGTCCGGCTCCCGCAAGGGCGGTGAACGCCGTGGCCGCCGATCGGCGCCGCTCGAACAGCACGTACAGGCTGAGGCCTCCCGCGTCCGGCTTCAGGGGCCGGACGGGCAGATCGGGCGCGAACGCGGCCACGGCGGCCGCGAGCAGGTGCCTCGGCGGGCTGGTGATGTCGGGCATGTTCCCGGAGGCGGAGACCTCGAAGTCGGCGGGCAGGACGAAATGGTGGACCGGGATGTGCATCCCCAGGTCGATCTTCTCGACCGGCGTCACCACGCGGATCGGGTCCAGGGTGATCCGGAGTTTGCCGCGCCCCCGGGGGTCGAGCTCGAGCGTGCGGATCTGCCGCCAGGTCCTCTGGTACGTGAACGGGACCACTACGCCCGCCCGCTCGCGGATCCCGGACCGGTCGATCCTCGTCTCGACCGGCCGGTGGTGGGCGGCGAAGGCCGCCAACAGGACGAACGGGAGGCAGATCAGGCCCGTGGGGAACAGGTCGGCCAAGGTGATGAGTACCGCAAGAGGGACGGCCAGCACCATGGTCGCGAACACCGCCGCACGAACCCGGGCGGCCCGACCGATGCGGAACGTGAGGTGCGCGCCCGTCGGAGCGGTGATCCTCACCTTGCTCGCGTGCGCGGGCCCCCGCGAAGGCCGGGACGAGGGGCGCGGCGCGGGCCGGGACGAAGGAGCGGGCGCGGACTGGGTCACGGCCTCGGGATCGGGCCGCGGCCGCCCACGACCCCCCGGACCAGGGGCGGGGCCACCGCCCCGTCCGTCCGGGGACATAGGTGGTGCGGCTGCGGGTGGTGGGGCGCCGGAGCCGGCCGGCCCCGGCCGGGGCTGCCCCGAGGCCCACGCCGCGACCAGGTCCGCCGGAGTGGGGCGCTGTCCCGGCTCCGCTGCCAGACAGGCGGAGACCAGCTGCCGCAGCTTCGGCGGGACGGCGGAGACGTCCGGCAGATCTGCGAGTACGCGTTCGGTGATCTCGCCTCCGTCCGGCCCGCCGAACGCCCGTCCCCCGGCGGCGTGCACCAGTACGGCACCCAGGGCGAAGACGTCGCAGCCGGGGCCGACTTCATGACCCCGAAGTCGTTCCGGAGACATGAAGCCCGGCGTACCGATGCGGAGGGCCCCGCCGTCCCCGTCCCCGTCCCCGTCCCCGTGCCCGTCCCCGGAGCCTGCGCCGCCGCCGACGTCCACGATGCCGAAATCGATGATCACCGGCCCGGTCGGGCCCATCACGATGTTCGACGGCTTGAGGTCACGGTGCACCATCCCCCTGCGGTGGACGGCCATCAGCGACTCCGCGATCCCGGCGCCGAGCCGGCGCAGCCCGTCCTCACCCATCGGCCCGTCCTCGCGCAGCAGCGCGTCCAGGTTCGGGCCCGGCACGTACGCGGTGACCAACCAGGGCGGATCGTCCTCCAGGGAGGCGTCCACGAAGGCCGCCGCGAAGAATCCGCCGAGGCGGCGGGCGGCCTCGGCCTCGGCCCGGAACAGCGCACGGAACGTGGCCTCCCGGGCTAGCCCGGGCCAGGCCACCTTCACCGCCACCCGCCGACCGCCGGGCGTGCTGCCCAGGTAGACGCGGCCCATGCCGCCCTGGCCCAGTACGGCCTCCAGCGCATATCCGCCGATGACCGGCGGGTCCTCCGGCCCGAGTTCTTCCATCCCCAGCCCCCACCCCGTCAAGCCCGCAGCTCCGGTCTGCTCCTCTGCTTCCTTCCTGCTCCTTCCCGTTCTCCCCTACTCCGCGACCTCGTACCGGATCCACAGCAGCACGTCCCGCACAAAGGCGAGGCGGCCCGCACCCGCCACGCGGTTCAGAACACCCGGGCGATCAGCTCGGCCCACCGAGCGCGCCATCCAGATGCCGACGGCACCTCCGGCCACCGCTGCCACGCATGCGAAGAGGCCGATACCGAGAGCCGAGACGACGCGTCCTCGGCCTCGACGGTGAGGCCCCGCGCGCGGAGGACCCACGTCGCCTTCCCACGGCTTCGGCCGAACCGCCCCGCACCCCGGATCATCAGCCCCGGAGTGATCCAACCACCTTGGAGATCATTTCGTTAGGAGTTCCAAGTGTCCTCGGCCGGCCGGCTGAGCACCACCACAAGCTCCCGTTCGGCGGCGGCCGGAAGGTCCACGCGCTCGATCGCGGCCAGGGGTATGTGCCGGTCTCGCGCCGGGAGCGCAGCACCAGCGCCCCGTCGGCGATGCGGGCCGTGCGTCCGCGCCGCCCCACCAGAACGACCGACGAAGAAGTGTTCGACGACGTCACGGTGACACCGTAGGGCACGACATCCCCGTGGCGACGGGCCGCACGCTGCGTCGACGTTTTCCGTCAGGTGTCGAAGGTGCGGCGGGCAGCCTCGATGTGGGCGAGGTAGCGGTGGGTCCAGTCGCACATTCCGGCGATCGTCACCCGCAGGGCCCGGCCCGGTTCGGTCAGGGTGTACTCGACCCGAGGCGGCACGGTGGGGTGGACCGTCCGTTCGACCAGGCCGTTGCGTTCCAGCATGCGCAGGTTCTGGGTGAGCATCTTGTGGCTGATCCCTTCGATCCCGTCCCGCAACTCGCTGAACCGCAGGGTCTGATCACCGAGGCATTCGATGATCAGAAGTGCCCACTTGTTCGCGATGTCAGAGAAGATCTCCCGCGCGAACGAGTCCGCCCGCGTCAGATCCGTGTCCTCGGGCAAGCCCCTGAACTGCTTGGTCACCATCTGGTTCCCCAGTCACCGAAAAGTGCGTTCTTCCACGTCAGTGACCACTCTCCTACGGTGCCTGAGTAACCACAAGAGACCACCGGAGCCCCTGGCCGTCACCGGACCCACGGGCTTTCCCCGAGAGGAGACCATCCCCATGGCCATCACCCTGACGAATCCCACCGGTCTGCCTCGCGTGGCCCCCTACCGACAGGTCTCCGTAGCGACGGGGTCCAGGCTCGTATGCGTCGCCGGGCAGGTCGCCTGGGATGCCGACGGCGTCACGGTCGGTGCAGGCGACCTCGCCGCCCAGGTCGAGCAGTGTTACCTGAACGTCGCCACCGCACTGTCCGGGGTCGGCGCCTCCTTCGAGGACGTGGCCAAGCTGACGGTGTACGTCGTCGACTGGACCCCCGAGAAGATGCCGCTGCTCCTGGACGGGATCGCCCGGGCGGCCGAGCAGCTGGGGGTCACACCGGTACCCCCGGCCACACTGCTGGGCGTGGCGGCGCTCGACGTACCCGATCACCTCGTCGAGATCGAGGCCACCGCCGTGCTCGACTGAACGACAGCGCCGCCGACCTGCCGACCGGCCGCCTCGGCCGGAGCGGATAACCACCCGCTCGTCGCGGAGGAGGTCATGTCCTGGGCGCCGATGACGGCGAGGAGTTCCAGCTGGGCGGCTCCGGGAGAGCCGGGGGGTGCGGTGAACCAGCGGTTGACGAATCCGGCCGCGGCACCGCGGCCGTGTGGGGGAGGGCCGACGAGCGCGGTCGCCATCTCGTTCTGCGCGAGCGTCTCGTGCAGCGAGGTGATCACCATGGCCGGAGTGGTGCTCAGGGGGCGGACGCGGCCGCGGCGGGACTTGAGGAACACGGCGAGTTCGGGCAGATCCACGTGGCCCATCCTGCCCCGGCGCGAGGGCGTCATCCAGGGGGTGCCAACCCCCGGGTCGCCCCAGCCCTGGCCGCAGGCCGGGCAGCCGCCCAAAGTGATGCCCGCACCACCACCATCACGGTCAAGGCTTCTCAACCTCGGAAGGACACACCGCCATTCCGTTCGCGAACTTCAAGGTCCCCGCCGGGACCCTCACCGCCGAACAGATGGAGCAGATCGTCACAGCAGCCACACAGCTCTACGTGGACGTCTACGGCGAACGCGCCCGCGCCACGACGATGGTGCTCGTTGAAGAGGTCCCCGACGGCGGATGGGGCATCGGCGGCGAGGTACTCACCCTGGCCACCCTCCAGGGCACACCCGTCGACGGCCACCCGGACCACTGAAGGGAAGTGCCTCTCCCGGGCTCGGGCATGGCCGCCGGCCGGCCGGAACGGCCGGTGCTGCGGCGCCGACCCGGCCACGGCCGGCGGTCCACCGTCCTCGGGCAACCGATCGAACGGAACCACCGTGAGGGTGCCCGGGACCTTCTGGCCGTTGGCGTGCCGGCCGCCCCTTCCCGCTTGCCGTCAGTCCGCCCGGCGGGTCAGGCTGGACATGGGGGAGCGGAGGGTCCAGCCCAGAGCCTCGTACAGGGCCCTGCCGTCGGGGGTGCCCACCAGTACCCCGTCCCGCGCTCCCGCCTCCCACGCGGAGTTCTGCAGTGTGCGCATCACCAGGGCGCCCAGGCCCCGGCGCCGCTGGTCCGGGGCGGTCTCGATCTGGTCCGCGACCGCGGTGCGGCCGGCCAGGCCCATCTGGCCCCTCGCGGCCAGCCGCCCGTCCCCGGCGCGGACCAGGGCCTTGATCACCCCGCCCCGGCTCCAGGACGTCACGGTGTACCCGGCCGGCGGCGGGCCGGCCGGCGCCGGGCCGAGCGGCAGGGTCATCAGGTAGCCGGCGACGTCCGCCTCCCACTCGTCCCCCACCCAGGGCCGCACCGCTTCGTCCGTGGCGAAGAGCTTGAGCCAGGTGGCCGGCGGGGCGGTGGCGGCCAGTTCGCGGACGTCGGCCTCCGCGGGCACGGGCACCACGTGCCGGGCGACCTCCTTCGGCAGCCCCACGGCAATGGTCCACCCCCACGGTTCCTCGACCGGGTCGGCCGCGCCGCGCGAGACGGTCCACCCGTCGATCCACTGCTTCACCCAGTCGGCGAGTCGGTCCTCGGACATGATTCCCCCTACGTGTAATGCGCTGCATGTAATGAGCACTTTGCTGCAAAGGTCATTACATCATCCGGGTCCGACATCGCCGCGCCGAGCGTTCAACTCCGCCCCTACCCGCAGCGGTTCCCTCAGGCCGAGCGACCGGGACACTCGGCGATCAGGACGTTTCGACGATCCGGTCTTCGTCAGCTGCCCGGCGAGCTTCCACGATCCGGTGTTCCGTGCCCCGTCGCCCGACGAGATTCTGAAGGTCACTCGTCGCCTTGGTGGAGGACCGCCCGTCGTGGTCGCCGTCGAGGCCGACGCCGGCGGGCAAGAGCCCGTCTCGTGCCTCATAGCCGCCGAGGAACTCGAGATCGTCCATGAGACAGTTCTGAGGTACTGGCGCGAGGACGCGGCACCTGGCCAACGCTTCGCTCCCTGGGTGCGGTCGCCGGGCCAGTAGATGCGCCCGCTTGTGCCGCTGCCGTGCGGATCTCGTCGGGCGGGGCCGGAAAGGCGACTTCCTCGTCGTATCGCCGGCTCTGCTGTTCGAACGCCCCAAGGTCTCTCCTGCTCGCCTGGACCGCCCTTGCACGGGGATTAGGGTGTGGGCATGGGCTGGAACGGCGAGGCGATCGAGGGCGGTCGGGACATCGGGCCTGAGCCCGGGGATGTCCTTCGGGAGTGGGAGCGGATCGTCCGCTGGACGGAGCGGCACGCGCCCGAGACCTTCGCCGCGCTCGACGGCCCGGCGGACCCGGCGGCCATCTCCGGGGCCGAGCGCCGCATGGGCGTGGCCTTCCCGCCGGACCTGCGGGCGTGGCTGGGAGCGAGCCGCCTCGGCAGGGATCGGGCGGCCACCGGTCGGAACACTCTGGTGGCGTTCGGATGCGACGGGATCATGCCGGGTGGAGGCCTGTTGCTGGGGCTCGCGGACATCGAGCGGGTCCACACGGCCCGGCTGTCCTTCGAGGAGTCCTCTCCGCCCGAGGACGAGGAACGTGTCCTCTGGCGCCGTTGGTGGGTGCCGATCGTCGCCGAGAGCGACGGCTTCTACGGGCGTTTCCTCGACACCCGCACCGGCATGATCGGCACGTGGACCGAAGGGGAGTTCCCCTCGACAGGCCTGTACCCGTCACTGGTCGCGTTCTTCCACGTGGCCGCGAACGCGCTGGAAGGAATCTCCTCGGCGCCGGAGTTCGGTCCGCGGATCCGAGGCGGGCAGGGGCCTGAGGCCGATTCGATCCGGGCCTGGGCCCGGGCGAACGGCTACAGGGTCAATGAGCGGGGCCGGATCCCCGCGGGCATCCGCGAGGCCTGGGAAGCCGCACGGTCGACCGACTGAGCCCACCTGTCATCGGCAGCGTGCGAAGGAGCCGGCCGTCGCCTGCGACCGGGCCGACGCACCGTCACCTGCTGTGGCAGGAGGGAGCACTTCTGCCAGGGAACGTCTGAGATCCGTCCCGCTCGCGTGTGCCGCCGGAGTTTCGCCCGCCGGAGGCGGGGCAGCCGCGTCTGCAGTGCGGAGGAAGGAGACCCTGGCATGGAAGTCAATGCGAACGACCGTACGGAGCGGCGGACGGTGTTCGGCGCGTTCGATACCGACGACGACTGGATGCTCGACGTCCACGAGTTCGGCCGGGCCCTCGCGCGGCTGACGTGGCACGGCAGGAGCCCCGAGGAGGTGGAGCGGCTGTTCCTCAGGGCAGACGTGGACGGTGACGGCCTGCTGTCCCTCCCCGAGTTCGAGGACTGTGTGGCCGGACTGCAGCGCTCGTGACCGCCACGCCTCCAGCCGCACCGCACGAACCGCGCCGCGCCCGAGCGCCGGGTGGTCCGTCGAACGCCTCGCCCGGGCCCGGGCGTCCCCGCGAGGCGTTCCGATGCCGGCCCCCGTCCTTTGTTCGTCGGCGGCGCGACAGAGAAAAGGAGGGCCATCGGCTCCGGGGTCAGGGACCGGCACGAGCGGCTCGGACCCGTCGGGCCAGAGCCTGCCGGAAACTCTCCAATGGCGCGCGGCGTGCCGGGTTGATCTCCGCGGCTGTCATTCCTTACAGGACCCTGACCACACCCGGTGGTCCCGTGTCACTTCCGCCAGAACAGGTGGTGTGTCACGCCGCTCGAGCTGGGAACGACGTCCAGGTGAAAGCGGTCCAGCAGTTCGTCGGGGGAATCCCAGAGGCGCAGTCCCGATCCGAGTTCCACCGGCGAGACCGCCACGTGCATGGTGTCGACGAGGTCGGCGTCAAGGAACTCCCGGATGGTGGTGACCCCGCCCCCGAGTCGGACGTCCTTGCCTTGCGCCGCTTCCAGCGCCAGGGCGAGGACCGATGCGGGGTCGCCGTCGACGAAGTGGAACGTCGTGTCGGACAGCGTGAACGAAGGCCGTTCGTGGTGGGTCATGACGAACACCGGGGTGCGGAACGGGGGCTCGTCACCCCACCAGCCGCGCCACTCGTGATCCTTCCAGGGTCCGCGCTGGGGCCCGAACTTGTTCCGGCCCATGATCTCCGCGCCGATGTTGCGTGCGTAGTCGCGTGTGAAGTAGTCGTCGAGGCCCCTGGTGCCGCCGGGATCGGTGCGCATGGGCCAGCTCGCCGTGGCGCCCGCCCAGGCGAACAGCCTGCCGGGATCGACGTGCCCGAAGGGGCGTTCGAAGCTCTGGTCCGCTCCGGCACCGATTCCATCACTCGAGATGCAGAAGTTCTGGACTCGCAGTAGTGGGGCCACCTGTTCCTCCTGTGTCGACAACAGCCATGGTGAGACCTCCAGAGCCGAAAAACCCATCGCCGTGGCCGTGTCGGTGTCCGTGTCCGTGTCCCGCCATTCACCGGGGTCTTGCCCGGTGCTCCGATCCGAGGAGGCCTTCTCGCGAAGGGCTCCGGATCAGGGCCGCCCGGGTGGCCGGCCGGTTCGGCGGGGAGCACTTGGCGTGCGCCCTTCGGCACCCGGCGAGGACACTCCCGGAGCAGTGATCAGCTGTCCCGCACTGAGATCTTGGACCGTGTGCCCAGGCACATCCGGCCGGCTGACAGGGGAACAGCGCCCCGACCCTCAGAGCCGGTGCACGGTGTGCAGCGTCCTGTCGTAGGTGCCGCCCCCGTCGAGGAGTGAGGCGCCGGCGACATCGGCCATCGTGGGCCCGTTGACCGTCTTGCGGCTGGAGAGGAAGCGGGCCTTGCCCAGAGCGTCGGTGCCCAGGTGGATGCCCACGTGGTCCACCTTCCCGTCCTCGTCGGCGTCCCAGAACAGCAGATCACCGGGCTGGAGCAGGGCGAGGACACCGGCTGTGGCACCGGTGGTGCGGGCGAGGCGGACGCCGGGGGCGCGATCGGCCATCTGCGCCGACGTACGCGGCAGCCGGGCGGGCGAGGCGTCGTCCACGTCGGCAACCGGGACGCCCAGGTGGTAGCCGTACACCATGCGCGTGTAACCGGAGCAGTCGAGCGAGCCCACGAAGGCCTCGTCCGCCACCTTGACCTTGCCGTTCGGGAACGTCCAGGTCACCCCCATGAACTCGTGGAAGTCGGCGCCGACCGCGCGGTCGCCGCGGAGGTCGGGGGGACTGTACGTCGCCTTGCCGAGGACCTTCCTGCCGGCGGCCGGCCCGCCACCGCTGATCACCGTCTGCGCACCGGGCAGGAACATGGCCGCGTACGCGAGAACGTCCGGTGCGGGGGAGCCGATCCACCCGCGTACGGTCTGCTCCAGGGCCGGGGTCCACGTGCCGTCGAACGGCTCGGGCAGAACCCGTACCCAGTCGCCGTGGGTGACGCTCGGCGGGGCCGCCCACACGGCATCGGTGACCCGGAAGCCGGTCGCGCACAGCGTGACGGGCAGGTTCGAGCAGCCCTGGTTGGCGAGTGCCCGCAGGCCGACGCGGCCCTTGGCCACGGTGCCGTCGGTGACGTCGACGGTCCACGGGCCGGGCTGTCCCGCCGACGCGCGCCACGCCTTGACCCGGATGCGGGACCCTTCCCGCAGGACCCGTATGCCCCACGCCGTTCCGGCGGGCACACCCGTGGCGAGGGTGAGGGCCGGCACGAGCGGGGTGGCAGTGCCACCGCTCACCTTCTCGACCCGCAGTTCGACGGCCCCCGTGGTGAGGAAGGAGAGCCGGGCCCGGTGGTGGCTGTCCGGCGAGGCGTAGCCGAAGACCAGGGCGTACGAACAGGCATCACCCGTCGGCACCTTGTCGAAGCTTGCGACCGCCTCGACATCGACGTCCGTGACTTCGTCGTCCTTCACGGTGGCGTAGCGGCTCGCACCGTCGGTGGTGAGTGCGATGAGACCGCGGCCCGGCGTCACCGAGAAGTCGCTCTTGGCGGGCCCCTCGGTCTCCCACGTGCCGCCGCCCGGGGAGTTGCCCCAGTAGGGACGCTTCGCCGGGTCCAGGGCGGGATCGGGCAGGGTACGGTCGAAATCCTCGGTGAACGGCTGCTTGTTCTCGGTGAACGTGCGCCGCGGGCCGGGCACGAGGACGGTGCGGGCGCCGTGGGTGAGCAGGGCGACCCGGCGGCCTCCGGAGGTGATCTCGGTACGGGCCGGTGTCCCCGCCAGGACGGTGGCGGTGAGCGTGGACGCCAGCGCGACATGTGTGAACCAGGAGGCGTCCAGGGGCGCCACGGTCACGGACGACGCGGGCCCGGCGAGCCCGGCCGGGAGAGCGTTCGCAGGGCCGGCCTCGGCAGCTCGGGCAGCGGGCGCGGCGGCGAGAGCGGAGAGGGGGACGGTGGCGGAGGCGGCGATCGCCGACAGCAGAACGCGCCGAGAGGTGTGCGTCATGCGTACATCATCCACACGGCGATCAGGCCGGCCGCGACCACCCCTGAGTGGCGTTGCCCTCCCTGCGCACCTCGGCCGCCCGGACTGCCCGTTCGAGCTGCGGGCGTTGCAGGGAAAGGCCGCCTCGGCGGCAACCACCTTGGCCGCCGCACCATGCAGGCCTGCGCGTACCGGGGCCGCGGCGCAGCCGGTCGACCCGGACGGGCACGAACATGCGGCCGGTCGGCCGGGTGCGAGACCCGGCGACCGGCCCGCCGACCGGCCCGGCGTGGTCAGGCCGGGGGCCCCTCCCCCCGGCGCAATCCTTCGGCGTAGGCCCGGGCGGCGGCCAGGTCCCCGGCGTGAGGCCGCCGTTTGCGGATGCCGCCGACCAGCTTGAAGGGCGTCCACGTGTCGAACGCCCGGCACGAGAAGCTGCCGCACACCTGGAAGCCCTTGGCGTGGAGGAGCCGGCTCAGTGGGCGGGTGAAAGGTGCCGGCGGCAGCTCGGGAAGACCGCTGGTCGCGAACACGAAAGCCCGGCCCTGCCCGGGGGCGAGCGTGGTGACGAAGTCGGTGAGGCTGGGGTGGAGCCTGCCGAGGAAGACGCCCGAGCCGAACCCCACGAGCTCGGCGGCGGCCACTTCCACCGGGTCGGCCTCCTCGGGAGTGACGACTTTCGCGTCCAGTACCCCCGCGATGGTGTCGGCGACGCGACGGGTGTTCCCGTGCGACACGGAGACGCAGACGATGATGGCGTTCATCCTGACGGTCCTTTCTCTCGCTTCCGTAGAGAGGACCGGGCCGCGCCTCCGGATGTGACACCTCGCCGGTGGTGACGCCGGAACGGGCAGGGAGGACCGGGCAGGGAGGACCGGGCAGGGCGCGACGCGCACCGCATCGTGTGAGGCCGGTTTCCTCCGGCCCGAGCCACCGACGCGCTCGGCGGCGGGAACTACGGCGACGCGGGCCGGGCCAGGAAGCGTGCCACGCGCCCGCCCCACGTGCCGAGGTCCGTGCGCGTGCGGGAGATCTGAAGCTCGGCGTTCGGTAGCCAGTCGGCCAGGGTCTTCGCGGTCGAGACGGGGTGGCCCGGGTCTCCTGCCCAGGCCAGGATCAGGACCGGGCAGCGGAGCGAGGCGATCTCGACGGGCGCGGGCAGGTCCGACTTCGCGAGGCCGCGGAGCACGGACGGCAGGAGACCGGGCGGCGGTGTGGGCGGCAGTTCGGGTACGTCGGCCACGACCGCGGGGCGGGGCCGGTCCCTTCTGACGGCGAGCCATGCCGCCACCCCCTCCCGTTCGATGGTGTCGGCGGACGCCCGGTTGGCCTCGGCGTAGGCAGGACGGGACGCCCAGTCCGTCGGCGGGATGAGGAGGACGAGCCGGGCGAACCGTGCGGGGGCGCGTACCGCGGCGTGCAGCACGGTACCGCAGCCCATCGACGCCCCGATGGCGTCGACGGGGCCGGTGGCGTCGACGGGGCCGGTGGCACGGAGGTGGTCGAGCAGGGCCAGGAGGTCGTCGGCGAGCGAGGCGTAGGTGTAGTCGGCGTCGACCGGTCCGCCGGTGGAGCCGCCGTGAGCCCGTGCGTCGTAGCGCACGAGGCATCGTCCGCTCTCCAGGAGGGGCGTCCAGTGGAACAGGCCCATGCGGTCCTCGACGGAGCGGCTGACCAGCCCGCCGTGCGCGTACACGGCCAGCGGACCGCGGCCTGCCACCTCGTAGGCGATCTCTGCCCCCCGGTGCCGGAAGCGTTCCTGCTCGGCCGGATGGATCTCCATGGTCCTCACCTGCGCGCGCCGCTCCCGGTACCAACGTCGTGCGATCGAGGCTAAGCCCGGCAGCCGCCGCCCGCCCGCCGACGATGCCCGGGCAGGAGGACGAGGAGCACCGTGCGGTCCGCCGGATCAGTAGCGGTGACCGGGCCAGCTCGGGTCCTCCCAGCGGTCGGCTCCGGTGACGCCCAGCAGTCGTATCCGGTCGAGCAGATCCTCGGATGCGCCATGGGCACGAAGCCGGACAGGCGCGTGACGCAGGAGCCAGGCCGTCAGCTCGTTGCGCATCTCTTCCTCGCTCTCCGACTCCCAAGGGTCCCAGGGAAGCTGGTCACCGAGCAGGTCGTACTCCCAGTGCGCTGCTGCTTCGGCCAGGTGCCGATCGGCCACAGGGTCCCTCAGCGCTTCCCAGGTGTCGAGCCACGGGCTCAGCGAGCCCGTGGCCTCGGCGCTCAGGACGAGGAGGTCATACACAGGCACGGCGGGATCAGGATCGGTGAGCGTGTACTCCCACCAGGCATTCAGGAATTCCTCGACTGCGGCGGCCTGCTCGGTGGGCCACCGCTGCCAGTGACCGAGAGCGAACGAACGACCGACCCGCGCCATACCCAGGAAGGGCTCGATGAGGCCACTGACGAGGGCCGAGGCGAACTGGGGGAGGATCCGGCGGAGCACGGATGCGTGATCGCTCCAGTCGATGGCCTGCCATGTGCGCTGCAGGAGATCAAGGTCGAGCTCCGCGTCCGCCACCTTGAGCTGCGCGAGGTCCTCCGCGCTGCCCCAGTGGCATTCGCAGTTGGACTCGTCGGGGTGAGCGGTCATCCCGCGGAAGGTGACGGCCAGGCCGTCCAGAGCGGCGTCCAGGCGGCGTCGGGAGCGGGGCTGATCGAGGTTCATTCCGGGTGATCACCTTGGGGGACTCCGGAAGCTCGCGCCGCCGAAGATCGCCAATCTACCGTGCCGGGGTCCCGGCCGCCATCAGCAGGACCTCATCTCGGCTCCGGCAGAGCTCGCGAGTGTCCGGAGACAGGACGAGCCCGCGAGTTGATCACCGCGTGGTCGCCGCCGACCGAAAACCGGTGGAGCCGTGCTCCCGTGTGCCGTTAGCGTGCTCCCGCCCGCAGTCACCCCGTGAAGGACGAGCCGTTGTACACCCAGTGAGCCCCCTCGAGCGCTGATCCGTCGCGCGTCGCACCCGGTGCGCCGTGCTCCATTCCGCTGCGGTCCTCTCACTGGAACCGGTGTAACTCTGTGACCAAGATCCGGGTGGTCATGCCCACCTGCCTGCCGATCGTCCTCTGCCGCTGCCCCAGGTGCATCTCCTGGTGCGCCGTGCGGCCCGCGCTCCCGAACCTCCTGTACGACACCGGCCGCGCTGCGGCAGCCGCACCGCTCCGGCCCCCGGTCGTACGCCCCCGCGACGGGGGCGTGCCGAGCCGCGGCGGGCGGCCGGCCTGGCAGTCGCCGTACGGTCCACCGCCGCGCCGGGCACGCAGCGGCCGGTGGTCGCCCGCGCCGCAACCGGTCAGGTCGCGGCCACCCCTGAGGCACGGTCACCTCTGCGACCGGTGCGACTGATCGCCGAGTAGCGGTACCGGACTGGCGACGGCGCCAGGACGGGTGTGTCGTCGCCGCTACCGAAGGGCGCGTCGGCGCGGGCTGGGCGCCCCTTCCGAGCCCGTCGGCCCGGCGCGCCCGTACCGGCGGGCGACCGGGAAGGACGGGACCAGTGCCTCGCGGCGATCCGCGACGGCGACTGAGACGCCCCCTGACGCGGTCAGGCCGTTACGCCGGTCGGCGCCGGGATCGTGAGGTCGGCCGGCCGGCAGAGAGCACGGGCGCCCCGTGGCGTCGACGGACCGACGTCACGGGGCGCCCTTGGACCGCCCGGCCGGACAGCTGTCGGCAACCGGTCAGCCGAAAGCCGGCCCCCGGCTGCGGACTACCGGCTACCGGCTGAGCGACTTGAGCGCCGCCGCGTCGTACGGCTTCAGCTCGTCGAAGCGGTTGCCGAGGACCTTCGCCGCCCACTGCGGGTCCTGGAGCAGCGCCCGGCCGACGGCGACCATGTCGAACTCGTCACGCTCCATGCGGTCCAGGAGGTTGTCGATGTCGCCGAGGGCCGCACCCTCGCCGGCGAAGGCGCGGATGAAGTCGCCGTCGAGGCCGACCGAGCCGACGGTGATGGTCGGCCGGCCGGTGAGCTTCTTGGTCCAGCCGGCCAGGTTCAGGTCCGAGCCCTCGAACTCCGGGATCCAGTAGCGCCGGGTGGAGGCGTGGAACGCGTCGACGCCCGCCGCCGCCAGCGGGGCCAGGACCGCCTCCAGCTCCTCGGGGGTCTGGGCGAGCCGCGCGTCGTAGGCCTCCTGCTTCCACTGCGAATAGCGGAAGATCACCGGGAAGTCGGCCGGGACGCGCTCGCGGACCGCCGCCACGATCTCCGCGGCGAACTTGGTACGGGCCACCGCGTCGCCGCCGTACGCGTCGGTGCGGCGGTTGGTCCGCTCCCACAGGAACTGGTCGAGCAGGTAGCCGTGGGCGCCGTGCAGTTCGACGCCGTCGAAGCCGATCCGCTCGGCCTCCGCGGCGGCGTCGGCGAACGCGCCGATGACGTCGTCGAGGTCGGCGCGGGTCATCGCCTTGCCGGTCCCCTCGGTGCCGTCGACGCGGATGCCGGAGGGGCCGACGGCGGGGGCATCGGCGTACGGCGCCTCGCCCTGCTTGCGCACCATGCCTATGTGCCACAGCTGGGGCACGATCGTGCCGCCCGCCTCGTGCACGGCCGCGGCGACCTTCGCCCACCCCGCCAGCTGCTCCTCGCCGTGGAACCGCGGCACCCGGTCGCTCTGCCCGGCGGACTCGTGACCGACGTAGGTGCCCTCGGTGACGATCAAGCCCACACCCGCACCGGCCCGGCTGGCGTAATAGGCCTGCACGTCCTCGCCGGGCACGCCGTCGGGGGAGAACATCCGCGTCATCGGCGCCATCGCGATGCGGTTGGGGACGGTCAGGCCGTTCAGGGTGACCGGCCGGGACAGGATCTCGGCGGCGCGGGAGGCGGTGGACGTGGTGACGGTCATGGGGGTCCTCCTGGTTGAGGCTGTGGCTCGTCGGGGTAACACCGAGGAATGCATAGTACACACACTATGTACGATGCATATTGCCCGATCCGGGCCTCGCGCGGATCCGTCGGCAGACCACCCGTGAGGGGTCCGCCGGCCCACGGGTTCGCGATAATGGAGCGACGGAAGGAGCGGGAGGCGCAGTGCTGGAGAAACTGGAACGGGAGCTGATGCTGCTCTCGCGGCACCAGGTGCTGGCCCGGCGCGAACGCGACCCCGAACGCCTGGAGCGGTCGGCGTACCTGCTGCTCAGCCGGATCGACACCCAGGGCCCGATGTCCATCGGACAGCTGGCCGAGGCCTTCGGGCTCGACACCTCGACCGTGAACCGCCAGACGGCCGCACTGCTGCGCTGCGGACTGGCCGAGCGCGTGGCGGACCCGGACGGCGGCATGGCCCGCAAGCTGCGCATCACCGCCGAAGGCGGGCGCCGGCTCGCCGGGGACCGTGAGGCCAACCGGTCCTGCCTGGCCGAGGTCGTCGCCGGCTGGTCCCCGGAGGAGATACAGCAGCTGGAGGACGTCCTGGTCCGGCTCAACCGCAGCGTCGAGGCCCACGAAGGACGGCACTGGCCGCGCACGGAGGAAGACGACGCCCGCACCGCCTGCCAAGGGCCGGCCCCGCAGGAATCCGCAGCGCGAGCCTCGCAGGAACCCGCGACCCCCGCCCCGTAGGAACGCCCTCGGTCGGCGCGCCTGCGGGGATGCGCGGGCGGCGTTGCGGGCCCGGTCGGCATCGGGGCGGCAGACGGAGGCCTTGGGGGTGCCGTTGCGGGGTGTCGGCCGCGGGCGACCGGTTCGGCGCTCGGCCACAGCCCGCGGCGGCCTGCTGCTCCCGCTCGGCGGGACGTCGAGCTCCCCGACGTGCACTCGGACCGGATGGCCGACCTGGCCTGCTGCCGGGCTCTCCCGGCCTCGCTGCGTCCTACGGCAGGGGCTGCGGGTGGACTCTGGTGAGGTCGCGTAGTCCTTGGGCGGCGAAGGCGTGGGTGTGGGTGGGGTAGTGGACGAGGAAGGGGCGCGGGCCGGCCATGACGGGCGTGCCGGGCCGGGTTCCGGTCTCGTCCTGGGTGGCGGCGAGGTGGGCGACCGCGCGGGCGAGTGCGTCGGGCGGCCTGCCACTGTCGGGCGCGGGCGGTGTCCACGCCCGCGTGGTGGGCGGCGAGACCGGTGATCGTGCGCCGCCGCGACGGGCGACGGGGTGCCCTCACGGCGCCAGGGCAGCGAGTCCTCGCCTTCCGGACCGCATGGCGAGGGCGTGGTTGAGGTGGAAGAGCGGTCGGGCGATGGGCATCCAGCGCCGGAGGGCCGCCTTGTGGACGGTGACGCGTTCGGTGAAGTGCGCCACGCTGCCGTGCGGTTCACCTCGCTCCACCTTCCAGTGCACGGCGCCGGTGATGTCGCCGTCCAGTGCCGCCTCCAGGACGCCTGCGGCCGGATCTTCCCGGACGGCGGTCAGCCGGGTGGTCAGCGTGTACGGCAGGACGGACCGGATGACGACGACGCATGCGCGCCCGTCCACGGGTTCGACCGTGCGGAAGTCGCGCCACCAGGTGGGGTAGGCGCCGAGGTCGGCGAGCGCGGTGTATGCCGCATCCGGGGACAGCGGGGTCCGCCAGGTGCCGGTGAAGAGCATCTCGTCACGGTTCACGCGATGGTTCCTGCTCGTGCGGGGGCGGCGGAGCCGGGCAGATGGTTGCGGGTGCGGGCAAGGAAGGCGGCCGTACCGAGCGCCCACGTGGCGAGGAACCAGGCCGGCCCGAGGAACAGGTAGGCGTCCGGGACGCGCGTGGGCGTGAATCCCCCGGTGAAGCCGAGTTGCGTGGGGCCGTAGGCGGGGAGGAACTGCAGCCCGTCCCTGTCCGCCTCCCGATTGCTGACCGGGTTCTGCATCATGGCCTCGAAGAGACTGGCCATGATGATGACGAAGAGCCCGGCCAGTTCGCTCCGCAGGAACGCCCCCAGCAGGATGCCGATGCCCCCGTAGCTCAGGGCGGCGGTGAACAACCCCAGCGCCAGGACAGCGGGCTGGACCGGATCCCAGTACCACCGCACCACGGCGGTCGTGTAGGCGGCGATCAGCGCGCAGGCCACCGTCATCGCGACGACCTTCGACACCAGGAGAGGGCCGCGGGGATACCCCGCCAGGACGAGCCGGCGGTCGAACGCGAGGGCCTTGAAGGTCGTCATGAACATCATGAACCCGACCACCAGCGTGACCGTGTTCACGGCCCCCGACACCATGGTGAGGTGGTTGGCGTCGACGGTCACCCGCTCCCCGGTGGCGCGCAGCAGGAACGGCACCCGATCGGGGGCGACGAACCAGTGCCCCAGACTCAGCCACAGCGGGATGAACACCACGACCAGGACGAGAGCCAGACGATTACGGGCGTGTTCCAGGAACGCGAATCCGGCCCCGGTCCGCAGCGTCTCCCACCACCGGCTCACCCCGCGTCCTTCCCGGAGGCGAGCACACGGCCCTCCTCGCGCCGTGGCGCGGTCACCCCGTCCCGCAGCCGGTGCACCACGTCGAGGCGCTCGGCGTCGTGCACGACGTGGGAGACCACCAGGATGCAGCGGCCCCGGTCCCGCAGCCGGCAGGCGACGTCCCAGAACCGGAGGTAGGTTTCCCAGTCGAAACCCTGGTACGGCTCGTCGAGCAGCAGCACCTGCGGATCGTGCATGAGCGACAGGGTCAGATTGAGTTTCTGCCGGGTGCCGCCGCTGAGCTGTGCCACCCGGGTGTGCCGGTACTCGGCGAAACGCAGTTCCTCCAGGAGCTCCTCGGCACGAGCGGTCCGGGGAAGGCCGTACGCCCTGCGGAACCAGCTCAGGTGCTGGTCGACGGTCAGCGCGTCGTTGAGGACCGCCTCCTGCGGGCAGTACCCCAGCGAACCGTGGTGCTCCACCTCGCCGGCGTCGGCGGCCAGCTGCCCGCAGAGCACCTTCAGCAGGGTGCTCTTGCCCGACCCGTTCTCACCCACGACTCCCGCGAGCGTGCCCGGCTCGAGGCGGAACGAGACGCCCCTGAGCACGCGTCGGGACCGGTAGGACTTGTGGACGTCGCGCACGCGCAGGGCGTACGGACCGGACAGCACCATGGATCTCCTCCTCGCACACGGAACCTGACACCAGCTCATTCACGGGCCGTGTCCTCTCAGCGCCGACGACGCGAGAGGCAGGCCGCCAGCGTCCGCCACTGCCGCATGGCCTCCTCGGGTACGACGCCCTCCAGCCCGGCGAGGGCCGATGCGACGTACCGGCCGGCCGCTTCCTCTGCCCGTTCCCGGCAGCCGGCGGCACTGAGCAGGCCCATCACCTCGCAGACGCGGGCTTCGGGCAGCGGCCCCGTGGCCAGCAGATCAGCGGCTCTGCGGCCTTCGGCGGTGGTGGAGGAGGCGGCCAGCACCAGCGGCAGCGTCTTCTTCCCCCGCACCAGATCGGCCCCGACGGGCTTGCCGGTGAGTGCGCCATCACCCCACAGCCCCAGTACGTCGTCCAGGACCTGGAACGCCACCCCCAGATCGCTGCCGGCCGCGCGGAGCGCCCGCACCACCGGCGCCGGGGCCTGCGCCAGTACGGCCCCCAGCGCCGCCGCACAGCCGAAGAGCGCGCCCGTCTTGCCGCGCACCATGCGCACGTACCGTTCCACGGACACCTCGCCCAGCGGGCGTTCTTCCAGGGCGAGGTCCTCCGCCTGCCCGTGCACCATCTGCTCCACGGCTGCCACGAGGTCCTCGGTGGCCGTGCGGGCGCCCGGAGCATGCGCCCGCACGAGCGTGGCGACGGCCTGGACGACCAGTGCGTCCCCCGCCAGCACCGCCGCGCCGACGCCGAACTTCGCCCAGGCGGCCGTCTTCCCCCGCCGTTCGGTGTCGCCGTCCATGATGTCGTCGTGGAGCAGCGACAGCTGGTGCACCAGCTCCACGGCCGTACCGGCCACCGCGGCCAGCCCTTCGGGAGCGCCGGCCGAACGTACCGACAGCAGCGCCAGCGCCGCCCGCACCCGCTTGCCCACCCGGAAGCCGGCGTCCGGGGTTCCGTTCGTGTCCCACCCGAAGTGGTAGTCGCACACCGCAGCGACGGACGGATGCAGCCGTTGCACGGCCGCGCGCAGCGAAGGCTCGACGAGCTCCGTCCCGCGCCGGAGCAGCTCCTCACCACCGGCCCCGGCCTCACGCACGCCCAGCGGGCCGACACCCTGCGCTGATGTGTCCGTCATCCGTCGCGCACTCCCGACTCGTCCCGTCTTCCCCTCCTCTAACGACGACGACCGTCACGGGTTGTGACCGGCTCGATCACCACCAGGCGCCGATGGGACCGATGCCGGTCCCGGACACCACCGGCATGCAGGACAGGCAGCCGAGACGAGGTCGCCGAATCCGCCGACCGACATTCCGTGGGTCCGCGAGCATTCCCCAGCCGGCAGAGGCCGGACGCGGACACATCCGCTGATGTGCGCGGCCACCGTGAGGTGGATGGCGGCGGCTCGGCGCCGGGGCGGTCGTGGAGCAGCCAGGTCCCCGCTCGGCGGGCGCCGCCGCCGTCGCGGGACGGCGTTGCTTGGAAACGGCGTCCGGATGGACGCCGGGGATCGGACGCAGCGGCGCGGAGGTCACCCATGCCACGCACTCCACCGGTTGGGCCGCTGTGTCTCGCCGCGGGGCGGCCGGGCTCTGCCGGCGCCGGGGACCATGGGTTGCCGCCGGCCATTGGGCCGACCGGTCGACGGGCGGCTGATTCGCAGCCGGTCGGGAGTCGGCGAGGCAGATGTGGGGAATCCACCCGTCATGACCGATGACGTCGCAGACGCCGCACCTGCTCCTGACCATGAGGCGTCCACCCGCCTCTACTACGACACCGGCGACGTGGACGCGTTCTACGACGCCGTCTGGGGCGGTGAGGACATCCACATCGGCATGTACGCCCACACAGGGGAGGTGATCGCGGGCGCCTCCCGCCGCACGGTGCAGCACGCCGCGGACCGCATCGCGGACCTGCTGGGCCCGGATGCCACGGTCCTCGACCTCGGTTCGGGGTACGGCGGCTCGTCCCGCGCACTCGCCGAGCGCTTCGGCTGCCGGGTCGTTGCCCTCGACCTCAGCGAGGAGCACAACCGCCGCCATCGCGCGGCCAACGCCCGACACGGGCTTGACCGTCTGATCGAGGTCGAGACCGGCTCCCTGAGCCACCTCCCCTACGAGAACACACACTTCGACGTGGTCTGGTCGCTGGAAGTCCTGTGCCACGTAGCCGACCGGGCCGGCGCGCTCCAGGAGGCAGTGCGGGTCCTCAAGCCGGGCGGAGCCCTGGTGTTCTCCGACATCATGGCCGCCGAAACGACCCCGGCCCAGGCCCTGCGGCCCGCACTCTCCCGGCTCGGCGTCACAACCCTGGCCACCCCGTCGTTCTACCAGGACCACCTGTCCCGCCTCGGCCTGAAGGCCGACTTCGAGGACCACACCGAACACCTGATCACCCACTACGCACGCCTCGAACAGGAGGTACGCCGCCGCAGCGGCGAACTGCGCAAGGTCATCAGCGCCGCCTACCTCGACGAACTTCTGGACAACCTCCCCCTCTGGGCGGACATCACCCGCCGTCACCTGCTGCGCTGGGGCCTCTTCCACGCCCGCAGCTCCACGGACTGAACCGAGTCAGGTCGCACCGGGTCTCGCCGTCGACCCCGCCCCGCTCCAGCTCGGTGACCTGCAGCCGCGGCGTCCTGGGACCTCGGCGGATGCCTTCCCAAGGCCCTGATGGCACCGGAGCCGCCGTGGCCGGCCTCAGGTGGTGGCCGGCTCGGCGAGCATGTCGTCCACGATCTCCATACGGATCTCCGGGAAACCCTCGGCCACCGCTTCCCGCATCATGGCCAGGCCCTCCGGGTCGGGCGTGGCGCACTTGGCGCGGGTCTCCTCGTCGGGCCAGCGAGCGTAGGCCACCCAGGTGCCGTCGTCCGCTCGGTGCAGTCTGGACCCGTAACTCCCGCACTGTGCGTGAATGGCCGCGGTCACCCGGTGCCATCCGTCGATGAATCCCTGCTCCTTGCCGGGCTGAAGCCGCCAACGGTAGATCACTGCGAACATGTCCGTACCCCTTTCACGTTCTCCGGCCTTACAGGTCCGGGAGCCGCCGGCTGCCCGGTGACGCCGGATGATCAACCAACTTTCCCGTTTCCGAGCAGGGGTTCAAGTGGCGGTTTGCACAACAGCACCGCGGTTCGGGTTTCCGAGTGCCCAGTGGCTCAAGGCCTGATTCTGCCGATGTGAAGGCAGGTCGGCGTGTGCTGCCACCGCTACGGGTTGCCGAGCCCCCCGGGCGTACACGGTCGCGTGGGGTGGCGTCTGCCCGAGCGCTCTTACGGGGTCTGGGCGACGAGGACTTCGCGGGCGCGTTCGAGGAGGGAGCACAGGGTGGCGTGCTCGGCGGGGGTGAACGCGTTGGAGAGGGCCCGTTCGAGAACGATCACCTCCTGGTAGGCGCGGTCGAGGAGCTCCGCGCCAGGCCCGGTGAGCGAGGCGATGAGGACTTTGGCGTGCACGGGCGAGGGCTGCCGCTCGATGAGGGTCTTCTTCTGCAGGCCGGTCAGTACCTGCGCCATGGTCTGCTGGGTGACGCCGCATGCGCGCGCCAGCTGTGCCCCGGACATTCCCTCCGCCGCGCGGGAGAGCGCCAGCAGGACGGTGTACTGGGTCATGGTCAGGCCGTAGCCCCGCAGGACCGCCTCGTGATGCCCCATCAACGCCTGTTCCGTGCGCCGGATGCGGGTGCACAGGTATTCCTCCGCAGGGCCCTCGGTCATCACGCCCACTCCAAACTCAGGATCCTTCCTTGACTCAGGAACCTGATAGTCGTTACGTTCTCTCGGTATCAGGATACTGATTCCACCCAGGGAGCTTGCTCATGAAGGCCATCCTCCTCGATTCCGACGACCGCCTCGTGCTCTCCACCGCCGAGGTGCCCGTCCCCGGCCCGGGCGAGGTCGCGATCCGTGTCGCCTACGCCGGCCTGCAGTGGGGCGATCTCCTCACCCGCAACGGCCACTTCCCCACGCCGCGCCCCTTCATCCCCGGCTTCGAGGCCGCCGGACACATCACCGCCGTCGGAGAGGGCGTCGACCCCGCCCGCATCGGCGAACCGGTCACCGCGCTGACCACCTCCGGCGCCTTCGCCGAGATCGCCACAGCCCCAGCCCAACTCGCCTTCCCCGCTGCGGACATCGACCTGCGCACCGCGGCGGCGTTCGGCTGGGCCACCCCCACGGCCCACGACCTGATCAACACCGTCACCCGTGTCAGCCCCGGCGACCGCGTGCTTATCCATGCGGCGCTCGGCGGCGTCGGATCACTCGCCGCCCAGTTCGCCAAGGCCGCAGGAGCCGCCCGAATCGTCGGTGTCGGCGGCACCGCCTCCCAGACCGACTATGCGGCCCGGATCGGCTACCACCGTTTGGTGCCCCGCACCGACTTTCCCCACGCGCTCGCCGACGAGCGGTTCGACGTCATCCTCGACCCCATCGGCGGCCCCACCCGCCTGGCCAACCTCGAGCGCCTGGACCGGTACGGACGCCTCGCCGTCTACGGCAACATGGCCACCTTCGAGCCCGTGCAGATCGACGCCAACAACCTGCTCATGAACGGTACGTCAGTCCTGACCTACAACAGCGCCCTGCTCAGCCAGACCCACCCCGAGCGCCTCGCCGCCACCGCGGCCGAAGCCCTGCGCCTGCTGGCCGACGGACGGATCAACATCGACATCACCGCCGAGTACGAACTCGCCGACGTCGACACCGCGCTCAAGCGCCTCGCCACGGGAGGCAGTCGGGGCAAGGCCATCGTCCGCATCGGATGACGCGAGCCGGGCGAGCCCGGTGCCGCAAAGGCCACGCTGCTGTTTGGCGACATCGGATGAACTCTGCGATCCGTTCGGGGGACGGGTCTGGCCAGGCACCGAGGATCCGCCATAGGAACTCCTGACGCCGCTCGGTGGCGACTCGAGACAGGACGCACAGATGAGGGAGGAAGAACACCCTGGGAAGCACATGGGGAGGCAGCGCCCCCGACAACCCGGCAGGACTCAACCGCTCGCCCACGTTCTCCCTGTACGGCTGGAACTCCCAGGTCGCGGGGCAGCTGACGACGCCGTCGCTCGTCATCCACGGCACGGACGACGTGGTGGCTGACCCGGCATGGGGCCCCGCCATTCACAACAGCCTCGGGACGTCCGCCAAGGTGCTGGTACAGGTGCAGTGCGGCAGCCACCTGCTCCACCTCGCCGGCTGTTCGGGCCCGCGCTGCACGCCGGCGAGCGGCGTTCCCTACGGGGGACGCCGAGGTGAAGCCTGGGCCGGCCCCTACTCCACCTACCAGGCGGCCCTGATCGAGTGGATCACGAGGGGAAGGTTCGACGGCGCCAGGCGCGGCCACTTCGTGGTCGATGAAAGCGGCATCCCGTACCGGGTCTCGGCGAGCACCGCGAGGAGCCGCGCCGGGCACTGACTCGGGTGCCGGGGCGGGGGAAGAGTTCTTCGCCCGCCCCCGGGCGACCTGCGTCAGACCGGCGTGCAGGAGAGAAAGCGCCGAGTCGATCGTGCAAGGACCGTCGCGGTGTCAGCGGGTGTCGAAGCGGTCCTGGGAGGCCAGGACGGTGTCCGCGTAGCGGGCGGCCCAGGTGCCCATCGCGCGGATGGGAAACAGCAGGGCCGTGCCGGCCTCGGTGAGGGCGTAGTCGACGCGAGGTGGCGCCTCCGCGTAACGGCGGCGCTCCACCAGCCCGTTGTACTCCAGCCGCCGCAACGCATCGTTGAGCACCTTGGGGCTGATCCCGCCGATCCGGTCCAGCAGGGCGCGCGGGCGCATCGGACCGCCCTCGCCGATGACGAACACCACCACGCTGTCCCACCGGTTCGCCAGCACCTCGAAGGCGACCCGGGCCCGGCAGTCCGCCGCGAACCCGTCCCCCGCCAGTTCCTCGCGTTCTCCCATGCGCCCATCCTGCCCGGCCGATGCACACCACGCGGTATGCATCGGCCCCCTTAGCGTCCGGGTCATGACATCCCACGAGGCAAGAGCAAAGGGGAGCAGCACCATGCGCATCGGCATTCTCGGCACGGGTTCCATGGCCACGGCCCTGGGCGGTGCCTGGGTCCGGGCAGGTCACCAGGTCCTGGTGGGCGGGCGGAACGGGGCGGCCGCGGCCACGGCGGCGGCAAGGATCGGAGCTGCCGGGGCCGGCAGCCTCACCGAGGCGGCTGCTTACGGCGAGGCGGTCCTGATGGCCCTACCGGCGGACAGCGCACCGCAGTTGGCCAAGGAACTCGCTCCCGTCCTGACCGGGCGGACGGTACTCGACTGCACGGTCCCGATGGCGCCCGGCCCGGACGGACCCGACCTGACCACCACGGGCGGCACGGACTCCGTCGCCGCGCGCATCGCGGCCGCCGCGCCGGGCGCCGGTGTCGCCAAGGTCTTCGGCATCTGCCACGAGAGCATCTGGACCCTGCCGCGGCCCGCCTTCGAGGGCGCGCCCCTGGCCGTTCCCTTCTGTGCCAACACCCCCGCCGCAGCCGCCCTCACGGCGGAGCTGATCACTTCGATGAGCTGCTCGCCGCTTCCCTGCGGCGGACTGCCCCGGGCGGCGCTGCTGGAGTCGGCTGCGGTCCTCGCCATCGGCGTGTGGTGGTCCGGCGGTGAGGCACGCCATATCCTTCCTTCCCCCGCCCTGTCTCCCGGCGCCGTCGACGACGTTCCTTAGCCCTGGCGCACGCCTCAGCCCGGTCGTTTGATGCTCTCGAAGATTCGGGCGAAGCCCTCCTCACCGTGGCCCGCGTCGATCTGGCGTCGGATGAGTCGCTGCACCATGGCGACGGCGTCGGTGCCGATGCCCTGGTCGGCGCTGGCGGCGAGGATGTCACCAAGGTCGGAGAAGTGAAGGCTCTGCTGGCCTTCTACGGTGTAGTCGCCGCCGTCGATGACTTCGGCGAATCCCTGGAAGGCAGCGGTCATGGCGGTCAGCCACGGTGCGGCCCGGGTGGCGAACTCGCCCGCCGTGACGCCGGCCGGTGCGACCATCGCGGCGCCGTGCATGAATCCGGCGAACATGACGTACATGCCGGCGAGCAGGGCGAGGTCGTAGAGGGACGCGAGCCCGGCGTCCTCACCGAGATAGGTACTCGTCGCCCACAGGTCGAACACTGGCTTGTATGCGTCGAACACCTCGGCCGATCCGCTGTAGAGGATCGACGCCCCCGGTCCGCCGATCACGGGCGGCACGGCCATCACACCGCCGTCCAGGTAGGCGATCCCCGCCCGGGCCGCCCAGTCGGCCAGCTCCCGTGACTGGGCGGGTGCCGTCGTCGTCACGTTGACCAGGGTTCGGCCCGCCAGCTCACCGGCGATCGGGCCGAGCACCTCGTGCACGGACGCGTGGTCCAGCAGGCACACGATCACCAGCCGGCCGGCCCGGACCGCTTCGCCCGCCGTACCGGCGGCCGTGGCCCCCAGTGCGACGAGCTCGCCCGCCCTCTCCGGCGAGCGGTTCCACACCGTGGTCGCGTATCCGCCCTTCACCAGGGCGCCCGCGAGGGCACTGCCCATCGCCCCCAGCCCGAGCACACTCACCCGGACGCTGTTGTCAGTTGTCATTCCCAGCACTCCTGCGGTCGTTGTCGTTCACCTCGATCCTCCGCTCCAGCCAGTACGGTTGACCAGTACGGACTAATTAGTGAGGTACTCACCTGTGAGTAAGTAGCTCGTGGAGGACGGATGGCACCGACAGCACGGCGCGGCCCCTATTTCTGCGGCATCGACGCGGCGATGGACGTGGTCGCCGGCAAGTGGAAATCCCTCATCCTCTGGGAACTGCACCACTACGGGACCCGCCGGTTCGCGGAACTTCGGCGCGGCCTGCCCGGGGTCAGCGAGAAGATGCTGGTTCAGCACCTGCGGGAGATGGAAGAAGACGGGCTCGTGCACCGTGAGGTGTATCGAGAGGTACCGCCGAAGGTCGAGTACTCCTTGACGGAACACGGTGTGTCCCTCAACGAGGCCCTGGCCGCCCTGGGGCAATGGGGCCATGAACGCATGGCACGGATCGGGGCCGAAAGGGTCTCCGGCGACTCTGCTGCGCAGGTCCAGCGATAGCTGCCCGATCGTCAGGTACACGACCGCCGTCGCCCACTCGGTCGCCAAGGACACTTCGCACGCCCCGTGAACCGGCGCGTGCATCTCGGTTGCCCAGCCTGCGACCGGTGGGTCCACGTCGGCGACCGGGCCGATTCCGACGGCTCAGCGCTCAGTAGATGCCTCTGAGACCCCCGAAGCCCCCGGTGATCTGCACGGTGGCGCCGAATCCGCCCTTGCCGTCGCCGTCGTTGCGGACCAGGTCATCGGCTGCCGTACGGGAGACGGGATCGGCCCTACCGTCCTTGTTCAGGTCCCCGACGCCGACGAGGGAGTTCCGGCCCTGCGACCAGCCGTCCGCGGTCACCCGCACCCGCGCCTTGACGGTGCCGGTCGCCTCACCGTCATACCGCCACAGCGCGTCGTTGCCGTCGATCGCCACCAGGTCCCCGACCCCGTCGCCGTTCAGGTCACCGGCGCCCGCGATCGTCCCGTACAGCTTCCAGTTCAGCATGATCCGGGGTAAGGGTAGGTTCGGATCCTTGCGGCGTTCCAGGTCGTGGACGGACACGTGCAGAGGCCCCCGCCAACGGCAGGACGGCGGCTACGAGAGGCGAGCTGAGTACGGCCGCCGGCACGGATCGACGGAGCACGTCGGATTCCCCCGAAATCACGAAAGCGGCCCGCACGACAGCCGGAAGGTCGATTCCGGGAGCGGTGTACAGACCGGGTGAGTAGCCTGCCGGTGATCACCGCCAGGTGTGAGGCCGGCGGATAACCCGCCCCGATCCGCGCCTGCACCACCCCCCGGCGGAGGGGGCGTGCAGTCGGCGCGGTTCGGCCGCTGTGTTCGGGCTGGGTGTGTGCGGATCGCGCAGCCGAGGGGGCCTCGGTTGCCGGCGCCGGGGCCCCCTGCGGGACTTGTGATCACCTGTCGACGGCGTCGGTGACGCGATTCCAGTCGTCCAGGTCTGAGGTGCGGGCCTTCAGGGCGGTGCGCATTCCGGTGGCGCTGGAGGTGCCGAGGGCCAGGCGCAGCGGGGGGTTGGGGCTGTCGACCGCAGTTCGGATGCCTTCGGCGATCCGGGCTGCGGAGGAGAACGCGGATGCGGGCAGTTCTCCGATGCCCTTCTGGACCTGGCGGACGGTCCGGTCGTAGTCGTCGAGGCCGGCAGCGACGTCGAGGTTGGACAGGAAGGGGGTGGCGGTCAGTCCGGGCTGGATGATCGTGACCTTGATGCCGAGCGGTGCAACCTCGGCCACCAGTGCGTCCGACAGTCCCTCGACCGCGTGCTTGGTCGCGGCCAGCAGACCCACGCCGGGGTGGGCGGACTGCCCGTAGACCGACGAGCCCTGGAGGATGTGTCCGGACCGCTGGGAGCGGAGTACCGGCAGCGTCGCGCGGAGCACGTTGAGCACTCCGAAGACGTTGGTGTCGAACACGGCGCGGACCTGCGTGTCGGAGGCTTCCTCGACGGCTCCGAAGAGTCCGTAGCCGGCGTTGTTGGCCACCACGTCGATGCGGCCGAACCGCGAGAGCGTGCGCTCCACCGCTTCCCGGACGGCCTGCTCGTCACGCACGTCTGCCCGGACGAGGAGCAGGCGGTTGCCATGCGCTTCGGTCAGTTCGTCCAGGGAAGCGGTGTCGCGGGCGATCGCCGAGACGAGATCGCCGTTTCTCCAGTGCCTGGAGGGTCAGTTCGCGGCCGATGCCGGAGGTCGCTCCGGTGATGAGCCACGTGCGGGGGACGGTCTGCTGGTTTGATGTTCCGTTCATGTTGCGACCGTAGGCAGTTAGCTAGCAACGAGTCAAGCCAAGTGGCGCTACATGTTGCCCATTAGGCGACTTAGTGCCTCTTCCTGCTGGTGTAGGATGGGGTGATGAGCGATGCTGCAGCCGGATCTGCGAAACCCAGCCCGCGCACCGTCATGCCGGTGGTGGAAACCGTGCTCGCGTTCGTGAACACGCGCGCGGACGGAGCCGGCCGGCGAGAGCTGTTCGGGGACGGGCACTCGTTCGCGGCATGGCTCGCGGAGCACGACGAGTTCGGCGGCGACACCGTGGCGACCGATGCCGATGCCGCGGCCGCGCGCGAGCTGCGTGACGCTCTGGTGACCCTGCTGCTCGCGCACTCGGGCGACGAGGAGAGCCTGGGCGAGCCGCTCCGGCACGCCGAGCAACACCTCAGGCGCGCAGGTGCGCTCTATCCGCTGGCGACGGTGGTCACAGCCGGTGGCGTCGAGCTGGCGTCGCCGCAGGCAGGGGTGCCGCGCGTGTTCGGGACCGTTCTGGCCGCGGTGACGACCTTCGCACAGACCGGCGACTGGGGGCGCATCAAGGCGTGCCGCAACCCCCCGTGCCATTTCGGATTCTTCGACCGCACTCGCAACGGGGCAGGGCTTTACTGCAGTACCGGCTGTGGCTCCCAGGTATCCATGCGCAATTACCGCCGGCGGCAGCGCCGGGAGAGTGAGGCACCGCCCCAGGCGTGAGGCCGCGGCCGACTGCCTGATCGCAGCGCCGTGCTGTCCCCGGGTGCCGTCACCTCCCGATGGGGTCGAAGCCCGCTGGTTGTCACATAGGCAGGCTTCTTGGCACCTGCGAGGCTTGACGCCGGCAGGTCTTCCCTCTCAATTCTTGACGGCCTCTGCGATCTGGAGGGCGGCCTGGGTGGGTGTGAGGTGTGTGGTGTCGACGACCTCGGCCTCGGCGTGCAGCCAGGTGCGGGCCGCCTCGGCGTAGGGCTCAAGGTATTGGAGACGGAACGGGGAGTCGGGGCCAAGAACGGTGTCGCCCGCGATGCGCCTGCGGAGGGTGTCCTGGTCGGCGTGGAGGACGAAGTGCCGGACCGGAATGGCGTGCTGAGCAAGGCCCGAGCTGATCTCGCGCCAGTACTGCTCGACCAGGACAGTCATGGGCATCACCAGAGTGCCGCCGGTGTAGTCGAGAACGCGTCGGGCGGTCTCGACCACGAGCGGCCGCCATGGCGGCCAGTGCTGGAAGTTGCCCGTAGCGGGCAACCCCGGCGTGATGTCCATGAGTGTCTCGCCGACCTTCTCGGCGTCGAACACCCGTGAATCGGGGATCAGCTGCTGCACGAGCGCACTGGTCGTCGTCTTGCCCGCGCCATGGGTGCCGTTGAGCCATACGATCATGAGGCTCGACGCTAGCGTCGTGCGGGCCGCGGGAACAGGGACAGCAGAAATCAGGCCACTGATGAGGCTGGAGTGGGGCTGCTTGTCGCGGTGCTCGGCGGCTATTGCTTCCTGGTGAAGCCGCCGACGTCGACCTCGGTGAGGATGTCGCGCTTGACCAGGCGCTTGAGCTTGGCGCGGGTGCCCTTCGCGCTCTTCGGCGGCAAGTCGTGCGGGAGGCAGGCCCACTGACAGCCGGTCCGGCCCTGGTAGAGGATCGCGTTGACGAGCTCCCGCATGGCGTACGCGCCCTGGTGGCCGCTGACCGAACGGTGCCGGTGCCTCCACGCCGTGATCACCGGCTCCATCAACGACCACTGCTCGTCCAATGAGTCGCTCGGGTGCGACTTGCGTTCACTCGCCCCGCCACCCCAACCGACCACCGGCAGGGACCAGCTGTCCCGCCTATTCCGTGGTGGTGTCGCTGTGCTCAGCGAGTTCCGCGGCCAGACCGGCCATGTCGATGAGTCCGGCTGCGTAGGCGGAGAGCATGGTCTCGATGGCGTGGCTGATGGAAATCTCGTCTTGGCCGGCCTGGGCTTTTCCTGCTTCCCAGATTTGGCCGTTGACGCTGAGCGTGCGGACGACTTTCTTCTCTTTGGGGAGGGGTTTTGTCGACGGCCGTCCGGTGCCGGAGGTGTAGCGCCTGGGGGTGGACTGGGGGAGCGGCTGCTCCTGGTTGTCGGCCATGTGCCGTGCGCCTTTCGGGAGAGGACCTGGCCTGAGAAGCCGGCGTGGGCGGCCACCCTCTCACGCGACTTACGCCTGTCGATCTTGACCGTACCCGGTGCACGAGAGCCGCGGGCCGCTTTCTAGGCTGACCCCATGTCCGACGAGTCACCTCTCATCCGTAGCCTGCGGGCCGCTGTCGCAGCCGCTCCCGAAGACGTGCCCCTGCGGCTGCACTTCACCGAACTGCTCCTCGCGGAGGGGAGGCACGACGAGGCCGTCACGCAAGCCGCGGTCGCGCTGCAGCACGCGCCGGGCGACGAAGCCGTACGGGACCTGATGGTCCGCGCCATGCAACTGCCCACGGTCGGCACGCCCCCGCCCGCGGCCACCGCAACGCCGCCCCCGCCCGCGCCCGCCACGGCTCCGCCCCAGGCCTCCGCGTCCGCCGCCCCCTCACCCGCCGCGGACGGCACACGACCCCGCGCCTTCGACTGGACGGCCGCCGAGCAGGAAGTCGCCGACGTCGTCGGCCCCCGCTTCGCCGGTGACCCCGCCGACCCCGCCGACCCGGCCGACCCCGCCGACGCAGGCGATACCACCGAGGCCCCCCTGACCGCGGACGGCAGCGGTGACCCGGCCGACGCGTCCGCCTGGGACATCGACGCCCCCGGCGACGTACGCCTCGCCGACGTCGGCGGCATGCAGCAGGTCAAGGACCGGCTCGAAGCCGCCTTCCTCGCCCCGATGCGCAACCCCGAACTCCGCAAGCTGTACGGCAAGTCGCTCCGCGGCGGCCTGCTCCTCTACGGCCCGCCCGGCTGCGGCAAGACGTTCATCGCGCGGGCCGTCGCAGGCGAACTCGGTGCCGGCTTCATGTCGGTCTCGCTCTCCGACATCCTCGACATGTACATCGGCACCTCGGAGAGGAACCTCCACGACATCTTCGAGGCCGCCCGCCGCCAGGCGCCCTGCGTGGTCTTCCTCGACGAGCTGGACGCGCTCGGCGCCAAGCGCTCGCGCACGTACCACAGCGGTCTGCGCAATGTCGTCAACCAGCTCCTCACCGAGCTCGACGGCATCAACGCCGCGCAGAACGAGGGCGTCTTCGTGCTCGCCGCGACCAACGTCCCCTGGGACGTGGACCTCGCCCTGCGCCGTCCCGGCCGCCTGGACCGCACCCTGCTCGTGCTGCCGCCCGACGCCCCGGCCCGGGAGGCGATCCTCCGCTACCACCTGCGCGAGCGCCCCATCGAGTCCGTCGATCTCGGCAGGATCGTCAAGGCCACCGAGGACTTCTCGGGCGCCGATCTCGCCCATGTCTGCGAGAGCGCGGCCGAGTACGCGCTCCTGGACTCCGCCCGTTCCGGCACCGTCCGCATGATCGGCACCAAGGACCTCCTGAACGCGGCCAAGCAGATCAAGCCGTCCAGCGAATCCTGGTTCGCCTCCGCCCGCAACGTCGCCATGTTCGCCAACGACGGCGGTGTGTACGACGACCTGGTCGCCTACCTGAAGAAGAAGCGCAAACTGTGAGTGGAACCTCCCTGCACCCACGGGTCGAACAGGCCCTCCATCTCCACGGCATGAAGCGGCACGAGGAGGCCCTCGACCTCCTCGACCGGCGTCTCGCCGAGGCACCCGACGACCACGAGGCGTGGACCGCGCGCGCCCGCTGTCTCACCGGTCTCGGTCGCAACGAGGAGGGGCTCGACGCCGCCGACCAGGCGCTGAAGCTCCAACCCCAGCTCGCCGACGGGCACTTCATGCGTGGATTCGCCCTGCGCAAGATGAGCCGACTGCCCGAGGCCGAGCAGTCGCAGCGCGAGGCCATCCGCCTGGCGCCGGAACGCTGGGGCCCGCGTGCCCAGCGCGCCGAGATGCTGATCTTCGTGGGGACGAAGGAGGAGGCACTCCAGGAGGCCCAGGAGGCCGTACGGCTCGGCCCCGACGTCGTCGACACGTGGCACACCATGTACAAGGTCGCCCGCTTCAACAGCCGCCCCGACCTGGTGCAGGAGTCCGTACGGCAGCTCCTGCGCATCGACCCGACCGACCAGCTCGCCGTCACCGACGTCACCTGGCACGAGGCCCGCAAGCCCGGCACGTCCGCCGCCCGGGCCGCCGACCTCTACGCCGGCGCACTCGCCGCCGCCCCCGACTCCGAGTCGCTCCGCTCCGACCTCGACAGGGCCGTCTACCGGATGCTGCGCGGCACCCGATGGCTCGCCCTGCTCTGCCTGGTCATGGCCGCCGTCACCGTCGACGTCTTCCCCACCGGGGGCGAGGCGAAGGAGCTGCCCGTCCATCCCGGCACCCGGCTGTGGGCGCTCACCCTGATGGCCGCGGTGTGGGGCTTCGGCGCCTGGCGCCGCTACCGGCGGCTGCGGACCGGGGCACAGCTCACCGTGTTCGCGCTCGTGCGCCGCTCGTTCTGGCCCAGGGTCGTGCTCGGCCAGGCCACCTGGGCCACCCTGTGCGCGCTGCTGCTCGTGGCCCTTCCGTGGAGCGAGCGCACCGTTCCTCAGGTCCTGTTCTGGCTGGCGCTCGTACCGAACCTGCTCAGCATCACCCACGACCGGGACAAGGTCTGATGAGCCGGGCCCTGCAACAGGCCGACGCCCTCTTCGACCTGGGACGCCACGAGCAGGCCGCCGCGCTCGCCGCCCAGCACCTCGCCGGCCACCCCGACGACGCCACCGCACTCGTGCTGCTCGCCCGCTGCCGGCACCGCCTCGGCGACGCGCAGCAGGCGCTCACCACCGTCGAACACGCCCTGCGCGTCGCACCCGACTCGGTGAGCGCCCGGCTGATCCACACCCACGTCCTGCTCGCCCTGAAGCGGTACAAGCAGGCCGAGGCCTCCGCGCGGCGCGCCGTCGAACTCGCCCCACAGCACTGGGCGAGCCACTACAACCTCGGCATCGTCCTACACGGCGACGCCGTCCGCAGGAAACGCAAGCGGGCCGCGTACGAGTCGGCCCGCACGGCCGCCGCCCTCGCCCCCGAGGAGAGCGACGCGCACGTCCTCGTCGGCCTGACCGCCTTCCGCACGGGCGACCACAGAGCCGCCAGACAGGCCTACGAGACGGCGCTGCGCCTCGACCCGGACAGCAGCGCGGCCCACAACAGCCTCTCGCTGCTCCATCTGCACCGCCGCTGGTTCCGTCCCGGCTCGTGGACCCGGGCCGCCGAGGGCTTCGTCCAGGCCGCCGCCCTCGACCTGAACGACCACCGGGCCCGCCACCACCTGGAGAACATGGCCTGGGGAACGGCCATGGGCTCCCGCTGGGTGGCCCTCGCCGGAACCGTCGCGGTGGCGTCCGGCTCCGCCCACCTGCGTGCGGGCGCCACCGGCACCGACGCCCTCGTCACCCACCTGGTGTGCGCGGCCGTACTCGTCGGCAGCTGGGGAGGCTGGCTGCTGTGGCAGACCCGGCGGATCCCGCCCCACCTGCGCCGCCCCCTCCTGCTGGTCTCGCGCGGCTGCCGGCCGGTCCTCGGGATGGCGTTCGCCATCGCGCTGCTCATCGTCCACTCGGCCCTGGCTCTGGTGCTGTGGCGCAGCGCCGTGTTCGGCGCGCTCGCGATCCCGCTGTTCTTCTTCGCGCTCGTCACGTCCGTGGCCGGCCATACCGCCCTCCAGCAGCGCGCGCAGAAGCCGTAGGAGACAGGGGAGCAGCGCCCAGTAGTGCATTGCCGGCTGGTGTCGTAGGGCTGTCACAACAAAGCACCATTAGCCGTCGCCCGGTCGCAGCACACGGGCGACCGCCTCCAGGACCGCCGCCCCAACCGCTGTGCTTGGCCCGTCCATGCGCCGGTGGTACTCGATGCTGCCGCCGGCCGGCATCGCTGCCCCCCCCCGCAGCGCAGGCCCGTCGTACGTCGGCGTCCCGAGGTGATCGGAAGCCCGGCCTGCTCGGGGCGACCCCGGTCCGCCGCGTCCGCAGGACTCTTCCGGCCCGGGTGCCTTGTCGATCTCCGACCCATCGAGTGTGACGATCACCCCGGCGTGCGAGACGGCCCCGGCGAGGGCCCCTCCTGGACGGGTGTCCCGGAGGGGGTTCCGTTCGCGCAGACTGGGACCGACCCGGCGCCGCACAGGCGGACGAGCCGGGGCATTATCGTGCGCAAACGGATGAAAGGAATCGCGACATGGCGAACGTGGCGGTGGTGGGCCTCGGCATCATGGGCCAGGGCATGGCGGAGAACCTTCTGAAGCACGGTCACACCGTGACGGTGTGGAACCGGAGCCCGCAGAAGGCGGCCGGACTCGCCGACCGTGGCGCCGTCGTGGCAGCGACCCCGGCCGAGGCCGCGGCCGGCGCCGACGTCGTCTTCGAAGTGACCGCCGACGACGATTCGTCCCGTGCCGTATGGCTGGGACCGGACGGCATCCTGGCGGGCGCCGCCCGCGACACGGTGCTCATCGCCTCCGCCACCCTCTCGGTCGGCTGGATCGAGGACCTGGCCACCGACTGCGCACAGCGGGGACTGGCCTTCTACGACATGCCACTCACCGGCGGAGCCGCAGCAGCCAGGACCGGGAACCTGGTACTGCTCGCGGGCGGCGACGCGAGCGGCCTGCCGGCCCTGGAGCCGGTGCTCGACGCGATCGCCCGCGAGGTTAAGCAGTTCGGTCCGGCGGGCGCGGGGACCCGCTTCAAGTTGGTCCTCAACGCCTTGCAGGCCATGCACCTGGCGGGCTTCGGCGAGGCGCTCCGGATCGCCGAGGCGGCGGGCCTGGACACGCGCCAGGTCGGAGAGGCCCTGCTCGACCGCCCCGGAGGCGTGGTCACCCGGCTCGCCTGGGACAGCTACCTGACCCCGCCCGAGCCGGTGAACTTCTCCGCCGCATGGGCCCACAAGGACCTCACCTACGCGGCCCGCATGGCCGAGGAGGCCGGGCAGAACAGTCACCCGCTCCTCGACGGGGTCCTCTCGCTCTTCGCCGCCGCGCTCGCCGACGGGAGGGGCGGGGAGGACTGGAGCACAGTGAACCCGACCGCGCAGGCGTAGCCGGCCGCTCGCGCGCTCGGCCGGGAATGCCACCGCGCTTCCCCTGCCCAACCCAACGCCCACGGTGGCCACGCCCGGCCGGTCGCCGGCCGGGCCGGCCCGCGCTCGTGCCGCGGCGTCGGCCGCGTCCTCCCGCCGGGAGGAAGCCGTCGGGGCGCTGACCACGGGTCTTGGCAGGCCTCTGGCGGCTGATGGCCGTTCCGCAGGTCAGGGGCCGCCTACGAAGCTGGTAGTCACCCCCTCTTGTGAGAGGCCATGCCGGTGATCATCATTGGAACGGCGGTCTCGCCCGTCCTGCTGATCGCGTCGGTGCCCCGGATCCTACGGGCCTGAACGGAGCGGTCGACGAGCAGGAATCCATGGAACGAGACGTCGTTTCCCATGGCGGTTCCTTGGGCCATGGGCTATGCGGGGATACTGCTGCGGTGCTGTTGACGTGGATCGCTGAGGTGGCGGACGAGCCCCTGGTACTGGAGCCGGCTGACCGTCGGGTGGAGTGGGAGACCAACACCTGGTGGTTGAGTGCAGGGGAGGAGGACAGGAGGTCGGTGTCCGTCTCCGCGGTGGTGGCCGCCTTCGAGCGGACAGCCTCAGCCATCCAGGTCCGTATCCGCGAGCTGGGCTTTCCGGGGGTTGCGACGTTCTACGTGTGGCATGACCAGCAGGCCGGTCAGCTCCGGTGCTCGACGGGATCGGTGCCTTCGGAGGCATTGCCGTTCGGCGGCGCCTACGCACTTTCCGACCGCCTCGGGCCGGTCATCGAGAGGTTCCTGGCCGACAGCGAGGCGGAGGCGGCGGAGCCGGAAGCGGCGCCCGGGGCCGATCAGGGCATCCGGGGCCTCCCCCTGTCGGCGGATGCTCGCGTCCCAGTCGGAGCAGATCAGGTGGTAGTCGTCGGCGGGTTCGTCGTAGAAGTGCCCTACAGGTATCTCCGCCATGGCCCGAGATTACCGATCCCCGACCTCGCACGGACGGCGGCGATGCTCCAGGAGGACCTGCTGCCCAAGTGGGCGGTGAGCCCCCTACGGGGTGACCGCGCTGGGTATCCCCGCCGAGCGACCCACCCGACCGCCCCTGACCGGAAACCCTCCGGCCGGGGGCGGTCGCGTTCACCGCAGAGGGGCTGCGCCCGCCGAGATCGTGTGGCTGGTCCGGCACGCCGTCCACCACGGCCTGCGGGCAAGCGGCCTGTGAGATCACGCTCATGGACCGGTGGACCGGTGGGCCGGGTTCGGCCGCTCACCGCGGACAGGGGGTGTGTTCAAGTGGTCGGGCTGCGGGTCGCGGACAGGGTCAGGGAGTGGACCCAGTGCTGCTCGGAAAGGGTTTCAACATCCTCCCGGGAGAGGGTTCCCGTCATGACGGTGCGGTCGGGTGCGGCGGCACTGTCCACGCCCCGGCTCTGCAGGTGCGCGAGCTGCGCCGGTGAGGGGGGTTCGGTCAGCCGTACGAGCACCAGCATGTCCCGGGCCCGGGGGGCGCGGTCCTGGGTGTCGACGGCCATGGCGAGCGGGGCGTCGAGTTTCCGGTAGTCCACGGGGCGATTCTCAGAGGTTGGCGGCGTTGATGAGGCCGTGGCCCCACTTGGGGTCGAAACTGCCCGCGCCGGCGCCGGGGACGGCCGCGTTCTCCCGGAGGAGTTCCATCAGCTTCCGCGGGTCGCAGCCGCGATCACGCTCCAGGATCAGGGCGGCGAGCCCCGCGACGAAGGGGGAGGCCATGCTGGTGCCCTGGAGCGCCACGTGCTGATCGTCCGTGACGAAGGCCGGCTCCATGTCGAGGGCGTCCCGGGACAGGGTTGAGACGATCATGGCGCCGGGGGCGGTGATGTCGGGCTTCTGCGCCCCGTCTCGGCGCGGGCCCTCGCTGCTGAAGCTCGCGATGTCGCCGAGTTCCAGCCAGGTGGCCTCCCGGTCGACGCCGTCGATGTCCGTCCACTCGGTACGGGTGGTGAATGCGGCGACGGTGATCGCCGACGTGGCGGCGCCGGGCGAACCGACTTTGAAGGCGTCGTGCACGGCAGGTCCGCTGAACTGCGGTTGCGGCCGGGCATCGGCACGGCCGAGCATCCAGACGTCGACCTTGCCGCTGGTGACGTTCGCTCCTCGGAGCAGCAGCCTCCACTTGCCGGGGCCGGCGTTGGCGGGACCGTGGGTGATCTCCGGCTCAACCTGGATGAGGAAGTTGATGTCGCCGTTGGCCGCGTTGGGGCCCGGCGTGGTGATTTGGACCTTGCCCCCCGGGAGGTCGAAGACCTCGCTCGGCCGCTCCGTGTTCCGTACGGGCTGGAAGGGTGTCGTTGCGCCGGTCGGGGAGGCCATGGCGATCTCGAGCCGGTCACTGCCCGCGTACCAGCCGTTGAGCAGGAACACGTCCGGTTCGCCGCGGAAGACGCCGGGGTGACAGGGGATCTGGCGGGTGGCGCCCTGCGGGACGGTGATCCGGGCGTGAATGTCGTCGTCGCCCTCGTTGCCGGCGGCGCAGACCACGATGCGGCCGGGGCCGCACTCCTCCTCGATCGACTGGGACATCGTGTCGGTGCCGTCGTGGGCGTCGAAGTGGCCGCCGAGGCTGAGGTTGACGACCGCCGGCATGTCCAGGTCGCGGGCGACGCGGAAGACGTACTGGATGCCGTCGATGATGTGGGCGTCGTCGAAGTCCGTCTTGACGATCACCAGGCGCGCCTCGGGGGCGATGCCCTCCGCACCGGCGGCGATGCCGGCGACGTGGGTTCCGTGGCCCTCGTCGTCGCGGGACAGGGAGGCCATGGCCATGCCGGCGTTGGCGAACTCCGCTCCGTAGCGGCCCTCCGGTACCCCGGTGCCGCTGCGCACGGTCTGGTCCCAGATCCGTTCGATGCGCCCGGTGAAGGCGGGGTGCTGCGGGTCGATGCCGGTGTCGACGATGCCGATGATGACGCCCTTGCCGGTCAGTTCGGAGTTCGTCCGGAACTGAGACACGCCGACCTTCTGCTGGGCGAGGTTCATGTACGGGCGCAGCCGGTTGGCGGGCACGATGCGCTTGATGCCCTGGTGCTCGCTCAGTCGTTCGAGCGCATCGATGTCGACGATGGCGGTCCGTACCTTCCTGCCGCCCTCATTGAGAACGATGCCGTCGCCGAGACCGCCGTCGAGGATGGCGTCCGGGTCGCATTCGAGGGTGACTACGACGCGCAGGGGCTTGGCTCGCTCCCGGACGGAGACGAGGCCGAGCATCGGGGCCTGCCGAAGCAGGGTCTCGCGCCTGCCGCCCTCCCGCTGGTAACGCTCGTACGTCGCTGCCAACGGAGGCGCCAGCTTGGTGTAGTCCATGGCCGCTCTTCCTTCAGGGCTCGTCGAGGTGGTGGTCCCCAGCCTTGACCGCGGGCGGGTGCCGGTGCATGGCCGACATGCCCTCGCCTGCGGACGTCACTCGATTGGTTGCGCAGGCGGGGCGGGACGTGGCGGCACCCGCACACCTTCCTTTGCCCACAGCACGATCCACCGCCCATGTCCCCTCGAAAGCCGTCCCTGGGCCCGCCGAGGATGTGCGCCGGAACCAACGGATGAAGGCGGCGAGTGGGGGATCCGGACTCCACCGAGATGCGTCGGCGCCGGCGTGCCATCGATGAGGCCGTTTCGGGCCTGCTACGTCATGCTGAACACTGCTTCGCTGGACTACCACTCCGAGCTGAACGATCTCTGGTACGCGCTCCGGGCCGGCCGGGTCACGGACGACCCGAGGTCACGTCTGGACGACGGCCGGCGCGAGCATCGTGCGCGGTACTCCGAAGCGCAGATGCGGGTCCCGGACGAGGTTCCGGCCACCGCCGACGAGATCTCGCCGGGGGAGCGGTGGGTCACCGCCGGCTCGGCACCCGTACGGTCACCGTCTTCGGCCGCTGGTACTCGTGGAGCGCCAGGACGCTCAGGTCGGTGCCGTGGCCGGACGTCCCCCGCCCCCCGTGCGGGAGTTCGGCCGTCTGCACCAGGTGGCAGTTGAGCCAGGTCTCGCCGGCGTTCAGCCGGCCGACCAGGTCGAGGCCCGTGGTCAGATCTGCGGTCCACACGCTTGCCCCGAGGGCCTGCGGGACGCCGTTCGCCAGGGCCAGGGCCCCTTCCACGTCCGGTGCCTGCTGGACGGTGAGGAGGGGCCCGAACACCTCCTCGGTGACGGCCGGGTCGTCGTGCGGAAGATCCGCCAGCAGGCGGGCCGGGCGCCAGTGGCCCCGCTCCTCGTCGGCATCGGGGGAGAGGCCGGCCGCGAAGTTCCGCTTGGCGGCGGAGGCGGTGACCAGCGCGTCGTAACGGGCCGTCTGGTCCGCATTGTTCAGCGGACCGAAGTCACGGCCGGCCAGCCGCTTTCCCATCGCCGCCGCGAGCCCGGTGACGGTCTCCTCGTAGTTCTCCGCGAGGGTGATCACCCGGGCGGGTGCGGCGCAGCTCTGGCCCGCGTTGTACGTGGCTGCCTCCGCCAGGGCGTCGTAGGAGTCGGCGGGTGCGTCCGGGAGAACGATCGCGGGTGCGTTGCCGCCCAGTTCCAGGCTGACGCGGCGGATCCCCGCCCGCGCCGCGACGTCGGCTCCGGCCCGGCCGCTGCCGGTGAACGCGACCATGTCCACCCCGGACTCCACGAGCAGCCGGCCCGTCCGCCGGTCGCCCGGGAGGTACTGCAGCACCGCCGCACCCAGAGCCAGAGCCGCGTGCTCCGCGAGCAGCTCCAGGCTGTCGGGGGTGGTCTCGGCTGGCTTCGCCACCACCGTGTTGCCCGCCGCGAGGGCCGGCGCGCAACGCCAGGCGGCCATCAGGAGGGGGTAGTTCCACGGCACGATCACCCCGACCACGCCGACCGGCTCCCAGCGGACCCAGCTCTCGTGGCCCGCCGCCAGATGCCCCGAGGCAGGGGCGGTCCGGGCGCGCGCGGCCGAAGCGTAGAACCGGAACAGGTCCGCCACCTGCTCGATCTCCCCCGCCGTCTCCGTCCCGGGCTTGCCCGTGCCCGCCCGCTCGCGGGCCGAGTACTGATCGGCGTGCTCCTCGATCAGGGCGGCGAGACGGTCCAGCCGGCGGGCCCGGTCCTTCGGAGTCAGCGCGCTCCAGCCGGGGAGGGCGCCCCGGGCCGCCCCGACGGCGGCCGCCACCTCCCCTTCCCGGGACAGGACGGCCGTACCGCGCACCCGCCCGGTGCGGGGGTCGGTCAGCTCGGACGGTTCGGTGGGTGCGGCGGTCATGGGTGCCTTTCGCGGATCGGGGTGTGCACGGAACTCATACGTCGTAAGACCTCAGCCACAGCTCCAGCGTGAGCACCAGCCACAGCTTGCCGCCCTGCCTGGGCAGCAGCGTGCCCTCGCCCTTCAGCCAGGTGCGGATGGTCTCCGGCCGGAACAGGCCCCGCTGCCGGGACCGGCGGCCGAGGAGCAGCTCGTGGCCGAGATCGCGCAGCGGGCCGGTCAGCCACTGCTGGACCGGCACCCGCATCCCGCTCTTCGGACGGTCGACGACCGTCGCCGGGAGCAGATCCCGTACGGCCTCCTTGAGGATCCACTTCTCCGCCGTGCCCCGGAGCTTGTACCCCGGCGGCGTCGCGAAGGCGTGGTCGATGACCGACCGGTCGAAGAGCGGGGAGCGGCCCTCCACGCCCTGGGAGGAGGTCAGGCGTTCCACCTTCGTCAGGATGTGGTGCGCCCCCTTCGTCCGCAGGTTGCAGTGGAGCAGCCGGTTGAGGAGGTGCTCCATGGCGTGCGGGCCGGGGTCCTGCGGGGTCAGGTACGGCTCCACGTGCCGCTCCAGGCGCGGGGCGTCCCGCAGGGCTTCGAGCACCGGCGCGGTCAGCAGCACCGGGAGGTCCGTCCAGCATTTGCGGTACGAACGCAGGTACGCGGTCGCCCGGTCCTCGTCCCAGGGCGCGCCCGGCGTCCGGTGCATCTCCTGCACCAGCATGGGGAGGTTCTTCGGCCCGCCGAAGACGGGGTCGCCGCCCTCGCCGTTGAGGACCACGGAAGCACCGTCCGCGGCCACGGCCTCGGCCAGCATCAGGTTCGGCACCGTGAGCGGATCCCCGACCGGGCTGTCCAGCAGCGCCGCGGCCTCGGCGAGCCGCGCCGCCACCGCCGCGCCCGAGACGTTCAGGATCCGGTGCCTGGTGTGGCAGTGCGAGGCCACGAGGCCCGAGTAGGCCAGTTCGTTCGGCAGGTCGTCGCCGAAGCTGATCGAGTACGTGTGTACGGGGTGGCCGTGGAGCTTCGACGCCAGGGCAGTGACCAGGGAGCTGTCGATGCCACCGGAGAGCAGCACCGCGGCGGGCTCCGCCGCCGGCAGCCGGCTCGCCGTGGCCCGCTCCAACAGGCCGCGCAGGGCGAGGACATGACCGGTCGGGTCGGAGGGGCGCGGGTCCTCCATGTGCTCCCGGGGCTCCCAGTGGACCGTTTCGGCGACCCCGCCGTCGCGGGCCAGCCGCAGGATCCTGCCGGGCAGCACCTCGCGGACCCCGCTGAGGAGGGTCTCCTCGCCAGGCAGGTACGCGAAGGTGAGGAAGGAGCGGACGGCCGACAGGTTCATGGACGTGCCGAGCGACGGCCAGCGGCGCAGCGCCCGCAGGGAGGTCGAGGCGGCCCAGGCGCCGTCGGCCCGCGCGTAGAAGAGGGTACGGGCGCCGACGTGGTCGCGGATCAGGACCAGGTCCGGGCCGTCGAGCACGGACAGTACGAACATTCCCTCGGCCAGCGCCACTCCGGCCGCGCCGAGCAACGCCCAGCAGTGGAGCAGGAGTTCACCGTCGGAGCAGTCGGCCGGCGGCGGGGGCGCGTCGGCGCGGGCCGCGAGGGCGGCGAACAGCACCGGGCGGTTGTGGAGGGTGACTTCGCCGACCGCGGTGCGTCCGTACGCCGTGAACGGGCCCGTGGCACGGCCCGGTTCGCCGGGGATCAGGCTCAGCTCCGCACCGGGAACACCGGCGGGGACGTGGCCCGGCCCGGCGGCGCCCATCGCCTCCAGATGGGCGCGGGCCCGCCCGGTGGTCTCGGCCAGGCAGGCGCTGAGACGTGCCACGGACGGCTCCTTTCCTTCGTGCTGTTCTTCGTGCTCTGTACGCGGTGTCCCGGTGTCCCGGTGCCCCGGTGCACCGGCTCCGGCTCAGCCGAAGTCGTCGTCGCTCCAGGCATCCTCGTCGCCGTCCCAGCCGTCCTCCCAGCTGTCGTCGCCGGAGTCACCTCCGGCGGCACCGCCGCCCCCGTCGCCTCCGGAGGACGAGGAGGCGGCCTGGCTCTGTTCCTGCTGGCGGCGCAGGGCCTCTTCCTCCGCCGGGGTCATGGTCAGTGGCGGCAGATGGGCGGCCGTGACGGCCAGGGCAGCGACCCCCAGTCCGGTGAGCAGTGCACCCATCCGGCCGCCGAAGGAGCTGCGGTTGACGGTGACGCGCTCGCCGCGCGGCCACACCGTCCGGCCGTAGCCGATGTCCCGGGCGTAGAGCGCGCTGCCGTCCGCGAGGGTGCGCTTGATGACGCGGTCGCCGAGCAGTTCATCGGTCCCCGAACCGCCCCGGTTGTCGCGCCAGCTCACCAGGTGGGGCCGGGCGGGGGTACGGCTGCGCCACTCCTCCAGGCCGTCCTCGTACCTGCGGTGGACCGTGCCGTCGGCGAGGAGTTCGTCTGCGTAGCCGATCTCTTGAGGCCGGATCATCGTATGCGTACCTCGGGTCTGTGGAAGGGGTCTCGGGGGCCGATCACGCGGTGGGCCAGGTCATGAAGCCGGCCGTGCGCAGACCGCTCAGCTCGCCCCACATGGAGTCGCGGGGCGGCCGCGGCCCTCGGGTCAGGCGCAGCACCGTCCGTACGAGCCTGGCCGGCGGGACCGCGGCCACCTCGGCGAACCGGCCCCTGGCCAGCCACGCCGCCTCACGCGGCCGCAGCGCGGCGGGCCAGTCTCGGCCCGCCGCCGGGTCGAGGGCGGGACCGCGGCCCGTGGGCAGCCGCAGGGTGGAGACGTGTCGCGGTACGAGACCCAGGGAGCCGACCCGCACCCCGGCTACGGGGCCGAGCGCGGCTCGTACCCGCGCCGGGAGCGTCACGCCCTCGGGGCTCGCGTCGTGCAGGACGTGCACCGTGGCGCCCTCCGCCCGCTCCAGGGCCGCGACGAGGCGCGGATCCACCGGCAGCGCGTCGGCCGCCGAGAGGATCGGGCAGGCCGCCTCCAGGTGGACGTGGTTGGCGAGCAGCATCGCGGCGATCGAACGGTCCTGGCACAGCAGCAGGCGCGGGAGGCCGTAGTCGTACAGGTCGGGCTCGGACTGCCGGGCACCGGAACCCTCCGCCGGAGGGACCGCGGCCGGCAGCAGGCCCGGTACGTTGTCCCGCCCGTGTGCGTCGAGGGCGCGGGTGTACGAGGGCAGGCGCAGCGTCGGCGCCGGGGTGCCCGGGACGCGGCGCAGGAGTCGCGAGGCCGGGCTGAGGACCCGGCAGGTCTCGTAATAGAGCTGACGTTCCGTGAACCGGAGCCCGCCGGGATCCGCCGTGCGGGCCGCGGCGCGCCCGATCGCCAGGTCCAGGAGCCGGTCCCCGAAACCGGGCGTTCCGGGGCGGGCGGCGGAGCCGGAGTGGGGCAGGTCCGTACCCGCGCCCGCATCCGTACCAGGGGTCGTGCTGGTGCTCATGCGGGGGACGTGCCTTTCATCGTGGGGGCGTCCGGCCAGGTCAGGAAACCGTGCTCCGGTGCGGGGCCGGGCGGGGCCGAGGCGGCCGCCACGGCCCGTTCCACCGCCTCCTCGACGACGGTGAGGAGCAGCGCCGGGGGCACGGCCGCGATCGGGCTCCAGAACCCCGCGGCCAGCCAGGCGGCGTCCTCCTCGGACAGGCCCGCGACCGCCCGCAGCGCGTCCGCGTCCACGGCCGGAGCCGGTGAGAAGCGGTGGACGGCACCGCGCCGATTCCGGACCGCGGCCACCGGCAGCCCGGCGTCCACCACGGCCCTGTCCGGATGGGCGATGCGCAGGAGCGGCGCCAGCAGCACCCCCAAAGCACTCGCGTCGTGGAGCACCACGACCGGGAGCTCGCCCGCGGTTTCGACGAGGCCTTCGCGGGCGGAGTCCGGCTCCGCCTCCAGCAGCACCGCCTCCAGCCGCGCGGGCACGCCGTTCACTTCCAGGAAGACCGCGACGGAGTGGTCGGCGCACAGGATCACGGCCCTGGGCCGGCGCGGCCGCTGGGTGGCGCGTCCGGGGGTGCGCCCCGCGTCGTCCACGACACCCGGCGGCAGCCCTCCGTACGTCCTGCACCAGTTGCCGGTCATCAGCGGTCGGAAGCGCTCCTCGGTAGGGCTGATGGACGACCCCGCGGGCCGGGCCCGCTCATAGGGGACCAGCTTGGGCACCACGAGGACCAGGAGGGCGCCGGCCCCGGCCCAGAAGGCCCCGGCACCCCCGGTGCGGGCCGCGTAGGCGACCAGCCCGGCGCATACCGTCAGGGCCACCAGCCGGCTGATGCCGCGCCGGATCCCCCGCGCCTCCTGCGCGGGCCATGACGAGCTCTGCGTACGGGACCGGTACCAGAGCTGGGTGACCGTCACTTTGAGCCGGCCGTGATCGGTGAGGGACTCCGCGCAGCGACGGATCCGCAGGTCGTGCATGCCGGTGCCGTGCATCTGGGGGTCCAGGGCGAACCTGCGGTGGCAGTGTGAGCACACCTGGCCGGTGCGCTCCGTGCGCTTGAGGCTGGCCGAGCAGTTCGGGCAGATCACCTCGACGCGTCCTCCGGATCCGTGCCGTCCGGGGCAGCCCCGGGCCAGGTCATGAAGCCGACTTCGGTGGCGTGGCGCCGCTCGGCGTCACCGGCGCGGGCGGCCTGTCCGGCGAGCCGGTCGACCACGGCGAGCAGCTTGACCGGGGGAACGCCGACGAGCGGGAACCGCCAGCCCCGCGCCAGCCACTTCAGCTCCTCTTGGGTGAACTCGCCGAGGGCGGTGAGCCGTTGCATCTCCTCCGGCGAGGGCTTGTGCAGGGGATCGCGGTACGCCACCGCCTTCGGCAGGGCCCGGACCTGGCGCAGCGACAGACCCGCGTCGACCACCGGGCGGCCGGGGAGGTTCGCGCGGAGGTGCCGCAGCAGCAGCTCACCGCGCGCGTCGGCGTCGTGGAGTACCAGGACCGGGCCGCGTGGCGGTAGCGCGGAGAGCAGGGACGCCCCGACGTGCTCGGGGCCCTCCACCATGGCGATGCCGTGGCGTTCGGGCAGCCCGTCGGCGGTGAGGAAGGCGGCGATGGAGGGGTCGGGGCAGACGAGTACGGCGTTCGGCGGCGGCGCGTCGGCCGCCCTTTGGGGCCAGGGGTGGCCGACGTCGTCGACCACGCCGGGCGGCAGGTTCTTGTACACCCTCAGCCACGGGAGGAGCGCGGCGTCGCGGAAGGCCGAGCGGGGCATGGGCGCGAGGCCCTTGTTGAATCCCATCGACTGGGCGATCAGGATGCCGACCCCAAGGGCCAGCAGGGCTCCGCAGACGTACCGCATGAACGGCAGCTCGCCGAAGGCGGCCAGGAGACCGGTGATCAGGGCACCGACGAGGGCGGCGCCCGCGCAGCCGGGATCGGACTCGCGGTCCCTGATCCGCTTGCGCGACAGCGCGTACCACAGCTGGTCCGGGGTGACATGGATCCGTCCGCCGTCCGACAGCCCTGTGGCGATCCGTCGCACCCGGAGGTCGTTCAGCTTCAGCTGGTTGGTCTTCGGGTCCAGCGCGTAAGCGCGCCTGCAGTGGCTGCAGACGTTGCCGGTGCGTTCCTTGCGGAGCAGGTTGCGTTCACAGTGCGGGCAGATCACCTGGGCACCTCCAGCGCGGCGGCCACGCGGCGCAGGCGGGCGGCAAGCCGCTCGCGCACGGTGGTTCCCGCGATGCCGTGGACCCGCTGGGCACGCTCGATGTCGCGCAGCGCGGCGGCGAGGCCCCGGTAGTCGGTGGTCGCGGTCGTCGCGGTGACGGCCGTCGGGGCGGCGAGCCCGGACGGGCCGGGCAGCCCGGCGCCGACGGCGGCCCGGCGCTCGGCTTCCGCGGCGGTGATCGCGTAGTCCTCGTGGTCGATCCCGTACCCCGTGTTGGCGGCGAGGATGGTCAGCGGGGCGTCACCGCGGTTCGCGAAGGAATGCGGCATCATCTCGGGGATGCGGATCAGCATGCCCGGTGCGAGTGGTACCTGGGCGACGCGACCGCGGTCCGCGTCGTAGAGTCCGCACGCGGCGTGACCCAGGCTGAGTACGAAGTGCTCACCGCCGTGCGAGTGCGGCGTGAATGCGCTGCGCGGTCCCACGACCCCCAGTTTCACCGTGGCGTTGGAGGGCCGATCCGGCGAGGTGGCAGCGTCGCCCACGAGGTAGCGCGCGAACTGCCCGTCGTCGATGAACCGCAGGAACTCCCGCTCGGGCCCGAGCTCCCGGGACCCCTCACGGTCGGCGAGCACGATGCGGCCGTCCGGCCCGAGGTGGTACAGCTCCACCCCGCCCGGCAGGTCGTGCCCGTCCATTTCGCGCGGCCCGCGCATGCGGTCGTACGGTCGTGCTGTCATCGCGCCTCCCCCTGACGCCCGCGGTACGCTCCACGCGCCCCGCACGCGCATGCTACGGCCCGAATGATGAACAGCGGGAGAACTGGTCACATCCGGACCTCCCGCCGCGGACGGATCGTGCCGAGAGCCGTGCGCCGGCGGGTGAGCCGAGCGGCCTGTGCGGGGCGTCGTCACCAGGAGCGCTCACCGCGACCCTCCCACGACAGAACACCGGAACCCATACCTCGGGAACAATCGCCGCCGATGCAATTTTTTGATCTTTCCCGGGCAACCGGTCGGCTCCCGTGGCGGTCGTACAGGGGTCGGGCGCAATTCGAACGCCTGACCCACAAGACCGAGGGGCTCTCTGAAGATGTTGAACCGCACGCGCACCACGGCCACGCAGCGGACCGCCGCGGCGCTGGCTGCCGGCGCACTGGTGCTGGGCGCCGCGGCCGTTGCCCAGGCAGCGCCGTCGCCCGGCCCGGTGATCCCGGACACAGCTCCCGGAAGGCAGGGCCAAGACGCGGTGAAGGGCAGCCCGGACCCGTTCCACGGCCTCGCCACCTCCGAGGAACTCCTCGACACCACCGTCGAGAACGGCCAGGAGCAGAGCCTCCGCCTCGGCTTCACGGTCATCGGCGACAAGCCCGTACAGGGGGCGGAGCTGGGTATCCACCTGCCGCCGGGCCTGGAACTGAATCCTCAGGAGCGCCCGTCGAACTGCGAGCACTTCAAGGTCGATCCGGTGCGGGAGTACCGCGACGAGTACCTGTTCTGCAGCTTCACCGGCACCTTCGAGCCCGGCCGGTACTACCGGATCGACACGGGGCTGAACATCACCGCGACCCCCGAACTGTGGCGGGACCTCTTCTACGTCACTTGGACCCCGGGCGGCAGGCCGGTCTACAAGCCGGAGCACGGAGGGTCCAGGGGCACCGCCGCACCGATCAAGATCGTGCCGTCGGAGCCGTTCAAGTCGTGGCACTTCTGGGGCCGTGAGGTGACGGTCGGAAACCCGGCGAACCAGCCCGACTTCACGGTGCACGGCGCCACCGGCAGTGGCCCGGCCGGCGGTCAGGTGCTGCTCGATCCGGGCTGGCAGATCAAGGGCACCGGTTCGGTCGCCACCATGGCTCTCGAAGGCAAGGTGGCGGAGACCGAGTTCGTACTGCCGCCCGGCATCAGCTTCGTCAGCGGCCGCCCGGGTCCGGAGGGGCGCCGGGTGTTCGGCGGGACCGGTGGCTCGGTGAAGGGGGTCTTCAAGATCGAGCCGTGGGTCAAGCCGGGCACCTACCTGGGCGAGTACCGGTACAAGGCCGAACGCGGTCCCGGCGAGCTCAGGATCGCCGATATCGACCGGGACCTCGGCAACAACGCGGCCAAGCTCACCATCAAGGTCACACCGGCAGCCAAACCGCAGCCGAGCCCGTCGACGTCCACCTCGGCCTCCCCGAGCCCGTCGGCCTCGGCCACGGCATCGCCCACGGCCTCGGCGAGCACCACCCCCGACCCCGGAACCACCACGCCCGGCAACACCCCGGGCCCGCAGGGCGGTACGGGCGGCAACCTGGCCAACACCGGATCCGGCGCGTTGACCGCGGGCGGGCTCGCTGCCGGGGCCGTGACGCTCGGAGCAGCGCTGTACGCCGTGGCCCGGCGCCGTCGTCACGCGTAGGCGTCGCCACGCCGTGAGCGACGTCGGCAGGTGACAGTCGTGGGCCGGTCCGCCCGTACCGGTACCGGCCCACTCCACTCCGCCTCCTCGGTCCGGGCGCCGCACAGGGTAGTGTCCGCGTGTTTGAACAAGCCCAGGTCAGAGGCATAGCCGGGGGAGGACATCATGAGCGGTGCGGGACTGGTCGACAGCGGGCGGAAGCTGAGCGACAAGGAGGGCGCAACCCTTTCGGGGCGGTGGTGGCGATGGGCCATGTCCGTGCCCGAGGACCGCTCCCCGGTCGGTGACACGACCGGCGAACACGCCGGCTGGAACCAACCGGACGACCTCTGGTTCCTCGCCGGCACCTACGGTGGCCGCGTCGTGCGGCGCTGCGCGGTTCCGTCGGACCGCGCCCTCTTCTTCCCCGTGCTCAACATGCAGCACAACCGGTCCTACTCGAAGACCCCGCAGACCATGGGAGTGCTGAAGGCGGTGGCCGCCCTCAACGGCGTTCCGCTCCCCCTGCAGGAGTTCTCGGGGCAGTTCCGCACCAGGTGGCTGACCCGCCGGTTCACCTGGGGCCTCTGGTCCGGCGTCGCACCACTGGCGCCCGGCCACTACGTGCTGGAGATCAAGGCGACGGCCGACAACGGCTTCTGCGTCGACACGACGTACCACCTGGAGTCGACCGCCGCGACGCCCGTTCCTTGAGCAGGGCGCCGGCCGGCTGCATGCGCTGTTCTCAGGGTGCTTCCCGGCCGGGGTTGTTGCCCAACAACCCCGGCCGGGAAGCCGCGGGGGAGACTGTGCTGACGGGCGATCCTGTGAGCAGTTGGGTCGGGTCATCGCCCGAGTTGCTGGACCAGTGGCCCGTCGGCGAACCGCCCGACTTCGTGGCACGCCTGGCGGTTCCGCTGCCGTCATCGTGATCTGCCGGCTGCTCGGAGTGCCGGAGGCCGACCGGCCCGCGGACCAGCGCCGACCCGAGGTACGAGCCGGGCGCCGGCCCCGCCCTCAGGCGCCGCCGGTCAGCTGTAGCACTGCGATCCCCGCCAGGACGGCGGCGCTCGCGGTGATGCGCCGGTGGCCGAGGCGTTCACGGAAGACGACCGCACCGATCAGTGCTCCGAAGACGATGCTGGTCTCCCGCAGGGCGGCGATGGTGGAGAGGTCGCCACGCGCCTGCGCCCATACGACGAGCCCGTACGCCAGCAGCGAGATCAGTCCGCCGGCCAGGCCGCGGCCGCACAGCGGGCGCAGCGCGGTGAGCAGGGAGGGCCCCCGGCGGGCCCAGGCGATGAGCGGGAGGACGAGTCCCTGGCAGAGGTAGAGCCAGGCGATGTAGCCGAAGACGCTGCCGGAGACGCGGACGCCGCTGCCGTCGACGAGGGTGTACGAGGCGATCATCACGCCGGTGCCGAGAGCGGCGGCCAGCGCGGGCAGTTGGGCCCGGCCCGGGATTCCGTCGGCGAGGGCGAGACCGGCCAGTCCGCAGGAGATCACCGCGATGCCGAGGGCCTGCCCGGCGGGCAGGGAGTGGCCGAGGAGCGTGGCGGAGACCAGGGCCACCACGAGGGGCGAGGTGCCCCGGGCCGTCGGGTACATCTGGCCGAAGTCGCCAAGCTGGTAGGCGCGCAGGAGCAAGAGTTGGTACGCCACCTGGAGCGCGGCGGAGGTTGCGATGTACGGCCATGCCGCCGGGTCGGGCAGCGGGGCCAGGCAGACGAGAACGGCCCCGCAGCCGGCGGAGGCCAGGCTGATGAGCGTGAAGCCGGCGAGCTTGTCGCGCAGGCCGTGGGTGAGGCCGTTCCAGACGGCGTGCAGCATCGCCGAGGCGAGCACGACGAGGGGCACGGCGGCCGATCCCGATACGGACGGCATGATTCCGGGCACGTTCGCTCCCACGGCAGACCGGCTCTGGAATGGAATTCCTTGCTAGGATAGCCGCATGGAAATTGATTCCACGACGCGCAGGGCGGCCCCGGCCGGCGTCGGAGGGCTCGCCGCCCACATCCGCGCCCATCTGTCCGACCTGCGTGACACCGAGGCGCGGGTGGCCCAGGTCGTCGTGGAGAAGGGCGCCGAGCTGGTCCACCTCAGCGTCAGCGACGTAGCGGCGCTGGCCGGCACCGCGCCGTCCTCGGTCGTGAGGGCCTGCCAGCGGCTGGGGTTCCGCGGGTACCAGGAGCTGAAGCTCGCCGCCGCCCGGCAGGCGCCTGCCCGGGAGCCCTCCCGGGACCGCGACCCCGCCGCCCGCGCCCTGGCCGACACGCTCCATGCCGCCCGGGAGGCCCTGGACGGGGTGGCGGCGACGGTGACCCCGGAGCGACTGAGTGCGGCGGCCGCACTGCTCGACGCGGCCCCCCGGGTGCTGGTGGTGGGCGCGGGACTGTCCGGCGCGGTCGCACTCGACACCGCCTACCGGCTGCGCGCGCTCGGCTTCGCCGTCGACGCGCCGGCCGACCAGCTGACCGCGCAACTGGCCGCCTCGCAACTGGCGCCCTCCGATGCCTGCCTGGCCATCAGCCATACGGGCGCCACCCGCAGCACGGTGGACGCCGCCCGCGGCGCGCGTCAGGCCGGGGCCCGCGTCGTCGCCCTCACGAGCTACGCCCGCTCGCCGCTCAGCGAGTCCAGCGACTGCACACTCGTGGCCGGCGGCCAGGACCTGGTCTTCGGACTCGAAACCGTCGCCAGCCGACTCGCCCACCTCGCCGTGATCGACGCCCTCACCCTCACCCTGCTGCACCTGCGCGGCGCGCCGGCCGAAGCGGCGCTGCGCCTTTCGGCGGACGTAACGGTCGACCACTCGTACTGACGCCCGACCGGAGCCAGGTCGTGGCGGCGGCGAAGAGAGTGCACCGAGGTGCCCGGCCGACTTCCTCTTCCGCAGGCCGTTCATCACCTGCGACAGCCCGACAGGCCACCTCGACGGTCTCGACGGTCACATGGGCATCGTCACCGGAGTAGAGCTGATCAGCGAGCTGTACGGCGAAACCGAAGCCACCCTGGTCTACGACATCCACACTTTCCGTTCCTTCCCCGCCGTGATCATCGCGTAGTTTCAGGACATAGCAGTAAATTTCTTGCTGTGGTTTCGGGATGTCACTGGCAGACGGGGCAAAGGGTGAGGACGGACGACCGCGTCCCGGTGACGACCGGGATCGTGCGACTGTGTGCGTCGCCGGGACTCGCCGGGCCCGGTCGGCTCGGGCTGGTGACCAACCACACGGGCGTTCTGCCGGACCTGCGCCCGGCAGCACCGGCGCTGATGGAAGCCGGCGCGCGCCTTGTCGCCCTGTTCGGCCCCGAGCATGGTCTTCACGGTGCCGGTCAGGCCGGCGAGAGCGCGGCCGCTCACGCGGACCCCATCACCGGCCTGCCGGTTCACGACACGTACCGGTGCAGCGGCGAGCTCCTCGACGAACTGCTGCTCGACAGTGGTATCGATGCCTTGGTGTACGACCTGCAGGACATCGGGGCCAGGTTCTACACCTACGTGTGGACCATGTTCGACCTGATGGTCTCCGCAGCCCGTACGGGCGTACGGTTCGTGGTCACCGACCGGCCCAATCCCCTCGGTGGACTCGTGAGCGAGGGCCCGCTGCTCGACCCGGCATGGGCGAGCTTCGTCGGGCGGGCCGCGGTACCCGTCCGGCACGGGCTCACCTGCGGCGAGCTCGCCCGGTATCTGAACACGTCATCGGTGCCCCAAGCGGCGGGCACTGCCGTTGACTTGACCGTCATCGACGTCGCCGGCTGGCGGCGCGCCATGAGCGCGGAGGCGACCGCCCTGCCGTGGGTCGCGCCCTCGCCGAACATCCCGACGCCCGCTACGGCCACCGTCTACCCCGGCACGTGCCTGTTCGAGGGTACGAACCTCTCGGAGGGCCGGGGGACCACACAGCCCTTCGAGATCGTCGGGGCCCCGTACCTCGACGCGCGGTTCGCGCCCTCGCTCGCCGAACTCGGCCTGCCGGGTGTGCACTTCCGTGATCTGCGGTTCGTGCCGACGTTCCACAAACACGCCGGACGGCTGCTGCGCGGGGTCCAGCTCCATGTCACCGACCGCGAGGCATTCGCTCCCGTACGCACCGCCGTGGCCATGATCGGTATGCTGCGGCGGCTGTACCCGGACCACTTCGCTTGGCACACCGCTGACAGCGGCATGGAAGGCAGCGACCAGCGTCCCTTCATCGACCTGCTATGGGGGTCCGACCGGCTGCGGCGTGCCGTCGACGCGGGCGACGATCCCCTGCAACTCTGCGATCCGCCGGCGCCGCCCGGCCGATGGGCTGGTGACGACGTGCTGCTCTACCCCTGAGACCAGACCCGCTGCCGCACCGCGACCTGCTGCTGTTCCTGTTCCCCCGACGGAAGCGGATGCCGGCACAGAACCGACAGCCACCACGGACGCCCCCCACACACACGCCACCGGACCGGAGCATCCCCGGGGGGCGACGCCCGAGGCCGTCCCCGACCTGCATAGGGAAGGACAACCCCGCCGATGACCAATCGCACAGCGACATCCCGGGCCGACATCCGTGGCTTTCGCGCGGGCGACGGACCGCACGTGGTGGAGGTGTGGCGGCGCAGTGCGCCGGCCGACCCCATCACTGCCGACCGCTTCCGTTCCCTGCTGCTGCTCGACACCAACTTCGATCCGGAGGGACTCAGGATCGCCGTCGAGGGCGACCGTGTCGTCGGAGCGGCCTACGCAGTACGGCGTCTGACGCCGATGACCGGCACAGACCTCGAGCCGGAGCAGGGCTGGATCCCGTTCTTCTTCGTCGACCCGGCCGCCCGCGGGCGCGGCCTCGGCCGCCGGCTGCTGGCCGAGGCCCTCGACTGGCTGCACGGACACGGCCGCACCCGGGTGGACTTCTCCTCGTACACCCCGAACTACGTCCTCCCGGGCCTGGACGCCGAGACATACCCGGAAGCGGCCCGGCTCCTGGAGTCCCTGGGCTTTCGCCCCCTGTACGAAGCGGCGGCGATGGACCGTGGCCTGGTGGGCTATCGCTGCCCGGAGGACGTCACGCGCCGCGTGGAGGAACTGACCGCGCAGGGCTACCGGTTCGGCACGCCGTCCGACGACGACCTGGTGGACCTCTTCGCGCTCGCCGGGAGCCACTTCGGTCCGGACTGGGCGTGCACGATCCGGGCGTCTGTGGCAGCCGGCACGCCGCTCGACCGGATCGTCGTCGTCCGGGACCCTTCGGACCGCATGGTCGGCTGGGCGATGCACGGCGCGTTCGACGCGGTGGACGAGCGGTTCGGCCCGATCGGAGTGCTGGAGGAGATGCGCGGCACCGGGCTCGGCGAGGTCCTCCTGCACCTGGTCCTGCAGAGGATGCGGGCGCGCCGCGCGCACTCCGCATGGTTCCTGTGGACCGGCGCGCAGTCTCCGGCAGGCCACTTGTACCGCAAGACCGGTTTCACCACGACCCGCGTGTTCCGCGTGATGCGCCGGGACGTCATCGGATGATGCGGGCATCCCGAGCCGACGGCCTGAGCCGCCGTCACTTCGCGCTTGCGCTCCCCTCGGCGCTGCTCGCCGCCGGATGCTCCGCGCCGCACCGGGGGACCGGACGGCCCGGGGATCCGATCGTCCTCACCCTGCTCTCCCACTACGCGAGCGGGGTGCTCAAGGAGGCCCTGCACGGCCCGGTCGACGAATGGAACGCCACCCACGACCGGGTCAAGGTGCAGACCCTGGCGGTCGAGTTCGCGGACCTGCTGACCACGTTCATGGTCCGGCAGGCGGCGGGCCAGGGCACCGACATCCTCCACCCCTACTGCTTGTGGAACGGCCAGCTGGTCCAGGCCGGCGTCCTGCGGCCCGCCCCGTCCGAGCACGCCGAGGAGATCACACGCGGCTACAGCGAAGCCGCGGTCGACGCCGCCTCGGTGGGCGGCCGGGTCTACGGCTACCCCACCGAGGTGCAGACGTACGCCCTGTACTACAACAAGCGGCTGCTGCGCGAAGCCGGCATCGCCGGCCCGCCGCGCACCTGGCGGGAGCTGGAGGAGACCGCCTACCGCACCGCCAGGCGCGACCGGTACGGCAACCCACTGGTCCAGGGCTTCGGGCTGTCGACCGCTGACGACTCCACCACCGTCGGCCAGACACTCGCCCTGCTCAACGCCGCCGGCGGCAGGTTCGTCTCCAAGGACGGCAGGAGCACCGCCATCGACTCGCAAGCCGGACGGACCGTGTTCGATCTGGAGCACCGTCTGGTCACCGGCGGTGCGAGTGCCCCCGGTGTCAACGTCTACAGGGCGTTCCGGTCCGGGCAGGTGGCCATGGTGATCAGCGCCGGCTGGTGGACCGGGACCCTGAAGGCCCTCATGGGCAAGGACTACCGCGACGTCGGCGTCGCACCGCTGCCCCTCCCCGAGAGGAACGGCAGGCGTGCCACGCTCTCCACCGGCTTCATGCTGGGGGTCAACGCGGCCAGCAGGCACCCGCACGCGGCCTGGGAGTTCCTGCGCTGGCTCAACGCCGAGAAAGTGAACGTGAAGAGCGCGCGGGCAGCTGGGAAAGCGACCCGGATGAGCTCCCTGCAAGTATCCGCCGGCTCCCTCACGGGTCGCGCCGACGACATGCGGACGCTCCTGGGCGCGCACAGCGATGCGAACCTGCACCCCTTCCTGGACGCGCTGGCGTACTCGGTGCCGGAGCCGAACGTGCCCGGCGCGCAACAGGCCAAGTCGCTGTTGCGCAAGAACATCGAGGCGCTGTGGACCGGTCAGCAGTCGGTCGACCAGGCACTGCGCACCACCCGCCGCCAGGTCGACCGAGAGGTGTCGCGCTCATGGTGAGCACGCTGACGCCGGCGACGGCCGAGCGGCCGGCGCCCGGCACGCACTCCGCCGGGCCCGCTGCCGACGGCCGCGCCCGGGCCCGGGCCCGGCGCCGCCAGGCCATCGCCGCCTACCTCTTCCTGGCGCCGACGTTGCTGTTCTTCGCCGTCTTCCTGATCCTGCCGCTCGGCCTCGCGGTGCTGCTGTCGATGTCCCACTGGGCAGGCTTCGATCTCGGCGGCATCCAGCCGGTCGGCATGGACAACTTCACCGGCCTCTTCGCGGACGGCTCGACGTTCCTGGCGCCGATCCTCACCAACACGCTGCTGTTCGCCGCGGGCACCGTGGTCCTCGCGCTCGCCGCCTCCGTGGTCGTCGCCACCTGCATCGACAACCTGCGGTTCCAGGGTCTGTGGCGCACCTTCTACTTCCTGCCGGTCGTGACGACCGTCGTCGCCGTCGGCAACCTGTGGAAGTACATGTACGAGCCGGGCGGCCTCGTCAACGGCGTACTCAACGCCCTCGGGCTCGGCTCGGTGGCCTTCCTCCAGGACCCTGACACCGCGCTGCCCTCGGTCGTCGTCGTTCAGGCATGGGCGTCGGTCGGCTCGGCGATCCTCGTCCTGACTGCGGGGCTGAAGTCCATCCCCGGCTCGTACTACGAGGCCGCAGCGCTCGACGGCGCCGGGCCGGTCACGGTCTTCCGGAAGATCACACTGCCGCTTCTGAGGCCGTCCCTGCTGCTGGTGTGCATCACCCAGCTCATCAGCGGTCTGCAGTCCTTCGCGCTGATCACCGTGATGACCGGGGGAGGGCCGGGGGACGCGACCGACGTGGCTGCCCTGGAGATGTACCGGCAGGCATTCTCCTACGGCCGGTGGGGCCCTGCGAGTGCCGCCGCCTTCGTACTGTTCGTGGTGGTCCTCGTGGTCACCCTGGTGCAGTTGTGGATCTTCCGGCGCACAGGGGAGGACGCATGATCCGCCGCCGGTTCCCGTGGTTCTCGTATCTGGTGGTCGTGACCGGCGCCGTGCTCACGGTGGTGCCGTTCCTCGACATGGTGATGACGTCGTTCAAGGGGGCCGGCGAGGCCGGAACGCTGCCGTACCGGTTCATGCCCGAGGCGTTCGACCTGTCGAACTACCGGGCGGCGGTCGACCAGCTCAATCTGCCGCTGCTCTTCCGCAACAGCGTCATCGCAACCGCCGTGATCACCGGTTCGGTGCTGTTCACGTCATCACTCGCCGGCTACGCGCTCGCCAAACTACGCTTCCCCGGCCGGAACCTGATCTTCCGGCTCGTGCTGTCGACGATGATGTTCCCTCCGTTCCTCTTCTTCATCCCGCACTTCCTGATCCTGGTGCACTGGCCGCTGGCGGGCGGCAACGACCTGTTCGGACGCGGGGGTGCGGGCCTGACCCTGAGCATCGCGGCGCTCGCCATGCCGTTCCTCGTCAACGGCTTCGGAATCTTCCTGATGCGCCAGTTCATGGTCTCGATCCCGGACGAGGTCCTTGAGGCCGCGCGCATCGACGGTGCCGGAGAGTTCGCCGTGTGGTGGCGGATCATCCTGCCGCAGACCAGGCCGGTCGTGCTGACGCTCGGTCTGCTGACCTTCGTCCACGCGTGGAACGAGTACATCTGGGCGCTGCTCATCTCGACCGCCAACCCGGACGTGATGACCCTGCCCGTCGGCATCCAGCTCCTGCAGGACCACGTGGACCCGACCCGCACGATGCCGATCGTCATGGCCGGTCTCGTCCTGAGCACCACGCCGATCCTGATCGTCTTCCTGCTGCTGCAGAAGTACTACATCCGCGGCGCCATGCTCAGCGGCCTCAAGTGAGAAGCCCCGGCACGCGCCCGGTGCCGTCACTGCCGCACCGTCAGCTCGTCTCCCGCAAGGGTGCCCCGAACATCTTGGGCCTGGGCAAGCTCTGCTCCGTCATGGAACAGACCTTTCGCCCTGCTCCGTCAGTTCAAACGAACCCTGAGCACGGTCCCAAGCTCGCCGCCCTTCCGTGCGAGGTGGTCTGGCAACGACGTGGACCACGACGCGAACGAGTGCGTCGTTCCGGTGATCGGTCTCCCTCAGCTGGCCGTGGGTGTCTGGCCAGAGCCGTCTGATGTCGATGAGCAGGACGAACGCGACGGACCGCACTGGAAGTCCCGTGCCCTGGTCGAATGGGCGGCAGGGCGACCGTTCGTCTGGGTCGATGACGAGCTTACGGACACGGATCGGGCGTGGGTCATCGCCCACCATCCGGGGACACGCTCTGCTCCACCGAGTGGAGGCCCGCCCGGGCCTGACTGACGGTGACTACGCAGCTCTCGACGTGCGACGGCCCGCGTGCGGGCCGTCACCGCGGCGACCGCCCTCACCCCGCCCGCCATCACCGTGCACGCGCACGCCGCGGAGCACGGGCTGGAAGCAGCCGGATTCACCGACACCACCAGCAGCCGGCCGTGGCCGGTGAGTGCTGCGGCGTCACCGCCTGCTGCATGCCGGACGAGCAGCCGACCGACCCATCGACGACGGTCGCCGAAGCGAGAGCCGCCGGCGGTTGCGGCTGTGCGGCCCGCCTTCTGATCAGCGGGGCGGCGAGGCGAGTCTGGGGTCCTGCTCGATCAGCTCGCGGTCGCTGCGGAACGCCGCTCTGCCCGCAACGCCGGCGACGGCCTCCTTCAGGCTGAGCTCGCTCGCGCCGATGTCGCTGAGCTTGCAGAAGTTGATGTAGCCCAGCCTGCGGAAGTCGCTCCCGCCCTTGCGGTACAGCCAGTCGGGCAGGAGCTGCGGCCTCGTCAGGGTGTCCAGGTACTCGAGAACGTGGGGGCGCAGGCGGACCAGCACGATGTGTGTCTGTTCCGTGTACCGGGGGTCGTGGCCCAGGATCCCGACGTACTCGATGTCCTGCCACGGGACGTGGTGAGTCTGCGCCCCGTCCCGCATCGTCAGTCCCGAGCCGTTGACGGTCAGCGCGAAGTCGTACCGTCGCGTCCGCCCGATCAGGATGAGCGCCGGCAGGAGATGGACGGCAAGAAGGTCGGCGTTGACGAGCCAGGTGACGGGGGCCGACAAGACCGCCAGCCAGAGCAGGCCCAGTCCCGCGCGCTGCACCGGGCTTCGGCGCGGATGGGCGAGTATGTACTCGTCGCCGGCCGTCGGCGCCGGAACCGCCGGCGGGCCGTCGACCATGGCTGGTCCGGTGACGAGGCCGAGGTCGCCGGCGGCGTTGACGGAGCGGCGTTGCGGCCGGGGCAGGCCCAGCCCTGCCAGTTCGCGGTCCACGTACCGGTAGATTCCGTCGAGCGTGAGCGGTTTCTCCTGTGCGAGCGCGTCGAGCAGGGCCGCGGTGAAGGCGGTGTGGCGGGCGCCGGGCGGTGCGTGCGACGGGGCGGTCGAGGTGGTGGAGGTCAGTGTGTAGGTGCCGGTCAGGTCGAGCTGGCCGGCGACGGCGGCGGTATGCGGTCCGGCCATGGCGGCCACCGCGCGTCCCGAGAAACAGCAGTCCAGCAGCAGGACGCGTGCACGGGCGCGGGCCCGGGCCAGGTCCCGTTGGACGAGTTCCAGCGGTACCGAGGTGAAACCCGGCCGGTCCGGATCGGTTCCGGTCAGCGCCAGGTGCAGCCGGCCGTCCTCATCGAGGAGACCGTGGCCCGCGTAGTAGACCAGCAGCATGTCGCCCGCCTCACGGGCCGCCCGCTCCAGTGCCGCACCGACGGCGCGCTGCTCGCCGGGATCGGACAGGACGCGGCAATGCCCGGGTGCGAGCAGCCCGTGGCGCGGGTGGGTGAGGGCACGGTGCAGAGCGTCCAGGTCGTTCCGCACGGCAGGGATCGCCGGGAGGCCGCCGTCGGCGAACCGGCTCGCCCCGATGAGCACCGCCCGGCTGGACGGACCGTGCGGATACCGTGGCGCGGTCACTCCTCACCGGACGCGGGAGGCTCGACGAGGGCGCCGATCTCCCGGACGACCGCCTCAACGTCACGGGCACGGCGCACGTCAACGCTCAACCGTCGGCCGCCCGAGGTCGTGATGGTCACCTTCACGTCTGCCCGACGTTGTGTCAGCCAGGTGGTCAGCGATCTGGCGAGCACCGCCCCGGCGCTTCCGGAACCCAGGGCGACGACGAGGATGTCGGCCAGCGCTCCCATGTGCCCGGGCTCGGGGGACGGCCGCAGCAGGGACACCTTGCCCCGCAGGGAGTCCTCGGCCGCGAGCCAGTCACGGAGCGGGAGCAGGTGGGTGTCGGAGTCCGTGACGGTCAGCCGCAGCTCGCCCGAGGCGACGACGGTTAACGCCGCGTCTTCGCTGAATTCAGCCATGCGCCCCATCGTGCCAGGGCCCGCCCGTTCATGTCATGGCCGCGGCGTCAGACTCGGATCCGAGGAGCGGGCGCCCGCGGCCGGAGCACAGCTCCAGCTGATCCCCTTGGAAGCGTGCGCGAAGTCGCGTTCGCGCTGCACCACGACCACCGCTCCCGGCTACTCAACCCCGCCTGGCAGCACGGCCCGCTCTCCGGACCCGTGGGCGGCATGGTCGACGCGACGCTGCGCGCCCTGACCGCCCCGCCCGGCCCCGGTTCTCGATATCCCCCGGTGTCGGAGCCTTGCTTCACAGCGCCGCAGACGGGGACGCCGGACGGGGGCGAGGACATGGGCGGCCGCGAACGCAAACCCGGACGCGCAGCCGCTGCTTCCGGGGTGTCAGGGTGCGAAGCGGCGGGCTCTGGTTGGCGACCAGACGGCCGCGGTGCGGCCGTTGCTGGTCGCCAAGAGGTCGATGCCGCTCTTGGTGACGGGAGAGCCCGCGCCGTCGGTGTACGTGGCGATCCAGCGGGCGGCTACTGGTGGGGGACCTGGGCCAATCGCACCCCAGCCCCCACAGGGATCCGAACCGGGAACCGTGGCGAGCGGGGCCGCATGGCCGCTGTCCCACCGGCCCTGGTGTTTGAGGTCACAGCACTAGTAGTGCTTGGTCAGGTTCAGTCTTTGGTGGCGTGTCCGGATGATTGGCTGCCCCGTTGACCGGTTGTGATGCCTGAGGAGTTGGCTGCGGTCCGGTGTGATCTGGAGGATTTCGCGGCGGAGGTGTTCGAGCCGTTCGCGCGTGCGGATCAGCGTCGGTGGGGGTCGGTCTACCTGCGCGGGCTGCTGACGGACGGCGGGCGCAAGTCGGTGGAGCCGATGGCCGCCCGGCTGGGTGAGGACGGGAACCGGCAGGCCCTGGCCCACTTCATCACCTCCAGTCCGTGGGACCCGGCCCACGTGCGGGCCCGACTCGCGTGGAGGATGCAGTCGGCGATCAAGCCGACCACGCTGGTCATCGATGACACCGGGTTCCTCAAGGACGGCGATGCCTCGGCCTGTGTGACGCGGCAGTACACCGGCACCGCGGGCAAGGTCACCAACTGCCAGGCAGGGGTCTCGCTGCACCTGGCAGGTGACCATGCCTCGGCGGCGGTCGACTGGCGGCTGTTCCTCCCCGAGACATGGGACCCTGTATCGCCGAAGGCCGATCCCGCGAAGGTGGCCCGCCGGGCGAAGTGCGGCATCCCCGAGGGACTCGGGCATGTCGAGAAGTGGCAGCTGGCCCTGGACATGGTCGACGAGACACGGTCGTGGGGCCTGGAGATCCCCCTCGCCGTCGCTGATGGGGGATACGGGGACACCGCTGCCTTCCGCCTCGGCCTTCAGGAACGCGGCCTGCACTACGTGGTGGGCATCTCCACCACCGTGACCGCCCAGCCCGGCGACGCGGTGCCCTCAACTCCGCCCTACAGCGGCACCGGACGCAGGCCGGTGGCGAGGTATCCCGAGCCGGCCCGGAGCGTGAAAAGCCTGGTCATCGAGGCCGGGAAGCGGGCGGCCAGGCCGGTGCAATGGCGCGAGGGCTCCCGTCCCGGAACGGGCCGCAGCGGCTTCAAGCGGATGTACTCACGATTCGTTGTCCTGCGGGTCCGGCCCGCCGGCCGCGAGGTCCGCAAGGCCGTCGACGGGCCGGAACTGCCGGCGTGCTGGCTGCTGGCCGAATGGCCTGCCGGCCAGGCCGAGCCGGTCCAGTTCTGGTTCTCGAACCTGCCCGCGGACACCCTGCTGACCACACTCGTGCGGCTGGCGAAGCTCCGCTGGCGCATCGAGCACGACTACCGCGAGATGAAGCAGGCCCTGGGCCTGGCCCACTTCGAGGGCCGCACCTGGAACGGCTGGCACCACCACGTCACCCTCGTCTCCGCCGCCCACGCCTTCTGCACCCTCCAGCGACTGGCCAGAGCCCCAAAAGAAACGGCGCCGGCCTGACCCTCTACCGGATCGTCCGCGAGTTACAGACCCTCCTGGCAGTCTGGACCGGCGCCTGCCCCACCTGTCACCGCGACATACCAGCAGCAACACAAACCTGACCAAGCACTACTAGGTGTGCATCTGCCGGAGCTTGGTTACATCCGTGTCTGGGTCTTCTGCTTGAGGCGTTCGTAGGGTGTCTGGCCGCCGAGAGCGCCGTGTGGG
>NZ_JBWKDJ010000023.1:0-69327 GCF_056436025.1 Streptomyces sp. NPDC043853
CCATCCCCCGGGGGCCGCCCGACAGTCCTTGTCGTTGCGTGACGGTCGTCGGTGTCAAGGGTGGCCCGAAGGGCCATCGGCTTGCCGACGCGACCAACGGGAGCGCCCTTGACGCCGGCGGCCGGCACGTAATGACACTGGGACTGACGGGCAGCCCCCGGGCACCTCCCAGATACCGCCCAGGCGAAGTCGCGGAACCCCCAGACCCCGCCCCGCCGTCCGGTCCCGCTGACGCGGAGTCCGGTTACTGCCCCTGACCCCGCCCCCGCCCGACCGACCGACGGACCCGTCCCGTGCCGACCCGTCCCGACCCGACCCGACCCGTCCAGGGCCGGTCGGCTTAGATCTCCGCCCACGTGCGGCGGTCGCGGGCCGTTGCGTACAGGATTTCTATGTCGGCCGGCTTCAGGATGCCGCCCTGTCGCGACAGGGCGGTCGTGGTGCCTTCGCGTAGGACCTGGACGTCCTTGAGGGTGGGGGCCACATCCACGCGGGAAGCGTCCACGACCGCGACCGCCGGGGTGACTGCCACCGTCAGCGCGTGGCAGGCGCGTTCCGCCGCACGTCGGGTCCAGCGCGGGTCCGCGCGGGGTTCCGCCCGCCCCACCGTGACCAGGAGGTCGCCCACGTGGGTGCGCTGGCGTCGGCCCGGGACCGTGCGGACGCACCACACGCCGGCCGGGCCGATCAGCAGGTGGTCTATGCGGCCGGCGCCCGGCAGCGGCACCGCGTGCAGTACGCGCCAGCCCGCGCCCTCGAGCTCGTCCAGCTCCGTGCCCATCCGCTGCTGGGCGAGGAGGTCCTGGCGCAGCCGGTGCCGGGTCCGGGTGCCGGTCGCGCCGGGGGTGCCGTACTCGAGTTCGCCGAGGATCCCCTCGCCGGGCCGGTTCGGGGCCAGGTCGTCGTCCGGGTGCAGGGCCAGGCGTACCAGGTCGGCCCTGGACGGCACCGGCGGTGGGCCGACCGCGACACTGCCGGTCAGGTACGGGCGTAAGGCCGCCAGTACCGCATCCGTCTGGTCCTCGGAGAGCACGCAGACCCGGCTCGCCTCGCGGTCGTACCAGGCCACGCTGCGTCCGTCGGGCGTGTTCACGTAGAGCCGTCCGCGCGCGTGCTGCCCACCCGGCAGGACCCTCAACCCCCTGCCCCGCCCGAGCGGAGCCGCTGCCTTCGCCTTCGCCATCGGCGTCACCCCCGCCGTCCATGGGAGCAGGCCGGACGGCGCTCGGCAATCCCCCGTACGGTCTCCGGACGGACATGGGCGAGTCTGCCCGGCGGTTGTGTAACGGCTCCGTGGGGACAGTGCCGAACGGTTGTTACACAACCACGGCGGAGCTGCAACGACCCCCTCCTAGGTTCTTCGGCAGGGAGCAGGGAGCAGCGTGGCGTGCCGGGCGGCTCTGTCCCTCTGATGTGTTCCCCCCGATTCCCGGCCTGGGCTCAAGGGCCCGATCTTCCATCCCTCCCTCCCGTTCGTCCGTCCGTCCGTCCGAAGGAAGCATCGTGAGCACCCTCCGCCGCACCCTCGTCCGCGCCGCCGCCGTCGCCGCATGCGCCGGAAGTGTGCTGGCGCTGCCCGTCGCCGCGGCCCTCGCCGACGCGGCGCCCGCCTCCGTCCCGCGGACGTTCGTGAAGACCCTGGCTCTCGCGGACGGCGTCTCCACGGCCGAGGTCTACCGGGTCGGGAAGGACGGCTACGAAGCCGACATCGTCGGCGGCGGCACCAAGGTCGCACGCCTCGTCAGCCGGGACGGCGCCATCGGGTACGGCGGTACGAAGTCCCTGCGCGTGACGCTGGAGCCCGACGGGCGGCTGTCCTCGCGGGTGTCCTCCGGTACCGCGGGCGGCGGCCCGTCAGGCCCGGTCGAGGGCCGGAAGACCGGCAAGCGGAACGGTGCGCACGTCGATCCCGCCGTACCCGATGGCGCCGTCGATCCCGCCGTCCTTCGCACCGGCGCGGTCGCCTCCGCCGCCGCCTCCGCCGACACCTCCGCGGAGGGCGTTCGGGGCGCCGGGCCCGCAGAGGCGCTGCGGCTGAACCACCTGGCGGACGGTCCGGGTGACGGGGCGCTGCTGGTCGCGGCGGGCGGCGGCATGGCCGCAGTCGGTGCGGCCGGGCTCGGGTTCGCGATGCTGCGGCGCGGCCGGACCGACGGCTGAGTCGACGGCTGGGTCGACGGCCTAGTCGACGGCCGGAGAGCGGCTCGGGGAGCGGCCCGGAGAGCGGCTCAGGGAGGCACCCCGGGGGCAAACCGTGCCTATCGGCACATAAGGTGGGACGGACACCACGTGCCTACGAGGAGGACGGGAGGACGGAGGTCCGTGAAGCCGCCCCGTGAGAGCCGTGTGTCCCGCGTGCCGCGGCCCGTCCCCGTCTGCGTGCCCGTTGTCCGCGTGCCCGTTGTCCGCGTGCCCGTTCTTCCGGGGCGTTTGCGCCGCCTTCTCGTCCTTGCCGTACCCCTGCCCCTGCTCCTGCTCCTGTCGGCCGGTTGCGGCACCGATACCGGCGGGCTGGCCGGGGCCGGGACGACACCCACCGCGAGCGGGCCGGTCCATCTGTGGCCCCACCGCCAGGGGGCGTCCGTCCTGCCCGCGAACCCGGGTGGGGAGCCGCCGCAGTACGTGCGCGACCTGCCTCCCGTCATCGACCAGAACGTGCACGGCGTGGACCCCGTGGCGCTGGTGCAGGCCGAGCTCAAGGCGTACGGGGACCAGGTCACCGGCCCGGACGGAATGCCCGCCGGGACCGCGGACGCGATCCGGGCCTGCGCGCCGGGCCAGGCGGGCGAGGGCAGGCACTCGGGGCGGGGTTCCGGCCTGTGCCCGGTCCTCAAGCCGTACTACCGGGACCTCACCGGGAACGGGAAGGACGAGCTGATCGTCGGCATCGAGTTCCCCGGCGCGGAACACGAGCTGGCCGTACGGGTCTACACCGCCGACCCCGACGGGCGGCTCAACCGGATCATGGCCACCACGCAGCCGGCCGTCAGCGTGGAACTGGCCGGGCTGGACGTCATCGTCCGTGCGCCGAGCGGCAATCCCGGCTACGAGCTCGCCACCGCGTGGTCGTACGACGCGAACCAGCGGGCGATGCTGCCGACGCGGGAGCAGATCACCCGGGTGGCACAGGCACCGTCATCGGCCTCCTCACCGGCCTCCGGACGGGCCTCCGCGCCGGCCTCCGCACCGGCTCGGCCGTCCCCCTCCCCCCACGCGTCATGAAGCTGCACCTGCCGGGCCTGCCCGCGTGGACCGCGACGCTGACCTTCAAGGCGGCGAGCTTCATCGTGGTCATGTGCTGTGCGCTGGCGGCCGTGCTCGGCGCGTTGGTGCACGTGGAGGTGACGCGGCAGACCGTCGACACCGCCCGCGAGAAGGCCCTCGTCCGGCTCACCGAGGCAGCACGGCTGTACGAGGCGGGCGAGGCGCTGCCGTCCGACTCGGCCGTCGACCCGCCCGGGCTGCCGCCCTCGCTGCGCGCGCTCGCACTCTCGGGGCAGCGCGGCACGATGGTCGGCGACCAGGACGGCCGTCCGGCGATGTGGGCGGCGGCCCCGGCGGACGGGAAGGCGCTGGCCACGGCCGTCGACTACACCCAGAGCGCGGGCACGATCAGCGGCCTGGACAACGCGATCATCGGGTCGTCGGTGCTGGCGATCGGCGGGACGCTGCTCATCGGGGCGTTCGCGGTCACCCGGGTGACCCGGCGGCTGCACCAGACGGCCACCGTCGCCCGCCGGATCACCCGGGGGGACCTGGACGCGCGGGTCGGGGACCCCGGTACGAGGCGTCCGGCGCGGAGGCAGGACGAGGTGGCGACGGTCGCCGGGGCGCTGGACACCATGGCCTCGACCCTGCAGGCGAAGCTGGTGCGGGAGCAGCGGTTCACGGCGGACGTGGCGCACGAGCTGCGCACCCCGCTGACCGGTCTGCAGGCCGCTTCCGAGCTGCTGCCGGAGGGGCGGCCGACGCAGATGGTGCAGGAGCGGGTACGGACCATGCGGCAGCTGACGGAGGACCTCCTGGAGATCTCCCGGCTGGACGCGGGCACCGAGCGGGTGGAGGCGGAGTTGCAGCGGCTGGGGCCGCTGGCGGAACGGGTGGTGCGGGCGTCCGGGACGGATACGGAGGTCGTGGTCGCGCGGGACGTGTACGTGGAGACGGACCGGCGGCGGCTGGAGCGGGTGCTGGGCAATCTGGTGGCGAACGCGCACAAACACGGGCGGGGGCCGGTGGTGCTGACCGTGGACGTGGCGCAGGACGGGCAGCCGGTGGTGACGGTGCGGGACCACGGGGAGGGGTATCCGGAGTACCTGGTGACGGAGGGGCCGCAGCGGTTCCGTACGGAGCCCAGGGCCGGGGCCGGGGCCGGGGGCAAGGGTACGGGGCTGGGACTGACGATCGCGGTGGGGCAGGCGGCGGTGCTGGGGGCACGGCTGCGGTTCCGTAATGCGGATGAGGGTGGGGCGGTGGCGGAGCTGACGCTTCCCTCGCCTGAGCCTCAGCCACAGCCCGGGCCCGGCGCGCCATAGCTCTCCCGGGCCGCGCCCACTGCCCGGTGTTCCGTTCGGCGGCCTGAGCGTCCGCGGTGCAGCCGCTCGCCCGCACCCGTGGTCCGGGGCCCGCCGGCTCTCGCGCCGGCGGGCCCGCCCATCGCGTCGGCCGGACGGGCGGGCTAATCCTCGGCGGCGCCCGCGTGGGTGCTGCACCACTCGGCGAAGGGGCGCAGGGCTCGCCAGGACGAGCGCACCCGGTCAAGGGCCTCGCGGGTGCTCACCCAGCGGTCGGGGGGCCAGCCGCGGTGGGCGTAGAGGCTGCGGTAGCGCAGCAGGTCGAGGCGCGGGTGGTCCTCGGCGACGCCGCGCGGCCGGGTCTTCAGGCGGTCACCCGCCAGTTCGAATCCGTCGGCCTGGAGTACTTCCAGGAGGGCGGCCAGCTCACTGCCCGAGCGGTCGGCGTCCACGGCCGCCCGGTAGCGCGCGAGCTGCGCACTCGTGGGCCCGTGGAGCCCGGCAGCGACCAGGAGGCCGTCCGCGTCGATCGCGACGTAGTAGCCCTGCGAGGTGTGCGCGCCCTGCTGTGTCTTGTAGGGCGACTTGTCGGCGGCGAAGCGGACATCGCGGTAGGGGCGGAAGATCTTCGCCGGGCCGAACTCGGCCTCCAGCTCGGCGCACAGCGCGGCCATGGGCTCGCGAACGGCCGACTCGTACGTCTCCTTGTGCGCTGCCCAGAAGCTCTTGGAGTTGTCGGCGGTCAGCGCCTCGTAGAACGCGAACCCCTCCTGGGGGAAGCCGGTGAAGCCCATGGCGCCAGTAGACACCGGCGGCGCCCGGACCGCAGCCCGGTCGGGCGGCACGCCGGTGATCCACGACGTGTTCCCGGACCCGGGCAGACGGCGGGCAGGCGCCCTACCGCATCCGGGAAACGGTTAGCGGGAGGGCTTGGTCCAGGGCCAGCGGGGTTTGGGTTTGATGCCCGTCGGGTCGTACTCGTATTTCCAGCCCTGTTGGAGGTGCAGGCGCTTCGAGTGGCCGGCCGGGACCCGTTTGTAGAGGAGGACCGTCGGGGGGCCGCCTGCCGGGTCAGGGACCGGGATCTCGTACCACTTGGGCGGGTGGCCGGTCGGGCCGAGGATGATCGGCAGGACCCGGCCGTCCATCGGGCCGCCCTCGAAGCGGGTGGGTTCGCTTTTCACCCCACCAGTGTCACAGCAGGTGCGCCGCCTCGGAGAGCACCGGGATCACGCGCCGGGCCAGGACTCCCGCCGGGCCGTCCGGGGATTCCAGGGCCAGGGCCGCGCGGGCGGCCGCCGCCGTCTGCGGGTCCGTCGCGGCCGTGGCCGTGAGCAGGGCGATGAACTGGTCGACCAGCCAGTCGCGGAGCTCTTCCACGGCGGGCTGCTTGCCCTCGTCGATCCAGATCAGCGAGGCCGCCTCGACTGCCGTGATCCAGGTGCGGACCATCATCCGGAGCCGTGGTCCGGGTTCGGGTACGGCCAGGTGGACGAGGATCTGCCGGGCCGCGGCCCGGCGGATGCCGTCGACCGTCGCCGTGGTCCGGGAGGTCTCCACCACACTGCCGCCCTTCAGCAGTGCGCTGAAACCGGCGTCGTGCTCGTCGACGAAGGCCAGGTAGCGGTCGAGGGCCCGGGACAGCCGCCGGGTCAGCGGGCCGGCCTGCGGTTCGGCGAAGCAGAGGTCGAGCTCCTCCGCCGCGGAGCGGAGTGCGGCCTCGTACAACTGCTGCTTGCCGCCGGGGAAGTAGCGGTAGACCAGGGGCCGGGAGACGCCCGCCGCCTCTGCCACGTCGTCGAGCGAGACGTCCTCCGGCGCGTGCTGGGCGAAGAGGGAGAGGGCCGTGGCGAGCAGTTGCCTCCGGCGCTCCTCGACGCTGAGCCGGCGGTACGCGCGCGGAGACGGCGGAGCGACGGGTTCCGGGACAACGGGTGCCGGAGCCGCCGGAGCCTTGGCCGCCTGCGCCGGAACCGGGGCCGCCGGGGCGGCCTTGGAGGTGGGCGTCATGCCCGCAGCGTAACGCTCCTCGGCCGGGCGGGCGGGGCGGGAAGCGAGGGTTCCCCCCTCCCGCCGTGTCCCATGTCCGGACGCGTGTCCCTCGTCCGGACCGGTGTACCCGTACGGTCCCGCGCCCCCGTCCGAACCCGTGTCCCCGTACGGTCCCGCGCCCCCGTCCGAACCCGTGTCCCCGTACCGTCCCGCGCCCCCGTCCGGACCGGTGTCCCCGTACCGTCCCGCGCCCCCGTCCCGCCCCTGCGCAGCGGCCCCGTCTCAGGCCAGCAGGCCCGAGCTCTTCCACAGCCTGCGGCCGACGCCGCGCAGGACGCCGATGTCGTCCAGGAAGTCGGTGAGGCGCTTGGCGCCGGTCTGCATCACCTCGCGGCGGTGGCCGCTCGCCCGGACCTGGGCGACGGCCTCGCGCCGGTCCAGGCCGACGTTGTCGTACACCGCCGGGTTCACGAAGGCGAGGGAGAAGACCCGGGCGGCCTCGCCGCAGCTGATGCGGGTGAGTTCCTGCTCCCAGCGCGGGGCGGTGACCATCTGGCGGCGCAGTTCCTCGCGTGCGTACCGGACGTGCCGGGCCTCCTCGATGACGTGGATCCGGGTGACGCCGCGGACGAGGGGCTGGACGCGCTCGTCCGGGAAGGTGAGGCGCTGCATCCAGTCGAGGATCTCCTCGCCGAGCAGGGTGCAGGCGAAGGAGCCGGGGGTGGTGGAGATGGTCTTGAGGACGCGGGCCAGGTTGTGGTTGAGGCGGGAGACCGGGTAGGCGGGGGCGCCGCCCTTCTGGATCATGCGGGCGAACATCATCGAGTGGCGGCACTCGTCGGCGATCTCGGTGAGGGCGTACCGGACGTGATTGCTGGTCAGGGATTTGTCGTAGATGTGCCGGACGAGCAGCTGCATGAGGATGATCTCGAACCAGATGCCGAGGGAGGCGAGGGCGGCGGCCTCGTGGCGGGCGAGGTCCATGCGCTGTTCCTCGGACATCCGCTTCCACAGGGGGGTGTCGTAGAGCGAGACCAGCTCCGGGGGCCAGTACCACTTGCCGTCGACGGGCGGGGCGTCCCAGTCGAGTTCCGCGTCGGGGTCGAAGGAGTGCTTGGCGGAGGACTCCAGCAGCCGCTCGGCGACCTGCTCACGGTCCTTGAGCGCGCCGAGCGCGTCCCGGAGGAGGGTGATGTCGGCCAGGTCGCGGTCGCGGTCGCCGGCCGTCCTGTGCGCGGTGGTCATGGGTCGGACCCCTCGTCCTCGTGGGTGGGAGTGGGTCACCGGCGAAGGCGCTGGAAGGCGTTACCGGCGGTCACTGTCAACGTCACCAGTTATGAGACTCCTTGTCAGCAAGACCGTCAATCCCTCGCGCACGACTTGTTGACCCCGCGTCTACCAGCGTGCTGCACTGCACTCACGAGCAACCGCTCGCGTATGCGCACTGCACCGCACCCCACCGCCAACTGTCCTGCTCCGTAAGGCCCGTCCACGGAGCCGAGGAGGGCCGCCAGTGTCGACGCACGAGCTCTACACCACCCACCCGGGCGAGGGCGTATGGCCGGTGCCGGCCTCCGGCGCCGCCCGCTTCAACTGGGAGTACGACGGGGGGCGCGAGCGCCTCCTGGCCCTGTACCAGAAGGGCAAGGACAAGCAGTGGGACGGCACCAAACGGATCGACTGGGACCTGGAGGTCGACCCGTACGATCCGCTCGGCACCCCCGACGACGTGCTGACCCTGTACGGGACGCGGCACTGGGCGAAGATGACCGAGAAGGACAAGGGCGACCTGCGCCGGCACTACACGGCCTGGCAGTTCAGCCAGTTCCTGCACGGCGAACAGGGCGCGATGGTGTGCGCCGCGCGGATCGTGGAGTCCGTACCGGACCTGGACGCGAAGTTCTACTCGGCCACCCAGACCATGGACGAGGCCCGGCACGCCGAGATCTACGGGCGCTTCCTGCACGAGAAGATCGGCATGCTCTATCCGATCAACGACAACCTCCAGGGGCTGCTCGGCGACACCCTGCGCGACTCCCGCTGGGACATGCCCTACCTGGGCATGCAGGTGCTGATCGAGGGGCTGGCGCTGGCCGCGTTCGGGATGATCCGCGACACGACGGACAAGCCGCTGCCCAAGCAGATCCTCGCGTACGTGATGCAGGACGAGGCCCGGCACGTGGCGTTCGGGCGGATGGCATTGCGCGACTACTACAAGGAGTTGTCGGACGCGGAGCTGCGCGAGCGCGAGGAGTTCGTGATCGAGGGCTGCCACCTGATGCGGGACCGGCTGCGCGGGGTGGAGGTCCTGGAGAACTTCGGCATCCCGCGGCGGGAGGCGGAGGAGCTCACCGAACGGTCGGAGTTCCTCCATCTGTTCCGCAAGCTGCTGTTCAGCCGGATCGTGCCGTGCGTGAAGGACATCGGCCTGTGGGGCGAACGGCTCCAGCGGGCCTACGTGGACATGGGCGTCTTCGACCTGGGCGACTCCAGCCTCGATCTGCTGATGCGCCAGGACGAGGAGCTGGCCGAGGCTCTCGACCGGGAGCGTTTCGCGGCGGAGGAACGGGCGCGGGTGGCCGAGGTCGCCGCGGCCGTCGAGGAAGGCGGTACGGAGGGCGGCGGGGGCTTGGCTCCCTAGGGTGCCGGGGACGTGCGGGCTTCGGACGCGCGCCCGGCCGGCCGGCCGGGCGGGGAGGCGGGCCGGGGCGCCGGCGGCAGGGCCGCACGCATCACCGCGCGGGCGATCGGGGCCGCCGCACTGTTGCCGCTGATGTCGCGGCGATCGGCCGCCGCGTCCTCGACGACCACCGCCACCGCGACCTCCGGCACCGCCGAACGGTCCCCCTTCGCCCAGGCGATGAACCACGCGTACGGGGTACCGGTGTTGCCGACGCCGTGCTGTGCCGTGCCCGTCTTGCCACCCACCACGGCGCCCGGGACTGCGGCGTTGCGGCCGGTGCCGTCTTCCACCACCGCCACCATCAGCTCCTGCAGGCGCAGTGCGGTCGCGGGGCTCATCGCGCGTCCCAGGCTGCGCTGGACGGTCCGCCGCACCTGGTCGCCGTCGGCCTGGGTGGCGGACTCCACCAGGTACGGGGCCTTGAGCTCCCCGCCGTTGGCGACGGCCGCCGCCACCATCGCCATCTGCAGTGGCGTCGCCGTGGTGTTGAACTGGCCGATGGCGGACAGCGCCAGCTGGTCCTGGCTCATGTCGGTGTCGAAGTTCGACCGCGAGACCCAGGCCGGGACCCGCAGCCCGGTGTCGTTGAAGCCGAAGCGGCGTGCCGCGTCCACCATGCCGCTCAGTCCGACCCGTACGCCGATCTTCGCCATGACGGTGTTGCAGGACCAGCGCACCGCCTCCGCCATCGAGGCGTCCTCGCAGCCCTTCGAGGCGTTCGGCAGCAGGGTGTGCGTGCCGGGCAGCGGGTACGGGTCCGGGGTGTCGGTGGGTGCGTCCACATCGGTGACCACGCCCGCGTCCAGCGCCGCCGCGGCCGTCACGATCTTGAACGTGGAGCCCGGCGGGTACGTCTCCCGCAGGGCGCGGTTGAGCATCGGACGGGTCGGATCCCCGTTCAGCCGGGCCCACGCCTCCTTCACCCGCGGGCCGGTGCCCGACAGCACGCCCGGGTCGTACGAGGGGCTGCTCACCAGTGCCAGGATGCGCCCGGTGGCGGGCTCCAGGGCCGCGACCGCGCCCCGCTTGCCGGCCAGGCCGGCGTACGCGGCCCGCTGCATCCGGGCCCTGACGGTGGTGACGGCGTGGCCGCCGTCCGGGCGGCTGCGGGTCAGGTCGTGCCAGAGCGGCAGGAAGGCGAGGCCGGGATCGGTGCCGGCGAGGACGCGGTCCTCGGCCCGCTCCACGAGGCTGGTGCCGTACGTCTGCGAGGAGTAGCCGGTGACCGGTGCGTAGAGCGGGCCGTCGGTGTAGGTCCGCTCGTAGCGCAGGAGCTGGCCGCTGTCGCGGTTCCCGGTGACGGGCCTGCCGTCGACCAGGATGGAGCCGCGCGGCTGGGCGTACCGGGTGATGGCGCTCCGCTTGTTGGCGGGGTTGGCGGCCAGGGTTCCGGCCTCGGCCAGTTGGAGACGGGCGGCGTTGACCAGCAGAGCGGTCAGGAGCAGGGCGCAGAAGTACGCGCACCAGCGGATGTAGCGGATCATGTGGGGGCCCCGTTCCCGTTCCCGTTCCCGCTCCCGCTCCCGCTCCCGCTGGGGTGCGGGTTTCCGGTGGGGTACCCGGCGGAGTCGGTGGTGGTCCCGAGCGGGCTCCCGGGCGGGCTTCCGAGCTGGTTTCCGGGTGGGCTTCCGGGTGGGCCGGTCGGCGTGTCCCGGTCACCGGCGGGGCGGGGTTTGCGGGCGGAGTCGCTGAGCCGGACCAGCAGCGCGACGATGATCCAGTTGGTGACCACCGAGGAGCCGCCCTGGGCGAGGAAGGGCATGGCCATGCCGGTGAGCGGGATCAGGCCGGTCACTCCCCCGGCGATCACGAAGACCTGGAGGGCGATGATCGAGGCGAGGCCGGTGGCGAGGAGCCGGCCGAAGGGGTCGCGGAGTGCCAGCCCGGCCTCGAAGCCGCGGGCGACGAGCAGCCCGTAGAGCAGGAGCAGGGCGACGAGGCCGGTGAGGCCGAGCTCCTCGCCGACGGTGGCGAGGATGAAGTCGGACTTCGCGGCGAAGCCGATCAGGAAGGACTCGCCCTGGCCGAGGCCGGAGCCGAGGAGTCCGCCCGCGCCGAACGCGAACAGGGACTGGGCGAGCTGGCCGGGGCCCTCACCCCGGCCGATGGAGGCGAAGGGGTCGCGCCAGTCCTCGACGCGGCCGTGGACGTGCGGCTCGAAGGTGCCGACGGCGTACGCGCCGAGGGCGGCCAGGAGCAGGCCTACGGCGATCCAGCCGAGCCGGCCGGTGGCCGTGAACAGCATGATCACGAAGAGGCCGAAGAAGAGGAGGGAGGTACCGAGGTCCCGTTCCAGGACCAGCAGTCCGACGCTGATCAGCCAGATGGCGAGGATCGGGCCGAGGACGCGCATGGGGAGCAGCCGGACCAGCCAGACGCGGCGGCCGGTCAGGGCGAGGGCGGTGCGGTTCGCGGCGAGGTACGAGGCGAAGAAGACGGCGAGCAGGATCTTGGCGAACTCGCCGGGCTGGAAGGAGAGTCCGGCGAAGCGGATCCAGATGTGGGCGCCGTTGACGGGCGGGAAGAACACCGGGACGAGCATCAGCACGAGGGCGGTGGCGACGGCGAGGTAGGTGTACCGCTGGAGTGCCCGGTGGTCGCGGAGCAGGGCCAGGACGAGGACGAAGAGCGCCACCCCGAGGGCGGACCAGAGGAGCTGGTCTCCGGCGTCGCCGGGACGGATGGGGGTGGTGAGGTCCAGGCGCTGGATGAACACCAGGCCGAGGCCGTTGAGCAGGACCGCGATGGGGAGCAGGACCGGGTCGGCGTAGGGGGCGGCGAAGCGGACCGCCAGGTGGGCCAGGAGGGCGGCGAGGGCGAGTCCGGCGGCGTAGCGGGACGCCTGGGGCGGGATGCGGCCGAGGACGGCGATGCCGACGTGGAGGTGGCCGAGGACGGAGATGGCGACGGCGCCGACGAGGAGCGCCAGCTCGACGCCACGGCGCTTGGCCTGGGGTCCGCCGGGGAGGGGCGGGGGGCCGTCCGGATCCGCGGGGTCCGCCACCTTTGCCGTCAATGCGGTCATATGGGAAACGTAGCAAGCAGTCTGAGGTTATGTCCGGCTATGTCATAGTGTGCCGAGGAGTCGCCGAAAACCTTCTGCAACCTTCTGCGTGGTGGTGGTCATGGGGCGTGGTGGTGGTCATGGGGCCTGTTGAGTTCCTGGTGCTGGCGTTTCCCGAGGAGCAGCTCCGGGTGCCGGCGGTGGAGGCGGTACTGGGGCTGCGGAAGACCGGGAACGTCCGGCTGATCGACGGTCTGGTGGCGACGAAGACGGCGTCCGGTGAGGTGCTGGCGGCGGAGTTCGACGAGTTCGTCGAACTGCACGGGCTGCTGGTGGGGCGTGAGGTGGCCCGGCTGATCGGGCCGGAGGACGTCCGCGAGGCGGCGGACCTGCTGCAACGGGGCAGCTGTGCACTGCTGCTGCTCGTGGAGCACGTGTGGGCGGCGGACGCGGCGGTCGCGGTGCGCGCGGCGGGGGGACGGATCGCGGGCTCGGTCCGGATCCCGCCGGAACGGCTGGCCGAGCTGGGGGTGGCCTGATGTTCATCCGGCCCATGGGCGCGGTGGTCCACCCGGCGGAACGGGAGCCCGGACGCCCACTGCTGCGCGGGCTGCTGGCGCGGGGGGCGTACGTGTGGGACGGCGGCCCGGCGGCTCCTCCGGAGGTGCCGGGGGGTGCGCCGGAGCCGTGGGAGCCTTCCCCGGCCGTCCCCTGGGCCGGGGAGGCCGCCGGGGCGGCTGCCGAGGCTGGGGCTGGGGCCGATGAAGGCGGCGCAGAGGCCGAGGCCGGGACCGGCGGTCCGGCCGGGACCGGGGTCGGGGCCGGGGCTGCCGGGGCCGTTACCGGGGCCCGCGCCCCGGCCGGGCCGGAAACCCGAGGCGGAGCTCTGACCGGGGCCGGGGCGGCTGCGACGGGCGCGGCCCGGCCACCTGGCCATGACCATGACCATGACCTGGCCGACCAGCTCCACCGTCTGGCGGAGCTGGCCCGCGAAGGCCTGCTGACTCCGGAGGAGTTCAGCACGGCCAAGTCGCGCCTGCTGAACCCGTAGCGGGGGGCCGGGTCCGCTGCGCGGAGCCTTTCCCCACCCCGCCCCTTCCCGAACTGGGGCTTGCCGCCCCAGCCCCCACCCCGGGGGGAGCGTTGTAGCGGGCCCGCGCGCCGCCCGTGGCCGAGCGCGCAGTTCCTCGCGCCCCCAGCTCCCGCCCCGGGGCGGGAGCGTTGTAGCCGGGCCGTTCGCCGGCCGTGGCGGTCGTGTGGTTCTCCGCGCCCCTTGTCCTCGCTCTGCCGGGCGGGGCTGCCGTGCCGGGGTGTTGGCGGGGGGCGCCTGGGGTGCGGTTCGCTGCGGTTCTTGGGGCGCGTACGCGGGCGGCGGCTCGGGGGGATCCCGTTCGCGGACGGGCCGAACGGGTGGGGTCGGCGACCTGGCCGACACGGGTGGGGGATTTGTCCTATCGCGCGTGGCACGATCGCCGCCTCGGAGGTGATCCCATGTCACGTCGGCTGCTGCGCGCCGCCTGTGTCGCCGCAGTGCTCGCCGCCGTCCTGCCCACCGGGCCGGGAGCGGTTACGGAGGTCGCGAGCGCCACGCCCGTCGCGCCGGGCGACCCCGACCCCTCTTCCGCGGCCGCGTCGATCGCGGCCTTGTCCGGAGTGTTCGGAGCGGCCGGAGTACCCCGGGTTCTCGGTGTGCCCGGAGCTCCCGTGGCGCCTCGCCCGGACCGGGAGGAGGCCGGGGCGGACGGCGTGAAGGGGGCGGCCGGGCCCGCCGCGGAGGCCGTGGGGAGTGTGGGCGGAGTCGGGGCACTGCTCGTACGGCTGCAAGGGCTGTACCAGAGTGCCGAGGAAGCCACCGAGGCGTACAACGCCGCCGAGGCCGCGCTCAAGACCCGGCAGGAGCAGGAGCAGCGGCTGAGCACCGAGCTGGGGGCCGCGCGGAGCACGCTGGACAAGGAGCGGGCCGAGGCCGGGCGGCTGGCCCGGGCCCAGTACCAGGAGGCCAGCGGCGGCCTGTCGCCGTACGCGCGGATGATGCTGTCCGGCGATCCGCAGCGCGTGCTGGAGCAGCGGCGGATGGCGGCCCGCGAGGCCCAGGCCCAGGCCGCCCTGGTCAGCCGGCTCACCGGCGCCGAGAAGCGGGCGTCCGCCCTGGCCGGCGCGGCCCGGCAGGCCCTGGACACCCAGCAGACCCTCGCCGCGGAGCAGAAGAAGCGCCGGGACGAGGTCACCGGCCGGCTCAGGGAGGTCGAGCGGCTGCTCGCCTCGCTCAGCCGGGAGCAGTTGGCCGAGCTGGCCGTCCGCGAGCGGACCGGGACCGAACGGGCCCAGCGCGCGCTGGAGGGCTCCGGGCGGCTGCCCGCCCGGAACAACGCGCCGACCGCGGCCGGCGGGGCCGCGCTCGGCTACGCCACCGCACAGCTCGGCAAGCCGTACGTGTGGGGGGCGGAGGGCCCGGCCTCCTTCGACTGTTCGGGGCTGACCTCGCAGGCGTGGGCGCACGCGGGGCGCACCATCCCCCGGACCAGCCAGGAGCAGTGGGCGCAGCTCCCCAGGGTGCCGCTGGACCGGCTCCGCCCGGGGGACCTGGTGGTGTACTTCCCCAAGGCCACGCACGTGGCGATCTACGCCGGGGACGGCAAGGTCATCCAGGCGCCGCGGCCGGGCGCGAAGGTCAAGGTGTCGCCGATCGCTGCCAATCCGCTGCTCGGCGCGGTCCGACCGGACCCGGCCGGCGTCCCGCTCGCCGAGGGGGAGTACACCGCCCCGCCCGAGCTGGACGACGGCCCGTCCGGCCTGTCCGAGGAGCTGTCGGACTCCTCCGACGACACCGGCTACTCCGCCGAGGAGGCGCCCACCGAGGCGGAGACCTCCGCCAGGTAGTCGGCCGCGTCCTCCGGGTCGTAGAAGTACGCGTCGAAGTCGGAGGGGTTGTCGAAGCCGTTGGCGAAACGGTCCGCCACGGGCTGGAGCTGCCCGGCCGCGCCGATCAGGTTCAGCACGTGCTCCGGCGGCACGCCGAGCATGGCGTTGGACCAGTCGGTGACCGGCTTGCCGGTGGTGTACCAGTACTTGTCGAAGGTGGCCTTCATCCACGCCTCGTCGAACGGGTTGTCCCCGTGCATCAGGATCGACGAGAGGTACGAGGCCGCGCACTTCGCAGCCGAGTTGGCGCCCTGCCCGGTGATCGGGTCGTTGGCGACGACCACGTCCGCGACGCCCATCACCAGGCCGCCGCCCGGCAGCCGGCCGATCGGGTTGCGGACCACCGGCGCGTACCGGCCGGCCAGCGTGCCTCCGGCGTCGGTCAGCTCGGCCTTCGTGGCGCGCGCGTACTCCCACGGCAGGTACGTCTTCATCAGGGAGAGCGTCAGCTCCAGGTGCTCCGCGGGGTCGTTGACACCGGTGAACACGTCGAGCGGGCCGCCCGGGAGGCCCTCCCAGAAGAGGATGTCCGCCCGCCCGGAAGTGGTCAGGGTGGGCATGACGAACAGTTCGCCGACGCCCGGCACCAGGTTGCAGCGGACCGCCTCGGTCTCCGGGTGCTCGGGGCGCGGGCCGAGCCCGTGCACGTAGGAGACGGCCAGCGCGCGCTGCGGGCTGTCGTACGGGGAGCGCGCCGCGTTCCGGCCGAACATGGACACCAGTTCGCCCTTGCCGGCGGCGACCAGCACCAGGTCGTACGTACGGGAGAGGTAGTCCAGGTCGGAGACGGTCGCGCCGTGGATGACCAGCTGGCCGCCGCGCTGCACGAAGGCGTCCATCCAGCCGGCCATCTTCACGCGCTGGTCGACGGACTGGGCGTGGCCCTTGAGGCGGCCCAGCCAGTCGATCGCGCGGCTGCCGTCGGGGGCGGCGACGGAGACGCCGAGGCCCTCGATGCGCGGGGCCTGCTGCTCCCAGAAGTTGAGCTGGAGGTCGCGTTCGTGCTGGAGCGCGGTGTCGAACAGGACCTGGGTGGACATGACCCGGCCGGTGCGGATCTCGTCCGCCGTCCGGTTCGACATCAGGGTGACCTCGTACCCCTTGGCCTGCAGTCCGAGGGCGAGCTGGAGACCGGACTGGCCGGCTCCCACGACGAGTATCTTGCGCATGGCGTGTTCGTGTCCCTGTTCCGTTGTTCCCGCTGGAGCGGCTGTGCTCTTCCGGCTGTTCGGTGACGGCTGGTGCGGCTATTCCGGCGTGTTGTCGAGGGCGTGGCCCACGAGGGTCAGCAGCGATTCGATGACGGTGGCGCGACGCCGCGCGTCCATGATCACCACAGGCACCTGGGGCGCAATGGTCAGGGCCTCGCGAACGTCCTCCTCCTCGTAGGAGGCCGAACCCTCGAAGTGGTTGACGGCGACGGCGTACGGCAGCCCGCAGGTCTCGAAGTAGTCGAGGGCGGGGAAGCAGTCGCGGAGCCGGCGGGTGTCCGCCATGACGATGCCGCCGACGGCGCCGCGCACCAGGTCGTCCCACATGAACCAGAAGCGTTCCTGGCCGGGGGTGCCGTACACGTAGAGGACCAGGTCGTCATCGAGGGTGACGCGGCCGAAGTCCATGGCGACGGTGGTGGTGCTCTTGTCCGGGGTGCCGGACAGGTCGTCGGTGGGCGCGCTCGCCTGGGTCATCAGGGCTTCGGTGCGCAGCGGGGTGATCTCGGAGAGGGCCGAGACGAAGGTGGTCTTGCCCACGCCGAAGCCGCCCGCGACGAGCACCTTGACGGCGACGGGGGCGCGGGAGCGGTCGTACTGCCAGGGCTGGACGGGCTCGTCCTCGATGACGACCGGTGGTTCAAAGACGGCGGAGCCCACTGAGCACCCTTTCGAGCAGTGCGCGTTCGGGCCGGCCGGTGCCGTGCCCGGTGCCGTAGACGCGAATCCTTCCCTGGTCTGCGAGATCGCTGACGAGCACGCGGACGACACCCATCGGCAACTTCAGCAGCGCGGCGATCTCGGCGATGGTGCGCATGCGGCGGCACACCTCGACGATGGCGCGCATCTCGGGCATGCGGTCGCCGCTCCTGGGCGTGGTGTCCAGGGCGGCGACGAAGGTCTCGACCTGCAGGACCTGGGTGAAGCGGGTACGGCCACCGGTCAGCGAGTACGGGCGGACGCGCGCGGGACGGCGGTCCGCCCCGCGTATCGGCAGGCGGGACGAGGGCGCGGAGGCCGGCGCCGGCGGTGCGGTCACGTGACGTTCTCCGGGTTTTCCATGGACTGGCGCAGTTCGCTGCGGACTTCGGGTGTGAGGACGTGACCGGCCCGGCCCACGAAGAGCGCCATGTGGTACGCGACGACGCCCATGTCGCAGTCCGGGGTGGCGTGCACGCCCAGCAGGGAGCCGTCGCTGATCGTCATCACGAAGACGGAGCCGTGCTCCATGGTGACCATGGTCTGCCGGACCGACCCGCCGTCCATGAGCTCGGCGGCACCAGTGGTGAGGCTGCCGAGGCCGGAGACGATGGTGGCCAGGTCGGCGGCGGCGCCGCGCGGGCCCCTGGACCGCTGCTGCAACTGCCGGTCGCGCTGCTCCTTCTGCTCGCCCGGGGTCTCCGGGTCGGAGGAGAGGAGCAGCAGGCCGTCGGAGGAGACCACGGCCACCGAGACGATGCCGGGCACCTCCTCGACCAGATCGGTCAGCAGCCACTGCAGATTGCGGGCCTGGGTGCTCAGTCCGTACGTACTGGGCGCGGTCATGTGCGTGCCTCCTGTGCGGTGTCCCCCTGATCGTCCCGTCCCTCGGCGAGCTCCGCCGCCACGACGCGGCGCCCGTCGCGGGCCCCCTGGTAGAACCCGCCGAGGCGCCGGCGCAGCTCCTCGGCATCGACCTTCTTCGGTTCCGGCCTGGGCGCCGCGACGCGGGGCGCGGCGGCGGCGCGCGGGGTCCGCTTGGGCAGGCCCTTGTCGGTGACGGCGCCCTCGGGGTCGGCGGGCTGGGCCGGTACGGGGGCGTGCGACGGCCCGGGCTCTCGGCCCTGCGGGTCCGGGTGCGGCTCCGGCCGGCGGCGCTGCGGCAGCGACGCCTGCGGCTGTTCCGTCTGCCGCTGCGGGCGGTCGGCCTGCGGCTGCGGGGCCGTGACCGTGAAGACCTGGCCCTGCGGGGGCAGCTGCTCCCCGGCCTCGGGCACGGTCTCCGGCTCGGGTGCGGGCACCGTGAAGACCTGGCCCTGCGGGGGCAGGTCCATCTCGGGCGCGTCCACGTGGAACACCTGGCTCACGGGCGGCAGGACCGCCTCGGGGTCCGTGGCGGCCGGCGGCTCGGGCAGTACGTAGTCGGGTGCGGACGCGGCCTGCTCCCGTGCGGGCCCGGGGTCCGGCTCCGGGTCCGGCTCGGGCTCGGCGGTCTCCGGGGCGGCCTGCTCGTGCGCGGCCTGCTCCGGGACGGCCCCGGCCCTGAACACCTGATCGGCGGGCGGGAGTCCGCCTTCCTCGCCGGCGTCCGGGAAGCGCACCTCCGGCACGGTGGCGGTCGGCGCGGCCGGTCCGGCGGCACCGCCGTCGGCGTACGCGTCGGGATCCGCGCCGGCATCCGCGCTTGCGTCCGTGTCCGGGTCCGTGAACGGGTCCGGGTCCGGGTCCGGGTCCGGGTCCGGGTCCGGGTCCGGGTCCGGGTCGACGAGCGCATCCGCGCCGACCGCGGCCGGGGCGAGGTGGAAGTCGTCCGCCGCCTCGGCCGGGGCCCGCTCCGGAGCCGCCGGGGCCAGGTGGAAGTCGTCGTCGGCCGGGTCCGCCTCCACGGCGGCCGGCTCCCGGTCCTGCTCCGTGTCCGCGGCGACGTCGGTCGCGGCCTCCGCCGGTACGGCCACGGCCTCCGCCGGGGTGCCGTCCGCTTCGTGCCGCGGCGGCCGGAGCCGCGGCGGCAGGGTGTTCTCGTTCGCCTCCGCCACGACGCCCGGCAGCTGCAGGAGCGGCGCCCCGGGGACGCTCAGCGTGTGCACCGGCGCGGACGGCGAGCCCGCGGGCAGCAGCGAGGCCGGGATGACGACCAGCGCCTCCGTGCCCCCGCTCCGCGAGGCCCGCAGCTCCGCCTCGACCCCGTGCGCCGCCGCCAGCCGGCCGGCCACGTACAGGCCGAGGCCCAGGCCGTGCTCCGACTCGGACTCCGCCTCGTAGGCGTCGGGCGTGGACAGCCGCTGGTTGAGCAGCTCCAGCCGGTCCTCGGTGATGCCGATGCCCTCGTCGACCACGGACAGCACCACGGCGCCGGAGTCGAGCAGCCGGCCCGAGACCTTCACCTTGGCCTCCGGCGGGGAGAACGTGGTGGCGTTCTCCAGGAGCTCGGCGAGCACGTGCGAGATGTCGTCGGCCGCGTGGCCGGCCACCTGGGTGTAGGCGGGCAGGGACTGCAGGTCGACGCGCTCGTAGCGCTCGATCTCGGAGACCGCGGCGCGCATGACGTCGACCAGCGGCACCGGCCCGGCCTGGCCGTGGCCGTGCTCCTGCCCGGCCAGCACCAGCAGGTTCTCGTTGTGGCGGCGCATCACCGTCGCCAGGTGGTCCAGCTTGAAGAGGGTGGCCAGCCGGTCCGGGTCCTGCTCCTTGGACTCCAGCTCCTCGATGACCGTGAGCTGTCGCTCCACCAGGCCCAGGGTGCGCAGCGACAGGGACACCGAGGTGGTGATCATGATGCGGCGGTGTTCCTCGAGACCGGCCCGCAGGTCGGCGAGCTGCTCCTCGAGTTCGGCACGCCCCGCGGTCAGTGCCTCGTTGCGGCCGATCAGGCGCCGCCGGTCGGCGTCCAGGCCGGCGATCTTGGTGTGCAGGGAGACGGTCATCCCGCGGACCGAGTTGAGCGAGCGCACGACCTCGGCGAACTCGTCGTTGCGGCCGGTGAAGCGGACCGGCTCGATGGAGCCCTCGGCCGTGGCCAGCCGGGCGGCGCCGCGCCGCAGCACCGACAGCGGCCGGGTCAGCGAGCGGGCGACCGCCGTCGAGACGCCGACGGTGACCAGGAACAGCACGCCGAGCAGGGCGATCAGCAGTTCCAGTGCGGTCACGTCGTCGTCGCGCAGGCCCGCCAGCGCGGTGACCCGTTCGGTGGCGAGGGTGGACTCCACCGACCGGATCCGGTCGATGCGGGCCGACAGGGCGGTGCCCACGGCCTCGGCGTTCAGCTTGCGGTCGGCGGGGGCCAGGGTGGGCCGGTCGGTGAGCTTGCCCAGGTAGTCCTCCGCCGCCTTCACCTCCGGTCCGGTGACGGTCGCCGCCAGGGTCTCCCGTACGTCGGGCCGTGCGGCCCGGCCGAAGTCGGCCAGGGCGCCCTGTTCGCGCACCCGGGCGCGCTGGGCGGCCGCGGCCAGTTCGTCCTCCACGGGCGAGGCCGCCGCGGCGGAGCCGGACGCACCGGCGGACGCCGAGGAGGACGCCTGCTCGCCGCGGGGGACGGCCAGCGCGGCGAGCAGCAGTCCACGGGTGGCCGAGGCCTGGTCCGCGGCCAGGCCCAGCGGGGCCATGGGGCGGGTGGTGGCCAGGGCCGCGGTGGCCCGGGGCGGGGTGTCCTCGGCCAGCTCTGCGGCCGGGACGAGGAGTTCGGCGATGACCGCGGAGTAGGCCTGGTTGGCGGCGAGGGCGCTGCTCTTGCCGGTGACCGCGGCCGCGCGGACGGTTTCGATGCGGCCCAGGGCGAGGGCGAGTTCCTCGCCGGCGTCCTCCTGGGCCTCGGCCGTCTGCCGGTCGACGCGTTCGGAGCGCTCCTGGAGGGCGGCCTTGCCGGCCGCGGGGCGTCCCCTGGCGATGTACTCGGTGACGGCGTCCCGCTCGTCGGCGAGCGTGTGCGCGAGGGTGAGGATGTGCCTGACCTGTTCGGCGCGGTTCACCAACCGCTGCGACTCGTTCAGGTCGGCCGAGGCGGAAATGACGGCAGGGGCGCCGGCGCCGAGGACGGCGAGGGCCGCGACGGCGACACCGATGACCAGCCTGCGGCGCACGCGTACGCGGCGTCCCGTGGGGAGGTCGACGATGGCGGGGCCGTCGGCGGTGGTGGCGGTGCCGTTCTTCCGAGACCGCTTCTTCTGCACCGGTGCTCGCAATCCTGTACGTGTGCTCGTGCTCGTCTACTCGTGTGGCCGAGGTAACGGCCGGTCAACAAGTAAACGCCCCCTGCTCCCTCGTACCGCTTCAGACCTTTGCAGTGTGTTTGGGACAGAGCCGCACAACGCCCACCCGGCCACACGAACGAGTGAACATCACGGAGGAGTTGGCGAACAACTCGGACACCGGGCCGTGCGGGCCGCTCCGTGGACGGGCGGTTGAAAGAACGCACGGGGCTTTGGCAGGATGCCTGCCCACATTTCGGGGGGTGGAGGTTCCCCTTCCGTCAGGGTGCCGTCACCGGGGCGACGCCGGGCATTTGGTACGGACCCGGGCCCGCCGGGCCGGCGCGGGGCGCGGCTGGCGGGCGGCCGCCGCATCGGCCGCACAGTTCCGGACATCCCGGGCACACTGTCTCCATGCGCATCGACCTCGCCTCCGCCCCCGGCAACGCGGAACACCCCAATGAGGACTGGGTATCCGCCGTGATGCCCGCCTCGGGCGGGGGCGGAGTGCTGGTCGCGCTGGACGGGGTGACCCCGCCGCGGGGGCCGGACGGCTGCGCGCACGGGGTGCCGTGGTTCACCTCCCGGCTCGGCGGCCGGATGACCGAACTGTCCGGTTCGCGGCGGGACATGCCGCTGGCCGAGGCGCTGGCGGAGGCGATCGTGGGCACGGCGGCCGCACACCGGGACACGTGTGACCTTTCTCACACGCGCACCCCGCAGGCGACGGTGGTCGCGGTCCGCTGGGACGAGGCGTACGTCGAGCACCTCGTGCTCTCCGATTCGGTGCTGCTGCTGGAATCTCCGGAGGGCGGGGTGAGAGCGGTACGGGACGACCGGCTCGACCACGTCCCGGCGGAGGTGCTGCGCTCGCACGCGGCGACGGACGCGCTGCGCAACGCGTACGGCCGGGCGGGCGCCTTCTTCACGGCGGCGGCGGATCCGGCGGCGGCCGGGCGGGCGGTGACGGGACGGACACCACGGGAGCGGGTACGGGCGGTGGCGGCGCTGACGGACGGCGCGAGCCGCTGGACGGACACGTTCCGGGAGGGCGACTGGGCGGCCTGCATGGCCGTGCTGCGCAAGGAGGGCGCGGCGGGCCTGATCGACCGGGTCCGCACGCTCGAATCGGACCCGGCCCGCGTTTCGCTCCGGGGGAAGCGGCACGATGACGCTTCGGCGCTGTACGCCGAGCTGTAGCGCTCCCGGCGGGGCGGGTCCGCCACCGGCCCGCCCCTGCGGCCTCGGCCGCCGCCGTGGCCTTGACGGCCGTTCGCCCACGGCCGTGGGGTGCGCGGCTGCCGCACGCCTCCCGCCGCGGGGCAGTCGCGCCGGCCCCCGCGCCGCCGGCCGTGCGGGCAGTCGTGCCCCCGCCGCGGGGGCAGGGCGGCCCCTCGCCGCCGGCCGTGTGGGCAGTCGTGCCGCTGGGGCGATGGGGGTCCCCCCTGCTCGAGCGAAGTCGAGAGCTTGGGGGAGGGGGGCACACGGCACCCCGGTCCCGCGAGGGCTCGCGCAGCCGCCCCGCGCCCCGGTCCGGCAACGGTCCGGACCCCGTCCGGGCGGAGCTCCGCTCCAGGCGGTGCCGGGTCCGGCGAAGCCACAGCCCTGCCCGGGCGGCGCTGCGGCCGGAGCCGAGGCAACGCTTCGGTGGGGCGGGAGCGAGCCTGCGGGGCGGCGTTCCGGTGTGCCCACCCTCCCCCAAGCTCTCGACTTCGCTCGAGCAGGGGAGACCCCCATCGCCCTGCGGAACGCCTGCCCACACCTCGGCGGAGGCGCCCCTTGCTTCGGGCCCTACTCGGTGCCCGCGTTCAGCTGGTTCAGCAGGCGCGCCAGTTCCGCGACCTCGCCGCGGTCCCAGTCGGCCAGCTTCCGCATGTAGCGGGCCCGCCGGGCGTCCCGGACCTCTCGGAACCTCTCCCGGCCCTCCGGTGTGAGGCCGACCAGGAAGGCCCGGCCGTCCGCCGGGTCCTGCTCGCGCGCGACCAGACCGAGATCCTCCAGCGCCCGCAGCTGACGGCTCATCGTGGCCTTGCCCACGCCGAAGTACGCGGCGAGGTCGGTGGCCCGCTGCCTGCCCGCGTCCTCCAGCCGTACGAGCAGTCCGTACGCGGCCGGTTCCAGCCCGGGGTGCAGTTCGCGGGCCATCTCGCCGGAGGAGGCGCGGGCCCGCCGGAGGAAGACGGACAGCTCCCGCTCCAGTGCGAGGAACTCCTGGTCTTCACTCCCGTGCACGTACCGCTCCCATCCGTGGTGTGTGGAGACACCAGTATTTCCCAGCACGGCGGCCCGGCCCCGCAGTGGGCGGGGCCGGGCCGTCGCGCGTCTCCCCGGTCAGGGGAGCGAACGCGTCACGCGGCGACGGTGACGGCGAGCTCCGCCTCCTTCAGCGTGAGCTCCAGCACCTGCCGCACGTCCGTCACCGGGTGCACCTCCAGCCGCTCCAGCACCTCGGCCGGAACGTCGTCCAGGTCCGCCTCGTTCCGCTTGGGGATGATCACCGTGGTGATCCCGGCCCGGTGGGCGGCCAGCAGCTTCTGCTTGACCCCGCCGATCGGCAGCACCCGCCCGGTCAGCGAGACCTCACCGGTCATCGCCACGTCCGTGCGCACCTGCCGTCCGGAGAGCAGCGAGGCCAGCGCGGTCGTCATGGTGATGCCGGCGCTCGGCCCGTCCTTGGGCACCGCGCCCGCCGGGAAGTGGATGTGCACCCCGCGGTCCTTGAGCCCGGTGACCGGCAGTTCCAGTTCGGCGCCGTGCGAGCGCAGGAAGCTCAGCGCGATCTGCGCCGACTCCTTCATCACGTCGCCGAGCTGGCCGGTGAGGGTCAGTCCGGCCGCGCCGGTCTCGGGGTCCGCGAGGGAGGCCTCCACGAACAGGACGTCACCACCGGCTCCGGTGACGGCGAGGCCGGTGGCCACGCCGGGCACCGCGGTCCGCCGCTCGGCGGGGTCCTGTGCGGACTCCGGCACGTGGTGCGGGCGTCCGAGCAGCCCGCGCAGGTCCTGCTCGCCGATGGTGACGGGCAGTTCGCGCTCCCCCAGCTCGTGCCGGGAGGCCACCTTGCGCAGCAGCCGGGCGACGGCCCGCTCCAGGTTCCGGACGCCGGCCTCCCGGGTGTACTCGCCGGCGAGCTTGCGCAGCGCGCCCTCCTCCAGGGTGACCTCGTCGGCGCCGAGGCCGGCCCGCTCCAGCTGCCGGGGCAGCAGGTGGTCGCGGGCGATGACGACCTTCTCGTCCTCGGTGTAGCCGTCCAGCCGGACCAGGTCCATGCGGTCGGCCAGGGCCTCGGGGATGGCCTCCAGCACGTTGGCGGTGGCCAGGAAGACCACGTCGCTGAGGTCGAGTTCCACCTCCAGGTAGTGGTCCCGGAAGGTGTGGTTCTGCGCCGGGTCGAGGACCTCCAGGAGGGCGGCGGCCGGGTCGCCCCGGAAGTCCGAGCCCACCTTGTCGATCTCGTCGAGCAGCACGACCGGGTTCATGGACCCGGCCTCCTTGATCGCCCGGACGATCCGGCCGGGCAGGGCGCCGACGTAGGTGCGCCGGTGGCCGCGGATCTCGGCCTCGTCGCGGACGCCGCCGAGCGCCACGCGGACGAACTTCCGTCCCATGGCGTGGGCGACGCTCTCGCCCAGGCTGGTCTTTCCGACGCCGGGCGGGCCGACGAGGGCGAGCACGGCCCCGCCGCGGCGCCCGCCGACGACCCCGAGGCCGCGGTCGCCGCGCCGCTTGCGGACGGCGAGGTACTCGGTGATCCGGTCCTTGACGTCCTCCAGTCCGTAGTGCTCGGCGTCGAGCACGGCGCGGGCGCCGCGGATGTCGTACGCGTCCTCGGTGCGCTCGTTCCAGGGCAGCTCCAGGACGGTGTCGAGCCAGGTGCGGATCCAGGAGCCCTCGGGGCTCTGGTCGCTCGACCGCTCCAGCTTCTCGACCTCCTTGAGAGCGGCCTCGCGCACCTTCTCGGGGAGGTCGGCGGCCTCGACCCGCCCGCGGTAGTCGTCGGCCTCCTCGCCCTCCTTCTCCCCGCCCAGCTCGCGCAGCTCCTTGCGGACCGCCTCCAGCTGACGGCGCAGCAGGAACTCGCGCTGCTGCTTGTCCACGCCCTCCTGGACGTCCTTGGCGATGGACTCGGCGACGTCCTGCTCGGCGAGGTGGTCGCTGAGCCACTTGACGGCGAGCTTGAGGCGGGCGACCGGATCGGCGGTCTCCAGGAGTTCCACCTTCTGGGCGACGGTCAGGAACGGGGAGTACCCGGAGTTGTCGGCGAGGGCGCCCACTCCCTCGATCCCCTGGACCCGGTCCACGACCTGCCAGGCGCCGCGCTTCTTCAGCCAGCTGGTGGCGAGCGCCTTGTACTCCTTGACCAGTTCGGTGACGGCACCGGGCAGCGGGTCGGGCACCCGCTCCACGACGGTCTCGCCCTCCACCCAGAGCGCGGCGCCGGGGCCGGTGGTGCCGGCCCCGATCCGGACCCGGCCGACGGCACGGATGAGCGCCCCGGGATCGCCGTCGGAGAGGCGCCCGACCTGTTCGACGGTCCCGAGCACACCGGTGCCGGCGTACGTGCCGTCGACCCGGGGCACGAGCAGGACCCGGGGCTTCCCGCTCCTGACGGCCGCCTGCGCGGCCTCGACGGCTCCGCGCACCTCGGCGTCGGTCAGGTCCAGCGGAACCACCATCCCGGGCAGCACGACCTCGTCGTCGAGCGGCAGCACGGGCAGAGTGAGCGTTACGGACGTCGAAGCCATGATCTTCCCTCCGGCAGTGAAGTTGAGCTACATGGACTCAATGCATCGACGCCGGGGAGTGTTCCCCAACCTCCGTTCGCCCGGGGCGAACGGCTTTCGCGCGCCGGTCCTCACGCCGGTCCGCCCACCGGGCGGGCCGGCGGACCGGGGTCGTTGTCCGAGGCCGCTGGTAACGTGCCGCGCCCAAAGGGAACGATCTTGAGGGGGCGGCGACGGTGCACGAGGTGAAGGGCCACGAAGTCGACGGCGCGCGGATGGCGGAGGCGCTCGACGGCATCACGTCGCGGGCCTACGACCGGTGGTACGACGTGCGGTACGGCAGCGCCTACCCGGAGGGGCTCCACCTGATGCGGGACGAGCTCCTCGACCACGTCGCCGCCCGGGCCGCGACGGAGCCCGGACTCGACAGGACCGCGCGCGCGGCACTGCGGACGGCGGCGGAGTGCTCCCTGGGGCTGCTCAGCGTCGGCTGCTTCCCCGACGGGGACCAGGAGATCCTGATCCCGGTCATCGACGAGACCCTCAGCACCATGGACATGTCCTTCAGCGACCTCGTGCGGGACGCGCCCACCGCCGCGACCTGGCTGGACGCGTTCAGGCTGTGCCTGGTCAGCGGTCTGGTGTGGGAGTGGATGCGGGTCATCGGCCTGCTGCTGCGGGAGGACTACGCCCCCGCGGTCCGCGACGGGGTGCCGTACTCCCGCTTCGACTCGGTGTCGGATCCTGCGGACCTCGCCGCCATGGACGCCCTGTGCGGGTACCTGACCCCGTCGAGCGGACACCTGCCCGGCACCTGGCCCACCGTCACCCTGCGCAAGCCGGACGCCGACGAGCGCGCCGAGTCGGCCCGGAGGCTGGACGCGGCCGGCCGGCTCACGCCGGACCACCGCCTGCTCCGTGTCCTCCTCGACGACGACCGGGCGGCGTTCGAGGAGGCGCTCGCGGCCCGGCTGACCGAGCACCGGGAGTGCGTGGGGGCCGGTCCGGCCCCCAGGACCCTGCTGCCGCTCGGCGCCCTCGCGGCCGCCGCCCTCGCGGTCCAGGCCCACGGCTGGGAACCGGCCCTCCGGTCCGACTACCTGCCCGCGGGTCTGCTGGGTTCCCCGGAGGCGCTGCGGTCGGCGGCGGGCACCGGGGGTGGCAGCGGCGCTACTTCGGGATGAAGTTCGTCAGGAAGCAGCCCTCGACGGCGGCCGGCTTGTTCTCGTAGCCGCTGGGGATGTCGAAGTCCTTCTCGCAGGACAGGAGCTTCAGGCCCGCGTGGGTCAGCCGCTCCATCGCGCCGTCGCCAACCGGGACGAGCGCGAAGTCGTGCCCGACCAGGAACTTGTCCTTGTTCTTCAGGGCGGCGGTCTGGAACTTCTTCATGTCGGAAACCGACAGCAGGGCTATGGGGTCACCCCCGCCGTCCTGGCAGACCGCCCTCTCCTTGATGGCCCAGGACGGGTCCGGGGCCTCCTCCTCGCCCCAGGCGGTCCCGGGGCCGCTGCTGCCGCTGCTCTCGGACGCGGACTTGTCGTACGCGGCGCCTTCGGTCAGGTCCCGGCACTCGGTGTGCTTGCTGACGAACGCCTGGATGGGCGCCATGTCCTTGGCCTTGGGCAGACCGCTGCCGTCACCGTTACCGTCACCGCCGCATGCGGCGGTCGAGCCGAGCACGGCCACGGCCGCGCCGATCACCAACGTCTTACGGATGTTCATGTTCGCCCCCGTGTAAGGATGTTCGAAAACTTGATCATCCTCACACGGCCGGAAACGACCCCCACCGACCCGTCAGTCGGTGGTGGTGACGGGGAGGCCGGACCCGTCACGGCCCCAGTCGCTCCAGGAGCCGTCGTACACCGTGAGGTGCCGGTAGCCGGCCAGGTCGGCCGCGAGGGCCAGGACGCAGGCCGTGACGCCCGAGCCGCAGCTGAGGAACAGCCGGTCCGGAGCGGGGGCCAGGGCGGCGAGGGCGTCACGGAGCTCGGGGACCGGGAGCAGCCGGCCGTCCGGGGTCTGGAGCTCGGTGAAGGGGAGGTTCACGGCGCCCGGCATGTGGCCGGGGCGCAGCCCGGGGCGGGGTTCGGGGGCGGTGCCGGTGAAGCGGCCTCGGCTGCGGGCGTCGAGGACCGTGGCGGCCGGGTCGGCGAGCGCGGCGAGCACCTCGGCGCTGTCGGCCAGCAGGCCGGGGCGGGGCCGTGCGGTGAAGTCGCCGCGCGGTCCGTCGTGGGCGGCGGGCCGGTGTTCCACCGGCAGGCCGGCCGCCTCCCAGGCGGGCAGGCCGCCGTCGAGGACGGCCGCCCGGTCGAAGCCCATGGCGCGCAGCATCCACCAGGCGCGGGCGCTGGAGTAGACGCCGGCGGCGTCGTACGTGACCACGGTGCTGTCGTCGTCCAGGCCGAGGGCGCGTACGGCCTGGGTGAAGGCGGCGGCGTCCGGCATGGTGTGCGGCACCGGCGAGGAGTGGTCGGAGAGCTCGCCGTCGAGGTCGAAGGGCCGGGCGCCGGGTATCCGCCGGTCCGCGCCCCGGTGCGCGCCGACCGAGGCGTCGAGGACGAGGAGGCCGGGCTCGCCGAGCCGGGCGGCGAGCCATCCGGCGGTCACGAGCGGTCCGCCGGGCGGGACGCCGGGCGTGTTGCGGGACCGGCCGTGGGGCGCGTCCCCGAGCGGGCCGTGGGCGGAGTGAGGGGTCATCGGTGGCTCCGGGGCTGGTACGACGGAATGATCGTTTCTGCGCTGCCGCCTCATCCTCCGTCAGCCCGGCTCCTCGGCCAATGGGTTGGCCTCAGCCGCATTCCGACACCGGGCACAGCTCGATCCCGGTCACCCCCCGCATCCCTTCCAGGTGGCGCGAGAGCTCGGCGAGCCGCTCCTCCGGGATGTCCTCGGGGAAGGCGACCTCGAGGGAGGCCCGGCCGTCGAAGACCAGTCCGGTCACCGAGGTCGCACCGTGGCGGAGGAGCTGGTCCTCGACCGGGCGCGGGTCGCCGGCCAAGGCGCGCCCCTCCGCATCGAGTGCGACCCGGAAGGTGTGGGGTCGCGAGGGCGCTGCGGGCGGCGCCGTCCGGAGCCAGTCGACCGTGTGCACGGCGATGGCGGCCACGATCAGCACGCCCAGCCCGGCCATCACGGCCGAGGTGCGGCGGCGGTCCCGCGGGTCGGCGTACGCGGCGAGCAGGAGCAGGACACCCGCCGGGGCGGCCACCCCGGCCATGACCGCAGCGGCGAGGCCCCCGCCGAAGAAGAGGAGGAGTGCGGGCACGCCCAGGAGCAGGCCGGCCATCGAGAGGCAGGCCGCCCTGAAACGGCTGCGGCTGCGCACGAAGCACAGCGGCAGGGCCGCGGGCGGGAGGACCGCCGCTGCGATGCCCGGCTGGTCGTAGGCCACCGGGACCATGACCGCCACCGCCCCGACGACGAGCAGCCACTGCGTGTGGGAACTGCTCGTTCTCCCGCCACCGCCGAAACCGGCCATCACCCTCACCCCTCTGCCTGAACGCGTTCATTTAAACACGTTCAAAAGAGTCGGGGAGGGTCAGCCGCACTCCCCCGGCCGGGCGTAGACCGCGACCCGGGCGCCCCGGACCTCCGTGGTGGCGCACAGCTCGAAGTGGCTGACGAGGGTCTGCCGCTTCACCGCCTCCCGCGGGTACGGGTCGCGCGGCTCGTCCGCCGGGTCCAGCAGGGCCACGACCCGCGAGGAGGCGGCCAGCCGGGCGCGGATCTCCGTCGACGGCAGCTCCGTGCCCTGGAGGGTGCGGGAGGCCGCGGGGGTCCGGTCGAGGGCGAGGTCGTGCAGACCCGCGTACACCGCCGGGGAGGACAGCAGCCACTCCCGGCGCCGGGACGGCAGGAAGAGGACGTCGTCGCCGGGGCGGGCGACGGCCCGGACCGCCTCGGCCACGGCCGGCACGTCGTCCTTGCGGCTGTCGGGCGTGCGCAGCCACAGGCTCCAGGGCAGGAAGGCGGCGGTGAGGGCCGCCGTCAGCGGCACCCAGGCGCGCGGGCGCAGCCGGGACAGCGCGGCGCCGGCGAGGAGCGCGAGGCCGGCCAGCGAGTAGAGGACGTAGCGGTCGACGTACCAGGGGTTGACCAGCGAGACGGTCATCAGCAGCCCGGCGGGGAGCAGCGCCAGCGGCAGCGCCACCCGCACCAGGTCCCCGCCGGGGCTCTCGGGCGCGCCCCCGCCCGCCGGACCAGCCGCAGGGGCAGCGATGGGGGCAGCCTTGGGGGCAGCGGTCAGGACCCGCGCGCACAGGAGTGCCGTCGCTGCCGTCACGGCGTACGCCGCCCAGTCCGTGACGCTCGGGCGGCCCAGCCAGCCGAGCTGGCGCGCGGCCTGGCCGGCGCTCAGGACGGCCAGGGGCAGCAGCAGGGCGCAGACCGCGGCGGCGCTCCACCGCCAGCCGCGTGAGCGCCACCCGGCCGGGGCGTGCGCGAGCAGGGCGAGGACGGCGAACTCGTGCAGCCAGCAGGCGAGCACGAGCAGCGCGGCGTACGCGACCCAGCGTCCCCGCAGCAGCGCGTACGTCGACCAGACCACGGCCGCGGCGACGAGCGCGTACGAACGGCCCTCCTGCGCGTACGTCTGGACCGGCGGCAGCACGGCGTACAGCAGGCCCGCGAACAGGCCCGCACGGTCCCCGGCGAGGCGGCGGCCGAGGGCGGCGACCCCGGCCGCGGCGAGGGCGGTGGCGACGGCCGAGGGGAGGCGGAGGGTCCACAGCCCGCCCTCCCAGAGCGCGAAGAGGCCGTGCATGAGGAGGTAGTAGAGGCCGTGCACGGCGTCGATCCGGGCGAGCAGGCCCCAGAGGTCGGCGAGCGGGCGGTGGGCCACCTGCCAGGTGACGGACTCGTCGCGCCACATGCTGCCGCCCCGTTCGAGGCCCCACAGGCCGAGGGCGAGGGCGGCAGCGGCCGGCAGGAGCGGAAGCAGGCGCAGGCACAGGCACAGGAGCAGGGGCCGGCTCCGGACACGCCACCGTGGATCGCGGCTGATGGTCGGCCTCCGGGTGTCTTCCGCGCGTTCCGTGCGTTCCGCACGTTCCGTGGGTTCCGTGTGCTTCCTCGCGGGGCCGGCGGGCTCCATACTCGTCCCGTCGGCGCTCGTCCCGCCGACTGTGACCTTACGGGGGTGGGGTGTGAGCGGATTCCTCCGGTCGGCCCGTTCCGGCGCCGGTGCGGGCGCGACGGCCTGCGCGCTCGCAGGCGGGATGGACCCGGGGCCGGACGGCTTCCGCTACGCCCTCGTCGCCGAGGGCCGCGAGGTGGTCACGGGCGGCCCCGACGTTCCGCCGGCCCTGGCGCGCATCATCGATCTCGTCCCGCTCCCCTGAGCATCGACCGCCGGAGCATCGACCACCGGAACACCGACCGCCGGAGCATCGGCCACCCCGTTCGTGATCCTGTGTGATCGCCGGAACACGGTGCGACGCGGGCTCGTTGGGGATCACATGACCGAGACCGAGATCCAGAGCGACACCGAGACCGTCACGCTCGACCGCCGCACCGGCCCCCACGGCGAGGTCGCGCTCCGCCGCACCGGGCCGACGTACGAGATCATCGCCAACGGCTGCTTCCTGATGGACACCTCGGACGGCCACTCCGAGCGGCTGCTCGTCGACGCGGCGTACCTGGCCCTCGACAGCCCGGTCTCGCCGCCCGCCGTGCTCATCGGCGGGCTCGGCGTGGGCTTCTCGCTCGCGCACGCCGCCGCCCAGGACCGCTGGGGGCGGATCACCGTCGCCGAGCGTGAGCAGGCGGTCATCGACTGGCACCGGACCGGGCCGCTCGGGAGCCTCTCCGGGGCCGCCCTCGCCGACCCCCGGGTAACGATCCTGCACACGGACCTGGTGGCGTACCTGGAGTCGTCCTCCGACCGTTACGACGCCCTCTGCCTGGACATCGACAACGGTCCCGACTGGACCGTCACCGAGGACAACCGGAGCCTGTATTCCGCTTCAGGACTCGCCACCTGCCGGGCCCGGCTGACCCCCGGCGGGGTGCTCGCCGTATGGTCGGCCCAGCCCTCCACCGCCTTCGAGGAAGCGTTGCGGAATGCCGGATTCAGCTCAGTACGGACCGAAGAGGTCCCGGTTGCCCGAGGTGTCCCGGACGTGATCCATCTCGGCCGGAATCCGGCCTAGACCCCACATAGCCGCAGGCCGGAGGCTCCTCTAGGCTGCACCGCATTACCTGACTACCGGGGCGGGAAGATGGATCAGACACACACCACGCAGAACGGCGGCGCGGCGACCCCCGGCGCCCAGCGGCGGGTCCTCGTCGTCGAGGACGACCAGACGATCGCCGAGGCCATCGCCGCGCGGCTGCGCGCCGAGGGCTTCCAGGTGCAGACGGCGGGCGACGGCCCGGCCGCCGTCGCGGCCGCCGAGAGCTGGCAGCCCGAGCTGCTGGTGCTCGACGTGATGCTGCCGGGCTTCGACGGCCTGGAGGTCTGCCGCCGGGTGCAGGCCCAGCGGCCCGTGCCGGTGCTCATGCTCACCGCCCGTGACGACGAGACCGACATGCTGGTCGGCCTCGGGGTCGGCGCGGACGACTACATGACCAAGCCGTTCTCCATGCGCGAGCTGGCCGCCCGGGTGCACGTGCTGCTCCGCCGGGTGGAGCGGGCCGCGCAGGCGGCCACCACCCCGCGCGGCTCCACCCTCCGCCTGGGCGACCTGGAGATCGACCACGCGCAGCGCCGGGTCCGGGTGCAGGCCGAGGACGTGCACCTGACCCCGACCGAGTTCGACCTGCTGGTCTGCCTCGCGGGCACCCCGCGGGCGGTGCTCTCCCGGGAACAGCTGCTGGCCGAGGTGTGGGACTGGGCGGACGCCTCCGGCACCCGTACGGTCGACAGCCACATCAAGGCGCTGCGCCGGAAGATCGGCGCCGAGCGGATCCGTACGGTGCACGGTGTGGGGTACGCCCTGGAGACCCCGGCGGGGTCGTGACCTCCCGCCCCGCCCGGCCGGGCCGCCGTACGTTCCGCGCGGTCCGCGCCGACCGCGCGGCCCGCGCCGAGCGCTTCGCCCGTACGGCGGCCGGGACGGCGGCGGCCCGTGCGCGGGCCCGGGCGGCGGCCCGGGTGACCCGGCCCGGCCAGGGGCTGCGGCCGTTCTCGCCGTTCTCGATCAAGACCAAGCTCGGCACCCTGGTCGTCGTCTCGGTGTTCATCACCACCGGCCTGCTGATGGTGGCGCTGCGGACCAAGACCGAGGTCCGGTTCATCACGGTCTTCTCGGTGATCGCCTCGATGCTGATCACCCAGTTCGTGGCGCACGGCCTGACGGCGCCGCTGGACAACATGACCACCGTGGCCCGGGCGATATCCCAGGGCGATTTCACCCGGCGGGTGCGCGGCGCGGACCGCCGCGACGAGCTGGGCGACCTGGCCGCCACCATCAACGTGATGGCGGACGACCTGGAGGCGGTGGACCGGCACCGCAAGGAGCTGGTCGCCAACGTGTCCCACGAGCTCCGCACCCCGATCGCGGCCTTGCGCGCGGTGCTGGAGAACGTGGTGGACGGGGTGTCGGCGGCCGATCCGGAAACCATGCGGACCGCGCTGAAGCAGACGGAGCGGCTGGGCCGGCTGGTGGAGACCCTGCTGGACCTGTCCCGGGTGGACAACGGCGTGGTGCCGCTGAAGGCCCGCCGTTTCGAGGTGTGGCCGTACCTGTCGGGAGTCCTGAAGGAGGCCGGGCTGGCTTCCGGCCAGCGGGCGATGCTCGCCTCCGGCTCCGGACGGCACACCCGCAAGGACGTCCACCTGCACCTGGACGTGTACCCGCCCGACCTGACCGCCGTCGCGGACGCGGAGCGGCTCCACCAGGTGGTGGGCAATCTGATCGACAACGCGGTCAAGCACAGCCCGCAGCACGGCCGGGTCACCGTCCGTGCCCGCGGCGGCGACGCCCCCGGCAGCCTCTCGCTGGAGGTCATCGACGAGGGTCCGGGCATCCCGGAGGGGCAGCGGCACCGGGTCTTCGAGCGGTTCAACCGGGGCAGTGCCGGCCTGCCCGGCAGCGGGGACGGCGGCACCGGGCTGGGCCTGGCGATCGCCCGCTGGGCGGTGGAGCTGCACGGCGGTCACATCGGGGTGGCCGAATCCTCCCGGGGCTGCCGGATCCTCGTCACGCTTCCGGGGAGTCCCAAACCCTCGGGTTGACGTAGGGTTCGAGGAGGTACGGAGATGATCTCGGCCACATGTGCCGGGGATGCGTCAGGGGTGCGAAGCCAGGGGGTCGCAACCTGGCTGACGCCTACCCGAACCACGCTTGTTTCCCGCCATTCCGGCCCTCGAAACCCGCCGTTCGATGTGACCTACGCGACGTAAGTTCCGCCCGGACTGCATCTGACCGCCGGGGAGGCGTAGCCTTTATTCCCGCTGTCCATACCTTGTGAAGCGGAAGAGGGCGGTTGCCGCCGTGTCGCCACAGTCCCCCAGTAACCCGACCACCACGACCGAAGCAGCAGAGGGCGGGAAGACCCCTGCCTCGGGCTTCGGTGCCAACGAGTGGCTCGTCGACGAGATCTATCAGCAGTACCTCCAGGACCCGAACTCGGTCGACCGGGCCTGGTGGGACTTCTTCGCCGACTACAAGCCGGGGGGCGCTGCCGCCCCGGTGAAGGCGGAGCGGTCCACCACGACGGACGGCGCCTCCGCACAGGCCGCCACCGCCGTCGCGACCGCACCCGCGACCCCGGCCGCTCCGGCCGCCGCCGCTCCCGCCCCGGCCGTGCAGGCCGCCGACGCAGCCGCCACGGGGGCGGTCGGCGCCGCGCAGCCCGCCGCACCCGTGTCAGCTCCTGCCCCTGCTCCTGCCACCCCCTCTGGTGCCCCTGCTGTGACTGTCACCTCCCCGACCCCGGCCGCCGCACCGGCCCCGGTCGCTCAGGTCCCCGCCCCCGCTGCCGCCGCCAAGGCCGCGCCCGCCACCGAGGCCCCCCAGGGCCCCGAGCTGGTGACGCTCCGCGGCCCGGCCGCCGCCGTGGCGAAGAACATGAACGCCTCCCTCGACGTGCCGACGGCCACCTCGGTCCGCGCCGTCCCGGTGAAGCTGCTGTTCGACAACCGGATCGTCATCAACAACCACCTCAAGCGCGCCCGGGGCGGGAAGATCTCCTTCACCCACCTCATCGGCTACGCAATGGTGCAGGCCATCAAGGCCATGCCGTCGATGAACCACTCCTTCGTGGAGAAGGACGGCAAGCCCACCCTGGTCAAGCCCGACCACGTGAACTTCGGCCTGGCCATCGACCTGGTGAAGCCCAACGGCGACCGCCAGCTCGTCGTCGCCGGCATCAAGAAGGCCGAGACCCTCAACTTCTTCGAGTTCTGGCAGGCCTACGAGGACATCGTCCGCCGCGCCCGCGTCGGCAAGCTGACGATGGACGACTTCACCGGCGTCACCGTCTCGCTGACCAACCCCGGCGGCCTGGGCACCGTGCACTCCGTGCCCCGCCTGATGCCCGGACAGTCCGTCATCATGGGCGTCGGCTCCATGGACTACCCGGCCGAGTTCCAGGGCACCTCCCAGGACACCCTGAACAAGCTGGGCATCTCCAAGGTCATGACCCTGACCTCGACCTACGACCACCGGGTCATCCAGGGCGCGGCCTCCGGCGAGTTCCTGCGCATCGTCGCCAACCTCCTGCTCGGCGAGGACGGCTTCTACGACCAGGTCTTCGAATCCCTGCGGATCCCGTACGAGCCGGTCCGCTGGAACCGCGACATCGACGCCAGCCACGACGACGACGTCACCAAGGCCGCCCGCGTCTTCGAGCTGATCCACTCCTACCGGGTCCGCGGCCACGTCATGGCCGACACCGACCCGCTGGAGTACAAGCAGCGCAAGCACCCCGACCTGGACATCACCGAGCACGGCCTCACCCTGTGGGACCTGGAGCGCGAGTTCGCGGTCGGCGGCTTCGCCGGCAAGTCGATGATGAAGCTCCGCGACATCCTCGGCGTGCTGCGCGACTCGTACTGCCGCACCACCGGCGTCGAGTTCATGCACATCCAGGACCCCAAGCAGCGCAAGTGGATCCAGGACCGCATCGAGCGCCCGCACACCAAGCCGGAGCGCGAGGAGCAGCTGCGCATCCTGCGCCGCCTGAACGCGGCCGAGGCCTTCGAGACCTTCCTGCAGACGAAGTACGTCGGCCAGAAGCGCTTCTCGCTGGAGGGCGGCGAGTCGGTCATCCCGCTGCTCGACGCGGTCATCGACTCCGCGGCCGAGGCCCGCCTCGAAGAGGTCGTCATCGGCATGGCCCACCGCGGCCGCCTGAACGTGCTGGCGAACATCGTCGGCAAGTCCTACGCGCAGATCTTCCGCGAGTTCGAGGGCAACCTCGACCCGAAGTCGATGCACGGCTCCGGCGACGTGAAGTACCACCTGGGCGCCGAGGGCACCTTCACCGGCCTCGACGGCGAGCAGATCAAGGTCTCGCTGGTCGCCAACCCCTCCCACCTGGAGGCCGTCGACCCGGTCCTGGAGGGTGTGGCCCGCGCCAAGCAGGACATCATCAACAAGGGCGGCACCGACTTCACCGTCCTGCCGGTCGCCCTGCACGGTGACGCGGCCTTCGCCGGCCAGGGCGTGGTCGCCGAGACGCTGAACATGTCGCAGCTGCGCGGCTACCGCACCGGCGGCACCGTCCACGTCGTGATCAACAACCAGGTCGGCTTCACCGCCGCCCCGGAGTCCTCGCGTTCCTCGATGTACGCGACCGACGTGGCCCGCATGATCGAGGCGCCGATCTTCCACGTGAACGGTGACGACCCGGAGGCCGTGGTCCGCGTCGCGCGGCTCGCCTTCGAGTTCCGCCAGGCGTTCAACAAGGACGTGGTCATCGACCTCATCTGCTACCGCCGCCGCGGCCACAACGAGTCGGACAACCCGGCCTTCACCCAGCCGCTGATGTACGACCTGATCGACAAGAAGCGCTCGGTGCGCAAGCTCTACACCGAGTCCCTCATCGGTCGCGGTGACATCACCCTGGAAGAGGCCGAGCAGGCGCTGCAGGACTTCCAGGGCCAGCTGGAGAAGGTCTTCGCGGAGGTCCGCGAGGCCGCCTCGCAGCCCCTTGCGGGCGCCCCGGCGCCGGTCGCGCAGGCCGAGTTCCCGACCGCGGTTCCCACGGCCGTCTCCTTCGAGGTGGTCAAGCGGATCGCCGAGTCCCAGGTCAGCATCCCCGAGGGCGTCACCGTCCACCCGCGCCTGCTGCCGCAGCTGCAGCGCCGCGCGGCGATGATCGACGAGGGCACCATCGACTGGGGCATGGGCGAGACCCTGGCCTTCGGCTCGCTGCTGATGGAGGGCACCCCGGTCCGGCTGTCCGGCCAGGACTCCCGCCGCGGCACCTTCGGCCAGCGGCACGCGGTGCTCATCGACCGGGAGACCGGCGAGGACTACACCCCGCTGCTGTACCTGTCCGAGGACCAGGCCCGGTTCAACGTCTACGACTCGCTGCTCTCCGAGTACGCGGCCATGGGCTTCGAGTACGGCTACTCGCTGGCCCGCCCGGACGCGCTGGTGCTCTGGGAGGCGCAGTTCGGTGACTTCGTCAACGGCGCGCAGACCGTCGTCGACGAGTTCATCTCCTCGGCCGAGCAGAAGTGGGGCCAGACCTCCGGCGTCACCCTGCTGCTGCCGCACGGCTACGAGGGCCAGGGCCCGGACCACAGCTCCGCCCGCCCCGAGCGGTTCCTGCAGCTGTGCGCGCAGAACAACATGACGGTGGCCATGCCGACCCTGCCGTCGAACTACTTCCACCTGCTGCGCTGGCAGGTCCACAACCCGCACCACAAGCCGCTGATCGTCTTCACCCCGAAGTCGATGCTGCGTCTGAAGGCGGCGGCGTCGAAGGCGGAGGAGTTCACCACCGGCTCGTTCCGTCCGGTCATCGGCGACAGCACGGTCGACCCGAACGCGGTCCGCAAGGTCGTCTTCTGCGCCGGCAAGGTCTACTACGACCTGGAGGCCGAGCGGGAGAAGCGCGGCATCACGGACGCTGCAGCTCGCGAAACGGCGATTATCCGCCTCGAGCGCCTCTACCCCCTGCCGGGTGCCGAGCTCCAGGCCGAGATCGCCAAGTTCCCGAACGCGGCCAAGTACATCTGGGCGCAGGAGGAGCCGGCGAACCAGGGTGCGTGGCCGTTCATCGCGCTGAACCTGATCGACCACCTGGACCTGGCGGTCGGCGCGGACGTCCCGGCGGGCGAGCGCCTGCGCCGGATCTCCCGCCCGCACGGCTCGTCCCCGGCGGTGGGTTCGGCCAAGCGGCACCAGGCCGAGCAGGCGCAGCTGGTCAACGAGGTCTTCGAGGCGTAACCGCCCCGGAAGGCACGGCGTACCGGAAGGCCCGGCTTCCCCTTCGCGGGGAGGCCGGGCCTTCGGGCTGTGCGGGAGCGGTCAGAACCGCGGGGTGCCCTTCGGGAACGGCACCGACCGGGAATCCGACGGGCCGGCGACCCGGCGCGAGGCGTCGGCGGGCGGGTTCTTGCAGGTCAGGTCCTTGGCCGGGAGCCGGCCCGTGGACAGGTAGTCGTTCACCGGGGCGTTGACGCAGGAGCGGGGGTCGAAGAGGTACACGGCGTGGCCCTCGCCGCCGGCCGCGAGCACCATCCGGGAGCCCTTCAGGGCGCGGTGCATGCCCTGGCCGCTGACCAGCGGGGTCTGCGAGTCCCATTCGTTCTGCACGGTCAGCACGTTGGCCTGCTTGTTCATGGGCGTGGCCGCCTCGGCCGGGCGGTCCCAGAACGCGCACGGCTTGATGTTGGAGGCCATGTCCCCGTACAGCGGGTACTTCTTCTTGTCCGCCGCGGCGTCCCGGGCGTACTGCTCGGTGTAGCGGGGCCAGGCTGCGGTGTCCCCGCACACCACGGCCCAGAAGACCGCGGAGCCGTTGTCCGCCGGCGCCCCGGACTCCGCGCTCGGGGCCCGGCCGGCGTACGCGTCGGCGATGAGCGTGCCGGGCAGCAGCTTCTTCAGGCCGTCGGCCGCGGCCTGGTTCTTCGGCAGCGGCTTGCCCTCGGCCGCGGCCTTGAGCTGCTTGATGATGTCCGACGCCTGCTGCGGGTAGAAGAAGACCGCCCGGCCGGCCCGGATGTCGTCACCCTTGAGCTTGGTGCCGAAGAAGTCGATCGGCTTCCGGTCGGCCTGGGCCACCAGGCCCCAGAAGGTCTTCGACACCGCGTCCGGGGTGGTGCCGAGCCCGTAGGCGGCGTTCCGCTGGGCCGCCCACTGGGTCCACCGCCGGTAGGCGGGTTCGGCCTCGGTCGCCCACACCTGGATCATGCCGCGCCAGGCGCGCTGCGGGTCGACCGCGCTGTCCAGCACGAAGCGGTCGGTGCGCTGCGGGAACATCTGCGAGTACACGGCGCCGAGGTAGGTGCCGTAGGAGTAGCCGACGAACGACGTCTTCTTCTCGCCCAGCACGGCCCGGACGGTGTCCATGTCGCGGGCGGTGTTGCGGGTGGTGATGTGCCGGAGGACGTCGCCGGACTTCTCGCGGCACTTGTCGGCGACGGTGCGCGCCCAGGCGATGTCGGCGGCGTACGTCCCGGGCCGGTAGGCGCGGTCGAAGTTCTGCTCGGCTTCGGTGAGCCCGCAGGTGATGGGGGTGCTCTTGCCGACGCCGCGCGGGTCGAAGCCGATGAGGTCGTACCGGTCGCGCACGTCCTTGGGCATCAGCTGGTTCATCATCAGCGGCATGTCGAGGCCGGGACCGCCCGGCCCGCCCGGGTTGGACAGCAGGATGCCCTGCCGCTTGCCGGGGTTGGTGCTCTTGATCCGGGATATGGCGAGGTCGATCTTCCGTCCCTCGGGGTGCCGGTAGTCGAGCGGCACCTTCAGGGTGGCGCACTCGTACCCGGCCGGCTGGTCGGCCGCGCAGCGCTGCCAGTTCGGCTTCTGCTTGAGGTACGCCGCGTCCGTGCCGGCGGCGGTGGCCTGGGTCGCGGTGAGGAGGGGCACGGTGGTGGCCAGGAGACCGGCGGCGGCGAGCAGCGGTGCGAGGGATTTCCTGCGCAACAGGACCGTCCTTGGGTTGGGCGAAGTCGCTTACCCATTCACCCTGTTGCATGCGCAGGCGCGGCGAATCATCCCGGAGGCCCGGTTCGCGTGCGTCTCACGAATGACCCGGAAACCGGACAACTGGCCGACATGCCGACACGGGCCCTCCTGCCGGCCTGCTACGGCTGCGGTTCGAAGTCCCAGTACGGGCGGACGCGCTGACGGGCCGACACGGTGTGCACGTGCTGCGGGCCGAGGGTCCGGGCGAGGGATTTGAGGCCCGCGTCCTCGTGTTTGGCGGCCTCTTCCATCCGCCCTGTGGAGCGGAGGTCGGCCGCAAGGGCGATCTGTGCGGTGAGGGTCATCGGATGGTCGGTGCCGAGGACCCGTTCCGCGGTCCGCAGGGTGTCCCGGCTCAGGTCCAGCGCGTCGGCGAAGCGGTCGGTGATGTTGCGGCAGCCGGCCGCGTTGACGGCGCAGCCCAGGGTCCACGGGTGCCGGTCGCCGAGAGCGCCGCGCATGCCGACGAGGGCCTGTTCGCAGAGGCTGAGCGCCGCCTCGCGCTCGCCCTGGGCGCGCAGGACCAGGCCGAGGTTGCCGACGGTGCCGATGCTGTACGGGTGGGCGAGGCCGAGCTGGGTCTGGTAGCCGCGGACCACCTCCTCGGAGATCCGGCGGGCCTCCTCGATGTCCCCGTACTCCCGCAGGTAGGTGGCGTAGTCGGAGGCGACCATCAGGGTCCAGGGGAACTCGGCCCCGTGGACGCGGGTGGAGCGTTCCCAGACGCTGCGGAGCCGGGCGCCGGCTCCGGGGATGTCGCCGGAGCGGCGCAGGCACTGGCCGAGGTTGTGTTCGGCGCGGAGGGTCTGGGGGTGGTTGGTGCCGAGGACGGCGGCGTTGAGCTTGAGGCCCTGTTCCTGGCGGGCGAGGGCTTCGCGGTAGCGGCCCATCAGGCGCAGGCCCATCGCGCAGCCGATGCCGCTGGAGAGGGTGGCGATGTGCCGGACGCGGAGCACCCGCTCGCGGCGGCGCAGGGTGTCGAGGTCGGCCTCGTAGGACTCCTGGTAGCGGCCGAGCAGGCGGAGCACGACGGCGACGTTGTTCTCGGCGTTGAGGGTCATGGAGTCGTCCTCGCCGAGGAGTTCCCGGTAGGAGACGAAGCAGTGCTCCAGGAGTTCCCGGGCCGGTTCGAACTTGGCGGTGTTCAGCAGGACCGCCGCGTAGGTGCTGATGGCTCGGAGGGTCTCCAGGTCCCGGTCGCCGCGCTCGGCGCGGAGCCGGTCGGCGATCGCCTTGCTGAGCACCTCGGCGCGGCGGAAGTGGCCGAGCATGCGCAGCGCGCCGCCGTAGTGGTAGCTGAGCTCCCGTACCTGGTCGTGGTGTTCGCCGAGCATGGCCCGCCAGGCCGTGTCGGTCTGCTCGGCCAGCCGCAGGCAGGTGCGGTACTCGCCGGCCAGGATCAGGTAGCGCAGGCAGCGCAGCAGGAAGTTCTGGATCCGCGGGTTGGAGCTGGTGAGGACCCCGGACGGCTCCAGGTGCGGGATCAGTTCGGCGTAGCGGGGCCAGAGCCGGGAGTCGGTGGGCCGGCCGGGGTCGGCGGCGGCCAGCACCTGGCGGACGGCGCGGGAGAGGACGTCCGCCTCCTCCTCGCCGAGGTTCTCCCGGACGATGCCGTGCACCATCCGGTGCAGCTGCACGGTCTCGGTGCCGCCGCCGCCCTCCTCCACGGCCAGGTCGGAGTACTCCAGCCGGACCACGGAGAACTGCACCAGCTTGTTGAGGGCGGCGTTCCAGCGGACCTGGTCGTTGATCAGCCCGGCCAGCTGTTCGGGCACGTCGTCGAGGGGGAACTCGCGGAGCAGCCGCAGCGGCACCCGGCCGGGTGCGAAGAACACGAACAGCCGGAGCAGGGCGAGGGCGTCGGGGAAGTTCTCCCGCACGTTGTTGAGCAGTATGGCCAGCGCGGTGGGGAAGGGCAGCGGGTAGTCCTCGGAGACGGTGACCGCCTCCCGGGAGTCCAGCCGGCGCTGGAGCAGGGTCAGGTAGTCCCCGACCGTGAGCGGGGAGTCGGCGAGCCAGCCCGCGGTCTGGTCGAGGGCGAGGGGGTAGTCCTCCAGCGCCTCGGCGAGCTGGTCGGCCTCCTCGGCGGTGAGCCGCAGGGCGCGGCGGCGGATGAAGGTGATGGACTCGGGCCGGGCGTAGAGCGGGACCTGCACGAGGTTGGTGCGGCGGGACGCCCACTCGTGGTTCCGGGAGGTGATGATCACGTCTCCGGCGCCGGAGGGCAGCAGGTCGGTGAGGTCGTCGGGGTTGTCGCAGCCGTCGAAGACCATCAGCCAGCGGCTGTAGGGGTTGCCGCGGCGCAGGGCTTCGAGGACGGCCCGGATCTGCTCGCCGTAGCTGCCGGCGCCGCGCGGCAGGCCGAGTTCGGGGGCGAGGTCGGCGAGGCGTTCGCGGAGGGTGGGGCGGTCCTCGGCGGGCACCCACCACACCACGTCGTACTCGGAGGCGAACCGGTAGGCGTACTCGGTGGCGATCTGGGTCTTGCCGACGCCGGACAGGCCGAGCAGGGTCACCACGGAGGCGCCGGTCGGGGCTTCGGCGAGTGCCTCCCGGAGGGCGCCGATGACGTCGTTGCGGCCGGTGAAGCGGGGGTTGCGGCGCGGCACCCGGCCCCACACCTCGGGCGGGTCGTTGGGGAAGCGGGGCCCGCGGCGGCCGCTCTCGGCACCGACCCGGTCGGTGGGCAGCTCCAGCCGGCGCAGCACCCGGAACTCCGCCTCGTACGCGTCCAGGCCCCACAGGTCGGTCTTCTCCAGCGCGGCCACGGCGGTGGGCAGCGGGGCGTCGGTGAGGGAGACCGCGGCGAACCGGTCCGGGTGTGCCTCGGTCACCGCGCGGAGGGCGGTGTTCCACTCGTCCTCGGTATGGGTGCCGGCGGAGAAGTAGCGTTCGCTGAGGATGACGAGGATCTTCCCGCCGGCCCGGGCGAGGTCGTCGAGGGCCTCGGTGAGTCCGGGGCTGCGTTGCGGGTCCCAGCGCTGGAGGGTGACGCGGTGGCCGTGTTCCTCCAGCCGGTGGGCGATCCACACGGCCCAGGGGCGGTTGAACCCGGCGAAGCTGATGACGAAGCGCTGGGCTTGCACGGCGAGGGTCATACGGGCCGTCTCCCTCGGGTCCGGGGCGTGGACGGGAACAGAAATGTAGCGCAGGTCACAGCCGGTCAACCTGGTGCGGAGGCGGCGAGTTCGGGATGCGCCTCGCACCAGGCGCGGCGTTCCCGTTCGAGGGTGCGGCGGGCGGTGGCGTGCTGGTCGCCGGGCGGCGGCAGTTCGTCCATGGCCCGTTCGGCCTCGGCCATGGCCGCCACGAACTCCTGCCCGGCCCTGGTGAGTTGGGGTTCGCCGAGCAGGACGGGGAGGACGGCGGCGAGCTGGGCGCGGCAGCGGGCGTGGCAGGCCCAGGCGGCGCGGGCGCCGTAGAGGGCGGCGCGCTGCCAGTAGCAGGCCAGGGCCAGATGGGCGTACGCGCCGTGCAGGAGGCCCTCCAGCGGGCGCGGGTCGGTGCGCCAGGGGGCCCAGTAGCGGGCGGTCCGGTCGGCGGTGTGCAGTGGCAGGACGTCGGTGAGGGCGCCGAGTTTGCCGTGCTGGGTCTCGTGGACCAGGGTCGCGGCGAGGGCGGGCGGGGCCTGCCCGCGGGCCAGGACGGAGCCGGCGGCGGCCGGGAGGGTGGCGCCGGCGGAGCGGCTGCCACCGGACAGCGGCACGACGGAGCGCAGCAGTCCGGCGATCTCGCCGGCCCGGGCGGTGTCGTAGCGCTCCAGCAGGGTGAGGGCGCCGGACCACTGGGTGTCCCAGCGCTTGTGCCCCTTGGGGGTGAGGCGGCGGGCGGGCCGTACGGGGCCGGGGCGGCCGGGGGCGGCCCGGTACGGGTCGAGGTCGTCGAGGGCGGTACGGCCTCCGGGCAGGGTGTGCAGCGGCAGGACCTCGGGGTGGTCCGGGTCCCAGGCCCCCTCGGTGAGCGGGACCGGGCCGAGCCGGTGGGGGCGCAGCAGGCCGAGGGTGGGCAGGGCGATGCGGCCCAGCACGGGGCGCAGGGTCAGCTCGAAGGGGATCCGGGCCCGCAGGGCGGCCGCGGCGGCGAGGGAGCCGAGGTGGGCGAGGTCGGCGGGCGGCCCGTCGGGGGCGTGCAGCCGGCGCAGGGCCTCTTCGGCCCAGACCCCGGTGGACGGGTAGAGCAGTACGTCGCGGACGGCTCCGGGGTCGCTTCGTTCGGCCGTCTCCAGCAGCTCCCAGTGCGCCCCGGCCTCTCCGGGCGGCGCGGCGTCGAGCACGGCCCGGAGCAGCAGCAGCCGTTTGGACCACCACACGTCCCGCACCAGCGCGGTCCCCTCCGCGGAGGGCTCGGAGGAGGCGAGCGCCCGCAGGGTACGGGCGGACACCCGGAACCCGCCCGGCACGACGCTCCCGGCTGCCGGGCCCGCGGGGGCGGTGGCCGCGGGGCCGGTGGCCGGGTCGCCCTCGGGCGCGGGCCCGGGCGGGCCCGGCGCTCCGGGCGACCGCTGCGCGGGCACGCCCGCCCCGCTCCGGGTGCGGCCGCGCGCGCTCTCGTCCGCCGTCATGAAGTCGCCTTCCGGTCGTGCCCGGCGGTGATCCGGCGGCCCGCGACCGGCCGGGGGGCGGGGCCCCCGGTGTCCGGGGCCGGACTCCCCGGGTGCGGCGGCGGCCCGGCCGCTCGCAGGCCGCAGGAATCCGGGGCGGAGCCCGGCGGGTCCCGGCGGGGCCCGGTGGCGGCCGTGGTCGCGGCCGTGGTCGCGGCGGCGTGCACGGCGGCGGCGATGTGGCGGATCAGCTGCTGGAGGTCCGCGCAGTAGACGGACGGCTGGCGGAAGCCGTGGCCGGGGCGGTACCGGTGGGGGTAGTGGCCGCCGCCGCAGACCGTCACGAGTTCGCAGGAGCGGCAGCCTGCCGGGAGCGCGGCCCGCCCGAGCTGGCGGGCGGCCATCCCGGGGTGGTCGAGGAGGTCGTCGAAGCTGTCCCGGGCCAGGTGCAGTCCGGTCGCGGCGGCGTCCTCGTAGGCGGATTTGAGGGAGTCGGCCTGTTCCAGCGTGCCGTCGGTCTCGATCACGGCGGTGGCCGCGGGGGTCAGGCCCAGGGATTCGGTGGCGGCGGGCAGGCCCAGCAGCAGGGCGATGACCTCCTCGAAGAGCCGGATCCGGGTGCGCCGTACACCGTCGTGCCACCAGCGTTCGAACACGGCGATCAGCCAGTCCGCGTACGGGGTGGCGCCGGGCCGGGAACCGGGCGGCGGGGTGCTCCAGTTGGCGAGCGGCAGCAGCAGCCCGATCGTCGGCGGGGCGAAGCCGAGCAGGGACTCGTACGTTTCCACCGGGTCCTGCGCCGGGTCCACCACGCACAGCAGCCCGGCGTAGCTCTCGGGGCGGCGGGCCAGCAGTCGCAGCCCGCGCACGGCGGCGGCGAATCCGGGCCGTCCGGCGTGGTCCACGCGGCGGGCGTTGTGCGCGGGCAGGCCGCCGTCGAGGCTGACCCCGACCCGGATGCCGGCGGCGGCGAGCGCGTCGAGGCGGCGCGGGGTGAGGAGGGTGCCGTTGGTCTGGACGCTGGCGGTGACCCGGGTCCGGGGGGAGCGGCGGGCGAGTTCGGCGCGTATCCCGGTGACCGGGGCGGTGAGGTCCGGGGCGGGGGCCAGGAGGGGTTCCCCGCCGTGCAGGACCAGGTCCACCCGGGGCAGTTCGTGGACGGCGGCGTGCTCGGCGATACGGCGGGCGGCGAGGCGGACCGTGGCCGGGGCCATCACCGGGGGCCGGCCGCGCCAGCTCTGGTCGGCCATCTCGTAGACGTAGCAGTACGTGCAGGCCAGGTTGCAGCGGCTGCGGGTCTTGAGCACGAACTGCCGTACCGGGTGCGGGCGGTGCCCGGCGGCGCGCAGGGCCGGAACGTCCAGCCGCTGGTACGGCCAGGGGGCGTGCCGGCGGTGTGCGGGCAGCACGGAGGGCCGCGCCGTCGTGTGCGTCATCGCCTGCTCCTCTCTCCCCCGGCTACCGCTGGGTGGGGGTGCCCCCGGACGGAGTCCGGGGGAGTGCCCCCGCCCCCGGCCGCCTCCCCCTGAGCCGGTCCCGGCGGATTGCCCATCCCTGCCCTTCCGATGCGCGCGGCTAACGGCGGAAAGTGGTCAACCCATGGCCGTGGGACGGTCAGACGACTCCGGAGTCGAAGGCGTTGAGGATCTCCGCGGGGTGGGTGACGCGCTCGACCATGCTCTCGATCACCTCGGCGAGCACCGGGTGGTCGATGCCGCGGAGGGCGGCCAGGTCGAAGCCGGACAGGTCCGGCAGCTCGCCGGGGCACCGACGGGCTGCCACGCCGCCGGCGGTGTGCTGACTGTCGGTCACCATGCTGCTCATCTCCCCCAGTTGTGTCGTACGACCGTACGGTTCACTGCCCCTTTCCCGCGGTCCCGGCCGGGGAAACGGCGGGCCTCACGGGCTCTCCAGGTCCCGGATCCGGGCGTGGACCGCCTCCCGGCGGGCCGCGTCGCCCTCCTCGTCGAGCCGCTGCCACAGCTCCATGGCCGCCCGGTACGCGTCCAGCGCGGCCCGGGGCCGCCCGAGCAGCTCCAGTACCTCCCCGCGCAGCTCCTGCACCCGCGCCGCCAGCCGGGCCGCCGTGTCCCCGCGGCCGGCCCGGTCGGCCTCCAGGGCGGCCCGCCAGGCCCGCCGGTAGGAGTCGGCGGCCAGGTCCAGCCGGTCCGCGGCCCGGGTGTGGGCGTGCAGCTCCCGCTGCACGTCCCCGTGCTCCCGCCAGGCCCGCGCCCGGTCCAGCGGCTCCGGGCTGGTCCGCACGGCGAGTTCGAGGAGGTACTCGGCCTCCCGCAGGTCCACCGGGTCCGCTTCGTAGCCGTGCCGCAGCCGCAGGCCGGTGGCCAGCCGCAGCAGGCGGCGCCCGACCCGGGGATCGGACTGCGGCACCGCGGCCCTGCTCTCGCGGAGCACCCGGACGGCAGCCGAGACGAACCGCCGCCCGTCCGCCGCCCGGGCCCGGTCCAGCAGCACGTCGCCCCACTCGGGCAGCAGCTCCCCGTACGCCTCGGCGTCGCGCGGGATCAGCCGCCGGGCCCGCCCGTACACCTCGCCCGCCGCCTCCAGCGCGGCAGGATCGCCGTCCCGCGCGTACCGGGCCCGGTGCACCCGGGCCAGGCAGACCAGCGCGGCCAGCCGCGCCTCGGGATCGCCGGCCGCCTCGTCCAGCGCCGTCCCCAGCTGCGCGACGGCCTCCTCCAGCCGGGCCGGCAGGTGGCGCAGGGCACCGGCGAGCGCCACCCGCGCCGCGGCGCGTTCCAGCCGCCGCCCCGGACCCGTCTCCGGGCCGTCGGCGGGCCGGCCGTCCTCCGGGCCGCCGCCCGGTCGGCCGACGGGACCGGCGGGAGCGGCCTGATCGGCGGGAGCGGCCTGATCGGCCGTCGGCCCGGTGGTGGCTCCGGCCTCGGGGGCCCCGCCGCCGCCCAGCCCGGCCAGGCCCGCGGCCAGCCAGGTCGCGGCCTGTCCGGCCCAGACCGTGCGCGGGCCGGACTCCGGCTCCCGGTCGGCCAGGGCGAGCAGCACCCGGCCCAGCGCCAGGGACAGCCCGGAGCCGGCCCCGGCCGGGTCGGTGCCCGCGTGGAAGGCCAGCACGGAGTACGCCGTGTGCAGGTGCACCGGGTCCTCGCGCAGCTCGTGGAGGCGGACCAGGGCCTCCGCGCGCCGCACGGCGGCCTCCGCCCGGAGCTCCGGGTCGGCAGGCAGCAGCCGTTCCACCGCCTCGAACTCGGCGTCGGCGGCGGTCAGCAGCTCCACCGCCGCCTCCGCGCCGGCCGTCACCCCGGCCTGCTCGCAGAGCACCCGCCCCAGCAGCACCCGGGCCCGCGCCTGCACCGGCGGCACCTCCCGCACCGGCTGCCCGGCCCGTCCCGTCTGCGCCACCGGGCTCTCCGGCAGCGGGAGCTCGGTCAGCCGGCGGGCCAGCCGCTCCGCCTCGGTCAGCAGCTCCGGGTCCCGCTGCACCGTCCACATCCGCAGCAGGGCGCCCGCGAGCTCGTACTCCGCCTCGTACGCCGCCCGGTCCGCGGCCTGTTCCGCGGCCCGTTCCGCGGCCTGCTCGGCCGCGAGGTCCCGCCCGCGGGCCGGCAGGTCCCCGGCTCCCCGGCCGGACCCCTGCCCGGCCCCGCCGCCCCGTCCCTCGGCCCGGTTCGCCGCCACCGCCCGGCGCAGCAGCGCCACCGCCTCGTGCAGGGCGCGCTGGCCGCCGTCGCGGTCGTGCGCGGCCAGCCGCGCCCGCGCGGCCCGTACGGCGGCCTCCCGGTCGGGGCCCGGCACCTCGGGCCGGGTCGGGGCCTCCGGCGGGGGTACCGGCAGGTAGCGGCGCACCACCTTGGCGGAGACCCGGGCGAACGCCTGCGGCAGCCGGGCCGGGGGTATCCGGCTCCCCGGGGCCGGTTCGGCCTCCGGGTCCGCCCCCGGCTCCTCCTCGGCCACCCCGGTCAGCTGCGCCACCGCCAGCGCCGGGAAGTTCCGCACCCCGCGCCCGAAGTGCTGGATCACGTACTCGGAGCAGTGCTTGAGCACGAGCGCGGCCTCGTCCCGCCCCAGTGGCCCCAGCAGCACCTCCTGCACCCCGGGCACGAACTCGTACCACTGGTCGGAGGACCGGCGCAGCAGCCCTCCGAGCAGTACCTCCGCTAGGTCCGAGGGCTCCGAGTCCGGCAGCATCGTCCGCTGCACCAGCCGCATCACCGGCAGGGTGAGCGGGGTCGCCGACAGGTACACCGCCAGCTGCACGGCCCGCGGGGAGGCGGTGGACCGGAACCGGCGCACCACTTCGCGCGGCGGCCGGGCGGCCCGCGGCGGCGGCGCGGGCGCGGCGGGGTGCGCCGGCAGCACCCGGCCCACCTCGGCCGGCACCGGACCGGACCCGAGCCCCGCGACCAGGCGGGCCCACGCCCCCAGCGCCCGCGCGTTCGGCGGCAGCACGGGCACGGTCAGGCCTCCCGACGGCCGGCCGTGCGGCGTCGGCCGGTCCGGCCGGAACCGCAGCCCGCCCGGCGCCCCTTCCTCCCGGGCCAGCGTGCCCCGTTCGGTGGGCAGCCAGGTCCGCCCCCACAGCCGCTGCGGCAGCGGCTGGACGACCACCGACGGGGTGCACTCGGCCCACCGGTGCAGCAGCCGCTGCGCCCGGCCGTCCCGCCACAGCGGCCCGGTGCAGTCGGAGACCACCATGGTGATGCCCCGCCCGGTGGGGTCGCGCAGCTGCTCGGCGGACCGCACCCCGGTGTCCGGGGACGGGCCGCGGCCCACCGCCGGGGTGCCGTCGGGAAGCCGGTGCAGGTAGTGCGTCTGCACGTCCCGGAAGGCGCCCAGCCGCTCGCACACCGCCCGCAGTTCCTCGAACATGTCCTGCCACACGGCCATGGACGGGGAGGCGTCCATCACCAGCCGGACGGTGGTCTCCCGCCGCGCCTCCGGCCGCAGCACCGGGATGACCTGGCCCAGCGCCCGGGCACTGGCATCGGCGGTGGCCGGCTCGTCCAGCACCAGCCGGGCGGGCGGGGCGGGCGGGCGGTGCCGCTGGAGGGCGCGCAGGGCCCGCTGGATGTCCAGGATCCGGGGCAGCGCCGCCGCGACGGGCACCCGGACGGGCAGGGCCACGGTGCCCGGCGGCAGCCCCGCCGGGTCCTCCGGCTGCTGACCGCCCCGGCCGCCCGGCTCTCGGGGGCCGCCCGGGCGGCCGGGCGCGTAGAGGCTCAGCGGGTCGTCCTCCGGCGGCGGGGAGGGGCTTACGGGCCCGGGCTCGGCGGCGCCCCGCTGCCGGTCGGACCCGTCCGGGGTGCCGGGGGGCGCGGCCGGGCGGTCGGCCGTCCCGGCGGGCGACGGGCCGGGTCCTTCGGCTCCGCGGGTGCGCAGGGCCAGCCACAGGGCGTCGGCCAGCTCCTCGGCGGCCGGGTCGAGTCCGCCCGAGCGCAGGACGCCGACCAGCGTGCGCAGCCCGGGGCCCGGGTCGGCGGTGCCGCCCGCGGCGGCACCGGGCTCGGGCTCGGGCACGGGGCGGTCGGCCGGATTGGGACCGGTGCCTTCGGCGGTCACGGCCCGTCACCTCGGGCGGTCGAGGCGCTGGATGAGCAGGTCGGCCAGGTCCTCCCGGGTGGGCGGGGCCGCGTAGTGGGTGAGGTAGATGGCGTTGAGCAGCTGGTCGGCGGCGAGCAGCTCGGTGCGGGAGCGGCTGAGGAACTCGTTGATGAGTTCGGCGCCGAGCCGGGCCGCTTCCTCCCCGAGGTGGGCGCGGACCATGGTGGCGAGCCGCTTCTCGCCGGGCTGGCCCAGTTTGAGCTGGATGCAGCGGCGCAGCAGGGCGGCGGGGAACTCCCGTTCTCCGTTGCTGGTGAGGATGATGAACGGGAAGGCGCGGCAGCGCACCCGCCCGTCCCGGACGGTGACCCGGTCCCCGTCGTCGGTGAGCACCTCGACCTCGGGTTCGCGGTCGGCGACACGTTCCAGCTCGGGGAGCGCGAACTCGCCCTCCTCCAGCACGTTCAGCAGGTCGTTGGGCAGGTCGATGTCGCTCTTGTCGAGCTCGTCGATGAGCAGCACGCGGGGGCGGGCCGCGGGCAGCAGCGCGGTGCCGAGCGGTCCGAGCCGGATGTACTTGCCGATGCCGGGGGCGGCCTGGCCGGAGCCTCCGGCGATCTGTACGTCCTGCAGCCGGGCGATGGCGTCGTAGCGGTAGAGGCCCTCCTGGAGCACGGTCCGGGAGACCACCGGCCAGCGGAGCACCCGGCCGAGCTTCAGCTCGTGGGCCACGGCGTGCGCCAGGGTGGACTTGCCGGTGCCGGGATAGCCGGTGACCAGCAGCGGCCGGCGCAGGTAGAGCGCGGCGTTGACCGCTTCGAGTTCCTCGGGCTCGGGCCGGTGCAGTTCGGCGGCGTGCCGGTGGGCGCCGAGCCGGCGTGCGGCGGTGCTGTCGGGTTCGGCCGCGGCGGGCGCGGGGGCGGCCAGCGGTCCGCCGTCGAAGTCCCGCCAGGGCGGCGGGTCGGGCAGGGCGCCGATGCCGTCATGGGGCTCACCGACACCCCGGTAGATGAGCCACTCCTCGTTCACGATGCCTCCTCGGCTGACTGCGCCTGCGGTGTCCGGGCGTCCGGGCCGTTCACAGGTCTCCCTGCAAGGGCTCGTCGCAGGGGAGCGGGCGGTCGGGGTCCTCCCAGACCAGGACCGTTCCGGCAGCCCAGTACGCGTCGGGGTCCCGGCCGTAGGCCCGGCCGCGCAGCGACTGCAGCCGCAGCGGCAGCGGTCCGGTCCGGCCGGCCTCGGCGAGCTCCTCCCGCACCCCGCGGTGGAAGGGGGCGCAGGAGACGGCCGGTCCGGACGGCGGCCGCCGGGCGACCGACACCCCGTATCCGGCGTCCCGCACCTCGTGCACGGCACCGAGCCGGCAGTGCACCGGGACCACCTGCTCGGGGAGGGCGGCGAGGGTCTCGTACGGGAGCATGCGGGCGCGGCCCCCGGAGCAGTCGGCGCGCTCGTCCCGGAGCGGGCCGGTCATCGCCCTGGACCAGCGGCCGGTGTGGCGGCGGAGCCGCTCCCCGGCGGGGGGCGGCGACCCGGCCGGATAGCGGAAGACCACGGGCCGCTGCACGCCCAGCGGCACCCCGCCGGTCACCGTCCACTCGTCGACGGGGAGTCCGAAGAGCTCCGGCTCGACGGCGACTTCGAGCAGTGCGGCGCCCTCGTGGGTGTCGCAGCGCCGGAAGCCCTCGACGAGCGGGCCGCGTAACGCCGTGGGCAGCCGTTCGAGGCGGACGTCCGCGCCGGAGTCGACGGCGGAGAGGTGCTCGGGGCCCAGCCACACCGACACCCGCCAGTCGTGGAGCGGGTCCCAGGTGTGCGCCCAGATCTCCAGCAGCACGGACGGGCCGGCCGGGAGCAGTCCGGCCTCGCGGCCGGCCGGGCCGCGGACGGAGCGGGCGGCGGCGGCCCGGCGGCGCAGTTCGCGGTCGGCCAGGCCCTGGTCGTGGCGTTCGCCGAGCTCGCGGCGGAGCGGCCGCCACAGCCGTTCGGCGGTGCCGCGCACCCAGTCCCAGAGCTCCTCGTCGGCGCCGGGCGCGGGCGGCTCGCGGTGGTCGGCGGTGCTGACGTCGGTGGCGTAGCGCAGCATGGCGGCGGCCTCGCTGACCACGCCCGGCGGGTCGTAGAGCAGGCCCAGGCCGTCCCGCCAGGTCAGCGGGGCCTTCAGGGCGGGGTCGCGGTCCTCTCCGCGGGCGGCCTCCACCAGTTGCTGGACGGCTTCGGAGGAGCCGGGCGGCGGGAGCTCGGCGAGCAGCCCGCACAGGGTGGTGCGTTCGGCGGCGGTGAGCCGCTGCCGGCCGCCGAAGGGCTCGCGGCCCTCGGGCAGCTCCTCGTGGACGTCGGTCCAGGTGCGGCGGGTGTTGAGGTCGCTCACGTGCTGGTCGTAGTGGTGCAGGTCGTGTCCCTGCATCACCCGGCGGTAGAGGCCGGCCCGGCCGCGGGGGGCCTGCGGGAGCTCGCGCAGCTGGGTGACGGCCACGGCCAGTCCGCCCCCGCCGCCCTGGCGGCGGGCCTTGACGATGCCGACGACCTCGCCGCGGACCAGGTCCACCACGGGGCCGCCGGACATGCCGGCCTCCACCTCGTCCTCCGCGCCGAGGCGGAGCGCGCCCTGGCGGCCCAGGACGCCGCGCAGGGTGGTGGTGCGCCCGGTGATCTCCGGGTAGCCCATCTCGTCGGTGCAGCCGAAGTAGGCGACGTCCTCGAAGCGGGGGCGCGGGCGGTCGGAGAGCCATACGCAGGCGTGCGAGACGGGGGCCAGGACGCGGACCAGGGCGAGGTCGGGCAGCGGCCACAGCCCGGCGGGGCGGGGGCGGCCGTCCGGTTCGGGCAGCACGCACTCGACCCGGCCGGCGACGGTCCCGGTGGTGCCGTCGTCCCCGGAGGAGAAGGTGATGCCGATCTCCCGGCCCGTGAGCCGCACCGGCGCACCACCCCCTTCGCCCACCACGTGCGCGCACGTCAGGACCCAGCCGGGGGCGATGAAGAAGCCGCTCCCCCAGGTGGCGAGGGTCCCGGGGTCTGCATACCCGTCCGGAGCCGCGTGGATGCGCACGGTGGCCGCCAGGACGAGGGGCTCCAGGAGCTCGAAGGCGCGCGCGGTGTCGCCCGTGCGCTCTTCGCCCATGCCCTGTCCTCCCCCCGGGCCCACCAGGCCCCACCAGGCTTCCGCGGACGTACCGGTCGCCGGCTCCCCGGCCCTCCCCCGGCACCCAACCGGCCCGCGCGTCACGCGTGTTGGAGCAGTTCAGGCTAGCGCCGCCCCCGCCCGGAGGGGAGGTCCGGGCGGAAGCCCGCTTATCCTGGCCTGGAATCACCCATGACCCACGGAGCCTGTCTTGTACTTCACCGATCGCGGCATCGAGGAACTGGAGAAGCGGCGCGGCGAGGAGGAGGTCACCTTCGAGTGGCTCGCCGAGCAGCTCCGCACGTTCGTCGACCTCAACCCCGACTTCGAGGTCCCGGTCGAGCGGCTGGCGACCTGGCTGGCCCGTCTCGACGACGAGGACGACGAGGACGAGTAGGGGGACTGCCGGCGGACGCGTGGCCGGAGCCTCCGGCACCCGTCGTCCCCGGGGCCGAAACGGCCACAACCTTCGGCCTGTCCGGCCGGTCCGGACGTCGAGTGATCTTCACTCGACACCCCGACCGGTCTGCCTCTGGACTGCAAGCAGCTCGCCGAGTTCGGTCCCCGGTCGGCCGGCCGTCACGTCTGGATGCTGTGGCCCGAGCGGTGGCAGCTCGTCCAGGCGGTCGGCGGGCGGCCCGGTCCCAAGGGCTACCCGGTGGCCGTGATCGCCGACCCCGGCGACATGTTCTGGGGCTACTCGGAGTTCGAGACCACCGAGCGCTACCTGCGCGACCCGGCCAACCTGCGCACCACCGCCCCCGGGCTGCGCGCCCGGCCGCTGCCGTCCCGGCCGTACTTCCGGGCGGCGGTGCACGGCCGGATGCTGCTGCGGCCGGCCTCGCGGCGGCCGCGATGGCCCCGGTGCTCCTGAACGTCGTACACGGGGCCGGCAGCGTCCTGCTCGGCGCGCTGGCCGCCGTCGCGGTCATCGACGCGCCGCGGGGCCGCCATGACCGGCCTCGCCACCGTGCCGGACCCGTCCCGCTGGGAGATCCCGCCGGTGGAGGACTTCCGCACCCGCGCGGCCCCGTAGCCCCGGACAGCACACAGGCCCGGCCGGATCGCTCCGGCCGGGCCTGTGCGGTATCGCGTACGGCGTACGGCGGTGCCAGACGTACGACGGTGTTACGGACGGCGGGCGACGCCGTCCTCACGGGCAGCGGCGGCGACGGCGTCGGTGACGGCCTGCGCCACGCGGGGGTCGAACGGCGACGGGATCACGTAGTCGGCCGCGAGCTCCTCGTCCGCGACGACGCCGGCGATGGCGTCGGCAGCGGCGATCTTCATGTTCTCGGTGATCCGGGAGGCCTGGACCTTGAAGGCACCCGCGAAGATGCCGGGGAACGCGAGAACGTTGTTGATCTGGTTCGGGAAGTCCGACCGGCCGGTGGCCACGACCGCCGCGTACTTGTGCGCGACGTCGGGGTGGACCTCCGGGTTCGGGTTGGCCATGGCGAACACGAAGGAGTTCGCCGCCATCGTGGCCACGGCCTCCTCGGCGACCGTGCCGCCGGAGACGCCGATGAACACGTCGGCGCCCGCGAGGGCCTCCTCCAGCGTGCCGGTCCGGGCCGTCTTGTTGGTCAGACCCGCGATCTCCGCCTTGACGTCCGTCAGGTCGGTGCGGTCGGCGGACACGACGCCCTTGCGGTCGGTGACGCAGACGTCGCCGATGCCCGCGTCCACGAGGATCTTGGCGATGGCGATGCCCGCAGCGCCCGCACCGGCGATCACGGCGCGCAGGTCGCCGAGGGTACGGCCGGTCAGCTTCGCCGCGTTGCGCAGGGCGGCCAGCGTCACGATGGCCGTGCCGTGCTGGTCGTCGTGGAAGATCGGGATGTCCAGGGCGTCCTGCAGCCGGCGCTCGATCTCGAAGCAGCGGGGGGCGGAGATGTCCTCCAGGTTGACCCCGCCGAAGGACGGCGCGAGGCGGATGACCGTCTCGACGATCTCGTCCGTGTCCTTGGTGGCGAGCGCGATCGGGACCGCGTCCACGCCGCCGAACTGCTTGAAGAGGATGGCCTTGCCCTCCATCACGGGGAGGGACGCCTCGGGACCGATGTCACCGAGTCCGAGCACGGCCGTACCGTCGGTGACGACGGCGACCACGTTGGACTTCCAGGTGTACTCGTTCACCAGCTCGGGCTGCTCGGCGATGGCGGTGCACACCTTCGCCACGCCCGGCGTGTACGCCAGGGACAGGTCGTCCTTGTCGTTGACCGGCACGGTGGCCTGGATGGCCATCTTGCCGCCCCGGTGCAGTGCGAACACCGCGTCCGGGTTGTTGTCCGTCTCCTCGTCGGAGCGAGGATTGACGATCTCCGCTGCCACTGTGTGTGACCCCTTAAGTATTGAAAATGTCGAGGGTGGCCACTCCTGGTTAAGGGGTGGGCGGGCACCGCGTCCGTGCTCCGCATCGACGGTTGGCCCGTCTCCGCGAAGGGGAGGTTCGTACGCGCGGGCGCGCCGCACACGCGCCCTGAGCCCCGGATGAGGGGTGTAACCATCTGTTCTACCCGAAGAACACTGGCCCAGACGAGTCGATTCCTGTATGAATCGAAAGCTGTTGTCCGGATTTCGGCGAAAAGTCCAAGAGGGCGCACCCCGGGGGCGCATCGGGCCGTAGAAACCTCCGTGGAACAGGCCACTCGCCGCACATGTTGCGGCCGTCACACCGGAACCCGACGCTCCTGTCCGGTGATCGCCTCCGCCCGTTATCCGATTTTGACCTGACGGGCAGCCTGAATATGTCAGTCCGAATGGCAAGATGCCGTAATCACACGAGGTCGCGACACTCGATGGTGCGTGCGTGGCCTTACTCATCGGATGCTTCCACCCCAGCCGGAGGAACCAGCTCATGACCGCTAGCACCACCCGTCGTACGACCGCCGCCCGGTCCCGGATCGCCGCGGTCGGCGCGATCGCGGTCGCCGGCGCCCTGATCCTCACCGGTTGTGGCGACCAGACCGACAAGGGCTCCTCGACCCCGTCCGGCCAGACCAAGAACAGCAGCGCCCCGCTGTTCTCGAAGCTGCCGAAGAAGATCCAGGACGCCGGTGTGATCAAGGTCGGTACGGACGCGACGTACGCGCCGATGGAGTACACCGAGGGCGGCAAGATCATCGGCGTGGACCCGGACGTCGCGGCGGCCCTGAGCAAGCAGCTCGGCGTGACCTTCAAGTTCGAGTCGGGCACCTTCGACACCCTGATCAGCAGCATGCAGACCGGCCGCAGCGACATGGTCATGTCCTCCCTGAGCGACACCAAGGCCCGCCAGGAGGGTCTGGACGACAAGGGCAACAAGACCGGCGCCGGTGTCGACTTCGTCGACTACTTCACGGCTTCCACCGGCATGCTGGTCAAGAAGGGCAACCCGGAGGGCATCAAGACCCTCGACGACCTCTGCGGCAAGACGGTCGCCGTCCAGCGCGGCACCACCTACGAGCAGGTCGCCAAGGACCAGGCCGAGAAGTGCAAGAAGGACGGCAAGGGCGAGCTCAAGATCGAGTCCTTCCCGACCGACCCGGAGGCCCAGACCCGCGTGAAGGCCGGCGGCGCGGTCGCCGACCTGAACGACTCCCCGGTCGCCGCGCACATCGCACTGAAGGCGGGCGGCGGCAACGACTTCGAGGCCATCGCCAACCCGACCGACGCGGGCCCCCTCGGCATCGCGGTGGACAAGAAGAACACCGAGCTGCGCGACGCCCTCAAGGCGGCCCTCGAGGCGGCCATCAAGGACGGCAGCTACAAGGCCGCCCTGGACAAGTGGAACGCCGGCTCCGGCGCCGTGACCGAGGCGAAGATCAACGCCGGCCAGTGACATCCCCGGCGGAGTGCTCCCCTCGCACTCCGCCCCCTCTTGCAGCACTGAAGGGCAGTCACTGTGACTGACAAGCTCGACAAGACTTCCGGCCCGGCGGACACCCCGCCGGCCGGGAGCACTCCTCCCGAGATGATCCGCGCCATCCCCGTCCGCCACTACGGCCGGTGGATCAGCGGTGTGGTCGTCATCGCCCTGGTCGTGGCGCTCGTGTACGCCTTCTCGCAGGGCAACGTGCGCTGGGCGACCGTGCCGGAGAAGCTCTTCGACCCCACGATCCTCTCGGGTCTGGGCAACACCGTCATCATCAGCATCGCCTCCATGGCGCTGGGTCTGGTGCTCGGTGTGGTCTTCGCCGTGATGCGGCTCTCGAAGAACCCGGTGACCAGCACCATCGCCTGGTTCTACATCTGGCTCTTCCGGGGCACCCCGGTGTACGTCCAGCTCCTCATCTGGTTCAACCTCGCCCTGGTCTTCCCGATCCTGAACCTCGGGTTCTACAAGGACGAGATGACCCAGGTCATGACGCCGTTCCTGGCGGCGCTGCTGGGCCTGGGCCTGAACGAGGGCGCCTACATGGCGGAGATCGTCCGGGCCGGCATCCAGTCGGTCGACGAGGGCCAGACCGAGGCGGCCCACGCGCTGGGCATGAAGCAGACCCAGACCATGCGCCGGATCGTCCTGCCGCAGGCCATGCGGGTGATCGTGCCGCCCACCGGCAACGAGTTCATCAACATGCTGAAGACCTCCTCGCTGGTGGTCGCCGTGCAGTACCCGGACCTCCTGCGGGCCTCCCAGGACATCGCCTCCACCTCCTTCGCGGTGATGGAGATGTTCTTCGTCGCCTCCATCTGGTACCTGGTCCTGACCAGCATCTTCTCGGTCGGCCAGTTCTACCTGGAGCGGCACTACGCACGCGGCGCGCTGCGCACCCTGCCGCCCACGCCGTGGCAGAAGGTCAAGGCGAACCTCTCCCGCTTCTCGAACCGTGACAAGGCGGTGGCCTGATGACTGCCATGGTGAAGGCCGAGGGCGTCCACAAGTCCTACGGTGCCGCGCACATCCTCAAGGGCATCGACCTGGAGGTCGCGCCGCGTGAGGTGTTCTGCCTGATCGGCCCGTCCGGTTCCGGCAAGTCGACCTTCCTCCGGTGCATCAACCACCTGGAGAAGATCAACGGCGGCCGGCTGTACGTCGACGGCGAGCTCGTCGGCTACCGCCAGAAGGGCGACAAGCTCTACGAGCTGAAGGACAGCGAGGTCGCGGCCCAGCGCCGGGACATCGGCATGGTCTTCCAGCGCTTCAACCTCTTCCCGCACATGACGGCCATAGAGAACGTCATGGAAGCCCCGGTGATGGTGAAGGGCGAGAGCAAGGCGGTGGCGCGGGAGCGCGCGATCAAGCTGCTCGACCGGGTGGGTCTGGGCGACAAGGGCGGGAACTACCCGTCCCAGCTCTCCGGCGGCCAGCAGCAGCGCGTGGCGATCGCCCGCGCGCTGGCCATGGAGCCGAAGCTGATGCTCTTCGACGAGCCCACCTCGGCGCTTGACCCGGAGCTGGTCGGTGACGTCCTCGACGTCATGCGGGACCTGGCCGAGTCGGGCATGACCATGATCGTGGTGACCCACGAGATGGGCTTCGCCCGCGAGGTCGGCGACAACCTGGTCTTCATGGACGGCGGCGTGGTGGTCGAATCCGGCCACCCGCGCGAGGTCCTGACCAACCCGCAGCACGACCGGACGAAGGCGTTCCTGTCCAAGGTGCTGTAACGCGCGTACGCACGGGTGAAGGGGCGGTACGGAGTCCGTACCGCCCCTTCGCGTTGCCCGGCGGGCGGCTCGGCCCGGCGCAGGCTTAGCGCAGGCCGCGCTTGAGGACCGGGGTCGCGGTCTGGTTGACCAGGTCGCCGCGCAGCAGGTTGCGGACGGTGTTGCGGAGCGCCTCGGGGGAGTTCTCCACGAACGTGCCGGCCGCGGTGGTGATCTCGCCGGCGGCCTCCGAGGCGGACCGGCCCGAGGTGCCGAGCAGGACGCCCAGCTGCTGCAGAAGCGTCACTTCGGGGGTGGTGGTCTGGGCGGCGGCCTTGGTGGTCGAGGCGTCGGCCGCCTGGGCCGGAGAGGCGAGGGTGACCAGGGCGCCGGCGAGAGCGAGGGCAGCGAGTGCGCGCGTGGTGTGGTTCATGCCCACCCCAACGAAGCATGGCCGAAACCGGTTAGTCCACGGCTCGCGGAAGCACCCGGATGGCCCATGACCGACGGGCTATGGCCAAATGGCTCACTTCAGCGCCAGGACCAGCGCGTCCGAGGGCGACCGCCACACGCTCCTGGCCTCTGCGAAGCCCGCCTCGCGGAGGGTCCGGACGTGCCAGGCCTCGTCCGGGGCGTCGCCGTCGGCGTGCTCGCCGTAGATCTCGTAGCGGCGCTTGGTCGGCTCCGCGAGCACCGGGTCCGCGCCGGCCAGCGCCCACCACTCGGCCCAGCCCAGGGCGCCGGAGGCCTGCGCCCGGTCCGTGACGGCGTGCCGGTGGGCCCGGTCGGCCTCGTTGATGCGCGGGGTGGCCGGATCGGGCATGTGGTCGGCGTTCATGAACACCCCGCCGTCCCGGACCAGCGGGGCGAGCTGCCCGTAGAGCACGGCCAGCTCGGGGCTGTACAGCCAGTGCAGGGCGGTGGCGGTGAGGACGGCGTCGTAGGAGTCGTACGGGAGGGCCGCGGTCCAGTCGGGGTCCTTGAGGTCGGCGGTGACGAAGGAGACCCGGTCGTCGCCAGCGAAGGTGCCGCGGGCGATGGTCAGCAGGGCGGGGTCGAGGTCCACGCCGGTGCCGGTGGCCCCGGGGAAGCGGCGGAGCACCCGACTCGTGATGCTGCCGGTGCCGCAGGCGAGGTCCAGCACCCGGGGGGCGGGGCCGACGACCGCCCCGAGCATGTCGAGCATCACCCGGAACCGCTCCTCGCGGTCCGGCATGTACGCCTCCTGCTGCCGGTCCCAGCTCTCCTGCCACGCCTGCCAGTCGGTCTCGACGGTCATCCCGATCCCCTCCACGCGTAATAGCTGTAGCTGCCTCTCAGCTGTTACACAGCCTAGAGCGCGCCAGTAAGACCCGCAAGACCAGTTCATCCATTACCGACCCCCGGACCGCCCACCCTCGGCACCCGGCGGGCGCCGCGAACGGCCGCGTACGTAATAGCCTGGTAGCCAAGCCAGCCGTTACAGACGTCCGTAAGGAATACTCGTGGAATTGGCCTCTTACTCGGACTTCGCCGTGCGCCTGGTCAACACCGAGGAGCCGGCCCGCAACAAGGACCGGCTCACCTCGGTGGACGCGGTCAAGGCCCTGTTCGGCACCAGCACCCAGATGGCCCGGCGGGTCACCGACGCGGACATGACGCGCTTCCGCAACGTCCGGGGCCGGCTGCGGGCGGTCTTCGAGGCCGCCGACTCAGGGGACCACGTGCTCGCGGTCGACCTGCTGAACTCCCTGCTGATGGAGTTCCCGGTCAGCCCCCAGATCTCCGGCCACGACTACCTCGACGACACCGGCCGCCCCGACTGGCACATGCACCTCGCCGACCACCCGTCGAACGCCACCGCCGGCTACGCCGCCATCGCCTCCATGGGCCTGGCCTTCCACCTGACGACGCACGGCCCGGAACGGCTCGGCCTGTGCCAGGCGGCGCCCTGCCGCAACGCCTACCTCGACACGTCCACCAACCGCTCCCGCCGCTACTGCTCGGACCGCTGCGCCACCCGGGCGAACGTGGCCGCCTACCGGGCCCGCAAGCGGCTGGAGGCGGAGACGTCGGCAGGCAGCGGCCGGAGCGCCGTCACCGCCCAGGACAGCCGCGCGCCCAGCGAGGTCTGATCCTTGCCGCGGGGCCGGAACCGGAACAGGGCCCGGCCCAGCACCAGGTCCTCCGGCACCGGCCCGTAGTCGGTGCTGTCGCCCGGCGGCACGGCGTAGGGGTTGTCCCCCAGCACCCACCAGCCACCGCGCCGGCGCTCCACCGCGCGCTTCACCACGAGCAGGTTCTGCTGGAACGGGTGACGCAACAAGACGACGTCACCCGGCCGGACGCGCGTCCCGTAACGGATCAGCAATTGGTCCCCGTCCTCCAGCGTCGGCGCCATCGACGGACCGTTCACCTCCGCGACGCCCATCCGCCCCCGTGACCCCACTGCGTCCGGCATCACTGCCTCCTCCTCACCGATCTCCGCCACCCGCGGCCGTACGTACGTTCCTTCACCGCCCCCCATCCTGACCCTGGACTTTTGTCCTAAGCCCTTGGGGGCGCCCGCGAAATCCACTTCTCCACGGAGTAATCTCCCCTCTTGAGAAGACGATCACGAGGAGGACAGCGCCCATGCTTTCCCGCTTCTTCGCCCCCAAGGTGAAGGTCTCTGCCCACTGCGACCTGCCCTGCGGCGTCTACGACCCGGCCCAGGCCCGGATCGAGATCGAGTCGGTCGTTGGCTGCCAGGAGAAGTACCAGGCCAACACGGACGCCGACTTCCGCACCCGCGCGCTCATCATCAAGGAGCAGCGTGCCGAGGTCGCCAAGCACCACGTCTCGGTGCTGTGGAGCGACTACTTCAAGGCCCCGCACTTCGAGAAGTACCCCCAGCTGCACCAGCTGATCAACGACACCCTGAAGGCCATCTCGGCCGCCAAGGCGTCGAACGACCCGGCGACCGGCAAGAAGGCGCTGGAGCTCATCGCGGAGATCGACAAGATCTTCTGGGAGACCAAGCAGGGCTGAGCCCCGCAGCGCTCCCGCCCGCCCCGCCAGGGGCCGGGCCCCGGAAGGCGACCGCGCCGCCCGCCCAGGCGGCGGCCGGTCGCCTTCCGTGTTCCGATTTCAGAAACCGGAAAGCGACTGGCGGACGATCTGCTCGGCCGGGGCACGCTCGACTGGCTGCGGGCAGCCCTCGGCGAGAAGGGGCTGAGCACCGCGAAACGCGCAGGTGAGCGTGACCACTCCGGAAACACTGGCGGCGAGGGATTACCGAACGGTAGCGTCCGGGGGCATGTTTGCTGCCTATGCCGCCCGCATTGACCGTGACCAGCCGCTGAGCGGCCTCGAACTGGGCGAGCGCCCGGCGCCCGAGGCTCGTCCGGGCTGGGTGACCGTGAACGTCCGCGCCGCCTCGCTCAACCATCACGACCTGTGGTCCCTGCGCGGAGTGGGCCTGAGCTCCGACAAGCTGCCGATGATCCTCGGCTGTGACGCGGCCGGCGTGGACCAGGACGGCAACGAGGTGGTCCTGCACTCCGTGATCGGCGCGACCGGCCACGGTGTCGGCCCCGACGAGCCCCGCTCGATCCTCACCGAGCGCTACCAGGGCACCTTCGCCGAGCAGGTGACCGTCCCGGCCTGGAACGTGCTGCGCAAGCCGGCCGAGCTGTCCTTCGAGGAGGCCGCCTGTCTGCCGACCGCCTGGCTGACGGCGTACCGGATGCTGTTCACCAACGCCGGCGTCCGGCCCGGCGACTCGGTCCTCGTGCAGGGCGCGGGCGGTGGCGTCGCCACGGCCGCCATCGTCCTCGGCAAGGCCGCCGGCCTCCGCGTCTACGCCACCAGCCGCGACGAGGCCAAGCGCAAGCGGGCCGTCGAACTCGGCGCGGTGGACGCATTCGAGCCCGGCGCCCGCCTCCCGCACCGCGTCGACGCGGTGATCGAGACCGTCGGCGCGGCGACCTGGTCCCACTCCGTCAAGTCCCTGCGCCCCGGCGGCACCCTGGTCATCTCCGGCGCGACCAGCGGCGACCGCCCCTCGCACGCGGAACTGACCCGCATCTTCTTCCTCGAACTCAAGATCGTCGGCTCCACGATGGGCTCGAAGGACGAGCTGGAAGACCTCCTCGCCTTCTGCGCGGCCACCGGCGTCCGCCCGGTGATCGACGAGGTGCTCCCCCTGGACCGGGCCCGCGAAGGCTTCGAGAAGCTCGCCGCGGGCGACCTCTTCGGCAAGATCGTCCTCACGGTCTGACCTCCCGCCACCCCTGTCGCAACCACCCGACAGGGGTGACCTGTTTTCCGTGAACGGCCGACTCCCCACCACCGTCAACACAGGTTGACACCCTCCGGGCGTCAACCTACATTGACAGGCATGACGGAAGCGACGGATCTGGCCGCACGCGCCGGAGACCCCGACCCCCGCGTGGGCCTGCGCTCGGTCGCCGCCCTGCGGCGCCTGCTGGAGCGCCTGGAGGCCGTACAGGTGCGCAGCGCCCGCGCCCAGGGGTGGTCCTGGCAGGAGATCGCCACGGAACTGGGCGTGAGCCGGCAGGCCGTGCACAAGAAGTACGGGAGGTCGTGATGTTCGAAAGGTTCACCACCGAGGCCCGCGCCGCCGTGGTCGGCGCCCAGGCCGAGGCCGCACGCGCCGGAGCGTCCTCGATCACCGAGGAACACCTCCTGCTGTCCCTACTGGAACAGGGCGTCCTCGACCCCCTGGGCGTGGACCGCGCCTCCGTCCGGACCGAACTGGCGCGGACCCGCCGGCGCGGCGGCCTTTCGAAGGCCGACGAGCAAGCCCTGTCCGGCCTGGGCATCGATCTGGACGAGATCATCAGCCGCATCGAGGAGACCCACGGCGAGGACGCCCTCGCAACACCGGAACCACGCCCCAAGGGCTTCCTCGGCCGCCGGACGCAGAGCTCCCACCGCCCCTTCACCCAAAACGCCAAGCGCACGCTGGAACAGTCCCTGCGCGTCGCACTGGGCCGCAAGGACAAGAGCATCACCGCCGGACACCTCCTGCTGGCCCTGCTCTCCCGCCCCGGCGTCGTGGGCGAGGTCCTCGCGGACCAGGGCGTGACGTACGAAACCGTGGACCGGAACCTCGCCTGACCCGCCGGCACGAATGACCGCCCCGCGGAAATCCCGCGAGGCGAACGGCCACCCGACCCAAAGCACGCCCTAGTGCTGGCTTCCCGCTCCACCACCGGAGGAGCCCGCCGTCATACCACCCGGGGCGTCGCCGCCCGAGAAGCCGCCGAACAGCCCGAGCCCGCCACCGGTCTCCGAGTCTCCCCCGGTGCTGCCCTCGGACCCCGTGGCGCCGGGCGCCAGGTGGGCACCGTCCGTAAAGATGCCGATACCGCCCTGGAGCGTGGGGGTCCCGTGACCGTCCTCCTCCACGCCCTGCTCGTAGTCAGGGTCCATGAGGTCACCACCCATGACGCCCGGCACACCGGTATCGCTGCCCAAGAGCCCGACTTCACCCACGACCCCGGTGAAGTCAAGGATGTCCTCGTCGTCATTGGCCAGGGTGACGCCGGCCTGCGGCGCCGGAGCGGCCATCGCGGTCGCCGGCAGCACCACGCCCCCACTGATCAGCGCCACGGAGGCGGCGCCCAGCACGACACGACGGTTCCAGGAAATCTTCATCATCGGAATTCTCCGCAAGGTGTTGCAGGGACGGGTTCGCATTCGGCGTCCTTCCGGGCCTTTCCCCGGTGACCACCTGCTTCCAATGAACCCTGCCGCCGCCCCACCGTCATGCCCCCGGAATCCGTGTCTTGACGCCCTCACCCACCCCTGCTACCCGCACCACCGAGAAACTCACTGGCGAACACCACCCCCCGCACACGACCATGCGCCCATGACCGACGCACCCGCACGCTGGAGCCAGGCGACCATCTACCCCGACATGTGGGCCGACCCGGCCGACGACCCCCGCAACGGAGTCAGTCCGGACGGTGAACTCGCCACGCTGGACGACTTCCTCTCCGGCTACCGCATGACCCTCCGCATGAAGTGCGAGGGCCTGAACCCCGAGCAACTGGCCCACCGGTCGGTCCCCCCGTCGACGATGTCCCTCCTCGGCCTGCTCCGCCACCTCGCCGAGGTGGAACGGGACTGGCGCAGCTGGCTGACCCCCGCCGACCCCCTCCCCTCGCTGTACGGCGAACCCGACGGGGACTTCAACGGCGCGATCGCGGACCAGGCCCTCGTCGACGCGGCCTACGCCGACCTGGAACGCGAACAGGCCGCGACCGACGCCGCGCTGGCCGAACACCCGGACCTGGGCGAGCGCGTGGGCAAGGACGGCATCGCCATCCGAGAGCTCATGGTCCACAGGATCGAGGAGTACGCCCGCCACTGCGGCCACGCGGACCTGCTGCGCGAATGCGTCGACGGACGCGTGGGCCAATGACCCCTGAAACCTTCCGGCTGCGCCGACCCCATCGGCCTGTCGGCCGCGATTCCGGCGGCAGCGCGTAGCGATCGTGGGCGGCCCATGTCCGGCCACCGGCCACCCGCACCCGCCAATCAGCAGGAGCGCCTAGCGATCTGGTACGCCCGGACCGGCCAAAATCACGTAGATCTGATCCACTTCACCACCGCCTCCCGCCCGGAGGGCGGCCGGCCGAGCGACAGCCACCGCCCGTGCCGGCCAACGCCGAACCCAGGCGGCCTCGGTCCCTCCATGCCATCCCCCGGGGGCGGCCCGACAGTCCTTGTCGTTGCGTGACGGTCGTCGGTGTCAAGGGTGGCCCGAAGGGCCATCGGCTTGCCGACGCGACCAACGGGAGCGCCCTTGACGCCGGCGGCCGGCACGTAATGACACTGGGACTGACGGGCATCCCCCGGGCACCCCTCGCCCCCGCCCAGCCGAACCCGGCTCCGTACACGCCGCCGGAGTCCCTTGCGGGGCATCACCCCCACCCAGCCCCTCCCCCGCAGCCCCGATAGGCGGCTCCGCCGCAGGGGGTTGGGGGGAGCTACCTCCCTCCCGCCAGCATCTTTCCCAGCGCCGCCGCGGTTCCCCCCAGGCGGCGGCGCGCTTCGGCGAGCTGGGGTGCGGTCACCCCGTGGTCGCGGGCCGCATCGCGGACCTCGTCGCGGAAGCGGTCCAGCAGGCGATCCAGGTCTCGGGCCGGGTCGCCGGTGGCCCCGAGGTCGGCGGCCCAGGCCGCGCCCTCGGCGGCGTCCGCCTCGCGGGCGGGTGCCGGACCCGGTTCCCGGGCAGGCACCGGCCCGCCCGAGGAATCGGCCGAAGACGCAGCCGACGACGCAGCCACCGGGCCGGCGGAAGTACCAGAAGTACCGGCAGGGACCCCGGCCTCCGGACCGGGCGAAGCGCCCGCCCCCGTGGCCGTGCTCGTGGCCTCGCCCCCGAGCCAAGCCCCCAGCTTGTCCGTGAACTCCGACAGCCCCGACCGCGTGAACTGTTCCTGCAGCTGGCCCACCAGCCGCTGCACGTCCTCGCGGGCCTTGTCCTGAGCCTCCCGCGCCTGACGTCGGGCCCGCTGCGCCTCCTCGCGGGCCCGGCGGCTCTCGTCCTTGGCGCGGCGGGTCTGTTCCTTCCACTCCTGCCGGGCCCGGCGCAGCTCCTCCTTGGCCGCCGCCCAGGCGTCCTCCCCCTCCGGCCCCGCCGACTGCGAGGCGGACGCCGCCGCCCGCACCTCGCGCCGCAGCCCGTCCGCCGCACCCCGTACGTCGTCGCGGATCTCCGCCGCCAGCTCGGAGACCGACTCGCGGATCTCCAGCTCCAGATCGGCAAGCTCCCCACCACGCCCGGCCAGCTCGGCCCGGCCCGCCTCGGTGATCGAGTACACCTTCCGCCCGCCCTCGGTGGCGTGCGTGACCAGCCCCTCGGCCTCCAGCTTGGCCAGCCGCGGGTACACCGTGCCCGCGGAAGGCGCGTAGAGCCCCTGGAACCGCTCCTCCAGCAGCCTGATCACCTCGTAGCCGTGGCGCGGAGCCTCGTCCAGCAGCTTCAGCAGATACAGGCGGAGGCGGCCGTGTGCGAAGACGGGCGGCATGTCAGAGCACCTTCTTGTCGAACCGAACAGGAGTCTCGGGGTTCTCGGGGGTCTTGGGGGTCTTGGGGGTCTCGGGGGTCTCGGTGTCCGCGTCGGGGCGGCGCAGCAAGGCAATGGATCCGGAGACCGTCGCGGCACGGAGGGTCCCGGTCCCCGCCCCCAGGGTGCCGGTGATCCGCTTGGACCCGAACCGCCCCGAGACCCGCAGGTCCTCGAAGGCGTTGGAGACCCCGCCGCTGGCGGTGCTGGCCTCGACCCGCGCGTCCGCCGGCTGCGGAATCCGAATGGCGACCTGCCCGGAGACCGAGTTGAGGCTGATGCTGACCGGCCGCCCCGGGGTCGTGGCGGTGGGTGCCAGGTCCAGCAGCATGTCCCCGCTGACGGACTCGGCACGTACGGCACCGGCCGCGCCGTCAACGAGGGTGAGCCCGCCGGAAACCGAACGGAAGCCGAAGTCTCCGTCGACGGACTGGGCCTCGACGCTGCCGGAGACGGTCCGCGTACGGACGCTGCCGGACAGCCGGACGAGGGTGGCGTCGCCGGTGACGCCGTGGACCTCGGTCCCGCCGCTGATGCCGGATACGAACGCGGCCGCACCGACCACGACGATCTGCACGTGCGTGCCGACCGGAACGGTCAGCGTGACGGCAGCACTGCGCTCCCACACCTTGCGGGCCCCGCCGTCCGCACCGGCACCAGAACCCGAGCCCGAACCACCGGCGGCACCGGCGGCACCGGCGGCACCGGCGGCACCGGCGGCACCGGTGGCACCGGACCGCCAGTTCTCCCACGGCTTGGTGTCGAACCACTCCTTGAGTCCGTGGGAACCGTTCCAGGGCAGGTCCTCATAGGAAACGGTGAGGGTGTCACCGTCCTGCACGACCTGCAGCGGAGCTCCGTCCACCTCGGAGACCTCCAGCCGGGCGGGCCCCTCCTCCACGCCGACGACGTTCACGATCCCGCCCAGGACGCGTACGCGCAGCCGCTTCACCGGCGCCTCGAAGCCGAGCTTCTGCGGTTCGGCGATCGACCAGGTCTGCTGAGCCATGGTGCTTGGTCCTCCCTCGCAATGCGATGCGACGCAACATATCGCGTCTCCCCTACCAACACGATATATCGCGCTAACCCGAAGTCAAGCGCACCCCTGACACGACAAAACCGCGCCCGCCCGAAGGCAGACGCGGAGGAGGACAACCCAAAACCCAAAACACTCTGAGGCGAAACCCTCGCCAAACCTCAGCCCGGACCACTCAGCCGCAGCCCACGTCAGCCCCGGACCACCTCAGCCCCGGACCACGTCAGCCCCGGACCACCTCAGCCCCGGACCACGTCAGCCCCAGTCCTCGTCGTCCGCGGTCTCCGCCACATCCGCCACATCTGCCACATCCGCGCCTTCCGCCACGTCCGGCATCGCCGACCGGTGGACCACGATGTCCCCGATGGCCGTCCGGGCGTGGATCTTGGCGACGTACGCGGAAGTGGTGACGGGAGCCGCGAGCAGGTCCAGGGACCGGTACACCGTGCCGGCGCGGGCGTCGAGGTCCAGTTGGGCCTCGGTGCCCTCGGCGATGCCGAGCTCCAGGCGGCCGGAGTCCGATTCGAGTACCTGCCGACCCTGGACGATCTCCTCGATCCTGATGTCGCCCTGGCCGGTTTTCGCCTCTACGGCCGCATGCGCCACACCGAGGTGGATGTCGCCGCTCTCCACGACGACCCGTACGTCTCCCAGGACCTCACCGATCCGGGTGTCGCCCTTGGTCCGGGTGACGCCGGCGGTCCCCTCCACGGCGTTGACGTTCACGTCTCCGCAGTCGGCGCTGATCCACGCGTCGCCCGCGACCCGGTCCACGGTGACGTTGCCGAGGCCGGAGGTCAGGTGCAGGGTGCCGGTCCGGGCGAGCCGGATGTGACCGCAGTCGTTGGTCAGCCGGCACTCCCCCAGCAGGCCGTCCACCCGGAACTCCCCCGACACCGCGTCCCCGTGGAGACCGGAACCGGTGGGCAGGTGGACCACGATGGCCACCGCCCCGCCCGCGCGGGACAGGTCGCGCGCCTTGGGCACGCCCACCACCAGTTCCCCGGCCGCGTAGTCGATGCGGGTCTGATCGGCGGTCACCACGTCCCGGGGCTCCCGGTGGTCACAGGGCCGGACGTCAACAACGGTGTCGGTGCGGTCGCTCGCGATGATCCAGACGTTCCCGATGTCCAGTTCGACGGTGGCACGGATCGGCTGCGGTGTGACGAATATCGGCATGGCAGTGGCCTCTTGGATAGTGAGCAGGACCGGTACCGGTACCGCTTTGCAGCCCGTGACGGCGATTTTCGGCCACGGGCTGCACATCTGCGACTGTACTGAGCTGCGCCGGCCGGTGCGGTGGCGGCCGTCCGATCAGTGGGGGCGGTCCTCAGCGGGTGCGGTCCGCCAGGGGGCGCGGTCCTTCAGTGGGTGCGGTCCTTGTTGAAGTGCTTCATGGACCAGAGGAAGCCCAGGACGGTGATGCCGGCGCACCAGGCGAGGGAGATCCAGCCGCTGT
>NZ_JBWKDJ010000024.1:0-57845 GCF_056436025.1 Streptomyces sp. NPDC043853
GGCCATCGGCTTGCCGACGCGACCAACGGGAGCGCCCTTGACGCCGACGGCCGGCACGTAATGACACTGGGACTGACGGGCAGCCCCCGGGCACCCGCTCACCCCCGCCCAGGCGAAGCCTCGGCAAACCCCACCCCGCCCCACCGCCTCGCTCCGCTCGCTACGGCGGTGCCAGGGGGCGGGTGGGCAACCCCCGACCGGCCCCGGCAGGGCTCGGGGGGTGGAGCGGGCCGCGTCAGCAGCCCCGTACCCCCTCCCCCTACGCCACCCGCCGCAGCAGCGCCAAGTACATCGCGTCCGTCCCGTGCAGGTGCGGCCACAGCTGGACGTCCGGGCCGTCGCCCAGGGCCGGGACGCCCGGCATCAGGGGGCGGGCGTCGATGAGTTCCGCCGCGGCGGGCGCCGCGCCGCCTCGGCCCTTCAGGACGTCGTCCACGACGACGCGGGTCTCCGCCAGGTGCGGGGAGCAGGTCGCGTACCCGACCACGCCGCCGACCCGGACCGCCGCCAGCGCCTCGCGCAGCAGCGACCGCTGGAGCGGTGCGAAGCCGTCCAGGTCCTCCGGACGCCGCCGCCAGCGCGCCTCCGGGCGGCGGCGCAGGGCGCCCAGCCCCGAGCACGGGACGTCCATCAGGATGCGGTCGAAGGAGCCCGGCAGCCACGCCGGGCGGGTGCCGTCGGCCGTGATGACCTGGTACGGGCCGGGGTTCCCGGCCAGCGCCCGTTCCACCAGCCGCGCGCGGTGCGGCTGCTTCTCCGAGGCCAGCAGGAACGCGCCGCGCTCGGCCGCCAGCGCGCCGAGCAGCGCCGCCTTGCCGCCGGGACCGGCGCAGCCGTCCAGCCAGCGTTCGTCCCGACCCTCCAGCGGCGCGTTCGCCAGCGCGATGGCGACCAGCTGGCTTCCCTCGTCCTGGACTCCGGCCCGGCCTTCCCGCACCGCCTCCAGCGCGCCCGGCTCACCGCCCTCCGCCAGCCGGACGGCGTACGGCGACCAGCGGCCCGGCAGCGCGGACTCCTCGCCGACGGCGTCGACCAGCTCCTCGGTCGTGGCCCGGCCCGGGCGGGCCACCAGCGTGACCTCGGGGCGGTCGTTGTCCGCCTCCAGCAGGTCCTCGATGCCGGCCCGGCCGCCGCCCAGGGCGTCCCACAGCGCGGAGACCACCCAGCGCGGGTGCGAGTGGACCACCGCGAGGTGGTCCTCGGCGTCCTCCTCGTAGGGCGGGGCCACCTGCTCCAGCCAGCCGTCGAGGTCGTGGGCGGAGATCTTGCGCAGCACCGCGTTCACGAACTTCGCGCGCCCGTCGCCCAGCACCACCCGCGCCAGCTCGACGCTCGCCGACACCGCCGCGTGGGTCGGGATCCGGGTGCCGAGCAGCTGGTGCGCACCCAGTGAGAGCACGTCCAGGACGGGCGGGTCCACCTCCCGCAGCGGCCGGTCGATGCAGGCGGCGATGATCGCGTCGTACGTGCCCTGGCGGCGCAGGGTCCCGTAGACGAGCTCCGTGGCCAGCGCGGCGTCCCGGGCCTGGAAGTTCTCGTCCTGGCGGGCCTTGCGCAGCAGCGGCGGCAGCACCAGGTTCGCGTACGCGTCGCGCTCGTCCACGGCGCGCAGCGCCTCGAAGGCGAGGATGCGGACGGGGTCCTTCTTGGGACGGCGGTACGGCTTGGCCTGCTTCTGGCCACTGCGGCGAGGCTGCTCACTCACGGGAAAGGTGCTCCGGGATCAAAGGAGATGAGGGGGACGGGTTCCAAGCCCCGTCCCCCTCAGCCTACGTCCCCTCAGCCCACCCGCTCACCAGCGGCGATCCGGACCCCGCGGGCCCAGTCCGCGCCCTTCATCGGCTTCTTGCCCTGGGGCTGCACCCAGAGCAGCTCCACCGCGTGCGAGCCCGTCCCGACCCACACGTTGTTCTTGGCGACGGCGATCTCCCCGGGGGCGAGGTCGGTCCGCTCGGTGACCAGGCCCACCGAGACCAGCTTCAGCCGTTCGCCGCGGAAGACGGTCCATGCGCCGGGTGCCGGGGTGCAGCCGCGCACCACGCGGTCGACGCGCAGGGCCGGCGCCTTCCAGTCGATGTGGGCGTCCTCGACGGTGATCTTCGGGGCGAGGGAGATGCCGTCGCCGGGCTGCGGGACCGCGCGCAGGGTGCCGTCCTCGATGCCGTCCATGGTGGCGGCGAGCAGTCCGGCGCCGGCGAAGGCCAGGCGGGTCAGCAGGTCGCCGCTGGTGTCGGTGGGCCGGACGTCCTCGGTCAGCACGCCGAACACCGGGCCGGCGTCCAGTCCTTGCACGATCCGGAAGGTGGACGCGCCGGTGACCTGGTCGCCGGCCATGATCGAGTGCTGTACGGGGGCGGCGCCGCGCCAGGCGGGCAGCAGCGAGAAGTGCAGGTTGACCCAGCCGTGCCGGGGAATGTCCAGGGCGCTCTGCGGGAGGATCGCGCCGTAGGCGACGACGGGGCAGCAGTCGGGCGCGATCTCGCGCAGCCGCTGCTGGAACTCGGGGTCGCGGGGCTTGAGCGGCTTGAGGACCTCGATGCCGGCCTCTTCCGCCCGCTCGGCGACGGGGCTGGCGATCAGCCGCCGGCCGCGGCCGGCCGGCGCGTCGGGGCGGGTGACGACGGCCGCGACCTCGTGGCGCCCGGAGGCGATCAGGGCGTCCAGGGCGGGCACGGCGACCTCGGGGGTGCCTGCGAAGACGAGCTTCACTGGGTTCCTACCTCGTTTCTCGGCGGCGGCTCGGTGGCAGCTCGGTGCGGCTCGGTGGCAGCTCGGTGCGGCTCGGTGGCGGCCCGGTGGCGGCCCGGCCGATGGCGCGGCCGGACCTCCCGGCCCCGCCGCGTGATCGGCAACGCACCATCCTATGGGGCGTCCGGACAGGGGGCGTACGCACATACGCGCGCCTCTCGCATATGCCGACACGCCCCTGGTGCGTGACTTCCTCGCCGTATGGCGCGTTGGTCAAGAGAGATTGACCAGTACGGGCCGCGTCCGGCAACGGGGTGTGCGGTCCGATCCGCTCCTCAGCACCGGTTCGAGAGGCTTGTTCATGGCCGACCACGCCACCCACGACGCCCAAGCGCGGGCCAGTCTGCACCTCCTGGTGCGGGACATCGAACGGGTCCGCCGGCAGGTGGATGCTCTGCGTACCCTCACCGCGCAGCTCGGAAACGTATACCGCCCGCGCCGCTCCGGCCCCTCCACGGGCTTCGTCGTCTACGGGCGGGCACCCGCGCCGACCGTCCGACTCGCGCAGGAACTGCGGGACAGCGTCGAGACGCTGGTCACCGCCGCGGTCGACTTCGACCGCTCGCTCGGCTTCTCGTGGGACGCGGTGGGTTCCGCACTCGGGGTCACCAAGCAGGCGGTGCACCGACGGTACGGGGCGCGCCGTGCGCAGGCCGCCGAGGCGGCGGAGCCGGTGGCCGAGGCCACGAACACCCGGGCCATCGGCCTGCCCACGGTCCCGGCCGCCCGTACCGTCCCGCCGCAGCCACTGCGCGAGGAGTCCGCGGCGGCCGGTTCCCGCCCGGGGGCTTTCCCGGGCCCCCGGCAACGGCTGACCCCGGCCGCGGCTGACCCCGGCAACGCCTGACCCGGGCGACGACCGACCTGCGTCGGCCACCCCGCGAACGGCCGACTGCCGCGACCGCCGGCGCCCACGAGGGCTGAACACCGCGAGCCGCGGACCGCCCGGCACCCGGAAACCTCCGGGTGCCGGGCGGTCGTCATATCCGGCGAACCGGCCTGCGCCCCCGGCACGCGCCGGGCCGCAGGCCCGCTCACACCGAGCTCGCGGCCCCGCGGCCCCGCGGCCCCGCGGCCCGGCAGCCCGGCGGCTCAGCCGATGTCCAGCGGGTCGATCCGAACGCGTACCGCGTCCGCCGCGGGGACCCCCCGGGCCAGGCGGCCCGCCTGGGCCGACTTCAGGGCGGCGGCCAGGGCGGCGCCGCTGCCCGGGCGGACACGGACCAGCGCGCGTACGCCCGGGGAGGGCTCGCCCCGGCGTCCCGGCACGGGGACCGGGCCGAGGATCTCCGCGTCCGCCGGCAGTTCCGCCAGCGCCAGGAAGGCGGCCACCGCCTCCTCCCGGCCGACCACCGAGGCCATCCGGGACACCGGCGGGAACCTCAGCTCGGCGCGTTCCGCGAGTTCCCGCAGGGCGTGGCCCACCGGGTCCCAGCGGACCAGGGCCTGCACCGGCCGCAGGGTGGGCTCGGCCACGATGACCACCTGGCCCTCGCCGCGCACCAGCGAGGCCGCGCCGATCCAGCGGCGCAGCGCCTCCTCGCCGGCCCGCAGGTCGGGAAAGCCGAGCATCGCCCACCCGTCCAGGAGCAGGGCCGCCGCGTATCCGGCACCTTCGGCCACCGGTTCGGCGCCGGGCGTGGACACGACGAGGGCGGGGGCCTCCGGCACGCGTTCGAGTACGTGGTCCCGCCCGGAGGTGCGTACGGGCACGGCCGGGAAGGCGCGCCCGAGCTCCTCGGCGGTCCGCCGGGCGCCGACCACACTGGCCCGCAGCCGGAACGAGCCGCATTCCTCGCAGTGCCAGGCCGGTTCGGGGCGGCCGCACCAGCCGCAGGCGAGGTCCCGTTCATCGGGGGCCTGCAGCGGGCCGGAGCAGTGGCGGCAGCGGGCCGGGGTGCGGCAGCGTTCGCAGGCGAGCCGCGGCACGTAGCCGCGCCGGGGCACCTGGACGAGGACCGGGCCGGTCTTGAGTCCCTCCCGCACGGTCTCCCAGGCCAGGCTCGGCAGCCGGGCGGCACGGGCCGCCTCGTCCCGGGCCAGCAGTTCGTCGCCGACGGTCCGGACCCGGGGGGCAGCCGCCCGTACGGTGGCCCGGTCCGCGATCAGCGGCCGCGCCCAGCCCGTCTCCACCAGCTGGGCCGCTTCGACGGTGCAGCTCGTGCCGCCCAGCAGGAAGCCGCAGCCCTCGGTCACCGCGCGCAGCTCCAGGACCTCCCGGACGTGCGGGAAGGGCATGCGGTCGTCGCTGTGGCTGGAATCCCCGTCGTCCCAGAGCGCGACCAGCCCCAGGTCGCGTACGGGCGCGAACATCGCGGCGCGGGTGCCGATCACCGCGCGCACCGAGCCGCGGTGCACCGCGAGCCACTGGGCGTAGCGCTTCTCGGGGCCGGACTCGGCGGTCAGCAGGACGTGCAGCCCGGGGCCGAGCAGATCCGTGAGCGCCCGGTCCACCCGGTCCGCGGCCCGCCCGTCGGGCAGGACGGCCAGCGCTCCGCGGCCCGAGGCGAGCGTCGCGGCCATGGCCCGGGCGAGTTCCTCGGGCCAGCCGGGTCCGGGCAGGGCGGTCCACACGGCCCGCGGGTTGGCGCCGGAGGCGAGTTCGTTCAGGAAGGCGGGCCCGGCCTGGTAGCGCGCCCAGCCGCCGGGTTCCGGTGCGGCCGGGCGGGGCCGGGGGGCCGGGGAGGGGCGTTCCTCCGCCTTGGCGTGCCGGGGCGGGATGGCCAGCTGCAGTACGTCGGCCAGACTGCCGGCGTAGCGGTCGGCGACGGCGCGGGTGAGGGCGAGCATCCGCGGGGAGAGCACCGGCTCGGGCGACACGACCTGGGCGAGGGCGGCCAGCGGGCCCTGGTACTCGGCCTCGGCGACCCGGTCGACGAGGTAGCCGTCGACCAGTCCGCCGCCCTCGCGGCGGCCGTCGCGGACGCGTCCCCGGCCGGCGCCGAACCGTACGCGCACCCGGACGCCGGGGCGGGCATCTTCGGAGAGGTGGGCGGGGACGGCGTACTCGAAGAGCCGGTCCAGGTGGAGGACGCCCTTGTTGACCACGATCCGGGCGATCGGCAGGTGCTCGGCCAGCGGCGCTCCGCGCCAGGTGCGCGGCTTGGCCTTCTCCTCGGCCGCGTTCCTCGCCTTCGCCTCGGCCACCACCTCCCGGATGAGCGCGAGCTGTTCCGGCGGTCCGCCTGCTGCCTCGGAGGCCTCGGATTCGTTGTCGCTGCTCACAGCAGCATTCTCGCAGGAGCCGCTGACACCGTCGGGGGGCTGGGGACGCGCGGAGGGCGTCCGCCCGCCCGACGCACGGAGGGCCCGGACCGTTGCCGGTCCGGGCCCTCGTGGTGCTCGGTGTGGTGCCCCCGTGCTCCCGTGCGGCGCGCCGCGCGGTCGTACGGGTCTTACAGGCCGGCGGCCGCGCGCAGCGCGTCCACGCGGTCGGTGCGCTCCCAGGTGAAGTCCGGCAGCTCGCGGCCGAAGTGGCCGTAGGCGGCGGTCTGGGCGTAGATCGGGCGGAGCAGGTCGAGGTCGCGGATGATCGCGGCCGGGCGGAGGTCGAAGACCTCGCCGATGGCGTGCTCGATCTTGGCGACGTCGGTCTTCTCGGTGCCGAAGGTCTCGACGAACAGGCCGACGGGCTCGGCCTTGCCGATCGCGTACGCGACCTGGACCTCGCAGCGGGCCGCGAGGCCGGCCGCGACGACGTTCTTGGCGACCCAGCGCATGGCGTAGGCGGCCGAGCGGTCGACCTTCGACGGGTCCTTGCCGGAGAAGGCGCCGCCACCGTGGCGGGCCATGCCGCCGTAGGTGTCGATGATGATCTTGCGGCCGGTGAGGCCGGCGTCGCCCATCGGGCCGCCGATCTCGAAGCGGCCGGTCGGGTTGACCAGCAGGCGGTAGCCCTCGGTGTCCAGCTTGATGCCGTCCTCGATGAGCTCCTTGAGCACGTGCTCGACGACGAACTCGCGGATGTCGGGGGCGAGCAGCGAGTCCAGGTCGATGTCCGCGGCGTGCTGCGAGGAGACGACCACGGTGTCGAGGCGGACGGCCTTGTCGCCGTCGTACTCGATGGTGACCTGGGTCTTGCCGTCGGGGCGCAGGTACGGGATGGTCCCGTTCTTGCGGACCTCGGTCAGACGGCGGGAGAGCCGGTGCGCGAGGTGGATCGGCAGCGGCATGAGCTCGGGGGTCTCGTCGGTGGCGTAACCGAACATCAGGCCCTGGTCGCCCGCACCCTGCTTGTCGAGCTCGTCCTCGTCACCCTCGACGCGCTTCTCGTACGCCGTGTCGACACCCTGCGCGATGTCCGCGGACTGGGCGCCGATGGACACGGACACGCCGCAGGAAGCGCCGTCGAAGCCCTTCTTGGACGAGTCGTAGCCGATCTCCAGGATCTTCTCGCGGACGAGCTGGGCGATCGGGGCGTAGGCCTTGGTGGTCACCTCGCCGGCCACGTGCACGAGACCGGTGGTGATCAGGGTCTCCACCGCCACGCGGGACGTGGGGTCCTCGCGCAGCAGGGCGTCGAGAATCGTGTCGCTGATCTGGTCAGCGATCTTGTCGGGGTGGCCCTCGGTGACGGACTCCGAGGTGAAGAGACGGCGGGACACATCGCTCCCTGGGGTTGCAGCGGCTGCTGGCTGATGATTGACGGCACGGTACCGGGGGCTGCGCCCGACCGTACCGGGTTCAGCTTATCGGGCGCTGCCACCCGCAAGACCACCTGTCTCGCCTTCTGGGAGCCGTGTGACCTGCGGCACTACATTCTTGCGCCATCCGAAACGCAGAAACAAGTGTCTCTGTCAGGTACGCGGCGCGGTCAGCCGGGCGGCGACGTGGTCCCAGATCACATCCGCCAGTGCTTCCTTCGGGCCATGGGGCACAAGGGTTTCCGTCCCGTCGGATGCGAGGATCACGGCCTCGTTTTCCTCGGAACCGAAGGTCTTCTGCTCGCCGACCTCGTTGACGACCAGCAGATCGCAGCCCTTGCGCGCCAGCTTCTTCCGGCCATTGGCCAGGACATCGTCGGTCTCGGCGGCGAACCCGACCACGACCTGCCCCTCCCGGGCGCGTCGCGCGGAGATCTCGGCCAGCACGTCCGGATTGCGCACCAGGGCGACCGGGGCGGGCTCCTGGCCGTCCTGCTTCTTGATCTTGCCCTCGGCGTACTCGGCCGGGCGGAAGTCGGCCACGGCGGCCGCCATGACCACGGCGTCCGCGTCCGCCGCCGCCGCGAGGACCGCTTCCCGGAGCTGGACCGCGGTGCCCACCCGTACGAGGTCGGCGCCGGCCGGGTCCGGCAGCGCGGTGTTGGCGGCGATCAGGGTGACCCGGGCGCCGCGGGCGACCGCCGCGCGGGCCAGGGCGTAGCCCTGCTTGCCGGAGGAGCGGTTCCCGAGGAAGCGGACCGGGTCGAGGGGCTCGCGGGTGCCGCCGGCGCTGATCACGACGTGGCGGCCGGTGAGGTCGGGGGCGGTGGTGCCACGGGCCAGCACGCGCCGGCAGACCTCGAAGATCTCCTCGGGGTCGGGCAGCCGCCCCTTCCCGGTGTCCTTGCCGGTGAGCCGCCCGACGGCGGGGTCGATGACCAGCGCGCCGCGCCGGCGCAGCGTGGCCACGTTCTCCTGGGTGGCCGGGTGCTCCCACATCTCGGTGTGCATGGCCGGGGCGAAGACGACCGGGCAGCGCGCGGTGAGCAGGGTGTTCGTCAGGAGGTCGTCGGCGAGGCCGTGGGCGGCCTTGGCCAGCATGTCCGCGGTGGCGGGGGCGACCACGACGAGGTCGGCGGACTGGCCGATGCGGACGTGCGGCACCTCGTGCACGCTCTCCCAGACCTCGGTGCCGGCCGGGTTGCCGGAGAGCGCGGCCCAGGTGGCCTCGCCGACGAAGTTCAGGGCGGACGCGGTCGGCACGACCCGTACGTCGTGTCCGGATTCGGTCAGCCGGCGCAGCAGCTCGCACGCCTTGTACGCGGCGATCCCGCCGCTGACCCCCAGCACGACCTTCGGCTTGTCCACTGCGTCTCCCGCTCGTCCGTTGTCCATGAGACGTACTCACCTATGACACACCACAGGCCCGGCAGCGGTGCTGCCGGGCCTGTGGTGAAGGTTCTCGTGCCTTACTGGGCCGGGGCCTCGATGGCCTCGGAGGTCAGCAGACCCGCGTTGATCTCGCGCAGGGCGATCGACAGCGGCTTCTCGTGGACGTGGGTGTCCACCAGCGGGCCGACGTACTCGAGCAGGCCCTCACCCAGCTGCGAGTAGTACGCGTTGATCTGACGCGCGCGCTTGGCCGCGTAGATCACGAGGCTGTACTTCGAGTCGGTGGCCTCGAGCAGCTCGTCGATCGGCGGGTTGATGATGCCCTCGGGCGCGGTGATGGAAGAGGACACGCTCTACCTTCCGAAGATGGGTAAATGACCAAACAAACGATCAAACAACTTCCATCAAGGCTAGCAGCTCACGCGCCACGTCCTCGACGGAGGTGTTGACCAGGGTGGTGTCGAACTCGGATTCGGCGGCGAGTTCGATCTTCGCGGTGTCGAGTCGGCGCTGGATGACCTCCGGCGGCTCGGTCCCGCGGCCGGTGAGCCGACGGACCAGCTCGTCCCAGCTCGGCGGGGCAAGGAAGACCAGTTGGGCCTCCGGCATGGACTCCCGGACCTGCCGGGCGCCCTGCAGGTCGATCTCGAGCAGGACGGGTTCGCCGCGCTCGAGCCGCTCCAGCACCGCCCCTCGGGGGGTGCCGTAGCGGTTGCCCGCGAACTCGGCCCACTCGAGCAGTTCGCCGTTGGCGATCAGCTTGTCGAACTCGTCGTCCGTGACGAAGAAGTAGTGGACTCCGTGCCGCTCACCGGGCCGCGGCTTGCGGGTGGTGGCCGACACCGAGAGCCAGACCTCGGGGTGGACCTTGCGCATATGCGCGACGACCGTGCTCTTGCCGACCCCGGAGGGGCCGGAGAGCACGGTCAGCCGCGGACGAACCTCTGCTGCCATGAAGCGATTATCCCGGTTCTTGAGACTGCTCGGGAACACGGGACGAACTTCGGGCGACGCCTCAGGCGCCGCTGCCGCCGAACTCACGCTCCAGAGAGGCGATCTGGTTGGAGCCGAGACCCCGGACACGCCGGGATTCGGAGATGCCGAGGCGCTCCATGATCTGCTTGGCGCGGACCTTGCCCACGCCGGGCAGCGACTCAAGGAGGGCGGAGACCTTCATCTTGCCGATGACGTCGTTCTCCTGGCCCTGCTTGATGACCTCGTGCAGGGAGGCGCCGGAGTGCTTGAGTCGATTCTTCACCTCGGCCCGCTCCCGGCGAGCCGCGGCGGCCTTTTCGAGCGCGGCTGCGCGCTGTTCAGGGGTAAGGGGCGGAAGAGCCACGCCTACGTCACCTCGGATGTCGAACTGTCGGATACGGACCGAGCTCACGAACAGTGGTGCTCGTTCGCTCTGCTCGGAGACTAGCGGCCAGGACCGCTCCAGTCAGCGAGAACGAACGAAAAGTCCTGGTCAGCATCCACCGAACCGCACATCACGGACAAAATACCCCGGTTTTGTCCGACGGCCGACCTGCGATTTCGTCAAATCTCTCGGTCAGCCGGAGACGGCCTCGCGGATCTCGGCCGCGAAAGCCGCCGCGGAGGCCCGCAGCGCGGAGACGTCCGGGCCGTGCCGGAGGACCCCCCGGGAGACGTTCGGGACCACGTTGCGGACCGCGGCGCCGAAGACCGCCGGGAGGTCCGCGGCGGTGGCGCCCTGCGCGCCGATGCCGGGGGCGAGGAGCGGGCCGTTGATGTCCAGGTCGAAGGCGGACAGATCGCCGAGGGTGGCGCCGACCACCGCGCCGAAGGAGCCCATGGGCTCGGCGCCGGCGTTCTCCGCCGCCAGGTGGGCCAGCATGGTCGCGCCGACGGTCAGGCCGTCCTCGCGGACCGCGCGCTGGACCTCGGCACCCTCGGGGTTGGAGGTGAGCGCGAGGACGAACAGGCCGGCGCCGTTCTCCCGGGCCAGGTCGACGGCGGGCTTCAGGGAGCCGTAGCCCAGGTACGGGGAGACGGTCAGCGCGTCCGAGAACAGCGGGGAGTCCTTGCGCAGGAAGGTCTCGGCGTACGCGGCCATGGTCGAGCCGATGTCGCCGCGCTTGGCGTCCATGACGACCAGGGTGCCGGCCGCGCGGGCGTCCGCCACGGCCCGCTCCAGGACGGCGATGCCCTTGGAGCCGAACCGCTCGAAGAACGCGGCCTGCGGCTTGAAGACCGCCACGGAGTCGGCCAGGGCCTCCACGACCGTGCGGGAGAACCGCTCCAGGCCCGCGATGTCGTCGTTCAGGCCCCAGGAGGACAGCAGGGCGGCGTGCGGGTCGATGCCCACGCACAGCGGGCCCCGGGCGTCCATGGCCTCACGGAGGCGGGTTCCGAAGGAGAGAGTCACAGGCTGGCCTTCCGGGTCTCGGCGCCGACGGCCTCGGCGAGGGTGGCGTAGGGGCTGGCGGCCAGGCGCGCGGCCAGGCCCTTGTGGATGGCGCGGGCGTAGCAGGGGCCCTCGTAGATGAAGGCGCTGTAGCCCTGGATCAGGGTGGCGCCGGCCAGGATGCGCTGCCAGGCGTCCTCGGCGTTCTCGATGCCGCCGACGCCGACCAGGACCATCCGGTCGCCCACGCGGGCGTACAGGCGGCGCAGGACCTCCAGGGAGCGCTCCTTGACCGGGGCGCCGGAGAGTCCGCCGGTCTCCTTGACCAGGGCCGGGGAGGACTTCAGCCCCAGGCCCTCGCGGGCGATCGTGGTGTTCGTGGCGATGATGCCGTCCAGGCCGAGCTCCAGGGCGAGGTCGGCGACGGCGTCCACGTCCTCGTCGGCGAGGTCGGGAGCGATCTTGACCAGGAGCGGCACCCGGCGGTCGGTGACCGTACGGTCGGCGGCCTCGCGCACGGCGGTCAGCAGCGGGCGCAGGGACTCGGTGGCCTGGAGGTTCCGCAGGCCGGGGGTGTTGGGCGAGGAGACGTTGACCACGAGGTAGTCGGCGTGGCCGGCGAGCCGCTCGGTGGAGAGCACGTAGTCGGCGGCGGCCTCGGCCTCCGGTACGACCTTGGTCTTGCCGATGTTGACGCCGACGACGGTCCTGAAGACCGGGTTGCGGGCCGCCAGGCGGGCCGCGACGGCCTCGGAGCCCTCGTTGTTGAAGCCCATCCGGTTGATCAGGGCGCGGTCCGGCACGAGGCGGAACAGGCGCTTCTTGGGGTTGCCCGGCTGGGCCTGGCCCGTGACGGTGCCGATTTCGACATGGTCGAAGCCGAGCATGGACATGCCGTCGATGGCGACGGCGTTCTTGTCGAAGCCGGCGGCCAGGCCGAAGGGGCCGTGGAAGCGCAGGCCCAGGGCCTCGGTGCGGAGTTCCTTGTGGCGGGGGGCGAGGTAGGCGGCGACGAAGGTGCGCAGCACCGGAGTGCGGGCGGCCAGGCGGATCCAGCGGAAGGCCATGTAGTGGGCCTGCTCGGGATCCATCCGCTTGAAGACCAGATTGAAGAACAGCTTGTACATCGTCCGAATTGCCCCTTGATTCCCTTGTGTGCTCGGAATGACCTCATGAAAGGGGGGACACCGGTCGCTGTCGCCGGTGCCCCCCTTTCGTACGGGCTGCTAGTCGCGGGCCGCGGTCAGGTGCTCCGCGTGCTCCTGGAGGGAGCGGACGCCCACGTCGCCGTGGTTGAGGGCGTCGATGCCCTGGACCGCCGCGGCGAGTGCCTGGACGGTGGTCAGGCACGGGACGCCGCGCGACACCGCCGCCGTACGGATCTCGTAGCCGTCGAGGCGGCCGCCGGTGCCGTACGGGGTGTTGACGATCAGGTCGACCTGGCCGTCGTGGATCAGCTGGACGATGGTCTTCTCGCCGTTCGGGCCCTCGCCCTCGGACTGCTTGCGCACGACGGTGGCGTTGATGCCGTTGCGCTTGAGGACCTCGGCGGTGCCGGAGGTGGCCATCAGCTCGAAGCCGTGGGCGACCAGCTCGCGGGCCGGGAAGATCATCGAGCGCTTGTCGCGGTTGGCGACCGAGATGAACGCGCGGCCCTTGGTGGGCAGCGGGCCGTACGCGCCGGCCTGCGACTTGGCGTAGGCCGTGCCGAAGACCGAGTCGATGCCCATGACCTCGCCGGTGGAGCGCATCTCCGGGCCGAGGACAGTGTCCACGCCGCGGCCGTGGATGTCGCGGAAGCGGCTCCACGGCATCACGGCCTCCTTGACGGAGATCGGCGCGTCCATGGGCAGGGTGCCGCCGTCGCCGTTCCTGGGCAGCAGGCCCTCGGCGCGCAGCTCGGCGATGGTGGCGCCGAGCGAGATGCGGGCGGCGGCCTTGGCCAGCGGGACCGCGGTCGCCTTCGAGGTGAAGGGGACGGTCCGGGAGGCGCGCGGGTTGGCCTCCAGCACGTAGAGGATGTCCCCGGCCATCGCGAACTGGATGTTGATCAGGCCGCGGACTCCGACGCCCTTGGCGATGGCCTCGGTGGAGGCGCGCAGGCGCTTGATGTCGTAGCCGCCGAGGGTGATCGGGGGCAGGGCGCAGGCCGAGTCGCCGGAGTGGATGCCGGCTTCCTCGATGTGCTCCATCACGCCGCCGAGGTAGAGCTCCTCGCCGTCGTAGAGGGCGTCGACGTCGATCTCGATGGCGTCGTCGAGGAAGCGGTCGACCAGCACCGGGCGGGTCGGGGAGATCTCGGTGGACTCGGCGATGTACGACTCCAGGCGCGCCTCGTCGTAGACGATCTCCATGCCGCGGCCGCCGAGCACGTAGGACGGGCGGACCAGGACCGGGTAGCCGATCTCGTCGGCGATGGCCTTGGCGCCGGCGAAGGTGGTGGCGGTGCCGTGCTTGGGGGCGGGCAGGCCGGCCTCCTGGAGCACGCGGCCGAAGGCGCCGCGGTCCTCGGCGGCGTGGATGGCCTCCGGGGAGGTGCCGACGACCGGCACGCCGTTGTCCTTCAGGGCCTGGGAGAGGCCCAGCGGGGTCTGGCCGCCGAGCTGGACGACGACGCCCGCGATCGGGCCCGCGAGGGACTCGGCGTGGACGATCTCCAGCACGTCCTCGAGCGTGAGCGGCTCGAAGTACAGGCGGTCGGAGGTGTCGTAGTCGGTGGAGACGGTCTCCGGGTTGCAGTTGACCATCACGGTCTCGTAGCCGGCGTCGCTCAGGGCGAAGGAGGCGTGGACGCAGGAGTAGTCGAACTCGATGCCCTGGCCGATGCGGTTCGGACCGGAGCCCAGGATGATCACCGCGGGCTTCTCGCGCGGTGCGACCTCGGTCTCCTCGTCGTAGGAGGAGTAGAAGTACGGGGTCTTGGCGGCGAACTCGGCGGCGCAGGTGTCGACCGTCTTGTAGACCGGGCGGACGCCGAGGGCGTGCCGGACCTCGCGGACGACGTCCTCGCGCAGGCCGCGGATCTCGGCGATCTGGACGTCGGAGAAGCCGTGCCGCTTGGCCTCGGCGAGCAGCTCGGGCTCGAGCTTCTCGGCGGCGGCGAGCTCGTCGGCGATCTCCTTGATCAGGAAGAGCTGGTCGACGAACCACGGGTCGATCTTGGTGGCCTCGAACACCTCCTCCTGGGTGGCGCCGGCCCGGATCGCCTGCATGACCGTGTTGATCCGGCCGTCGGTCGGGCGGACCGCGGTGGCCAGCAGCTCCGCCTTGTCACCCGGCTCGCCGACGAAGGTGAACTGCGAGCCCTTCTTCTCCAGGGAGCGCAGGGCCTTCTGGAGCGCCTCGGTGAAGTTGCGGCCGATGGCCATGGCCTCGCCCACCGACTTCATGGTGGTGGTGAGGGTGGCGTCGGCGGCCGGGAACTTCTCGAAGGCGAAGCGGGGCGCCTTGACGACCACGTAGTCGAGGGTCGGCTCGAAGGAGGCCGGGGTCTTCTCGGTGATGTCGTTGGGGACCTCGTCGAGGGTGTACCCGATGGCCAGCTTCGCGGCGATCTTGGCGATCGGGAAGCCGGTGGCCTTCGACGCCAGCGCCGAGGAGCGGGAGACGCGCGGGTTCATCTCGATCACGATGACGCGGCCGTCGACCGGGTTGATCGCGAACTGGATGTTGCAGCCGCCGGTGTCGACGCCGACCTCGCGGATGATCGCGATGCCGATGTCCCGGAGGCGCTGGTACTCGCGGTCGGTCAGCGTCATCGCCGGGGCGACGGTGATCGAGTCACCGGTGTGCACGCCCATCGGGTCGAAGTTCTCGATGGAGCAGACGACCACGACGTTGTCGGCCTTGTCGCGCATCAGCTCCAGCTCGTACTCCTTCCAGCCGAGGATGGACTCCTCCAGGAGCACCTCGGTGGTCGGGGAGAGCGTCAGGCCCTGGCCGGCGATGCGGCGCAGCTCCTCCTCGTCGTGGGCGAAGCCGGAGCCGGCGCCGCCCATGGTGAAGGAGGGGCGGACGACGACCGGGTAGCCGCCGAGGGTGTCCACGCCCTTGAGGACGTCGTCCATGGAGTGGCAGATGACCGAGCGGGCGGACTCGCCGTAGCCGATCTTGGCCTTGACGGCCTCGACGACACCCTTGAAGAGGTCGCGGTCCTCGCCCTTGTTGATGGCCTCGACGTTGGCGCCGATCAGCTCGACACCGTACTTCTCCAGCACACCCTGCGCGTGCATGGAGATGGCGGTGTTCAGGGCGGTCTGGCCGCCGAGGGTGGGCAGGAGCGCGTCGGGGCGCTCCTTGGCGATGATCTTCTCGACGAACTCGGGGGTGATCGGCTCGACGTACGTGGCGTCGGCGATCTCCGGGTCGGTCATGATCGTCGCCGGGTTGGAGTTCACCAGGATGACCCGCAGGCCCTCGGCCTTGAGGATGCGGCAGGCCTGGGTACCGGAGTAGTCGAACTCAGCGGCCTGGCCGATGACGATCGGGCCGGAGCCGATGACCAGGACGGACTGGATATCGGTGCGCTTAGGCACGCTGGCCCTCCATCAGTGCGGTGCTCATCAAAGACGTGAAGCGGTCGAACAGGTACGCGGCGTCGTGCGGGCCCGCGGCCGCCTCGGGGTGGTACTGGACGCTGAAGGCCGGCTGGTCGAGCAGCTGGAGGCCCTCCACCACGTTGTCGTTGAGGCAGACGTGGGAGACCTCGGCGCGGCCGTAGGGGGTGTCGGAGACCTTGTCGAGGGGGGCGTCCACGGCGAAGCCGTGGTTGTGCGCGGTGACCTCGACCTTGCCCGTGGTGCGGTCCTGCACCGGCTGGTTGATGCCGCGGTGGCCGTACTTCAGCTTGTAGGTGCCGAAGCCGAGCGCGCGGCCGAGGATCTGGTTGCCGAAGCAGATGCCGAAGAGCGGGGTCTTGCGCTCCAGCACGCCCTGCATGACGGAGACGGCGTGGTCGGCGGTGGCCGGGTCACCGGGGCCGTTGGAGAAGAACACGCCGTCCGGGTTGACCGCGTAGACGTCCTCGACGGTGGCGGTGGCGGGCAGCACGTGCACCTCGATGCCGCGCTCGGCCATCCGGTGCGGGGTCATGCCCTTGATGCCCAGGTCGACGGCGGCGACGGTGAACTTCTTCTCACCGATCGCGGGGACGACGTAGGTCTCCTTGGTGGCGACCTCGGCGGACAGGTTGGCGCCCTTCATCTGCGGGGCGGCCTGGACCTTGGCGACCAGGGCCTCCTCGCGGACGCCGGTCCACGCCTCGCCGGAGAAGATGCCGACGCGCATGGCACCGCGCTCGCGCAGGTGGCGGGTGAGGGCGCGGGTGTCGATGCCGGAGATGCCGACGACGCCCTGCCGCACCAGCTCCTCGTCCAGCGAGCGCTGCGAGCGCCAGTTGGACGGGACGCGGGCGGGGTCGCGGACGACGTAGCCGCTGACCCAGATCCGCGAGGACTCGGGGTCCTCGTCGTTCACGCCGGTGTTGCCGACGTGCGGGGCGGTCATCACCACGACCTGGCGGTGGTACGACGGGTCGGTGAGGGTCTCCTGGTAGCCGGTCATGCCGGTGGAGAACACGGCCTCGCCGAAGGTCTCCCCCACGGCTCCGTAGGCGCGGCCGCGGAAGACGCGCCCGTCCTCCAGGACGAGTACGGCGGGAGCTTTGGCTGCTCCCCTGGTGGAGGTCGTCATCGTTCGGCGCCTTCCGTCGTGGTGGTGGTGGATTGGTTCATGGAGTTGATCGCCTCGACCCAGGCGGCGTGCTCGGCCGCGCGGTCGGAGCGGAATCCGGAGTCGATCAGCTTGTCGCCGTGCGCCCAGGTGACGACGAGCAGACCGCCCTCGGTGAGTACCTTGCCCGCGATTCCCTTGTCGAGGCGGGCGCCGCGCAGCTGCGCGGCCGGTACGAAGAAATCTGTTGCCCCCGGACGGACCACGTCGAGGCCCGCTTCGGTGAGGGTGAGCTCGACCCGGCTGCGGACACCCAGGCCGTGTGCCACGATCCGGTCGAGCCACTGCCCGGCGGTGGTGGACCCGTGGTACCGGCCGGTCAGGGCCAGCCGGTGCTCGGGGAGTCCGTCGGGTGCGGCGGGCAGCTCCGGCAGGTCGTTCTGCAGGGCCCCCCGCCATTTCCAGCCCTGCCGCATCAGCCAGTACACGAAGGCGATGAAGAGGAGGAGCCCGGCCACCCACGCGATGCGCGCGCCCCAGTCCGTCACCTCCGCCGACTTCTGTTCGGATGCCACGGCGGCCTTGTGGGCCAGCTGGATTACTGCAGGTGTCACGCGAGTTTCCCGTCCACGACCGTTGCCCGGCCCCGCAGGAAGGTGTGAGTGACGCGCCCCGGCAGCTCGCGGCCCTCGTAGGGCGTGTTGCGGCTGCGGGAGGCGAAGTGTGCGGGGTCCACGACACCACGGTACGAGGTATCGACCAGGGTCAGGTTCGCGGGTTCACCTGCCGAGACGGGGCGTCCGTGGTGGGACAGGCTGCCGATGCGCGCCGGGGCGGAGGACATGCGGTCCGCGACCCCGGCCCAGTCCAGGAGGCCGGTCTCGACCATGGTCTGCTGGACCACGGAGAGGGCGGTCTCCAGGCCGACCATGCCCATGGCGGCGGCGGCCCACTCGCAGTCCTTGTCCTCGTGCGGGTGCGGGGCGTGGTCGGTGGCGACGATGTCGATCGTGCCGTCGGCCAGGGCCTCGCGCAGGGCCATCACGTCGCGCTCGGTGCGCAGCGGCGGGTTGACCTTGTAGACCGGGTTGTACGAGCGGACCAGCTCGTCGGTGAGGAGCAGGTGGTGCGGGGTGACCTCGGCGGTCACGTCGATGCCGCGGGACTTGGCCCAGCGGACGATCTCGACGGAGCCGGCCGTGGAGAGGTGGCAGATGTGCACGCGGGAGCCGACGTGCTCGGCGAGCAGCACGTCGCGGGCGATGATCGACTCCTCGGCGACGGCCGGCCACCCGCCGAGGCCCAGCTCGGCGGAGACGACGCCCTCGTTCATCTGGGCGCCCTCGGTGAGGCGGGGCTCCTGGGCGTGCTGGGCGACGACTCCGCCGAAGGCCTTCACGTATTCCAGGGCGCGGCGCATGATCACTGCGTCGTCCACGCACTTGCCGTCGTCGGAGAAGACGGTGACCTTGGCGGCGGACTCGTGCATGGCGCCCAGCTCGGAGAGCTTCTTGCCCTCCAGGCCGACGGTGACCGCGCCGATGGGCTGGACGTCGCAGTAGCCGGCCTCCTGGCCGAGGCGGTAGACCTGCTCGACCACGCCGGCGGTGTCGGCGACCGGGAAGGTGTTGGCCATGGCGAACACGGCGGTGTAGCCGCCGGTGGCGGCGGCACGGGTGCCGGTGAGGACGGTCTCGGAGTCCTCGCGGCCGGGCTCGCGCAGGTGGGTGTGCAGGTCGACGAGGCCGGGGAGGAGGACCTGGCCGGCCGCCTCGATGACGGTGTCGACGCCGTCGGCGGAGAGGTTCGCACCGACCTCGGCGATGGTCTCGCCGTCGATCAGGACGTCCTGCGGCTCGCCGCCCAGTACCTTCGCGCCACGGATAAGGATCTTGCTCATGGTTACTTGTTCTCCTCGGTGCGCGCGGCGGGGGTGGTGGTGACGGCGGGCTCGGAGCCGCCCAGCAGCAGGTAGAGGACGGCCATGCGGATGGACACGCCGTTGGCGACCTGCTCGACGACCGTGCAGCGGTCGGAGTCGGCGACCTCGGCGGTGATCTCCATGCCGCGGACCATCGGGCCGGGGTGCATGACGATGGCGTGCTCGGGCATCTTCGCCATCCGCTCGGCGTCCAGGCCGTAGCGGCGCGAGTACTCGCGCTCGGTGGGGAAGAAGGCGGCGTTCATCCGCTCCCGCTGCACACGCAGCATCATCACCGCGTCGGACTTCGGCAGCACCTCGTCGAGGCTGTACGAGATCTCGCAGGGCCAGTTCTCGACGCCGACCGGGACCAGGGTGGGCGGGGCGACCAGGGTGACCTCGGCTCCGAGGGTGTGCAGCAGGTCCACGTTGGAGCGGGCCACGCGGCTGTGCAGGACGTCGCCGACGAGGGTGATGCGGCGGCCGTCGAGGCCCTTGCCGAGGCCGGCGTCGCGGCCGACCAGGCGGCGGCGCATGGTGAAGGCGTCGAGCAGGGCCTGGGTGGGGTGCTGGTGGGTGCCGTCGCCGGCGTTGATGACGGGGGCGTCGATCCAGCCGGAGTTGGCGAGGCGGTAGGGGGCGCCGGAGGCGTGGTGCCGGATGACCACGGCGTCGACGCCCATGGCCTCCAGGGTCTGGGCGGTGTCCTTCAGGGACTCGCCCTTGGACACCGAGGAACCCTTGGCGGCGAAGTTGATGACGTCTGCGGAGAGGCGCTTCTCGGCGGCCTCGAAGGAGATCCGGGTGCGGGTGGAGTCCTCGAAGAACAGGTTGCAGATCGTGCGGCCGCGGAGGGTGGGCAGTTTCTTGATCGGCCGGTCGGCGACGCGGGCCATCTCCTCGGCGGTGTCGAGGATGAGGACGGCGTCGTCGCGCGTGAGGTCGGCGGCCGAGATGAGGTGGCGCTTCATCTGGGTGCTCCGTAGGGGTCGGGAGGGTCAGCGGATGCGGCGCGGGGCGCCACTGTGGCCTGAGTGCCGGGCAGGGCACGGGGCAGAACGGGGCAAGTCGGGCAGTGCAGGGCGCGGCGGGGCGCAGGTCCGCATCCGGACCCGGCCCCGTTCGGGCTACTGCTGCCCGGCCGCCCGGTCGGTCCGCTGGCCGAGCAGTACGGCGTCACGGCCGTCCTCCTCCTGGAGCTGGACCTTGACGGCCTCCCGCAGCGAGGTGGGGAGGTTCTTGCCGACGTAGTCGGCACGGATGGGGAGCTCGCGGTGGCCGCGGTCGACGAGGACCGCGAGCTGCACGGCGCGGGGGCGGCCGAGGTCGCCGAGGGCGTCCAGCGCGGCGCGGATGGTGCGGCCGGAGAAGAGCACGTCGTCGACGAGGACCACGAGCCGGCCGTCGATGTCGTCACCGGGGATCTCGGTGCGGCCGATCGCACGGGCGGGCTTCATCCGCAGGTCGTCGCGGTACATGGTGATGTCGAGGGAGCCGACCGGGATCTTGCTTCCGGTGATCTCCTCGAGCTTCGCGGCCAGCCGGCGGGCGAGGAACACACCGCGGGTGGGAATGCCGAGGAGCACCACGTCGTCGGCGCCCTTGGCGCGTTCGACGATCTCGTGGGCGATACGGGTGAGGACCCGGGCGATGTCCTGCGCCTCCAGTACGGGGCGGGCGTCGCCGGTCTCGAGCTGAGCTGCCTGGGCGTCCATGAAGAGGACCTCCTTCTCCGCCTCACGGGACGGTTCTTAAAGGACGTCTGTGTACTGATGTACGCGAGCCACGTTACCAGGGCTGCCCGAGGGGCTCCGCACCGGGGGTCGCGGAGATCCCTCCCAGGGGTGCGAGCCGGTCCATTCGGCTTGACGGGGCCAAGTAACGCTGCGTAACCTCACAGTGAGTTACCAGCCGCACGGCGGAGCCGCATGTGGTCAAGTAGTCACAGTGCTCTGTAGTCACAGTGCTATGCAGTGCCCAGTAGTCACAGCGTCACAGCGTCCGGGAGCGTTATGTCCAGCGAATACGCCAAACAGCTCGGGGCAAAGCTCCGCGCCATCCGCACCCAGCAGGGCCTCTCCCTCCACGGTGTCGAGGAGAAGTCGCAGGGCCGGTGGAAGGCCGTGGTGGTCGGGTCGTACGAGCGCGGGGACCGCGCCGTGACCGTCCAGCGCCTCGCCGAGCTCGCGGACTTCTACGGCGTGCCGGTGCAGGAACTCCTGCCGGGCACCACCCCCGGCGGCGCGGCCGAGCCGCCGCCGAAGCTGCGTCTGGACCTGGAGCGGCTGGCCCACGTGCCCGCCGAGAAGGCCGGTCCGCTGCAGCGCTACGCGGCCACCATCCAGAGCCAGCGCGGTGACTACAACGGCAAGGTGCTGTCGATCCGCCAGGACGACCTGCGCACGCTGGCGGTCATCTACGACCAGTCCCCCTCGGTGCTGACCGAGCAGCTGATCAGCTGGGGCGTGCTGGACGCGGACGCCCGCCGGGCCGTCGCCCACGAGGAAGCGTGACGCTCCCCCGGTCACGGGCCCACAGATCTGAAGAAACGTATACGCGGTAACGGAAGGGCCCGCAGCGCATGTGCGCTGCGGGCCCTTCCGCATGTCCGGCGCATGTCCGGCTTCTCGCCCCTGCCGGACGACCCGCCCGGTCAGTCCTCGCCGCGGCGGAGGCTGGGCTTGAGGTCCTTGAAGCGGCCGAGCAGTCCGTTCACGAACGACGGGGAGTCGTCGGTGGAGAACTCCTTGGCGAGCTGAACGGCCTCGTCGATCGCCACGGCGTCCGGGGTCTCGTCCACCCAGATCAGCTCGTAGGCACCCAGGCGCACGATGTTCCGGTCCACGGCCGGCATGCGGTCCAGGTCCCAGTCCACGGCGTAGGTGGCGATGAGGTCGTCGATCCGGTTCACCCGTTCGGCGTAGCCCTCCACGAGATTCATCGTGAACTCGTTGACGGGGGGCTGACGGCTGTCGCTCCGCGAGTGGCGGATCCAGTCCGCGAGGACCTCGCGCACGGGCACCCCGCGCTGGTCGGCCTCGAAGATGATCTGGAAGGCGCGCTTGCGCGCGTTGCTGCGGGCAGCCACGGTTAGTCGTTCACCCGGCCGAGGTAAGAGCTGTTGCGGGTGTCGACCTTGACCTTCTCGCCGGTGGTGACGAAGAGCGGCACCTGGATCTCGTGGCCGGTCTCCAGGGTGGCGGGCTTGGTGCCACCGGTGGAGCGGTCGCCCTGGACGCCCGGGTCGGTGTGCTGGATGGTCAGCTCGACCGCGGCCGGGAGCTCGACGTAGAGCACCTCGCCCTCGTGGCGGGCGACCGACGCCTCGAAGCCCTCGATGAGGAAGTTGGCGGCGTCGCCCACGACCTTGCGGTCGATGTGCAGCTGGTCGTAGGTCTCCAGGTCCATGAAGACGAAGTACTCGCCGTCCATGTAGGAGAACTGCATGTCGCGACGGTCGATGGTGGCCGTGTCGACCTTGATGCCGGCGTTGAAGGTCTTGTCGACGACCTTGCCGGACAGCACGTTCTTGAGCTTGGTGCGCACGAAGGCCGGGCCCTTGCCGGGCTTGACGTGCTGGAACTCGACGACGGACCAGAGCTGGCCGCCATCGAGCTTGAGCACCATGCCGTTCTTGAGGTCGTTCGTGGAAGCCACGGTTGCGGAATCTCCTGCACTGGAAGGCCAAGGGCCCGCGGCGCGCGCACAGCGTCGGCTACAGCGCGAGCAGCTCCTTGGTCGTAATGGTGAGTAGCTCGGGACCGCCGTCCGCCTCGGGGCGCACGACGAGCGTGTCATCGATCCGGACACCTCCCCGCCCGGGGAGGTGAACCCCCGGTTCGACGGTGACCGGCACGCAAGCGTCCAGTTTACCCATGGCCGCAGGTGCAAGCTGCGGGTCCTCGTCGATTTCGAGACCGACGCCGTGGCCGGTGCACGGCGTGAGGGCCTCGCCGTGGCCGGCGGAGTCCAGCACGGAGCGCGCGGCGTGATCCACGTCCCGGTAGGCGGCACCGGGCAGCAGCGCCTCCCGGCCGGCCCGCTGGGCCGCGAACACGACGTCGTACAGCTCGATCTGCCAGTCGGCGGGAGTGGTGCCGATCACGAAGGTACGGCCGATCTCGCAGCGGTATCCGCGGTACGCGGCACCCAGGCAGACCGAGAGGAAGTCGCCCTCCTCGACCCGTCGGTCGGAGGGGCGGTGGCGGGACCGGCCGGAGTTCGGGCCGGTGCCCACCGAGGTGGGGAAGGCGGGGCCGTCGGCGCCGTGGTCGACGAGCCGCCGTTCCAGTTCGAGGGCGAGGTGCCGTTCCGTCCGGCCGACCAGGATCGACTCCAGCAGCTCGCCGAGCGCCTGGTCGGCGATCTCGGCGGCGATCCGCAGGCAGGCGATCTCCTCCTCGTCCTTGACCAGCCGCTGCTGTTCCACGGCGGTGCCGAGGTCCGCCAGGCGAAGCCGGGGGGCGACCGAGCGGAGGGCGCGGTGCCGGGCGACGGTGAGGTGGTGCTCCTCCACGGCGAGGGCCTCTGCGCGGACGGCGGGGCCCGCGGCCAGGTCGGCGGCGGCGACCGCCGGGTCCGCGCCGGGAGTGGCCAGCACGGTCAGCGCGAGCTGTTCGTCGAGCCGGCCCTCGTCCGGCTCGCCGGTGGGAGCTCCGGGACTGAACAGCACGTCGTCCGCCGTGCCCACCAGCAGCACGGCACCGGCCGGGCTGGCACCGGCGAGGTAGCGGATGTTCGCCGGACGCGTGATCAGGGCGGCGGTGTTGCCGGTTGCGGCGCAGCGGTCGCGAAGCAGGGCTCTGCGGGCGGCGTACACGTCTGACATGGTTCGAGCGTATTTGCGTAGCCGCGGCCTTGCCCGCCGAGCGCGTCCGGCCGGGGTCCGGCTACCAGCGGGGCGGGGCGGCCAGCGCCCGGGCCAGCGCCTCGTCCAGGGCCCGGGAGGTGGCCTCCACGTCCAGGTTCGAGTTGTCGATGATCGGGAGGCCCGAGCCGTACCAGCCGGCCATGCGGCCGTGGATGCGGGCGACCTCCTCATCCGAGAGGCGGCGGTTGCCGGAGCGCTCCGCGTTGCGTTCGAGCACGATCTCCAGGCCGGGCAGCAGGACCACCGGGAGCAGTCCGGGACCCATGTGGCGCTTCCAGCCGCCGAGGCCCACCACCGGCCGGTCGGGGAACACCGCGTCGTCGACGATGCAGGAGATCCCGTTGGCGAGGAAGTTGCGGGCGGCGAATCCGCAGGTGCGGCGGGCGAGGCGGTACTGCGCCTCGGAGTGGTCGTTCCAGCCCGCCTGCGGGTCCGCGAAACCGGCGCAGACCCATTCGCGGACGTCGTCCAGGCTGATGTGCGCGGTGGCCACCGGCCGGGTGCTGGCCCAGTGCCGGGCCACGGTCGTCTTGCCGGCCCCGGCCGGGCCGATCAGCAGGACCGAGAGGGTGGCCGCGCCGGTGCCGGGCACGGCCGGCGGAGGCAGCGGAATGTGCCCGGTGGCCTCCGGCACCGGGGCGACCGGGGAACCCGGCCAGCCCTGCGCGGGGGGTATCGGCGGGTGCGGGGGCACGCCCGGGTGATGTCCCGGCGGCCCCCAGTCCCCCACTCCGTGCTGCATCCGCTGCCACTCCGTCCCGTTCACGGCCGGTTCGTCCCGTTCACGGCCGGCTGCTGATGCGAGAACGTTATCTCAGCCGGAGACTTCCTCGGCCAGCGCGCGGAGCGCCAGCCGGTAGGAGCCGAGGCCGAAGCCGGCCACCGTTCCGGTGGCCACGGCGGCGATGACCGAGGTGTGCCGGAACTCCTCCCGCGCGTACGGGTTGGAGATGTGCACCTCGATCAGCGGGGCGGTGCGCTGGGCCGCGGCGTCGCGCATCGCGTACGAGTAGTGCGTGAACGCGCCGGGGTTGATGACCACGGGGATCCGCCCGTCCGCGGCCTCGTGCAGCCAGCGGACGAGCTCGCCCTCGTCGTTGGTCTCCCGGACCTCGACGGCGAAGCCGAGCTCCGCGCCGAGCTCGGTGCAGCTCTCCACCAGACCGGCGTACGAGGTGGCCCCGTACACATCGGGCTCGCGGGAGCCGAGCCGGCCCAGGTTCGGGCCGTTCAGCACCAGGACCGGGCGGCCGGGGCCGCCGCTCACGCGGACACCTCGCCGTACGCGGCGATCAGGTGGGCCGGGTCGGGGCCCTCCAGGACCGTCGGCTTGGCCAGGCCGTCCAGGACGATGAAGCGCAGCAGGTTGCCCCGCGACTTCTTGTCGACCTGCATGGTCTGCAGCAGCTTGGGCCACTGGTCGCCGCGGTAGGTGAGCGGCAGCCCGACGGAGGCCAGGATGGCCTTGTGCCGGTCGGCGGTGGCGTCGTCCAGGCGTCCGGCCAGCCGACCGAGTTCGGCGGCGAAGACCATGCCGACGGAGACGGCCGCGCCGTGCCGCCACTTGTAGCGCTCGTTCTTCTCGATGGCGTGCGCGAGGGTGTGGCCGTAGTTGAGGATCTCCCGCAGCCCGGATTCCTTCAGGTCGCTGGAGACCACGTCGGCCTTGACCTGGATCGAGCGGACGATCAGCTCGGCCGTGTGCGGGCCGTCGGGCGTGCGGGCGCCCTCCGGGTCCGCCTCGATCAGGTCGAGGATCACCGGGTCGGCGATGAAACCGGCCTTGATGATCTCGGCGAGGCCGGACACGTAGTCGTTGACCGGCAGCGAGCCGAGCGCGGCGAGGTCGCAGAGGACCCCGGCCGGCGGGTGGAAGGCGCCGACGAGGTTCTTGCCCTCGGCGGTGTTGATGCCGGTCTTGCCGCCGACGGCCGCGTCCACCATGGCGAGCACGGTGGTGGGGACGGCGATCCAGCGCACCCCGCGCAGCCAGCTGGCCGCGACGAAGCCCGCCAGGTCGGTGGTGGCGCCGCCGCCCACGCCGACGATGACGTCGGTGCGGGTGAACCCGGACTGGCCGAGCGCCTTCCAGCAGTAGGCGGCGACCTCGGCGGTCTTGGCCTCCTCGGCGTTCGGCACCTGAATGGCGATCGCCTCGTAGCCCTGCTCGGCGAGGTCGTCGCGCAGGGCCTCGCCGGTGGAGGCCAGGGCCTCGGGGTGGATCACGGCGACCCGCTGGGCCTTCGTGCCCACCAGCCCGGCGAGCTCGCCGAGCAGCTGGTTGCCGACCAGGACCTCGTACGGGTCGTGGCCGGCGCTGCCGCCGACGTGGATCCGCGTGACCTGGTCCCGGCCGGTGTCCTGCTCCGTCATGCGTCCTTCAACTCCAGTGCGTCGAGGACCGCCTGGGCGACCTCTGCGGGGGTGCGGTCGTCGGTGGCCACGACGACGCGCGCGACTTCGGTGTAGAGGTGGCGGCGGGCCTCCATCAGCTCGCGCCACTGCCGGCGCGGATTGACGGCCAGCAGCGGGCGGGCGGTGTTCAGGCCCACCCGGCGCACGGCCTCCTCCACGTCCATCGACAGATAGACCACGGGCAGGCCGGTCAGCAGCTCGCGGGTGCCCTCGTCGAGGACGGCGCCGCCGCCGAGGGCGAGTACTCCGGCGTGCTCGGCGACCGCGGCCGCGACGGCCTGGCGCTCCAGCTCACGGAAGTACGGTTCGCCCTCGTCGACGAAGATGTCGGAGATCGGCCGGCCCTGGGCCCCGACGATGTCCGCGTCGGTGTCCCGGTAGGCGACGCCGAGCCGCTCGGCGAGCAGCGCCCCCACCGTGGACTTGCCGGACCCCATGGGCCCGACCAGGACGACCAGTGGTCCGCCGGTCACCGGATGTGGAGGTTGTCGAGGTACGCCTGCACGTTGCGGCGGGTCTCCGGGACGGAGTCCCCGCCGAACTTCTCGACGACGGCATCGGCGAGGACCAGGGCGACCATGGCCTCGGCGACGATGCCGGCGGCCGGCACGGCGCACACGTCGGAACGCTGGTGGTGGGCGGCGGCCGCCTCACCGGTGGCGACGTCGACGGTCGCCAGGGCCCGCGGAACGGTCGCGATGGGCTTCATGGCGGCCCGTACGCGCAGCAGCTCGCCAGTGGTCAGGCCGCCCTCGGTGCCGCCGGCGCGGCCGGAGGTGCGCTTGATGCCCTCGGGGGTGGAGACGATCTCGTCGTGCGCCTTCGAGCCGGGCACGCGGGCGAGCTCGAAGCCGTCGCCGACCTCGACGCCCTTGATGGCCTGGATGCCCATGAGGGCGCCGGCGAGGCGGGCGTCGAGACGGCGGTCCCAGTGGACGTGGGAGCCGAGGCCGACGGGGACCCCGTAGGCCAGGACCTCAACGACGCCGCCGAGGGTGTCGCCGTCCTTGTGGGCCTGGTCGATCTCCGCGACCATCGCCTTGCTCGCGTCGGCGTCGAGGCAGCGCACCGGGTCGGCGTCGAGCTTCTCGACGTCGGCGGGGGTCGGGTAGACCCCGTACGGGGCCTTGGCCGCGGCCAGCTCGACGACGTGGGAGACGATCTCGATGCCGGCGACCTCCTTGAGGAAGGAGCGGGCGATCGCACCGAGGGCGACACGGGCGGCGGTCTCACGGGCGCTGGCGCGCTCCAGGATCGGCCGGGCCTCGTCGAAGCCGTACTTCTGCATGCCGGCGAGGTCGGCGTGGCCGGGCCTCGGACGGGTCAGCGGCGCGTTGCGGCCGGTGTCCTTGAGCAGCGACGGGTCGACCGGGTCGGCCGACATGACGGTCTCCCACTTGGGCCACTCGCTGTTGCCGACCATCACGGCGACCGGCGACCCGAGGGACAGTCCGTGCCGGACGCCACCCAGGAAGGTGATCTCGTCCTGCTCGAACTTCATGCGGGCACCGCGGCCATAGCCCAGCCGACGCCGAGCCAGGTGGTCGGCCACCAGCTCGGTGGTGACCGGAACGCCGGCGGGAAGACCCTCCAGCGTCGCGACCAGCGCCGGTCCGTGGGACTCTCCGGCCGTCAGCCAACGCAACCTGCTCAACGATGCTCCTCATGCTCGCGCGTGATCCGGCTGTGGGCCGACCGGGGCGCGCAGCCCTGGTCCGCCACACTGATCCTCCCACGTCCGGGCCCGTTTGAAGGGCCCAGGTCCAGCTATCGGACGCCTTGTCCGTCAGGTGTGCTTCGAGCGGGAGTCCAGAGCGCGCTGTCCGGCGGCCCGCATGGCCGCCAGCGGCCCCGGTCGGCCGGTCATCTGCTCGACCTGGAGGACCGCCTGGTGGACCAGCAGGTCGAGGCCGCCGAGCAGCTTCCCGCCCTGCTCCGACCAGGCGGCGGCCAGCGGCGTCGGCCAGGGGTCGTAGAGCACGTCGAAGAGGGTGCCGGGGTTCTCCGGCACGGCGCCGGCCAGCGCGTCGGTGGTGCCCGCCGGAGTGGTGGCGATCACGAGGGGAGCGCTCAGGGCCGCCGCCGCGTCCGCCCAGTCGGCCGTGCGGACGGGGACGCCGAGCCGTTCGCCCCACTGCCGCATCTCGTCAGCGCGGGCCCGGGAGCGCACGTAGGCGGTGACCTCGCCGGAGCAGATCCGGGAGAGCGCGGCCAGGGCGGAGGAGGCGGTGGCGCCGGCGCCGAGCACGGCCGCCGAGGCGACCTTCTCCACGCCCCGCTCGCGCAGCGCGGCGATCAGACCGGGGATGTCGGTGTTGTCGCCCGTGAGCCGGCCGTCCTCGGTCCGGACGACCGTGTTGACCGCCTCCACGGAGGCGGCGGTGTCGCTGATGCCGTCCAGCAGCGGGATGATCGCCCGCTTGAGCGGCATGGTCAGCGACAGCCCGGCCCACTCCGGGCCGAGCTCCGCGACGAAGCCGGGGAGCGCGGCCTCGTCGATCTCGAACCGGTCGTAGGACCAGTCGGCGAGGCCGAGCTCCTCGTAGGCGGCGCGGTGCAGGACCGGGGAGAGGGAGTGCTCGATGGGCGATCCGAGCACCGCTGCGCGCTTCACTGCTTCTTCTCTTGCCTTTCCTTCTCGTACTCCGCGCGGTTCTGGTTGTGCTCTTCGTTGGTGGTCGCGAACAGGGTCCGCTTCTCCAGGGACACGAAGTAGAACCAGGGCCCGGGCTCGGGGTTGAGCGCGGAGTGCAGGGCCTCCTGACCGGGGTTCCCGATCGGGCCGGGAGGCAGGCCCTTGATCTTGTAGGTGTTGTACGGGTCGTTGAGCGTGCGGAGCTTGTCGACGGAGCCGACGTCCAGGGTGCTCTGGCCCTTCATGTAGTTGATCGTGGAGTCGAAGTCCAGCAGACCGTAGGTCTCGGTGTTGTCCGGCTCCAGACGGTTGTAGACGACCCGGGCGATCTTGTCGAAGTCGGGCTTGTTGTTGCCCTCGGCCTGGACCAGGCTGGCGAGGGTGACGACCTGGAGCGGGTTCTGCAGGCCGAGCTTGGCCGCCTGGCCCTGGACGTCCTCTTCGGTGTAGGCCTCGTTGGCCTTGGCCACCATCTGCTTGAGGAGCGACTGCGGGGTCGAGTCCTTGCCGAGGTCGTAGCGGGCCGGCCAGAGGAAGCCTTCCAGCGGGTCCTTGATGTCCTTGCTGCTGTTCGCCCAGGCGGGCAGCCCCAGGGTCTTGAACTCCTTCTTGGCGATGTCCGCGGTGGTGCCCTCGGGCTTCCTGAGGCGCTTGTCGATCTCCTTGTAGATCTCGACGTTGCGCTTGCCCTCGGGGATCGTGAGGACGTTCAGCTTCTTCGGGTCGCTCATCAGCTCGAGGGCCGACTTGGCGGACATGCCCTTCTTCAGCGGGTAGAGGCCCGGCTGGATCAGCTTCGACTTGGGGTCGGCGTTGGCCGCGTCCACGAAGGCCTGGACGCTCTTGACCACGCCGGCTTCCTTGAGCGCGACTGCCATGTCGGTGAGGTTGGCACCGGCCTTGATCTCCACGTCGACGGGCTCGCCGCCCTCGCCCGTGTAGTCCTCGGGCGCGCCGAACCGGTCCTGCAGGAAGGAGTAGCCGTAGTAGCCGACGCCGCCCACACCGCCGACCAGGACGAGCGCCACGAACAGGCAGGCGACGCCGTTGCGGCCTTTGCCCTTCTTGGCCTTCTCCTTGCCCTTGCCCTTGCCGCCGTCCTTGCCGCGGGCGTTGCGGCGGCCGCCGGGAGGCGTGCCGTCGTCGTCGCCCTCGCCGTCGTCGGCCTGGTCCTCCGCGGCGGGATCGGCGTCCTCGCCGTCCTCCTGCCATTCGGTGGCGGGCCGGCGGCGGCCCGGGGCCTCCGGCGGCGGGTAAGCCTCTTCCGTGCCGTAGTCGTCGGCGGTCTCGCCGGGATACGCGGTCGCCTGCTGCTGGGGGTACGGGTCGGGGCCCCCGCCGTACGGGTCGCCCCCGTAGGGCGCCTGGGGCGCGGCCGGGGGCTGGAACTGGCCACCCTGGGTGTCGTAGGCCTGCTGCTGGCCGAAATACGGCTGCTGCTGCGGCTGCTGCCCCTGCGGCATGTGCGGCATCTGCTGCTGGAACTGCGGAGGTTGCTGGAACTGCGGAGGTTGCTGGAACTGCGGCGCCTGCGGGTGCCCCTGGTACTGCGGGTCCTGGAAGTTCGGCTCCTGGAAGTTCGGGTACTGGGGGTTGTGGTACTGGCCGTTCTGGTACTGCTGGCCCGCGTACTGCTGCGGGTCCGGGTACTGGGGCTGCTGGGCGTGGGCCTGGGGATAGTGCTGCGGGACCTGGTGCTGTCCCGTCCACCCCGGGTCCCCGTAGAGGGGGTCCTCGGGGTGCCACGGTTCGGGGGCCTGGCCCCGCCCATACTCAGTCATCGATTCCCTAACGCCGCGCCGCGTCGAATAGCCGACGGCTGTTCGAATGCCGCCACATCGCGCGGAACGTTACCGTATCGCGATCAGATGACCACTTCGACGCACTCGCCGGGCGGATTTCCCGATACCCGTTCGGTCTCAAGAGCGTTCTGAAGGATGATCACAGCGGCTGCCTGGTCGATGACCGAGCGGCCCTTCTTGGCGTTCTTCCCCGAGGCCCGCAGGCCCTGGGCCGCGGTGACCGTGGTCATCCGCTCGTCCACCAGACGGACCGTCACCGGCTTGATGCCCTTGGCCAGTTCGGTGGCGAAGGCGCGGACCTTGGCCGCGGCCGGCCCCTCGCGTCCGCTGAGCGAACGCGGCAGGCCGACCACCACTTCCAGGGGCTCGTACTCCGCCACCAGCTGGCGCAGCCGGCGGTGCGCGGCCGGGACGTCGCGTCCCGGCACGGTCTCCACCGGTGTGGCCAACACCCCGTCGGGGTCGCAGGAGGCGACCCCGATCCGGGCGTCACCGACATCGATCGCGAGGCGTCGGCCACGGCGCAGCGTCATTACGCGGTCTCCCCCACCAGACGCTCGACGGCGGCGATGGCGTCGCCGACCGCGGCCGGGTTCTGGCCGCCGCCCTGGGCGACGTCGGGCTTGCCGCCACCGCCGCCGCCGAGGGTCTTGGCGGCGGTGCGCACCAGGTCACCGGCCTTGAGGCCGCGCTCGCGGGCCGTCTCGTTGGTGGCGATGACGGTCAGCGGGCGGTCGTTCGCCACGGCGAACAGGGCGACCACGGCCGGGCGGTCGGCGGCCCCCGAGAGCTGCTGCAGCCGGCCGCGCACGTCGAGGACCAGCTTGCGCAGGTCGTCGGCGCCGGTGCCGTCCGGCACCTGCCCGGTGACCACGGCCACGCCGCGGATGTCCTGGGCGCCGGCGGCCAGACCGGCGGCGGCCTGGAGGACCTTCTCGGCGCGGAACTTCTCGATCTCCTTCTCGGCGTCCTTCAGCTTGCCGAGCATGGTGGCGATCTTCTCGGGGAGCTCCTCCGGGCGGCCCTTGACCAGCTCCTGGAGCTGGGCGACGACCGTGTGCTCCTTGGCGAGGAAGTTGTACGCGTCCACGCCGACCAGGGCCTCGACACGGCGCACGCCGGAGCCGATGGAGGACTCGCCGAGCAGCTTCACCAGGCCGAGGTGGGCGGTGTTGGTGACGTGCGTGCCACCGCACAGCTCCTTGGAGAAGTCGCCGATGGTGACGACGCGCACGCGCTCGCCGTACTTCTCGCCGAACTCGGCGATGGCACCCTGCTTCTTCGCCTCGTCGATGCTCATGATCTCGGCGGTGACGTCCAGCTCGCGCGAGAGCACGTCGTTGATCTTCTGCTCGACGTCGGTGAGGACCGTGCCGGGGACGGCGTTCGGGGAGCCGAAGTCGAAGCGGAAGCGGCCGGGGCTGTTCTCGGAACCGGCCTGGGCGGCGGTCGGGCCGAGGGCGTCGCGCAGCGCCTGGTGGGTCAGGTGGGTGGCCGAGTGGGCGCGGGCGATGGCCCGGCGGCGCTTGACGTCGATGGCGGCGTAGGCGGAGGCGCCCACCGTCACCTCGCCGACCTGGACGGAGCCCTTGTGCACGGAGACGCCGGGGACCGGCTGCTGGACGTCGCGGACCTCGATGACGGCGCCCGAGTCGAGCTTGATCCGGCCCTGGTCGGCGAGCTGGCCGCCGCCCTCGGCGTAGAAGGGGGTGCGGTCGAGGACGACCTCGACCTCGTCGCCCTCGGAGGCGGCGGGCGAGGAGACGCCGTTGACCAGGAGGCCGACGATGGTGGCCTCGCCCTGGTTGGTGGCGTAGCCGGTGAATTCGGTGGCGCCGGAGCCGTCGGCGATCTCGCGGTAGGCGGAGACGTCGGCGTGGCCGGTCTTCTTGGCCTTGGCGTCGGCCTTGGCGCGGTCGCGCTGCTCCTGCATCAGGCGGCGGAAGCCCTGCTCGTCCACGGAGAGGCCCTGCTCGGCGGCCATCTCCAGGGTGAGGTCGATCGGGAAGCCCCAGGTGTCGTGGAGCAGGAACGCCTTGTCGCCGGAGAGCACGGAGCCGCCGGCGGCCTTGGTCTCGGTGACCGCGGTGTCGAGGATGTTGGTGCCGCCCTTGAGGGCCTTGAGGAAGGCGGCCTCTTCGGCGAGCGCGACGGTCTCGATGCGCTTGCGGTCGGTGATCAGCTCGGGGTACTGCTGCCCCATCGTGTCGATCACGACGTCGAGGAGGTCCTGGACCACCGGGCCGGTGGCGCCCATGAGGCGCATGTTGCGGATGGCGCGGCGCATGATGCGGCGCAGCACGTAGCCGCGGCCCTCGTTGCCGGGGGTGACACCGTCGCCGATGAGCATCACGGAGGTGCGCATGTGGTCGGCGACCACGCGCATCGAGACGTCGGTGTCCTTCGCGGCGCCGTAGCGGACCCCGGTCAGCTCGGTGGCCTTGTCCATGACGACGCGCAGGGTGTCGGTCTCGTACATGTTCTGCACGCCCTGCAGGATCATCGCCAGGCGCTCGAGGCCGAGACCGGTGTCGATGTTCTTGGACGGCAGGTCGCCGAGGATCGGGAAGTCCTCCTTGCCGTCGCCGGCACCCCGCTCGTACTGCATGAAGACGAGGTTCCAGATCTCGACGTACCGCTCGTCGTTGACGGCCGGGCCGCCCTCGACGCCGAACTCGGGGCCGCGGTCGTAGTTGATCTCGGAGCAGGGGCCGCAGGGACCGGGCACGCCCATGGACCAGAAGTTGTCCTTCTTGCCCAGGCGCTGGATGCGCTCGGCGGGGACGCCGATCACGTCGCGCCAGATCGTCTCGGCCTCGTCGTCGTCGAGGTAGACGGTGATCCAGAGCTTCTCCGGCTCCAGGCCGTAGCCGCCGTCCGCCACGGAGCTGGTGAGCAGCTCCCAGGCGTACTTGATGGCGCCTTCCTTGAAGTAGTCGCCGAAGGAGAAGTTGCCGCACATCTGGAAGAACGTGCCGTGGCGGGTGGTCTTGCCGACCTCTTCGATGTCGGGCGTACGGACGCACTTCTGCACGCTGGTGGCGCGCGGGGCCGGCGGCTTGGTCTCACCGAGGAAGTACGGCTTGAACGGCACCATGCCCGCGTTGACCAGCAGCAGAGTCGGGTCGTCCGCGATGAGCGACGCCGAAGGGACGACGGTGTGACCGCGCTCCTCGAAGAAGCTCAGCCAGCGACGGCGGATCTCAGCCGACTCCATTAGTGGTCCTCATTCCGGTTGTACGAGTAGGTGGATCGAGAGTTGTCGTTCTGGATGGCCCGCAGGCCGCGCGGCCCGGGGAGGGCGCGTACGTCGCCGGGCCGGTCCGGATCCTGGGTCAGCCCCAGGGCATCGTTCAGCTCGTCCTCGCGCCGGGCCATTCCCGCCTTGACGTCGAGGGCGAAGTCCTTGAGCCGGTGGCCCGCCTCCACGGCCTTGTCTGCGGCCTGGGCGGCGAGGCTCTCCGGGGTCAGCTGCTTCAGCTTGCGGTTGACCTTGGTGGTGGCCCACACCCCGGCGGCAGCGCCGGCGGTGAACCAGAAGGTGCGGCGGAACATCGCGGTCTAGCCCTTCTGCTTGCGGCGCCGGGCGGCCGGCACGGTCCGTCCGACGATCACGCTACGTCGCTCCGAGCGCGCCGGCACGTCGTCCGTTCGGCCCAGTGCCTTGCGCACCCCGTACCCGAAGGCCGCGACCTTGACCAGCGGGCCGCCGAAGGTGCTGGCCACGGTGGAGCTGAGCGCGGAGGCGTTGGAGGTGACCTCCTGGACGTCGCTGGTGATCGCGTCGACCTTGTCGAGCTGGGTGCGTGCGGAGCGGACGGTGGTGGAGGCGTCTGCGAGGAGCGGGACGGCCTGCTCGGTCACGTCCGCGACCAGCTTGGTCGCCGCCTTCAGCGTCTGCGCCAGCCTCACCAGCGCCAGCGCGAGGAAGGAGACCAGGATCGCCCAGAAGACGGCCACGATGATCCCGGCCACCTCTCCACCGGACACGTTGCACCGCTCCCTGAAAGTCTAAGAAAAGTCCTGCCCCGACCCTATCGCGCCGGGGGTGGCCCTCCGTACCGGAATTCCGCAGGAGAGCGGGCAGCCTTGTACGCGGCGCATCCGGAGCACTACGCTCCGTGTCCCATGCGGACCGGGACCCACGGCAATCTTCCCTCGGAGCTCTCCGGCCTGGTCGGGCGGGGTGCCGAACTGGCCTCGCTGGGGCGGCTGCTGGATTCCTCGCGGCTGGTGACGGTGACCGGGGTCGGCGGGGTGGGGAAGTCCCGGCTGGCGGTGGCGGCAGCGCGGGCGGCGCAGGAACGCTTCCCCGACGGGGTCTGGCTCGCCGGTCTGTCCTCCGTGCGCGATCCCGCGCTGCTGGCGCTGTCGCTGGCCGAGGCCCTGGGGCTGACCGACCACACCGTGCGGCCGCCCCGGGTGGTGCTGGCCGAGCACCTGGCGGACCGGACACTGCTGCTGGTGCTGGACGGGTTCGAGCAACTGGTCGACGACTGTGCCGAGCTGGTGGTGGAACTGCTGGGGCGGGCGCCGGGGCTGCGGGTGCTGGCGGCCGGCCGGCGGCCCTTCGCCGTCGACGGGGAGCGGGCGTTCCCGCTGGCGCCGCTGGGCGCCGAGGACTCCGTACGGCTGCTGGAGGCGCGGGCGGGGGCGGCCGATCCGGGGTTCGCCGCGGACCCGGGGGTGCTCGCGGAACTGTGCGCCCGCCTGGACGGGATCCCGCTGGCCCTGGAGCTGGCGGCGGCGCGGCTGCGCGCGCTGTCCGCGGAGCAGGTGCTGGCCCGGCTGGACGACCGGTTCCGGCTGCTGGCGGGCGGAACCCGCGGGGTGCTGCCCCGCCACCGGGCGCTGCGGACGGCGATCGGCTGGAGCCATGAGCTGTGCACGGCGCGGGAGCGGCTGCTGTGGGCGCGGCTGTCGGTGTTCGGCGGGCGGTTCGACCTGGACGCGGCGGAGTACGTGTGCGCGGGCCCGGACCTCCCGGTGGAGGAGGTGCTGGACCTGCTGGGCGCGCTGCTGGACCAGTCGCTGCTGGTCCGGGAGGACACGGCGGTTGGTGTCCGCTACCGGATGCTGGAGACCGTACGGGCGTACGGGGCGGACTGGCTGGAGTCGCTGGGCGACACCGGGCGGCTGCGGCGGCGGCACCGGGACTGGTACCTGGGGCTGGCGACCTGGTGCGAGGTGGACTGGTTCGGCGACCGGCAGCCGGAGGTGGCGGCGCTGGTGGAGGCGGAGCTGCCGAACCTGCGGCTGGCGCTGGACTGCTGCCTGGAGGATCCCGAGGAGGTCCATCTGGGCCGGTTCCTCGCGGGCACGCTGTGGTTCTACTGGGCGGGCTGCGGCCGGCTGGCCGAGGGCCGGCTGTGGCTGGACCGGGCGCTGGAGCGGGAGGCGGCGCGCGGCACGGACGCGGACACCTCGCGGCTGAAGGCGCTGTGGGTGCTGGGGTACGTGGCGGCGCTGCAGGGCGATGCCGTGGCCGCGCTGGGCGCGCTGCACGAGTGCCGGGAGGGGGCGGAGGCGGCCGGGAACGCGGTGGCGGCGGCGTACGCGGTCCACCGGCTGGGCTGCCTGGCGCTGGTGTCCGACGACATGGAGCGGGCGGGCGAGCTGCTGTCCTCGGCGCTGGAGCGGTACCGGGCGGCCGGGGAGCTGAACAGCAACGTGCTCATGTGCCAGGTGGAGCTGGCGATGGTGCTGGCCTTCCAGGGCGACCTGTCGGCGGCGCGGGCGCTGTGCGAAGAGGTGCGGGAGCACTGCGAGGAGCGCGGGGAGCGCTGGACGAAGACGTACGCGCTGTACGTGCTGGCGTACGCGGCGCTGGACGCGGGGGATCCGGCGGCGGCGCGGCGTCTGCTGGCCGAGTGCGTGGCGGTGAACCACGCGTTCCGCGATCTGGTGGGCCTGGTGCTGGCGGTGGAGCTGCTGGCGCTGGTGACGGTCACCGAAGGGCACCCGGCGGAGGCGGCCCTGCTGCAGGGCGCGGTGGAGCCGGTGTGGGGGTCGGTGGGGCTGCAGCTGTTCGGCTCGGGGTACTTCAACGCGCCGCGGCTGATGTGCGAAGAGCGCTGCCGCGAGGCGCTGGGCCGGGCCGAGTACGCGGAGGCGGCCGCGCGGGGGCGGGACCTGGGCGTGGACGCCCTGGCGGAGCGGGCGCTGCGGGGGCCGGTCCGGCTGCCGGGCGGGCGTTCCGGGGAGGGAAGCGGACGCGGGAACGGCGGAGGCCCGCAGCCCCCCGGTGGGGTGCTGCGGGCCTCGCGTACAGCCGGGTGAGGCTACGACCGCATCAGCGGGCGTAGTACTCGACGACGAGCTGCTCGTCGCAGATCACGGGGATCTCCTTGCGCTGCGGCTCGCGGTCCAGGCGGAAGGCCAGGGCCTTCAGGTTGACCTGGAGGTAACGCGGGGTCTCGCCCTCGCCGGCGTAGCCACCCTCGCGGGCGACCTGGAAGGGGTGCTTCTCGCGGCTGCGCTCGCGCACGGTGATGACGTCGTCCGGACGGACACGGAACGACGGCTTGTCGACCTTGCCACCGTTGACCTCGATGTGGCCGTGGACGACCATCTGGCGGGCCTGGTAGATGGTGCGGGCGATGCCCGAACGCAGCACCAGGGCGTCCAGACGACGCTCGAGCTCGACGACCAGGGCCTCGCCGGTCTTGCCGGAGACCTTCTTCGCGCGGTCGTACGCGCGCGCCATCTGCTTCTCGCTGATGTCGTACTGGGCGCGCAGACGCTGCTTCTCGAGCAGACGGACCTTGTAGTCCGAGTTCTGCTTGCGGCCACGGCCGTGCTCACCCGGCGGGTAAGGGCGGGCCTCGAAGTACTTGACGGCCTTCGGCGTCAGGGCGATGCCGAGCGCACGCGACTTCTTGACCTTGGGTCGTGCCTGGTTCACGTGGAACCTACCTCCATGTAAGTTAGGTGAGCCTTACCTTATTTCGAGGAGGACGTAATGTCTCGACCGCATGGGATCCCCCTGCCCAGTGCGCACCGCAGTTCGGACGAGAAACGATCCACGTCCGCTTACGACGACGGTAGGCAAGGTCAGCCGCGTCCCAGGGAAGGCGTTCGACAGCTCACCGGAGCCGAACGCGTACGAACCCTCGTAGAGTCCAACGCCTCAGTATCCCTCACACTGGCGGGTGCTCGTGCCACTCGGGGTCCGAGGGAGCCCGCCGCGCTCGGGACAGGGGTGCCGGCCGCACGGACCGCCACCCCGGACGGGGACGTGGTTCTCCTCGTTTCCGGGGAATCCGCGGCGGCCAGAGCCGCCGCTCACGCCCAGGACGACGACCTCGCAGCAGTGATCGAGATCACTGATGTGGCGCCGGTGTCCGTGCCCCATCGTATCCGGGGCCGCGCCTGGCTGTCCGGCTGGCTCACCCCGGTCCGCGGCGCCGCCGAACGGGCGGCCTGCGCCGCCCTGCTCGCCGAGCGGCACCCGGTCGGCGAACTGCTCGGCCTCGACGAGGGCACCCCCGGGGACCGGCCGGCCTGGACGCTGCTGCGGCTGGAGGTCGGGGTGATCCGCCTGGACGACCTGTGGGGCGCCGAGCAGGTGGACCCCGAGGACTTCGCGGCCGCCGTCCCCGACCCGCTGGCCGGGCACGAGACGGAAATCCTGCAGCACCTGGCCGCGGCGCACGCCGATCGCCTCGCGGACCTGCGGAGCCTGCTCGGACCGCGTGCGGCGGATTCCCTGGCGGCCGTGCCCCTGGCGCTGGACCGGCACGGCCTGCGGATCCGCTTCACCGACGCGGCCGGCGGCCCCTCCTTCGACGCGCGGTTCGACTTCCCGGCCCCGGTGGCCGACGTGTGCGGCCTGCGGCACGCGCTGCGGGCACTGTTCTCGGCGGCGTCCTAGAAACCCGGGCCCGCCCAGGTCCCCAGGGGCGCGGGGAACTGCGCGAACGGCCACCGCGGCGCCGCAGGACCGACACGATCGGACTACCCGGGGGCCCGGGTCCGGGGCGGAGCCCCGGTGAACGGGAGAAGGGCGGGGAGGGGCATGCCCCGCAGGGTGGGCGCTACGGCACGTCGCCGCGCAGCCGCGCGCGCACCCGCTCGACCACGTCGGCGTAGCGGGCCTCCGCGCCGTAGCGGGTCGGCTCGTAGTACCGCTTGCCGTGGATCGCGTCCGGCGCGTACTGCTGCGCGGCGATCCCGCCCGGCACGTCGTGCGGGTACACGTACCCCTGCGCGTGCCCCAGCTTGGCCGCGCCCTTGTAGTGGCCGTCCCGCAGGTGCGGTGGCACCTGGCCGGCCAGGCCGGCCCGTACGTCGGCCAGGGCCGCGCCGATCGCGGTCGTCGCGGTGTTGGACTTCGGCGCCAGCGCCAGCGCGATCGTGCAGTGGGAGAGGGTCAGGGCCGCCTCCGGGAAGCCGATCATCGCCACCGCCTGGGCGGCGGCGACCGCCGTCGGCAGGGCGGTCGGGTCGGCCAGCCCGATGTCCTCGCTGGCGGAGATCATCAGCCGGCGCGCGATGAACCGGGGGTCCTCCCCCGCCTCGATCATCCGCGCGAGATAGTGCAGCGCCGCGTCCACGTCCGAGCCGCGGATCGACTTGATCAGCGCCGAGGCCACGTCGTAGTGCTGGTCGCCGTCCCGGTCGTACTTCACCGCCGCACGGTCGACCGTCTCCTCCAGCGTCTCAAGGGTGATCTCCGGCTCGCCCTTGGCGATGGCCGCACCCGCGCCCGCCTCCAGCGCGGTCAGCGCCCGCCGCGCGTCGCCGCCGGCGATCCGCAGCAGGTGCGCCTCCGCATCGTCCGCGAGCGTCACCGCACCGCCCAGGCCCCGCTCCTCCCCCAGGGCCCGGCGCAGCAGTCCGGACAGGTCCCCGTCGGTCAGCGGCTCCAGCGTCAGCAGCAGCGAGCGCGACAGCAGCGGTGAGATCACCGAGAAGTACGGGTTCTCCGTGGTGGCCGCGATCAGGGTGACCCAGCGGTTCTCCACCGCGGGCAGCAGCGAGTCCTGCTGTGCCTTGCTGAAGCGGTGGATCTCGTCGAGGAAGAGGACGGTCTCCTTGCCGTACCCGCCGGCTGCCCGACGGGCTCCGTCGATGACCGCCCGGACCTCCTTCACCCCGGCCGTGATCGCGGACAGCTCCACGAAACGCTTCTTCGTGGCCTGGCTGACCACGTACGCCAGGGTCGTCTTGCCGATGCCCGGCGGCCCCCAGAGGATCACGGAGGAGGAGCCGGCCGGGCCGCCGCTGCCCTCGCCGACCAGCCGTCGCAGCGGGGAGCCGGGCTTGAGCAGGTGCTGCTGGCCGACGACCTCGTCCAGGGAGCGCGGGCGCATGCGGACGGCGAGCGGTGAGCTCGCCGGGTCCTTCTCCTGGCGGTCCTCGGCGGCGGCGGTGAACAGATCGGGTTCCACGCCCTGAAGCCTAAGCGAGCGGACCGACAGTCCGGACGGACGGCCCCGTCTGTCAGGAGATCCAGAAGTCCCACCAGCGGGTCAGGATCAGCATGCCGATGATCCCGATGTGCAGGACGGGCGGCACCCAGGCGAACTCCTCGAAGAAGCCCTTGAGCCAGCCCGGGGCGGGAAGCAGCCCCTCGCGGACGTTGTGCGCGGTGACGTACCAGAACATGACGATGGTGGCGACCCAGGCCAGGCAGCACCACAGGCACAGCGCGTTGATGTTGTACAGCGACTGGTAGGTGAGCCAGGCGCAGAAGACGACGCCGAACAGCGTGCCGGCGTTGAAGGTCAGCCAGTACCAGGGCCGGAAGCGGGCCCCGGCCAGCAGGCTCATGCCCACGCAGATCACGATGCCGTAGGCGACCAGGCCCAGCATCGGGTTGGGGAAGCCGAACGCGGACGCCTGCTCGGACTTCATGATGCTCCCGCAGGCCACCACGGGGTTGAAGCTGCAGCCCGGAACGAAGTCCGGGTCCTCCAGCAGCTTGAACTTGTCGATGGTGATCACCCAGGCGGCGAGCAGCCCGGCCGCTCCGGTGATCACCAGCAGCCAGGCCAGCGCCCGGCTCCCGCCGACCGTCCGTGTGGTTCCCGCGCCCGATGTCGTCATGCCGAGCATTCTGCCGCACCCGGTCCGGGGGCCGTGCCCCGGACCGGGTACCGATGATCATGCGCGGCGGGTACGCCGCGGCGGTCAGGCCAGCTTGGCGCGGACCGCCTCGACGAGCCCGTCGACCGGTACGGCGCTCTGCTCGCCGGACTCCATGTCCTTGAGCTGGACGACGCCCTCGGCGAGGTCCCGCTCCCCGGCGACCACGGTCAGCCGCGCACCGCTGCGGTTCGCGTCCTTCATGGCGCCCTTGAGGCCCTTGCCTCCGTAGCCGAAGTCGGCGGCGATGCCGGCCCGGCGCAGCTCGGTGACCTTGGCGAACAGCAGCCGCCGGGCCTCGTCGCCGATGGCCACGGCGAACACGCTGGTGGCGGCCGGGATGTCCAGCTCGATGCCCTCGGCCTCCAGCGCCAGCACGGTGCGGTCCACGCCGAGCGCCCAGCCGACGGACGGCAGCGCCGGGCCGCCGATCATCTCGGACAGTCCGTCGTAGCGGCCGCCGCCGCCGACCGCGGACTGGGCGCCCAGGCCGTCGTGCACGAACTCGAAGGTGGTACGGGTGTAGTAGTCCAGGCCGCGGACCAGCTTGACGTCGTCCTCGAAGGCCACGCCCGCGGCGGTGACCAGCGCGCGCACCTCCTCGTGGTACGCCTTGCAGGCGTCGCACAGGTAGTCGCGCAGCAGCGGCGCGTCGACCAGCTGCTTCTGCACGTCCGCGCGCTTGTCGTCGAGCACCCGCAGCGGGTTGATCTCGGCCCGGCGCAGGGTCTCCTCGTCCAGGTCCAGCCCGCGCAGGAAGGTCTGCAGCGCCTCCCGGTACACCGGGCGGCACTCCTTGTCGCCCAGCGAGTTCAGCAGGATCCGGAAGTTCCGCAGGCCCAGCGAGCGGTACGCCTGGTCGGCGAGGATGATCAGCTCGGCGTCCAGGGCCGGGTCCTCGGCGCCGATCGCCTCGGCACCCACCTGCGAGAAGTGGCGGTAGCGGCCCTTCTGCGGGCGCTCGTAGCGGTAGTACGAGCCGGAGTACCAGAGCTTGACCGGCAGGTTGCCCTGCTTGTGCAGGCTCGCCTCCAGGGCGGCGCGCAGCACGGAGGCGGTGCCCTCGGGGCGCAGGGCGAGCTTGTCGCCGCCCTTGGTCTCGAAGGCGTACATCTCCTTGGTGACGATGTCGGTGGATTCGCCGACACCGCGCGCGAAGAGGTTGACGTCCTCGAAGCCGGGGGTCTCGATGTATCCGTAACCCGACGTGCGCAGCGGGCCGGAGATGGCCTCGCGGACCGCCAGGTACTTGGCGGAGTACGGCGGGATCAGGTCGTACGTGCCCTTGGGGGCCTTGAAGGTGCTCAACGTAGTCTCGTCACATTCCTCGTCGTGGGGCGGCCGTGCCGTCCCCCAGGCCGGCGGCGACTTCCCTGAGGTAGGGGTTGGTCGCGCGCTCACGGCCGATGGTGGTCTGGGGACCGTGGCCGGACAGCACCACGGTCGAGTCCTCGAGCGGCAGGCACACGCGGGCCAGCGACTCGAGCATCTCGGCGTGGGAGCCGCCGGGCAGGTCGGTGCGTCCGATGGAGCCGGCGAAGAGCAGATCACCGGAGAAGAAGACGGGCGGGATGTCAGCCGCCTCCGGCATCCGGAAGGTCACCGACCCCTTGGTATGGCCCGGTGCGTGCGCGACCGAGAACTCCAGACCGGCCAGCTCCAGGCTGCTGCCGTCGGTCAGCGTGCGGACGTCGTCCGGCTCCCCCACGGTCAGTTCGCCCATCAGCGGCATCCCGATGGAGCGGCCGAGGGCCTTCTCCGGGTCGCTCAGCATGTAGCGGTCCTCGGGGTGGATCCAGGCGGGAACGTCGTGCGCCCCGCACACCGGGACCACCGAGGCCACATGGTCGATGTGGCCGTGGGTCAGGACGACCGCGACGGGCTTGAGCCGATGCTTCTTCAGCGTCTCCTCGACTCCCTGGGCGGCTTGGTGGCCCGGGTCGATGATGACGCACTCCTCACCGGCGGCGGGGGCGACCAGGTAGCAGTTGGTGCCCCAGGCCCCGGCGGGGAATCCGGCAATCAGCACGTTCGTCCCTCACGTCGGTCTCGGCTGGGCGGTTCAGCGGGAAATGCTGCAGATCAGAGCGTACCGGCGCCGCTCATCACACAGCGAACCCATATACGGTACGGCCTGACCCTGCCCGCACATTGGTACCGGACACGCACAAGGAGACGACCCAGGTGGTCACGAGCGATCAGCGGCGGCGTCAGCTCGCCAGGGAGAAGTACGAGCGTCAGCAGCAGCGCCGCGCCGAGGTCCGGCGCAAGACGCGCAGGCGGACGGCGGTGATCAGCGCGGCCGTGGCCGCGGTGGTGGCACTGCTGATCGGCCTGGCCGTGGGCGGGGTGTTCAGCAGCGGGGACTCCGATGAGCCCAGCGCCGCGAGCACGCCGTCGGCCCAGCCCACGCCGAAGCAGTCCCCCTCGCCGGCGATGGCGATCGACGCCAAGGCGAAGTACACGTTCTCGCTGAAGACGAACCAGGGCGAGATCAAGATCGACATGGACGCGGCGAAGACCCCGCAGACGGTGAACTCCTTCAAGGCGCTCGCGGACAAGGGCTACTTCGACGGGACCAAGTGCCACCGGCTGACCACGGAGGGCATCTTCGTGCTCCAGTGTGGCGACCCGGAGGGCACCGGCATGGGCGGCCCCGGCTACACCATCCCGGACGAGAACCTGACCGCGCTCGGCAAGCCCAACGAGCAGGGCCAGGTGATCTACCCGGCCGGCACCGTGGCGATGGCCAACACCGGTCAGCCGGGCTCCGGCGGCAGCCAGTTCTTCCTGGTCTACAAGGACAGCCCGCTCACGCCGACGTACACCCCGTTCGGGACGATCGACGCGGCCGGCCTCAAGATCGTCCAGGATGTCGCCAAGGAAGGCACCGCCGAAGGCGGCATCGCCCCGAAGAAGGCGGTCACCATCGAGAAGGCGGCGGTGGCCAAGAACTGATCTTCCCGGCGCCCCGGGCCGGCCGCCGCACCCCCGTGCCGATATTCCGTCGTGCGGGATGCGGACAGCCGGCCCGGCGGTCGCCTATGTTTGCGTTGTGCAGGGCGGGCGCTGCCCGCCCCCAGGAACTGTGGACGATGCCGAGGGGTGATCCCCGTGGAGGCATCAGGTGGAGGAGGCGCTGTGAGCAGCGACCCGTGGGGCCGCGTCGACGAGACGGGCACCGTGTACGTGCGAACCGCCGAGGGCGAACAGGTCGTCGGCTCGTGGCAGGCGGGCACCCCCGAGGAGGCCCTGGCCTACTTCGAGCGCAAGTACGAGGGCCTGGTGGTCGAGATCGGCCTCCTCGAGCGGCGGGTGCGGACCACCGATCTGTCCGCGAAGGACGCGCAGACCGCGATCGACCACCTTCGTCAGCAGGTGGAGGAGCACCACGCGGTCGGCGACCTCGACGCGCTCCGTAAGCGTCTGGACAAGCTCGTCGCGGCGGTCGAGTCGCGCCGCGAGGAGCGCAAGGTCGCCAAGGCCAAGCAGACCGACGAGGCCCGCAAGGCCAAGGACGACCTGGTCACCGAGGCCGAGCAGCTGGCCCAGAGCGACCAGTGGCGGGCGGCCGGCGAGCGGCTGCGCGCGCTGGTGGACACCTGGAAGGGCCTGCCGCGGCTGGACCGCAAGTCGGACGACGAGCTGTGGCACCGGTTCTCGCACGCCCGGTCGGCCTTCTCCAAGCGCCGCAAGGCGCACTTCGCCGCGCTGGACTCGCAGCGCGAGGACGCCCGCAAGGTCAAGGAGAGGCTGGTCGCCGAGGCCGAGGCGCTCTCGAAGTCGACGGACTGGGGTCCGACGGCGGCCCGCTACCGCGAGCTGATGGCGGACTGGAAGGCGGCCGGCCGGGCGCAGCGCGAGGCGGAGGACGACCTGTGGAACCGCTTCCGCGGCGCCCAGGACGTGTTCTTCGCGGCGCGCGGCGAGGTGTTCGCGGTGCGTGACGCCGAGCAGGTGGAGAACCTGAAGCTGAAGGAGGAGCTGGCCGACGAGGCCGAGAAGCTCGTCCCGGTGACGGACCTGAAGGCGGCCCGGGCCGCGTTCCGCTCCGTCAACGAGCGCTGGGAGGCCATCGGTCACGTCCCGCGGGACGCCCGACCGAAGGTCGAGGGCCGGATGCACGCCGTGGAACGGGCGATCCAGGAGGCCGAGGAGGCCGACTGGCGCCGTACGAATCCGGAGGCGCGGGCCCGCGCGGCCGGCCTGACGGGCCAGCTGCAGGCGGCTGTCGACAAGCTGCGCGAGCAGATCGACGCGGCGCGCGCGGCGGGCAACAACGCCAAGGCCGACAAGCTGGCGCGTGAGCTGGAGGGCCGCCAGGCCCTGCTGGACCAGGCGCTGAAGGGCCTGGAGGAGTTCGGCGGCTGAGCACCCCTTTGCGCCTTGACCGGCGCCGCTCTCGCGGAGGTGGTTGCTCGCCGTGGGAGTTGCTCAATGGATGGCTGAGGTAGCCGTCGCCGAAAGAGAGGGCCCCGGTACGCGTTGATGCGTACCGGGGCCCTCGCGTCTCCGGCTGGGGGCGGGGTCAGGCCCTCGTCACGGTCTCCTCGCCGACGTCACACGGTAGACGTCGTAGACGCCCTCCACGCCCCGGACGGCCTTCAGGACGTGGCCCAGGTGCTTGGGGTCGCCCATCTCGAAGGTGAAGCGGGAGGTGGCGACGCGGTCGCGGGAGGTCTGGACGGCCGCGGACAGGATGTTGACGTGCTGGTCGGAGAGGACCCGGGTGACGTCCGACAGCAGGCGGGACCGGTCCAGCGCCTCGACCTGGATGGCGACCAGGAAGACGGAGGACTGGGTGGGGGCCCACTCGACCTCCAGGATCCGCTCGGGCTGCTGCGAGAGGGAGTCCACGTTGACGCAGTCGGCTCGGTGAACCGATACGCCGCTGCCGCGGGTGACGAAGCCGATGATCGGGTCGCCGGGCACCGGGGTGCAGCAGCGGGCCAGCTTCACCCAGACGTCGTCGACGCCCTTGACCACCACGCCCGGGTCGGCGCTGCCGCGCCGCTTGCCGCGGCTCCGCGAGGGCGGGACGCTCTCCTCGATCTCCTCGCCCGCGGCCTCCTCGCCGCCGAGTGCCTGCACCAGCTTCTGGACCACGGCCTGTGCGGAGACGTGGCCCTCGCCGATGGCGGCGTAGAGGGAGGAGATGTCCGGGTAGCGCATCTCATGGGCGAGGGTGACCAGGGAGTCGCCCGTCAGGATCCGCTGGATCGGCAGGTTCTGCTTGCGCATGGCCCGCGCGATGGCGTCCTTGCCCTGCTCGATGGCCTCGTCCCGGCGTTCCTTGGAGAACCAGGCGCGGATCTTGTTGCGGGCGCGCGGGGACTTGACGAATCCCAGCCAGTCGCGGGACGGGCCCGCGCCCTCCGCCTTGGAGGTGAAGACCTCGACCAGGTCGCCGTTGTCCAGGGTGGATTCGAGCGGCACCAGGCGGCCGTTGACCCGGGCGCCTATGGTCCGGTAGCCGACCTCGGTGTGTACGGCGAAGGCGAAGTCGACCGGGGTGGCGCCGGCGGGCAGCGCGATGACGTCGCCCTTGGGGGTGAAGACGAAGACCTCGTGGCGGGACAGGTCGAAGCGCAGGGACTCCAGGAACTCGCCCGGGTCCTCGGTCTCCTTCTGCCAGTCCAGGAGCTGGCGCAGCCAGGCCATGTCGTTGACGGTGTCCTGGCCGGCACTGCCCTTGGCGGCCTTGGGGACGTCCGTGCGGATCTTGGAGCTGCCGGCGACGGTCTCCTGCTTGTACTTCCAGTGCGCGGCGATGCCGTACTCGGCGCGGCGGTGCATGTCGAAGGTGCGGATCTGCAGCTCGACCGGCTTGCCGCTGGGCCCGATGACCGTCGTGTGGAGCGACTGGTACATGTTGAACTTGGGCATCGCGATGTAGTCCTTGAACCGGCCGGGGACCGGGTTCCATCGCGCGTGCACGGTGCCCAGGGCCGCGTAGCAGTCGCGGACGGTGTCCACGAGGACGCGGATGCCCACCAGGTCGTAGATCTCGGCGAAGTCGCGACCCCGCACGATCATCTTCTGGTAGACGCTGTAGTAGTGCTTGGGGCGGCCGGTGACGGTGGCCTTGATCCGGGCGGCGCGCAGGTCGACCATCACCTCGTCGGTGACGACCGCGAGGTACTCGTCGCGCTTGGGCGCGCGCTCGGCGACGAGCCGCACGATCTCGTCGTACATCTTCGGGTAGAGGATCGCGAAGGCGAGGTCCTCCAGCTCCCACTTGATCGTGTTCATGCCGAGGCGGTGGGCCAGCGGCGCGTAGATCTCGAGGGTCTCGCGGGCCTTCTTCTCCTGCTTCTCCCGCTTGAGGTAGCGCATGGTGCGCATGTTGTGCAGGCGGTCGGCCAGCTTGATGACCAGGACCCGGGGGTCCTTCGCCATGGCCACGACCATCTTGCGGACCGTCTCGGCCTGGGCGGCCTCGCCGAACTTGACCTTGTCCAGCTTGGTGACGCCGTCGACGAGCAGGGCCACGGCGTCGCCGAAGTCGCGGCGGAGCTGCTCCAGCCCGTACTCGGTGTCCTCGACGGTGTCGTGCAGCAGGCCCGCCATCAGGGTGGCCGGGTCCATGCCGAGCTCGGCGAGGATGGTGGTCACCGCGAGCGGGTGGGTGATGTACGGGTCGCCGCTCTTGCGCTTCTGGCCGCGGTGCCAGCGCTCGGCGACCTGGTACGCCTGCTCGATCTGGCGGAGCGTGGCCGTCTCGATCTTGGGGTCGTTGCTGCGGACTATGCGGAGCAGGGGTTCCAGCACCGGGTTGTACGGGCTCGACCGCTGGACGCCCAGACGCGCGAGCCGGGCGCGCACGCGGTTGGAGGACCCGGCCGGCTTCAGCGGCGCGGGGCGGGCCGGCACGGCGGGCGGCGCCGGCTTGGGCGCGGCCGACTGGGGCGGCTCGGCCTTCGGCTCGGGCTGCGCGGCGGAGATGGGCTGGACCTCGTCTGGCAAGAGCGCTCCTCTGGGGGTCCCCCGGACTGAGTCCGGGGGAGGATCCGGGGCCCCGGTCAGGTCCGGATAACCCATGGTAGCGAGCTGCGCCGACAGACGTTCCCCGGGCCGTCATGCGGACGCCGCCTCCGCGGAGCCCGCCCGTCCGCCCGGAGACCGCCCGGCCGGGTGCGGGAAACGCGAAGCGGCGGGCTCCCCCACCCGGGGGAACCCGCCGCTTCGGCGGAACGGCTCGGGCCGGCCGGGCCCGCGTCCGGTCAGGAGCGGACCGGAACAGAAGCAGGCCGGGTCACGAGCAAGCCAGATCACCGCCAAGGCAGATCACCGGCAAGCCAGATCACGAGCAGGCCGGACCACGAGCAGGCTAGATCACGAGCAGCGCGTCCAGCGGCGCTCCCGCGAGCGCCCGCTCCAGGCGGACGCGGCCGCTGAGGAACGACAGTTCCATCAGCACCGCGACGCCCGCGACCTGGGCCCCGGCCCGCCGGATCAGCTCCAGCGAGGCCTCGGCCGTGCCGCCGGTGGCCAGGACGTCGTCGATGACGAACACCCGGTCCTCGGCCGTGAGGGCCTCGGCGTGGATCTCGATCTCCGCCGTGCCGTACTCCAGGTCGTACGCCTGCGCCAGCGTCGCCCCCGGCAGCTTCCCGGCCTTGCGGACCGGGACGAAGCCGATGCCGGAGCGGACCGCGACCGGCGCCGCGAGGATGAAGCCGCGGGCCTCCAGGCCCACGATCTTCGTCGCCCCGCAGGCCGCCGCGATCTCCGCCAGTGCCCCGGTCAGCGCCGAGAACGCCTCCGGGTCCGCGAGCAGCGGGGTGATGTCCTTGAACACCACACCCGGCTTCGGGTAGTCGGGCACGTCGGTGATGCGGCTGAGCAGCAGCTCGCGCACCTCGTCCGCGACCGGCCCGGGACGCCCGCTCACCGGCGGCGGCCCGACGGACGGCCGGAGGCCCGGCCCTGCGCGACGACCTCGGGACCGCCCTCGCCATCGGCGGAGTCGAAGTCCGCGGACTCGCCCTTCGCGGCGGCCGCGGCCCGCTTGGCGAGCACCCGCTTCTTCAGCGCCTTCATCGCCGGCTCGCGCTCCCTGAGGTCCACGACCAGCGGGGTCGCGATGAAGATCGAGGAGTACGCACCGGCCGCGAGGCCGACGAACAGCGACAGCGAGATGTCGTTCAGCATGCCCGCGCCCAGCACGCCGCCGCCGATGAACAGCAGGCCGGCGACCGGCAGCAGCGCCACCACGGTGGTGTTGATGGACCGGACGAGGGTGCCGTTGATGCTCTTGTTGGCCAGCTCGCCGTAGGTGAAGCGGCTCTGCTTGGTGATGTCCTTCGTCGACTCCTTGAGGCCGTCGAACACCACGACGGTGTCGTACAGCGAGTAGCCGAGGATGGTCAGCAGACCGATGACCGTACCGGGGGTGACCTCGAAGCCGACCAGGGCGTAGATGCCGACGGTGATGGTGAGGTCGTGGATGAGCGCGACCAGCGCGGCCACGGCCATCCGCCATTCGAAGGCGATCGCCAGGTAGATCACCACGAGGACCATGAACACGCCGAGGCCGGTCCACGCCTTGTTGGCGATCTGCTCACCCCAGCTGGGGCCGACCAGATCCGCGTTGATGTCCTTCTCGGCGACCTTGAGGTCCGTCGCGAGCTGCTTCTTCACGTCGGTCGCGGCGGCCGTGTCCAGGCCGGACACCTGGATGCGCAGGCCGCCGCTGCCGAGTTCCTGGACGATCGCGTCGTGCCCGGACGCCTGCTCGGCGTCCTCGGTGGCCTTGGCCACGGACACGCTCGTCTTCGGGGTGGTGAAGACGGCACCGCCCTTGAACTCGATGCCCATGTTGAGGCCCTGGACGGCCAGGGCCACGATCGCCGTGATGGTGATCAGAACGGAAACGCCGTACCAGACGAAACGCTTGCCGACGAAGTCGTACCCGACCTCGCCGCGGTACAGCTTGGCGCCGAGATCTCCGAGCTTCGACATCTCACGCCTCCTTTACGTCGACGGGGGCGGATGCGGCGGTGGAACGGCGGGACCGGCGCAGCGGCGGCTTGGCGCCGAGCCGCTTGGGGTCCAGACCGGACCACGGGTGCCCGCTGGCGAAGAACTTCGTCCGCGCGAACAGCGTCATGATCGGCTTGGTGAAGAGGAACACCACGACCACGTCGAGCAGGGTGGTCAGACCCAGGGTGAAGGCGAAGCCCTGCACCTTGCCGACGGTGACGATGAACAGCACGGCCGCCGCCAGGAACGACACGAAGTCGGAGACCAGGATGGTGCGCCGGGCACGCGGCCAGGCCCGCTCCACGGAGGACTGCAGCGAGCGGCCCTCGCGGATCTCGTCGCGGATGCGCTCGAAGTACACGATGAACGAGTCGGCGGTGATACCGATGGCGACGATCGCACCGCAGACGGCGGGCAGGTTCAGCGCGAAGCCGATGCCCTTCCCGAGCAGCGCCATGATCGAGTACGTGAGGATCGCGGAGACCAGCAGCGAGGCGACCGCGATCAGCGACAGCCCGCGGTAGTACACCAGCAGGTAGATCACGACGAGGGCGAGGCCGATGGCACCGGCGATGAGGCCGGCCTTCAGCTGCTCGCTGCCGAGCGCCGAGGTGACGGTGGTGACGCTGTCCTCCTGGAAGGACAGCGGCAGGGCGCCGTAGGACAGCATGTTGCCCAGGTCCTGCGCGGACTGCTGGGTGAAGCCGCCGGAGATCTCGGCGCTGCCGCCGGGCAGGGCCTGGCTCACCGACGGGTCGGAGACGACCTCGCCGTCGAGGACGATCGCGAACTGGTTCATCGGCGGGGCCTGCGCTGCCAGCTCACCGGTGATCTTCGCGAACTTGTCGGCGCCACGGTTGTTGAACTTCATCGTGACGATCCAGGCACCGCGCTGCGAGTCCAGGATGCCCTTGGCCTCGGTCACGTCCTTGCCCTCGACGCCGGCCGGGCCCAGGATCCACTTGCCCCAGCTGTCGCCGCGCTTGCCACAGGCGAGGGTGGAGTCGGTCGGCTTGGCGTCCTTGCCGACGGTGGCCCGCTGGTCCTCCTTGGTGCAGTCCAGGGCGGCGAACTTCGCCTGCAGGGCCGCGGCGCCCGCGTCAGCCGCGGGGGCGGAGGGGCTCGGAGCCGGGGCGGAACCGCTCGGCTTCGGGGCGGGGGAGCCGGTCGCCTTGTTGTCGTCTGCCTTCTTCGACTGGCCCGCCGACGGGGTCGGGGTGGGCGTGCCGGGGGCCTTGAGGCCCTCGGTGAGAGCACGGCCCTGCGAAGTGGCGCTGGACGACGGCGTGGCCGACGGACTCGACTTGCCCTTGTTGTCGCCGGCCTTCGGGGAGGCCGAGGTGCTGCCCGACGGGCTCGGGGAGCCGCTGGGCGCTCCGCTCGGCGCGCCCGACGGGTTCGCCGTGGGCATCGGCTGCTCCGGCGTGCCCATGTCCTGGTAGGCCAGGACCGGGCGGAAGTACAGCTGGGCGGTGGTACCGACCTGCTCGCGAGCCTGCTTCTCGTTCGTCCCCTTGGGGATGTTCACGATGATGTGGTCGCGGCCCTGCGTCTGGACCTCGGCCTCCGAGACGCCGAGACCGTTGACGCGGCGGTCGATGATCCCGACCGCCGTGTTCATGTTGGTCTCGTTGATCGCGTTCGGCTTGCCGGGCTCGCTCTTGGCCTTGAGCGTGATGCTCGTACCGCCGGCGAGGTCGATGCCCAGCCGGGGAGTCGTCTGCTTGGAGAGGAACATCCCCGCGGTGAGCGCCACCATCGCGATCAGGATGATCGCCAGGGCGCGCCCCGGCCTCCCCTGAGCCCCCGTGGGCCGCCGGCCCTTCTTCGGTGCTGCCACCTTTGTCGTATCTCCCTGTCCAACCGTCCGGCGCTCGGTCAGCGCGCGGACGGCCACGAAATGTGTGGTGGGGACCCCTGCCCCCCGCGGAAACGGGTCACCGGGCGGAGGACCTCCGCGGCCGCCGGTCGGACGGCGCGGTGTCCCCCGCCGGGTGCGCTACTTCGCGCCGCCCTCGGCGTCGCCCTTGGGCTCGTCCTTCTTGCCCAGGTCGAGCTTCGGGGCCTCGTCTGCGTCCTTGTCCTCGGCCTTGCCCTCGGTCTTGTCCTCGGCGGACTCGATCAGCGAGGAGGCGTCGTCCGGGACGACCGGCGTGTCGATGGTCAGATCATCGGTGACACCGTGGACGATGCGGTTGTACTCGTCGTCCTCCAGGACGGCGCCGATGGCGTTCTTCGCGTAGATCGCGTGGACGCCGGGGGCCACCTCGAGGGTGACGGTGTCGTCACCGAGCTCCTTGACCGTGGCGTACATGCCGCCGATGGTCCTGACACCGGTGCCGGGGGTCATCTGGTCCCGCATCTGAGCGGCCGCCTGCTGCTTCTTCTTGGCAGAGCGGGTCATCAGGAACATCGCCCCGATGAGCACGATGAACGGGAGGAAAGTCACGAGGTTCACGAGACGAAGATCCTTCGCACGACCGCGCCGGAGGGCGGCCATTTCTACGGGGGTGGGCATGCCGACCTGCACGGTCGGCATCGGCGGAGTCTAGGCGAGTCCACACCGATGGAACAACGCCCAGCATGGCACCGCAGTTCCAGCCGGGGCGAACCTCCGCGCCGTCAGGCCCCGAAGAGCCCCTGCTGTCCGGCCTGTCCCCCGGGGGCGACGAGTCCCAGATGGGCCCAGGCGGCGGGGGTGGCGATCCGGCCCCGCGGCGTCCGGGCGAGCAGGCCCTCGCGGACCAGGAAGGGCTCGGCGACCTCCTCCACCGTCTCCCGCTCCTCCCCCACCGCGACCGCCAGCGTGGACAGTCCGACGGGACCGCCGCCGAACAGCTTCAGCAGCGCCTCCAGGACCGCCCGGTCCAGGCGGTCCAGGCCGCGCGCGTCCACCTCGTACACCTGGAGGGCGGTGGCGGCCACCTCGCGGGTGATCACGCCGTCGACCTTGACCTGGGCGTAGTCGCGGACCCGGCGGAGCAGCCGGTTGGCGATGCGGGGGGTGCCGCGGGAACGCCCGGCGATCTCGGCGGCTCCGTCGGTGTCGATCTCCACGTCGAGGAGCCGGGCGGAGCGGTGGATGACCCGCTGCAGCTCCTCGGGGGCGTAGAACTCCATGTGACCGGTGAAGCCGAAGCGGTCGCGGAGCGGCGGGGGCAGCAGGCCCGCCCTGGTGGTGGCGCCGACCAGGGTGAACGGCGGCAGTTCCAGCGGGATGGCGGTGGCGCCGGGGCCCTTGCCGACGATCACGTCGACCCGGAAGTCCTCCATCGCCATGTAGAGCATCTCCTCGGCGGGCCGGGACATGCGGTGGATCTCGTCGAGGAAGAGCACCTCGCCCTCCTGGAGCGAGGAGAGGATCGCGGCGAGGTCGCCGGCGTGCTGGATGGCGGGGCCGGAGGTGATCCGGATGGGGGCGCCCATCTCCGCGGCGATGATCATCGACAGGGTGGTCTTGCCGAGTCCGGGAGCCCCCGAGAGCAGCACGTGGTCGGCGGTGGCCCCACGCTGCCGGGCGGCCTTCAGGACGAGGTCGAGCTGCTGCCGGACCTTCTCCTGCCCGACGAACTCGTCGAGGTCCTTCGGGCGCAGCGCCGCCTCGACGGCGCTGTCGTCCCGGTCGGCGTCCGCGCCGACCAGCCGCGCCTCCGCCTCGGCGGTGGTCTCGTCGTCCCAGTTCACGGTGTCTGCCTTCTCGGTGTTCGTGCGGTGCGATCGTACGTCTGCGGGCGGTGCGTCCTGTCGGGGGCGCGGGGAAATACGCGACCAGCCCCCACGGCGCCGCACGTGCGACGACCCGACCCAGGGGTCCGGGGGTTTCCCCCGGCTTCGACTACCGGGCCCGGTTCAGGCTCTGCAGCGCGGCCCGCAGCAGCTGCGGCACGGGCGCCGAGCCGGTCTCGGCCAATGCGGCCTCGGCCTGCGGAGCGACGGCCTCCACCGCCGACTCCGCCTCGCGGGCGGCGTAGCCGAGCCCGATGAGCGCGGCGGAAAGCTGCTCGGTCCACGGCGCGGGCCCGGACGTCGCGGCCCGCTGGGCGCCGACCAGGCCGCTGCTGCCCAGCGGGGCGCCCAGCTTGTCCTTGAGCTCCAGCAGCAGCTTCTGGGCGCCCCGCTTGCCGATGCCCGGCACCGCCGTCAGCGCCTTCTCGTCGCCGGTGGCGAAGGCGGTCCGCAGCGCGTCGGGGCTGTGCACGCCGAGCATGGCCTGGGCGAGCCTCGGGCCGACCCCGCTCGCGGTCTGCAGCAGCTCGAAGACCTGGCGCTCGTCGTCGTCGGCGAAGCCGTAGAGGGTGAGCGAGTCCTCCCGGACCACCAGCGAGGTCGCGAGCCGGGCCTGCTCGCCGGTGCGCAGTCCGGCGAGGGTGGCGGGGGTGCAGTGCAGCAGCATGCCGACGCCCCCCACCTCGATCACGGCGCTGGTGGGGGCGAGCGCGGCCACCGGGCCGCTGACGAAGGCGATCATGCGCTTCGGCCTTTCGAGGCGTGCAGGGCTACGGCCTGCTGCAGGCGGTTCTGGGCGGGGGCCCGCCAGATGTGGCAGATGGCGAGGGCGAGCGCGTCGGCGGCGTCGGCCGGCTTGGGCGGGGCGTCCAGCCTCAGCAGCCGGGTCACCATCGCCCCGACCTGCGCCTTGTCGGCCCGTCCGCTGCCGGTGACGGCGGCCTTCACCTCGCTGGGAGTGTGCAGGGCGACGGGGATGCCGCGGCGCGCGGCGCACAGCATCGCGACGGCACTCGCCTGCGCGGTGCCCATCACGGTCCGCACGTTGTGCTGACTGAACACCCGCTCCACGGCGACCAGCTCGGGCCGGAACTCCTCCAGCCACCGCTCGATGCCGCGCTCGATCTCGACCAGCCGGAGCCCGATGTCCGCGTCGGCGGGAGTCCGTACGACGCCCACGCCGAGCATCTTCAGGGGACGCCCGGCGACCCCCTCGACCACGCCGACACCACACCGGGTCAGACCGGGGTCCACCCCCAGGACTCGCACCGGCCCCTCCCCTCGCTCACCCGTTCACACACGTCCACGCAGGCTATCCGGTAGGTCTGACAACGCAGCGGGCCGACGGGGTGTGTCCCCGTCGGCCCGCTGCGCGGAAGGCCGCCGATCAGGCGTCGACCTTCTCCATGACCTCGTCGCTGACGTCGAAGTTCGCGAAGACGTTCTGCACGTCGTCGCTGTCCTCCAGGGCGTCGATCAGCTTGAACATCTTGCGGGCGCCCTCTTCGTCGAGCTCGACCTGCATGGTCGGGACGAAGCTGGACTCGGCCGAGTCGTAGTCGATGCCGGCCTCCTGGAGGGCGGTGCGCACCGCGACCAGGTCGGTGGCCTCGCTGATGACCTCGAAGTTCTCACCGAGGTCGTTGACTTCCTCGGCACCCGCGTCGAGGACCGCGCCGAGGACGTCGTCCTCGGTCAGCTCGCCCTTGGGCAGAACGACGACGCCCTTGCGGTTGAACAGGTACGAGACCGAGCCCGGGTCGGCCATCGAGCCACCGTTGCGCGTCATGGCCACGCGCACGTCGGACGCGGCGCGGTTGCGGTTGTCGGTGAGGCACTCGATGAGCACCGCGACGCCGTTCGGGCCGTAACCCTCGTACATGATCGTCGCGTAGTCCACGCCGCCGGCCTCGAGGCCGCCGCCGCGCTTGACCGCGGAGTCGATGTTCTTGTTCGGGACCGAGCTCTTCTTCGCCTTCTGGATGGCGTCGAACAGCGTCGGGTTGCCGTCCGGGTCGGCGCCGCCCGTACGGGCCGCGACCTCGATGTTCTTGATCAGCTTCGCGAAGAGCTTGCCGCGCTTGGCATCGATCACGGCCTTCTTGTGCTTCGTCGTAGCCCATTTAGAGTGGCCGGACATCCGCCTGTCTCCTTCGCGTAACCAACAGTGTTCTACCGAGATCCTACCGGGATGCGGTCAGGCCCCCGCGCGCACCATGTCCACGAAGTACGCGTGGACCCTGTCGTCCCCGGTCAGTTCGGGGTGGAACGAGGTGGCGAGGACGTTGCCCTGCCGCACGGCCACGGTGTGGCCGTCGTAGGTGGCCAGCACCTCGGCCGAGGCTCCCACGGACTCCACCCACGGCGCACGGATGAACACGCCCTCGACGGGTCCGCCCTCGATGCCGGCGAAGTCGATCCGGGCCTCGAAGGACTCGTTCTGTCGTCCGAAGGCGTTACGGCGCACGATCATGTCGATGCCGCCCAGGGTCTCCTGGTCCTCACGGCCGTCCAGGATCTTGTCGGCGAGCATGATCATGCCGGCGCAGGTGCCGTAGACCGGCATGCCGGCCCGGACCCGCTCGCGGAGCGGCTCCAGCATCCCGAACAGGACCGCGAGCTTCGACATGGTCGTGGACTCGCCGCCGGGGATGACCAGGGCGTCGACCTCGGCGAGCTCCTCGGGGCGCCGGACCGGCCTGGCCACGGCGTCCGCCGCGGCCAGGGCGATCAGGTGCTCCCGGACGTCGCCCTGCAGGGCCAGGACGCCTATCACGGGGGGATTGTTCATCGGGGTTACTGCCTTACCAGCCGCGGTTGGCGTAGCGCTCGGCCTCGGGCAGGGTGTCGCAGTTGATGCCGACCATGGCCTCGCCCAGGTTGCGGGAGGCGTCCGCGATGATCTTCGGGTCGTCGTAGAAGGTGGTGGCCTTCACGATGGCGGCGGCACGCTTGGCCGGGTCGCCGGACTTGAAGATGCCGGAGCCGACGAAGACGCCCTCGGCGCCGAGCTGGCGCATCAGCGCGGCGTCGGCCGGGGTGGCGACACCACCGGCGGAGAACAGCACGACGGGCAGCTTGCCGAGCTCGGCAACTTCCTTCACCAGCTCGTACGGGGCGCGCAGCTCCTTGGCGGCGGCGTACAGCTCGTTGTTGTCGAAGCCGCGCAGCTTGGCGATCTCGTTCTTGATCTGGCGCAGGTGGCGGACGGCCTCGACGACGTTGCCGGTGCCGGCCTCGCCCTTCGAACGGATCATGGCCGCGCCCTCGGCGATCCGGCGCAGGGCCTCGCCCAGGTTGGTGGCGCCACACACGAACGGGGTGGTGAAGGCCCACTTGTCGGAGTGGTTGACCTCGTCGGCCGGGGTGAGGACCTCGGACTCGTCGATGTAGTCGACGCCCAGGGACTGCAGCACCTGCGCCTCGACGAAGTGGCCGATGCGCGACTTCGCCATGACCGGGATGGAGACCGCGTCGATGATCTCCTCGATCATGTTCGGGTCGGACATCCGCGCGACGCCACCGTCCTTGCGGATGTCGGCGGGCACCCGCTCCAGGGCCATGACGGCCACGGCACCGGCGTCCTCGGCGATCTTCGCCTGCTCGGCGTTGACCACGTCCATGATCACACCGCCCTTGAGCTGCTCGGCCATGCCGCGCTTGACGCGCGCAGTGCCGGTCTCAGGGGTCTGCGGGGTGGGGGAAAGCGTGCTCACGGGGTGACCTCACTCGAAAGGTACGGATCTACTCGGCCGAGCAAACCGTCCGGGACCAGTCCACTGCAAGGGCCAATAAGGAGCCGGTGGCTCCCGCCAACTTGGCCATCCGGTACAAAATCCCGGCCCGGGCTGACCGGTCAGGGCCAATCAGGGCTGGTCAAGGCCGGTCGGCACCGGTTCGCCAACCTGGCGGACCGATCAGGGCCGGTCCGCCAGCAGGGCGGGCGGCTCGTCGTCCATCTCGACGGCCAGCGGAAACGGCGCGTGCCCTGCCAGTCTGAACCACCGGACCTTCCGATGCGTACGCAGCGCGCGGGCGGCACGCACCGCGTCGTTGTGGAACCTCCGCGCCATCGGAACCCGTCGGACCGCGGCCCCCAGCTCCTCGGCCGCCTCCTCGCCCCCGGGGGCCTCCCTGAGCGCCTCCACCTGCGCGGCATCCCCGAACACGGCCCGCAGCGCCTGGCTCAACTCGCTCTCGGCGACCTCCCGCTGCTCCTCCTCGGCCTGCCGGGCCGCGTGCGCGGCCTCGTACAGCACGATGGAGGAGGCCGGATCGAGCACACCGGAAGTGGCCACTTCGAGCACGACGGAGGCCCGCCGCAGCAACTGCGCGTCGAGCGCGGCCCGCGCCGCGTCCATCCGCGAGTGCAGCCGGTCCAGCCGCCCGGCGGTCCAACTGAGATACACCCCGACGACGGCAAGCCCGACGACGATCCACACAACCGTTTCGATCACGCCGAGCGACTCTAGCGGTTCACCCGCCCCGCCCTGCGGCCCGCTCCACCCCCCGAGCTGCGCCGGGCCTGGACGGGGGTTGCCCACCCGCCCCCGGGCACCGCCGTGCCGAGCCGGACGATGA
>NZ_JBWKDJ010000025.1:0-1779 GCF_056436025.1 Streptomyces sp. NPDC043853
ACCGACCGCGCCTACCGCATCGGCCAGACCCAGCCCGTCCAGGTCCACCGCATCATCGCCGAAGGCACCGTCGAAGACCGCATCGCGGAACTGCTGGAACGCAAACGGGCACTGGCCGACTCCGTGCTGACGGGCGGTGAGGGCGCGCTGACCGAACTGACCGACGCCGAGCTGGCGGAGCTCGTCGCGCTGCGGCCGGCCGCGGACGCCGAAAGGGACGGAGGGACCGCCCGATGACCGGGACCGACCACGAGAAGATCTTCCCGGCCCTGCCGCCGACATCCGGGCGGGGCTTCGCCCGCACCCCGTGGGGCCACGCCTGGCTGCGCGCCCTGGAGGACAGCGTGCTGGACGGGGAGCAGCTCAAGCAGGGCCGCCGGTACGCGCGTTCGGGCGCGGTCGGCGCGGTGTCGGTGCGGCCGGGGCGGCTGACGGCGGTGGTCCGGGACCCGGACGGCACCGCGCACCGGACGGACGTGCTGGTGCAGGAGTTCGGCGGGGCGGACTGGGAGCGGGTCCTGGACGTGGCCGCCGCGGAATCGGGGCACATCGCTGCCCTCCTCGACCGGGACATGCCACCGGAGCTGGTGGAGGACGCGGCCGCTGCCGGGGTGGACCTGCTGCCCGGGGTCGGCGACCTCGACCCGCGCTGCGACTGCGGGGAGTGGGACCACTGCGCACACACCGCGGCGCTCTGCTACCAGGTGGCGCGGCTGCTGGACCAGGACCCGTTCGTGCTGCTGCTGTTGCGCGGCCGGGCGGAGCGGCAGGTGCTGGAGGAGCTCGCGGAGCGCAGCGCCGCCGGGCCCGCCGGCGGACCGGCGGCAGAGCCGGCGGAGGAGGGGGTCGCGGCCGCGGCGGTGTTCGCGGCCGGGCGGGTCGTGGCGCCGCTGCCGGCGCTCCCTGAGCTTCCGGACGGTCCCGGGCAGCCGCCGGCCCTGGACACCGGCACCGAGCCGGACCCGGAACTGCTGGACGTGGACGCCGTGGAGCTGCTGGCGCAGGCCGCGGCCGGGGAGGCGTACCGGCTGCTGGCGGAGGCGCGCGCGGCCGCCGCCGGTACGGGGTCCGGTACGGGGTCAGGTACGGGCTCCGTTGCCGGCTCCGGCAGCGGCGCCGTCAGGGCGGGCGGTGGTCCGGGCAGCGGACGCCGACCGGTGCTCCCGGTTCCCTTGTCGCTCGCGGAGGACGCGGTCCGGCTGGCCGCGCAGACCGAGGACGTACGGGTACGGGCCCGCCTGGCCCGGGCTTCGGGCCGTGACCGGGCCGCCCTGGACCTCGCGGTACGGGCCTGGGGCTGGGGCGGCGCCCCCGCGCTGGCCGCGCTGGAGGAGGACTGGACCCCGGACCGGCGCGCCCTGGCCCGGGCGGCGGCGCTGGCCGGCGCGGAGGCGCCGGCCGGAGTGCGCCGGGTCCGGGCGCGCTGGACCCTGCCCGGCGGGCAGGGGCAGTTGCGGCTGGGCCGGGAGGGCCGCTGGTGGCCGTACCGCAAGGAGGACGGCCGCTGGGTCCCGGCAGGTCCGGCCGGTCCCGACCCGGCGGCGGCGCTCACCGCGCTGGAGCGGCAGGCCGCCGGACCCGGGGACGGGTAGGCGTACGCCCGTCCTCGCGGGAGCCTGTCCCGGCGGGGTCCGGGGTGGGTTCCGGGGGCCGGGGTGGGTTCCGGGGGCAGCGGGGGGGAAAGGGACGTGTTCCGGAAGAGAAAAGCGAGTGGGGGTGTCGGCCCCCCGGGGAAGGGTTTCCACATGACACCACAGGGGGGGGGGGTCCTGGGTCGGG
>NZ_JBWKDJ010000025.1:1789-27120 GCF_056436025.1 Streptomyces sp. NPDC043853
GCGCTCTTCCCTGTGCGGCTTTGTGGTTGCTTTCGGGGGCCGGGGTGGTTTTCCGGAAACACCCCCCCACCCCCCCCTCCCCCCCCCCACACCCGCCCTTCCCCCCCCGCTGCCCCCGGCGGCCGGTTTCGCCATGGGCCGCACCGGGGAGGAGCGTCCGGGCGCGGCACCGGAGGGAACGGGACGGGCGGGGCTCACGGCAGGGCGGGGCATGGCCGGTGGGCCGGCGCAGGGGACGAGGGGAGGGCGGAGATGCATGATCCGTCGGTGGCGTTGCCGGGCGGCGCGGACCCCGCGGAGCGGTCGCGGGTGCTGCGCCGCGCGCACGCCTCGTTCACCGCGGAGGGACAGGTCGAGGCACCGGTCCGCCCGGTGATCGCGAAGTCCTGGCGGCGCTGCGCGAAGGCCCGGGTCAGCCCGGAGTGCACCGGACTGGCCGACCGGCCGGAGGCCGACCTGCACTCCTACCGTGACCAGCATCCGCTGGCCCGGGTGATGCCCGTGGTCCGCGAACTGGTCGGCACCTTCGCCGCGCACGAACGGCACCTGCTGGCCGTGTGCGACGCGGCGGGGAGCCTGATGTGGGTCGAGGGCGACCGGGGCACCCTGCGCCGGGCGGAAGGGCTCGGGTTCGTCCCCGGGGCGCGCTGGGCGGAGAGCGTGATGGGCACCAACGCACCGGGCACGGCGGTCGCCGTGGGCGGGCCGGTCCAGGTGTTCGGGCCGGAGCACTTCAGCCGCAGCGCCCACCCGTGGACCTGTGCGGCGGCCCCCGTCCGGGACCAGCGGACCGGTCGGCTGCTCGGCGCGGTGGACATCACCGGCGGCGACGGACTGGCCCACCCGCATTCCCTGGCCTTCGTGCAGGCGGTGGCCCGGGCGGCGGAATCGCAGCTGGCGCTACTGGAGCCGACCGCCGTCGGCGACTCGCTGCACGCACTCGGCCGGGACGAGGCGGTGTTGGGGTGCGGCGGCCGGACCGTCCGGCTGGGCCGCAGGCACAGCGAGATCATGGTGCTCCTGGCACACCATCCGGAGGGCATGTCGGGGGACGAACTGCTGGTCGCGCTGTACGAGGAGGGGTCCGCCTCGCCTGTGACGCTGCGCGCCGAGCTGTCGCGGCTGCGTGCCCTGCTGGGGCCGGACGTGCTGCGGTCCCGCCCGTACCGCACGGCGGGCCCGATGGAAGCGGACTCGGCCTCGGTGCTGCGGCTGCTGGCGGCCGGGGCGACATCGGCGGCGCTGGCCCGCTGCCGGGGCCCGCTGCTGCCGGCATCGAGCGCCCCGGGCATCGTCCGGCTGCGCCGCCGCATCGAGGAACAGGCGCGGGCCGCCCTGCTGGCCCGGGGGGACGCGGGACTGCTCGCGGACTGGGTGTGCACGCCGTGGGGCGCCGACGACCCCGAGGCGTGGCGGGCCCTGGCTGCGGCCCTGCCTGCGGGGGCGCGGCCCGCCGCACTGGCCCGCGTACGGGCGCTGGACGCGGAACTCGGCGTACCGGCACGGTGCACGGAGCCGGGGCGGGCACCGGCACCGGCACCGGCCTCGACACCGGCGCGGGGCCGTGCAACGTATCCGCAACCGGCCCGTCCCTAGCCTCTCCTGGGTGCGCGGCCCGACGGCGGGCCGCGCCCGGCGAGGGAGGACCTCATGGCCCGTTTCGCTGCGCCCGGCACCGAGGGCGCGCTCATGTCGTACGAGCCCCGGTACGGGCACTTCATCGGCGGCGAGTACGTGGACCCGCACGGCGGCCGGTGGTTCGCCAACCCCTCCCCCGTGACGGGCGAGGTGTTCACGGAGGTCGCCCGCGGCACGGCCGAGGACGTGGAGCGCGCCCTGGACGCCGCGCACGCCGCCGCACCGGCCTGGGGCCGCACCCCGGCCGCCGAGCGGTCGACGATCCTGCTGCGCATCGCGGACCGGATGGAACAGCACCTGGAGGCCCTGGCGGTCGCCGAGACCTGGGAGAACGGCAAGCCGGTACGGGAGACCCTGGCGGCGGACCTGCCCCTGGCCATCGACCAGTTCCGCTACTTCGCGGGTGCGCTGCGGGCCCAGGAGGGCACGCTCAGCCAGGTCGACGACGACACCGTGGCGTACCACTTCCACGAGCCGCTCGGCGTGATCGGGGCGATCATCCCGTGGAACTTCCCGATCCTGATGGCGGTGTGGAAGCTGGCGCCCGCACTGGCCGCGGGCAACACGGTGGTGCTGAAGCCGGCCGAACAGACCCCGGCTTCCGTCCACTACTGGCTCGGCCTGGTGGCGGACCTGCTGCCGCCGGGCGTGGTGAACATCGTCAACGGCTTCGGCGAGGAGGCGGGCAAGCCGCTGGCCTCGAGCCCCCGGGTGGCGAAGATAGCCTTCACCGGCGAGACCTCCACCGGCCGCCTGATCATGGGCTACGCGGCGGAGAACCTGAAGCCGGTGACCCTGGAACTCGGCGGCAAGAGCCCCAACCTCTTCTTCGACGACATCTGGTCGGTCGACGACGAGCTGCGCGACAAGGCCCTGGAGGGCTTCACGATGTTCGCGCTCAACCAGGGGGAGGTGTGCACCTGTCCGTCGCGCGCCCTGATCGAGCGCGGCCGGTACGGCGACTTCCTGGACGCGGCGGTCGCCCGCACCGAACTGATCGTGCCGGGCCACCCGCTGGACACGGACACGATGATCGGGGCCCAGGCGTCCGAGGACCAGCTGAAGAAGATCCTCTCGTACCTGGAGATCGGCCAGCGGGAGGGCGCCAAGATCCTCACGGGCGGCGGCCGCCAGGAGCTGGACGGCGAACTGGCGGGCGGCTTCTACGTCCAGCCGACCATCTTCGAGGGCGACAACCGCATGCGCGTCTTCCAGGAGGAGATCTTCGGCCCGGTCGTCTCGGTCACTTCCTTCTCGGACTTCGAGGACGCGATCCGCATCGCTAATGACACCTCCTACGGCCTGGGCGCGGGCGTGTGGACCCGCGACATCAACACGGCGTACCGCGCCGGCCGCGCCATCCAGGCGGGCCGCGTCTGGACGAACTGCTACCACGCCTACCCCGCCCATGCTGCATTTGGTGGGACCAAGCAGTCCGGGATTGGCCGCGAGACCCACAAGATGATGCTTGAGCACTACCAGTGGACCAAGAACCTGCTGGTCAGCTACTCACCGAAGAAGCTCGGGTTCTTCTAAAGCGGCAAGTCGGGCTCCTCGCTACTGAGTACAGCGGCCCCCAGGGCCAGCCCGGCCCCTCCCGGTACCGACGCCGTGCTCCGTTGCTTCCTCTGCCTGGCCAAGCAACCGCTGCCACGAGCACCAGCAGTGTGGCCTGGGGCCCACAAGTTCACGCGTGAGATTCCGGGGCAACCACGGTTCCACGAGACGGGGCTTCAGGCTGGCCCCACCGCTGCTGTGTGGGGTGTGCCCTCGAGCTTCTTGGTGCGGGCCCCGAGGGCTGTGATGGCAGCAGCGATCGAGAGTCCGGCGAGCAGCGCGAACAGCGCTGGGTAACCACCCAAGGGCCCGGCCAGGACTGCCCCGGCGAAGGGGGCGAGGGCCGCTGCGGCATGGGATGGCGCTCCGAGGAGTCCGGAGAGGCGGCCGTAGTGCGTGGTTCCCCAGCGGTCGGTGACCGCGGTGGCCTGGAGGAGGGTGAGGTTGCCTCGGATGACCCCGGCGAGGATGGATACGGCGACGAGTACGGCGTAGGGGCCAGCCACGGTGGAGAGGGCCGCGGTGGTGACGGCGCCGAGTGCGATCAGGCTGATGGTGCGGGCGGTGACGCCGAGGTGGCGGGCGAGGGTTGCGTACAGGGTGCGTCCGAGCGTCTGCCCCGCACCGCCGAGACCCAAGGCCCACGCCGCCTGGATGGTGGTGTAACCGCGTTCGAGGAATAGGGGAACGAGGCCGATGACTACGGCGTACATCGCGAACGCCGAGAGCGTGAATGTGACGGCCAGCATCCAGAACGCCCGGCTACGCACGACTCGTTCGTGGCCTCCGGCAACGTGCGACGGGCCGTGACCGGACCCCCGTCCCGGTCACGGCCACGCTGGCCTTGGTCTGCGGCATGTTGGTCAGCAGCCGCCGCTGGTGGCGGGTGCGCCGATGGTGAGGGTGGCCGGGGCCGCGCAGCAGCCGCTGTTCTGTTCGGCGGTCTCGGGCTGGTCGAAGAGGCCGGCGCCGCCGCAGACTCCGGTCTCGGGCAGGGTGAGTTCGACGCGCTCGGCGGCTTCCTGGTCGCCAGCCAGGTGGGCTGCGATGGATCGGACCTGCTCGTAACCGGTCATGGCCAGGAAGGTCGGGGCGCGGCCGTAGGACTTCATGCCGACCAGGTAGACGTCCTTCTCCGGATGGGACAGCTCGTTGACGCCGTGCGGGTAGACGGTGCCGCAGGTGTGCTGGTTCGGGTCGATCAGCGGCGCCAGCTCGACCGGGGCCTGCAGGCGCTCGTCGAGACCGAGGCGCAGCTCGTTCACGAAGGTCAGGTCGGGGCGGAAGCCGGTCAGCACGATGACCTCGTCGACCACATCGAGGCGGCGGCCGTCCTCGCCGACGAGGACCAGGCGCCCGTCGACGTCCCGCTCGATGGCCTCGGTGCGGAAACCGGTGACCGCGTCTGCGTACCCGGCGTCCACGGCAGCCTTCGCCGCCAGGCCGAGGGCGCCGCGCGCCGGGAGCTGGTCGGCTTCGCCGCCGCCGAAGGTGGAGCCGGAGATGGCGCGGCGCAGGACCCACAGCGCCTTGGTGCCGGAGCCAGCGTCGCTCTTGGCGAGGTCGGCGAGGTAGGCCAGCGCGGTGAAGGCGGAGGCGCCGGAGCCGATGACGGCGGTGCGCTTGCCCGCGTACCGGGCCCGGACGGCCGGGTCCTTCAGGTCGGGGACGCGGTAGGTGATCCGGTCGGCGGCGGCCTGCTCGCCCAGGGCGGGCAGGCCGCTGGCGCCTGCCGGGCTCGGGGTAGACCAGGTGCCGGAGGCGTCGATCACGGCGCGGGCGAAGAGGCGCTCCTCTCGGCCGTCGGCGTGTTCGACGTGGAGCACGAAGGGCTGGGTATCACGGTCGGCGTCGACGATGCGGTCGCGGCCGGTGCGGGATACGCCGGTGACGCGGGCGCCGAAGCGGACGCGGTCACCGAGGGCGTCGGCGAGGGGCTGGAGGTAGAGCTCGGCCCAGTCCCCGCCGGTCGGGTAGGAGGCGGCATCGGGCTTGATCCAGCCGGTCGGGGCGAGGAGCTTCTCGGCGGCCGGGTCGACGACCTCGCCCCAGGTGGAGAAGAGACGTACGTGGGCCCAGTCGCGGGTCGCGGCGCCGGCGTGCGGGCCGGTCTCGAGGACGAGGAAGTCCAGGCCGCGGTCTTCCAGATGGGCGGCGGCGGCCAGGCCGGCGGGTCCGGCCCCGATCACGACGACGGGCAGGTCGGTGGTGGCAGGCGCGTTCACGGTCGGCTCCTCGTTGCTTGTTTCGATGTCTGTCGATGGCTTGTGTGATCAGCATGGCACCTGTTTCGATGTGCGTCAACATAGACATTCATCGAATCTGTGGAGGTTGTCGTGGAGCACGTGGAAGCCGTCGCCATCGGAGGTGGGCAGTCGGGCCTTGCCGCCGCGCACGCGCTGGTCAAGCAGGGCGTGGTGCCGGTGGTGCTGGAGGCGTCGGATCGGGCGGTGGGATCGTGGCCGCGGTACTACGACAGCCTGACCCTGTTTTCCCCGGCTCGGTTCAGCTCGCTGCCGGGCCTGGCGTTCGGCGGGAATCCGGAGCGGTATCCGCACCGGGACGAGGTCGTCGCCTACCTCGACCGCTACGCCGCTCGCCTGGACGCCGACGTCCGCACCGGCCGGCGGGTTGTCCGCGTCGAAGCCGACCCCGCCGGCTTCCGCGTCGACCTGGAGTGCGGCGAGCGAATCTCGACCGGCGTGATGGTCGCCGCGTCCGGAAGTTTCGGCCGTCCGCACCACCCCGCGCTGGCCGGGCGGGACGCGTTCACCGGGCAGGTGCTGCACGTCGCCGACTACCGCGACCCCGCTGAGTTCGCCGGGCTGCGAGTCGTTGTGGTCGGCGCGGGCAACTCCGCGGTCCAGGTCGCCGCCGAGCTCTCCCGCGTGAGCCGTACGACGCTGGCGACGCGGGCGCCGGTGAAGTTCGCTCGCCAGCGGCTTCTGGGCCGCGACCTGCACTTCTGGCTCACCCGTACCGGCCTCGACGCCGCTCCGCTCGGCAGGCTGCTGCGTACCCCGCCAGCCCAGCCAGTGCTGGACGACGGCCGCTACCTGGCCGCCCTCACTGCCGGACTTCCGGGCCGACGCCCGATGTTCACCGACCTGAACGGCGGCAAGGTGCGTGGCCGGACGGGAGCTCGGAGGTCGTGGACTCGATCATCCTGGCCACCGGCTACCGCCCTCACCTGCCCTATCTCGCCGACCTCGAAGGAGCCCTCGATGCTTCGAAGCGGCCCCGGCACCGCGACGGCGCCTCCCTCGCGCATCCGGGCTGGCGTTCGTGGGTCTGGAGTGGCAGCGCAGCCTGTCCTCGAACTCCCTGCGCGGATGCGGCCGTGACGCCGAACGCACGGCCCGCCGCCTGGCCGCCAACCTCGCCCGACAGTGAGGCCCCTCCCGCATTAGTTCGACGTATGTCAACATAGACGTATGTCGAATGCGAAGGTGTTGCCGCTGCTGGAGCCCGAAGCCGTCGCTGCGTGCTGCCCGCCGTTGAACGAGCGCCCCATGTCGGCGGACGAGGCCGAGGTCGCGGCGAAGATGTTCAAGGCGCTCGGTGACCCGGTGCGTCTGCGGCTGTTCTCCGCCGTCGCCTCGCACGAGGGCGGAGAGGCATGCGTGTGCGACATCTCGGACGTAGGCGTCTCCCAGCCGACGGTCTCCCACCACCTCAAGAAGCTCAAGGAAGCCGGACTGCTGTCTTCCCAGCGGCGCGGCACCTGGGTGTACTACCGGGTCGAGCCCTCCGTGCTCGCCGCCATGGGCGCGCTGCTGGCCGGCGCCTCGAAGGCGGCGTGACCATGGTGCGCATAGTCCCGATGCTGCCCGAGCACGCCGAACAGGTCCTGGCGATCTACCAGGCCGGGATCGACGAAGGCAACGCCACCTTCGAGACCGCGGCCCCCGGCTGGACGGCGTTCGACACACCGAAGCTGGCCGAGCACCGCTTCGTCGCCCTGGACGAGGACAAGGCAGTGGTGGGCTGGGTCGCGGCAAGTGCGGTCTCAGACCGGTGCGCCTACGCCGGGGTGGTGGAGCACTCCGTGTACGTCCACCCGGACGCCCGCGGCCGAGGCGTCGCCCGCGCTCTGCTGGACGCGCTGATCGCCTCCACGGAAGCAGCGGGCATCTGGACGATCCAGTCCGGGATCTTCCCCGAGAACACCGCCAGCCTCGCCCTCCACGAGCGGGCAGGCTTTCGGATCATCGGGACCCGTGAGCGTGTCGGACGCCACCGCGGCGCCTGGCGCGATGTGACGCTGCTGGAGCGACGCAGCCCCGTCGTCCTGTGAGCTGATCCGCGCTCATCGCTTCCGGCGCAGGGTCGTCGGGGTGCAGGATTCGGCCATGGCTATCCCGATTGCCGACACCGCGTGGGCCCGCGAGGAACTGGCCCGCTTCCTGGAGCTGACCGACCTCTTCCGGCGCCCCGACCCTCCAGGCGTCGCCGTGATCACCGCGCAGTTGTCGAACCGCGGGGCGGAGAAGGAGATCCTGGGCAGCGCGCAGGTGGTCGAGCAGATCCTCGACCGTGTCCTGCCGCACTGGCGCACGGAGGTGCCCGACAAACCGCAGGGTCAACCGCTGGTGCCAGCACCGGGAGGCCGTGCAGCGGGCCGATATGGTCCTTGAACGCGACGCCGAGGTCCGGGCCCGGCTGGGAGACGACGCCCCCAACCTGAACGCGGCGGCCATGCATCCCTGGGTGTGGGAGGGAGCTCGGCCTCTGTGGCAGAGCGCCCATTTCCGTGAGGCTGTCACGGCTGCCGGCCGGAAGGTCAATGCCGAGACGCAGAACAAGCTGGGCCGCAAGGACGTGAGCGAGACCCGGCTGTTCCAGCAGTCGTTCTCCCAGGACGATCCCAAGCCAGGTCAGCCTCGGCTGCGGTTGATGGAGGACGACGGCAGCGACACCTTCCGCAGCATCCACCGCGGCGCGTCAGCCTTCGCGGAGGGCTTCTTCGCCGCGATCCGCAACCCCAACAGCCACGAGGACGGCCTGCCGGAACTCCCAGAGCACGAGGCACTTGAGCAGCTGGCGTCCCTGAGCGTCCTGGCCCGCTGGATCGACAGGGCCACGGTGATTGCCACCTGACCGCGATGGCGGGCCGTTACGGTCAGGCCAGCAGATCCGCGATCTGGCGCGCTGCTTCACGGGCGGGCCGGCCCACGCCGATCAGCGTGGCGGAGGCTGGACCGGTCCAGTCACCGTAGCCGAGCAGGTGCAGGCGGGCGTCGTCCACGGCTCGGGTGCCGTCGGTGGCGATGTGCCCGCGGAATCCGCGCAGGCGCAGGCCGGCGAAGTGGGCCAGCGCCGGGCGGAACCCGGTGCACCAGATGATCGCATCGGCCTCGGCGCGGGTGCCGTCCGACCATTCCACGCCGGTCGTGGTGAGGCGGGTGAACATCGGCTTCGCGGCGAGGACTCCGGCGTCACGGGCGGCGCGGACGGGCGGGACGGCGACGATGTCGCCGAGGGAGGCGACGCCGCCGCTGTCGGTGCGGCCTTCGTCGAGGGCTCGGCGGCGGGCGGTCGCATGGTCGAAGAGGGCGCGGCCGTCGATGTCGTCGGCCAGGTAGCGCGGGGGCCGCTGGGTCACCCAGGTCATGTGGGCGTGGCCGGTGAGGTCGGTGGCGATCTGCGCGCCGGAGTTCCCGCCGCCCACCACGATCACACGCTGCCCGGAGAACTCGGCGGGGCTGCGGTACTGGACGGTGTGGAGCTGGCGGCCGGTGAAGGTACGGCGGCCGGGGATGGCGGGCACGAAGGGACGGGTCCACGTGCCTGTGGCGCTGATGACGGCCCGGGCCCGCCAGTCACCGCAGTCCGTCTCCACCCGCAGACAGACGCCGTCGCGATGGACGGCCGAGACCCACACTCCGCGCTGAACGGGAAGCTCGTACCGCTTCTCGTAGTCCGCCAGATACTCCACGACGTGCCCAGCGCCGGGGTAGAGCTGCCCTTCCTGGAGGGGCATCAGCCTCCCAGGCAGGGAGGAGTACGCCGCCGGCGAGAACAGGCGCAGGGACTCCCAGACGTGCTGCCAGGCTCCGCCGGGCGCTGCCTGGGCGTCGAGGATGACGTGCTCGATGCCCAAGCGGCGCAGGTGGTAGCCGGCGGCGAGCCCGGCCTGGCCGCCGCCGATCACCACCACGCCGGTGTGCTGCGTCATGCCGCGGGCTGTCCCTGGTCGGTCTTGCCGCGCATGAAGATGACCGCAACAAGGGCGAGGCCGACGGCGGCGCCGATCAGCTGCATGGCAATGAAGCCTGGCACGGAGGCAGGGGCAATGCCTGCGAAGGTGTCGGTGAAGGCGCGGCCGATGGTGACGGCCGGGTTGGCGAAGGAGGTGGAGGAGATGAACCAGTACGCGGCGCCGATGTAGGAGGCGACCGCGACGGGCGCGAACCGGAGCCGGTCGGTCTTGGCCAGGCCGAAGATCAGCAGGACCAGGCCGGCGGTGGCGACCACCTCGCCGAGCAGCAGGTTCCCTGCGGAGCGGTCATGCTGCGACCACTTCACCAGCGGCTCGCCGAACATCGCGTCCGCCAGGATCGCGCCCACGATCGCCCCGACGATCTGGGACGGTACGTAGACGGCGACCTCGCGGGCAGTGACGCCGGCGCCGCCGCGGCGGGCAGTCCACCACTCGGCCAGTGTCACGGCAGGGTTGAAGTGGGCGCCGGAGACCGGGCCGAGGAGCGCGATGAGGACGCCGAGCCCGAAGACCGTGGCGGTGGAATTCGCCAGCAGCTGCAGCGCCACGTCGTCGGTGAGCTGGGTGGCCTGGATGCCGGAGCCGACCACGACCGCGACCAGGGCGGCGGAGCCGACCAGCTCGGCGGCGGCGCGGGCGATCAGGGGGGTGCGGGGCGGGGTCGCGCCGGGTGCGGGCTGGGGCACGTCGGCAGCTATGGCGGACTCCGCGGCTGGGGCGGTGCCGACGGGCTCGGTGGCGGTCAAGACGGGTTCTCCTCGGGCAGGTGAGGCAAGGCGCGGAAAGCTAGGGGCAGGACCGCTTGAGGTTCGCTTCTGCGGTGGCTCGCGCGGTCTGGGCGAGGTCGCCGAACTGACCGGCGAGGGCTTCGATGACTTCCGGACGCAGGCGGTAGTAGATGTACCTCCCGCACGGCTCCGTTTCCACGACCCCGGCCTCCCTCAGCACCTTCATGTGGTTGGAGAGGTTCGTCTGCTTCGCGCCCGTCTCCTCCACGAGGTGGGTAGTGCAGAGCGTTTCCTTGGCGAGGAGGTTCACGATCTGGAGCCTGAGCGGGTCGGCCAGAACCCGGATCAGATCAGTGTCGACTGACGTCATCATGGACTGATACTGTCACATCAGCTGGGGCTGACACCAGTCCGAGCTGACCTTATTGGCTCCTTTGAACGGGAACGCCATGCCCACGCCTTCCTCGCCCCTGCCGGACGCCCGTCTCGCGGCAGGGGCCGCCCGCCTCGCCTCCCGCTATGCAGGCCGCTTCGCGCCGGAGACGGTCCTCGGCCTGCTCGCCGACTCCTACACCCGTCTCGCCGAGCACGCCCGGATCCGTACGCACCTGGTCGTGCTCGCGGAACGGCTGACCGCCGAGCGTCTGGACGCCCTCGCCCACACCCAGGGCCGAGCGGACGGCGGCCGGACACGGGTGCTGTTCGTGTGCAGCCAGAACTCCGGCCGCTCGCAGATGGCCGCTGCCCTCCTGGCCCACCGGGCAGGCGAGCACGTGATCGTCTCCTCGGCGGGCACCCACCCCGCCGCCGACGTCGAGCCGCACATCGTCCAAGCCCTGACCGAGGCCGGCGTGGACCTGGCCGACGCCTACCCCAAGCCCCTGACCGACGAGGTCGTCGAGGCCGCGGACATCGTCATCACGATGGGCTGCGACGACGCCTGCCCCGTCGTCCCCGGCCGCCGCTACCTCGACTGGCCAGTCCCCGACCCCGAAGGCGCTCCGATCGCCGTCGTCCGCGACTTCCGCGACGCCATCGACACCCGCATAGCCGACCTGCTCACCCAGCTCGGCGCCTGACTCCGCTCATCCCCGCAGTTGCCTGATCCCCAAGGAAGAACCATGTCCTCTGCTCCTGCCGCCTCCGTCCTGTTCGTCTGCATCCACAATGCCGGCCGCTCCCAGATGGCCGCGGGCTTCCTGCGCCACCTCGCCGGCGACCGCGTCGAGGTCCGCTCCGCCGGTTCGATGCCCGGCGACCAGATCAACCCCTCCGCGGTGGCCGCCATGGCCGAGCTGGGCATCGACATCTCCGACCAGAACCCGAAGGTGCTGACCCCCGAGGCGGCCCAGGCGTCGGACTACATCATCACCATGGGCTGCGGCGACGCCTGCCCGTATTTCCCCGGCAAGACCTACCTCGACTGGCAGCTCGAGGACCCGGCCGGCCAGGGCGTCGAGGCCGTCCGCCCCATCCGCGACGAGATCAAGGACCTCATCGAGGGCCTGATCGCCGAGATCGATGCCAAGGCGAAGGCGTGACCCAGGTGACCGACACGAACCCCGCCGACGACATACGCAACGTCGTCATCATCGGCTCCGGCCCCGCCGGATACACCGCCGCTCTCTACACCGCCCGCGCCCAGCTGAAGCCCCTGCTGTTCGGCAGCTCCATCTTCGTCGGCGGCTCCCTCACCACGACCACCGAGGTCGAGAACTTCCCCGGCTTCCCCCACGGCGTCGACGGCCCGGACCTCATGGCGAACATGCGGGCCCAGGCCGAGCGTTCGGCGCCGAGATGATCGACGACGACATCGTCTCCGTCGACCTCACCGGCGACATCAAGCTCCTGACCGACTCCGAAGGCACCGTCCACCGCGCGAAGACCGTGATCATCGCCACCGGATCCGGCTACCGCAAGCTCGGTCTTCCCAAGGAGGATGAACTCTCCGGCCGCGGCGTGTCCTGGTGCGCCACCTGCGACGGGTTCTTCTTCCGCGACCGGGACATCATCGTGGTCGGCGGCGGCGACACCGCCATGGAAGAAGCCACCTTCCTCACCCGCTTCGCCCGCTCGGTCACCATCGTCCACCGACGCTCCACCCTGCGCGCCTCCAAGGTCATGCAGAACCGGGCCTTCACCGACGACAAGATCTCCTTCGCCTTCGACAGCGAGATTGCCGAGATCAAGGAAACGGGCGGCATGCTCTCCGGCGTCGTCCTGCGCGACACCTTCACCGGCAAACTCCGCGACCTCGACGTCACCGGCCTGTTCATCGCCATCGGACACGACCCCCGCACCGGGCTGTTCACCGGACAGGTCGACCTCGACGACGAGGGCTACATCCAGGTCGCCTCCCCGTCGACCCGTACGAACATCCCCGGCGTGTTCGCCGCCGGCGACGTCGTCGACCACACCTACCGCCAGGCCATCACCGCAGCCGGCACCGGCTGCGCCGCGGCCCTGGACGCCGAGCGCTACCTCGCTGCCCTGAGCGGCAGCAGCACAGCTGTGGACATGGCACAGGTCAACGCCTGACTTGGCCGCCACCCGGGCTGGGGGCCAGCTTCCAGGCCCCCATCTCCCCGGCATTGCCTGCAAGCGCTGGTGGCTCCGGAAACCCCGAATGGTGCCAACCCGGTTCACTGCGCTGCAGCGGCCGCGATGAGTGCCGTGGCCGCCGTCTCGACCTCAGCCTTCGTGGTCCACCGGCCCAGGGACGGCCGTGGTGCCCCGAGTGCGCGCTCGGCGCTCAACCCCATGGCGGTCAGGACCGGTGAGGGCGTGTGGGCACCGCTGTGACAGACCGATCCGGTGGGGGCCGCCGTCTCGGTGACGGTGGCGAGTAGTTCGTGGCCGAGGATGCCGTCGATTCTGCATCCTCCCGCACCTTGACGGCGGTCTCGCGCACTCGGGCCGACTGCAGGCCTTCGACCGCGGCCTCCACGTTCCCGAAGGCCTGGAATCAGGCGCCAGCACCAGGCGCCGACGGCCCCCCTCGCGTTTTGAAGGACCTGAGGCCAGTCTGGACGTTGAGGAAATCGTCTCGCATGGCATGCATGACATCGGGTGCACCGTCAGGGAGTTCTCGCCCCAGCTCTCCGTAGACGGCTGCGGACTCGACCAGTCGCGATCGATGGCGTCGCAGGTGGCGGGCGGAAATGCCGAAGGGGGTGCCGTAGCGGGCTTCCCACACAGCAACCGCATAGGTGATGGGGGCCTGGGCCTGTTCGGTCTTGCGGTTCCTGAGCCAGAGGCGTGCGGTGGCCCAGGCGATCGGCAGCCGGTATGAGGTGAAGATCACGAGGAGGACGCTGGCCGTGTTGTACGGCTGCGTGTTGGTAGCGGGCACTGGGTTCTCCCGGCGAAGCCTAGAAGGGTGGCTGAACGGTGCTCAGGGGCGGTGTGGGAGCGGCGGGCATCGCCTTCTCCGGGAGTGGCAGGCTCGTCACCACGAATTGATTGAGGATGTCGTCGCGGTCCATGAAGATGATCTGGCTCCGCTTGGAGGCATCCAGGACATTGGCTAGCCAGTTCCTTGCAGCCTTTGTGATCTCCCCGCCTGCCACGATGAAGGCGTGGTCGACCAGCACTCGCCGGTTGGTCTCGGGGTCGAAAATCTCGTGGGCGAGCATCATGAGTGCCTGTTGATGGATTTCGGCGATGTTGGCGTTTCCCGCGCGGGACTTGCCCATCGCGTCCAGCTTTCCGCGTTTCACTTGGATGCCGAAATACAGGAAGTGCTGGGTCGGCAGGGTGTAGCGCATCCAGATGTCCTTGCCGTACTCCAGCGCCTTGTCCCGGTGGCCAGCCGCCGTGATTCGGTGGAATCCCAGTTGCCGAAACATCGGCAAGAGCACTTGCTCGATGAGTTCGTCCTCGCTACACGTCTCCAGGAACGCAGCGAGGGCCGAGCGCCGCTGCATCTCCGCGACGCTTAGAGGCCGGTGCGGGTTCTTGGCTAGTACCGAGACGGTGTTCGTCCCGACGTGCCGCAGGTAGCAGTGCTTGTCCTCTCCGTAGAAGGCCTCGAAACCCTCCCGCATCAAAGCATCGTTCAGCTGCCGCAAGGCATTAGGCCTGTCTAGGCCTTCGTTCAAGGCGTCCGCCGGGTTCATGAGGTGATCGATCACTTTGCAGAAGGCCTCCGGCGGGTGCGCCGGCCCCTCATGCGGCTCAGCCAGCAGTTGTTCCAGCACCTCGGCCACCCACCGGTGCCGTGTCGAACCGTCGTGCTGCCAATCCATGTCCAACTCGCCGAAAAACTCGGTGATGTACGAACTCGACCTGTACGGAAAGTACTTCGGCGGCCCACCGTCAGCGGGATCCGATGAACCGAGATTCCCGCAGATGAGATCTCCCAGCGACTCGAGCGTCCGCCTTCTGAACCTCACAGCACCCCTCCCACCCACACAGGGCCCGTCCCGCAAGCGCGGCAGACCATCATTCTGCCCGCTGCCACCGACACCCAGCGCTCGTCGTCGCAGTCTCATCGTCACTCTTGCCCGCGGGGTGGGCTGTCAGGTACCTCGACCGACGGGACACGGTCCCGCGGCCCTCCCTGCCCTCACCGCACTCAACCCCACCCGTGCGCAAGGCCATCTGGGGACAGAGCAGTGGCTACAGAGCACCTGCGGTTGTCAGTGGCTCCTGTCACGATCGAAGCGGCGGTCCATCGTGGCCGTGTGGCGAGCGGAGGTCAGCATGCCCAGGGTTCGGCCGACGACTGGATCTGACGAAACCGGACCTCGGAGTGGCCGGCGGCGCAGCCCTGCTCGAACAACTACTCAGCGACCGTCGGTTGCCCGTAGCGCTCCGCGGCCTCACGTGCGCGGAGGTATGCGAAAGGCGGGGCTTCGTCGAGCCGATGTCGGTGTACCGCCGGCTGGGCAAGGTCGTCGCTGCCCACATGCGAAGCGACGCCGAAGACCGGCACTACGGCGGTGGAGAGTCTGACGAGCACAAGGCGTACAAAGACCGGGCGGTCCGGGCCGCAGAGGACGGCGGGCACGTTGCCGTCCAGGAACGAGCGAGCAAGGACCGCGCAGTCCGCAGCGACGTCCTGATCCGTGGTGCGGACGGTGTACTCCTCGGGTTCGAATCGCAACTGTCCCCGCGCAACCCGCGTGAGATTCAGGCACGGGACGTGGCAGCCCGAAGGGCTGGCGTGCTGGACGCATGGCAAACGGACAGCCAAGACATGGCACGGGACACGACGGTTCCGTGGTTGCGTACCGACCGGGTTCCCCTGGAACTGATCACGAAGCGGGACTCCCCCATCCCCTTCCGCGGTGGCATCCGCCGCATCGAGCTCGCCAAGTGCGACGAGCGGTTTCCGGGGCCGTGCCCGAAGAAGCGGACAGGGAAATGCGGAGGCTGGCACCCGACTACGCGACCCGCGGAACGTCCCTTCGACGACTTCATCCGAGATGCCGCCTCCGGGCTTTACGTACGAGCGATCGTCAAGGTGAAGCGGACGGCGTTCGAGTTCTGGACCCCCACTACAGATCACTCTGCGTACCTCGACGCGACATCAGGCGAACCGTCCGCCGTCATGCCGAGGCAACGACAGGTCCGGCGCCCTATGGAGGACGGCGACCCAACGTGCCGCGTTCGGCCGCCGGCCGTGCCGGACGACAGAACCGCGCCGCTCCCCCACATCCCGGCACCCCGCTCGCCAGAGTCCTTCTCGAGTACAGGGCCTGCGGTGACGGGGGCGCTGCCGATCGCCTACCGGGGCAAGTGCGGGGCCGGGGTGCAGCCATGCGGAGCGCCCGCGCGCTCCTATCCCGCCGGATGGCTCTGCGACGACCACTGGCCGTAGCCGACAGAAAAGGCCACCGCGGAAGTCCCCTCGTTAGGCCACTCGCAGTGGATTCGTCCGTGGCCTCTCCCTGAGCTGGCTTCGAGCCTCGCAAGCTCGAACTGGCTGCGCAAACCCGGTGGTCACTCGTCTTCATCCTCGCTCAGGTGCTCCATGAGTCGCTCCAGGGTCTCCGTTGAAAGGGCCGGGGCCCGTTGCAGCCAGCGATCAAGCCACTCCGCATCCGTCATCATGCCTGGTCAACCACCTTTCACACCTACGGACTTTCATCAAACTCAGCACACGCCGCCTTCGGCGGCTACAAGCAGTCGGGCATCGGCCGCGAGACCCACAAGATGATGCTGGACCACTACCAGCAGACGAAGAACATCCTCACCAGCTACTCCCCTAAGAAGATCGGATTCTTCTAAGAGAAGAGCATGGTGTCTGACCTGGGAAAATGGCCGATCAGGCACCGCGCCTTGGTCTCGGGGCAGCTATCGAAGTCGGGTGACTTCAGAGTTCACCTGCCTCCGAGATCCCACTTCATAGAGATGATCCGGGCCATTGACGGGCCGGCGTAATCGCCGCTCCCCCGGGTACCAGCAGACACTGGCCGTCTTCGCCCCAGCCCGTGATGAGAGCCCCCCAATCCCCGGTGACTGACCGCGCCCGGCGGCTCCATCTTCCGGGCCCGGCACTCGACCAGCAGGGCCTCGCGCTGACGGTCGTCCACCAGCTCGACGGAACAAAGCGGGCGGGGTGGATTCGACAACGTCTGGCGTGCCCCATAGGGCACCACCCGCTCGGCGGACCACACCTCAGATCGTGGTGCTGGTTGATGGTGTGCAAGACGGCTGGTCGGCGGTGGATGCCTCCGGCGGCTTGGGCTCGTTCGCGGTCGGCGGCAGCCCGCTGAGGAAGGTCCGGATCTCGTCGGCCTCGGGGACGGCGAGGGCAGTGTAGAGGTCAAGGGCCTGTCGGGCGTGGTCGTGGGCGAGGTCGATGCGGCCGAGGTCGCGGTGGACGTGCGCCAGGCCGTCATGGGCGCGGGCCTGCTCGGGGCGGTAGCTGAACTCGCGTGCGAGGGCCAGCGCGGTGTCGTGTTCGGCCGCGGCCTGGGTGAGGTCGCCCAGAGACCGGGCTGCCTCCGCGAGGGCGTTGAGCGACTCGGCCTCGTCTCCGGGGAAGTCGAACCTCCGGCTCAGCTCCAGGGCCTGGTGGTGATGGCGCCGGGCCTCGTCGTGGCGGCCTTGTCGTTGGTGCAGCAGCCCGATGTTGTTCAGCACGACGGTCTCGCCGATGCGGGATCCCGTCTCGCGGTACGCGAGCAGCGATTGCCGGTGGTGCTCGTGGGCCTCCTCGTACCGTCCTCGGCGTGCGAGGACGAGGCCGAGGTCGGTCAGGCATCTGGCTTCACCACCGCGGTCGGCGAGCTCCCGGAAGAGCGCGAGCGACTGCACGCAGTGGTCGTGGGCCTGGTCGTATTCCCCCCGCCGCCTGAAGACGGTGCTGAGGGCCTGCAGTGCGGCGGCCGCGACGCCCTGGTCGCCGGTCCCGCGTGAGAGGTCCAGGGCCTGTCGGTAGTGCTCGGCCGCTTGCTCGTAGGCGCCGTGCCACCAGAAGTGCACCTGGCCCAGATCGATGAGCGTGCGGGCTTCGGCGGCCTTGTCGCCGCTCCGGCGGGCGGCTCGCAGTGCCAGGCAGCAGAGGGCCAGCGCGTCGGCCTGGTGGGCGTGGCCCAGCAGGTACCGGTGCAAGGTGGCGGCCAGTTGGCAGGTGTGCGGGAGCCAGTCGTGCTCGGCCGCGTACTGGGCGGACGCCATGAGGTTCGTGCGTTCGCTGTCCAGCCAGGCGATCGCCTCGGCCTCGTCCCGCGGGAGCGAGGCCGGGGTGTCCGGCTCGGGGATGCGTGGCCTGCGGTTCTTGCCCTCGGGGTAGAGGTGGTCGATGGCCGCGCACGCCGTGTGGAGATAGTGGTGGAACAGCCGGCCGAGGGCCTCGCGCTGGGCATCGGGGGATTCCTGGGCGACCGCGGTGGCGAGGGCGTGTTCGCGCAGCAGGTCGTGGAATGTGTAGCGGCCGAGCTGGTGCTGGGTCAGGACGTGGGCGTCCAGGAGGTCTTCCAAGAGCGTCTCGGCCTCCTCCAGAGGGAGGTCGGCCAGCGCGGACGCCGCCTCGGGGCTGACGTCACGGCCCGGCTGGAGCCCCAGGAGCCGGAAGATGCGCTGCTGATCCGCAGTCAGCTGCTCGTAGGACAGCGTGAACGCAGCGGCCACTCCTCGCTCCGAGGTGGCCAGCTCGGAGAGCCTGCGGCGCTGGTCGCGGAGCCGGTCGGCCAGGTGGGCAACGGTCCAGCGCGGGCGATGGTGCAGGCGGGCGGCCGCGATGCGGACGGCCAGTGGCAGGAATCCGCATAGCTGCAGGACGTCGAGGACGGCCAGGGGTTCGGCGGCCGCCCGTTCGCCGACGATAGCCGTGAACAGCTCCAAGGCGTCCGCGGCGGGCAGCACGTCCAGGGACAGGGCATGTGCCCCGTCCAGGTCGGTCAGCCGCCGGCGGCTGGTGATCAGGATGAGGGCGCGGGAGGATCCGGGCAGCAACTGGCGTACCTGGTCCGCGCCGAGGGCGTTGTCCAGCACGGCCAGCACGCGGCGGACGGAGAGTTCGGACCGCCACAGCGCGGCGCGATCGGCGACCGAAGCGGGTATCTGCTGGGTGGGCACGCCGAGTTGACCCAGGAGTATCTCGAGCGCGGCGCCGGCGTCGAGCGGCGCCTGACCAGCGGTGTGCGCCTGCAGGTCGATGAAGAGCTGCCCGTCCGGGAAGTGGCCCGCGAGGCGGTGCCCCGCGTGGACCGCGAGCGTCGTCTTGCCGACGCCGGCCATCCCGTCGATCGCCGAAATCGTCACGACGCCGCCGTTGTTGCCCGACCACAGGCGGATCAGGCCGTCCAGCTCGCCGTCGCGTCCGGTGAAGTCCGGGACGTCGTAGGGCAGGAAGTTGGTCCCCTGCGGCTTCGCCGGCGCGGTGACCGGTGGCCGCAGATCGGGGGCGTCCCGCAGGATGTCCTGTTCGAGCTTGCTGAACGCGTGGCCAGGGTCCAGTCCCTGCTGATCGGCCAGGGTCGCCCGGAAAGTCCTTGCCACGTCCAATGCGTCGGTCTGGCGTCCGGCACGGTGCAGGGCGAGCATCAGCTGGCAGCAGAGCCGTTCCCGCAAGGGGTTGGCGGCCGCGTGGACGGACAGTTCGTCGATCAGGTCGTCGTGCCGCCCCAGGGCCAGCTCCAGCTCGGCCAGGCGCTCGACGGCGGTCAGTAGCTGCCCGTTCAGACGTGTTCTGGCGCTCTGGACGTAATGGGCGGTGATGTCGGCCAGCGGTTCTCCCCGCCACAGCGCCAGCGCGGCACGTATCTGGGCCGCGGTGTCCCCCGGGCCCCCCGGGGCGTCGGAGACGGCCGCTGCTCTGGCGACCAGGCTGGTGAACTCGTCCAGATCGAGTTGCCCCGGCTCGGGGGTGATCACGTACCCGGCCGGTCGCGTGGCCAGCATCCCGTCGGCCCCTGAAGCTCGCAACATCCGTCGGATCGCGGCGATCGTCGTCTGGATCTGCGCCCGGGCGGAATCGGGCGGCAGCGGCCCCCACATCGCGTCGATCAGGCGATCCGTACTGATCGCAGCCCCGGCATGCAGCAACAAGTAGGCGAGCACCGCGCGGTGACGAGGTGCCAGGCCGGGCGCATCCGAACCGGGAGCCACGGCCTCCACCGGGCCGAGGATCGTGAACCGCATGCGTTACTCCCGGGGTCACCAGTGCGTGCATCGAAGAAGCATCGCGAATGCATCAAGATCAACCTGCATGGTTACCGGCATGTCACTCCACACCGTTGAACCGGAGATTGCGACCGGTGAAACCGCAGCTCTGTTCACCGCCACGCACCGGGCCCTGGGGATCATCCCCAACCTGGCCAGGGTGATGGCCAACAGCCCGGCCGTACTGAAGGGGTACTTGGGTGTCGTCACCACCCTGAGCGCGGAGGGAACCCTGCCGGCTGACGTCCGCGAGAGCATCGCGTTGCTGGTGGCGCAGGAGAACGGGTCCGACTACTGCCTGTCCGTGCATGCGTTCCGCGGGACCAGGACGGCCGGGCTGAGCGCAGCCGAGGCCACCCGCGCCCGCCGGGGCGAGGCCGACGACGCCTGGGCCGCCGCCGTCCTGGAGCTGGCTGCCGCGACGGTCCGCGACCGCGGAACCGTTCCCGACGAGCAGCTGGCCGCGGCCCGGCGCGCCGGGCTGTCCGACGGGCAGATCGTCGAGGTCATCGCCCATGTCGCTCTCAACGTGTTCACCAACTACCTCGCCACGGCTGCCCGTGTCGACATCGACTGGCCGCTCGTGCGTCACACCGACTGGACGAGCGCCCGAAGTACCCGAAGCGCCCCAAGCACCGGAAGTACCAGAAGTACTCCAAGTTCCCGACCTACGACCGACTCGACCACGAAGGCCATCACCTTGCCCACATCAGTACACGTCACCCCGCTCCAGCACGTCTCGGCCGCCGAAGCCATCGCGTGGCATCAGGTCGTCTCGGCCTCGACGGCCCACGACCTGCCCGGAGTACCGACCCCCGACCCCGGACAGATCCACGCCCAGCTCACCCTGCCCGCTCTGGGCAGCCGCCGGCTGACCTGGCTGGCCACGCGTGCGGACGGCGTCCCCGTCGGAGTCGCCGCCCTGCGGGTGTTCACCTCCCCGGGCCAGGAGCACCTCGCAGAACTGGAACTCCACGTCGACCCCGCACACCGCCGCCGGGGAACCGGATCCCTCCTACTGTCAGCGGTCGTAGCGGCCTGCCGCACCGAGAACCGGCGCAGCCTGATCGCCACGGCCCCGGCCGACGGTCCGGGCGAGGCATTCAGCGAACGGTGGGGCTTCCGCCGGGCACTGACCTTGAGTCACCTCCTGCTGCGCCTCGACGAGACGGACCGGACCGACCTGCTCCGGATCACGGATGCCGAGCACCCCGGCTACCGGCTGACCGGCTGGACCGGAACCGTCCCCGACGATCTCGCCGCCGCTTTCGCCGCGGCCAAGAACGCGATGAACGACATGCCCGTCGGTGACCTGGACTACGGCAGTGTGGCGTGGGACGCGGACCGCGTCCGTGCCATGGCCGCGGTGGTCGCCGACCGCGGGGACACGCTGCTGACCATCGCCGCCGTACACGACAGCGGCACCATGGCCGGCTACACCGAGATCCTGATCCCCCACGGACTGCCGCCGCGGGTCCAGCAGTACGACACTGCGGTCGTGCCCGAACACCGCGGCCACGAACTGGGACTGTGGGTCAAGGCCGCCATGGTGCACCGGCTGCGCGCCGAGTACCCCGGCGTCGTCGAGATCGAGACGGACAACGCCGACGACAACGTCCACATGCTGGCGGTCAACCACCGACTGGGGTTCCGCTCCTACCGGCGCACCTGCGAGCTCCAGCTCGACGTGCCCGCGACCTGACCCAGTACGTGGCCTCCCGCACACTCATGGGCCCCGATCCTGCGGTGACCGTCGCCGACGACCGGGTCGGCACGCGAGCGTTCGACTGGCCCGGCTGCGTGTGGCGGGCGCCCGCATCACCATGCCGCTGCGCGAAGAGCCGTGGGGCGAGCGGCTGTTCCAGATGCCGACCCGAACGGTGTCGTCGTCCAGCTCGTCGAATGGACGGCCGCCGCCGACGCCGATCCGGCCGGCCGGCCGGCCGACCGGCAACGACGAGAGCGCCGCCATGGTCGTGATCACACCCTCCGCCGACCACGTCACCATGTCGCCGAGGCCCACGTCTCGATGCCCGCCGACGGGGTCGCCTCCGGTCCCGGCACCCAGGGCACTCGTGAACTGCCCTGGGCTCGGTGACCCAAGAGACACGGATGAACGCTCCCGCTGTCTTCGCCGGCTTGAGTGCAGGGTGAAGGCAACACGATTCGCCAGACCACGGAAACAGGAGATTCAAGAAGTGCGTGTACTTTTGTCAACATATGGGTCGCGTGGGGACGTCGAACCGCTGGTGGGGCTCGCGGTGCGGTTGCGGGAACTCGGCGCGGAGGTGCGGGTGTGCGCGCCGCCGGACAAGGACTTCGCGGAGCGGCTGGCCGGGATAGGCGTGTCCGTGGTGGGCGTCGGCCAGTCGGCGCGCGCGCTGACGACCGCGGCGCCGCCGCCCTCGAAGGCCAATCTGCCGCAGCGCGCAGCCGAATTGATCGCCAGTCAGTTCAGGGTGATCCCCTCGGTGGCAGAGGAGTGCGACGTGCTGGTGGCGACGGGCGCGATGCCGGCCATCGCCGGGGCGCGGTCGGTGGCCCAGAAGCTGGGCATCGGCTACGTGTCCGTGATCTTCCAGCAGCTGACGCTGCCCTCGCCGCAGCGCCCGCCGCTGGCGTACCCGGGGCGGCCGTTCCCACCGGAGGTGACCGACAACCGGGCGCTGTGGGAACTGGACGCGCAGAGCATCAACGCGCTGTTCGGTGAGGCGCTGAACACCAGCCGGGCGTCGATCGGCCTGCCCCCGGTGGACAACGTCCGCGACTACGCCTTCGGCGACCGGCCGTGGCTGGCGACGGACCCGGTGCTGGACCCGTGGATGGAGACGCCGGACCTCGACGTCGTACAGACCGGCGCGTGGGTGCTGCCCGACGAGCGGCCGCTCCCGGCGGAGCTGATGGCCTTCCTGGAGGCCGGGGCACCGCCCGTGTACGTGGGCTTCGGCAGCATGGCCGTGCGCGGAGGCGAGGAGGCGGCCCGGGTGGCCATCGAGGCGGTCCGCTCGAAGGGCCGCCGGGTCCTCGTCGGGAGCGGCTGGGCGGAACTGGGCCTCATCGACGACCGGGACGACTGCTTCGCCGTCGGCGAGGTCAACCACCAGTCCCTGTTCCGCCGGGTCGCCGCCGTCGTACACCACGGCGGCGCGGGCACCACGACCACCGCCGCCCGGGCCGGTGCACCCCAGGTGGTGGTGCCCCAGCTGGCGGACCAGCCGTACTGGGCCGCCCGGGTGGCCGGGCTAGGCATCGGCGTGGCCCACGACGGCCCGGTTCCGACCGCCGAGTCCTTGTCGGCCGCGCTCGAGACGGCCCTCGACCCCGGGACCGGCAGCCGGGCCAAGGCCGTGGCCGGCACGGTCCGCACCGACGGGGCGACGCTGGCAGCAAAGCTGCTCCTCGACACCGTCAGCTGAGGAAGTCGAGACGGGCCCGAGGGGCCCGAGGCAAGACCCGGAGAACAGGGTCCCTGCCACACACCATCCCCGGCCGAGACCGGCACCCACAGGAACGAGAAGGACGACATGCGTGTGCTGTTGATGGGGTACGGATCACGCGGCGACATCGCGCCGCTGGCTGGACTGGCGGCTGAGCTAAGGACCCTCGGCGCGGAGGTTCGCGTGTGTGCACCGCCGGACGAGGAGTTCGCGGAACTGCTGGCCGGTGTCGGCGCCGAACTGGTGCCTTTCGGGCGGGACGTGCGCGCGCTGCGGACGGGGGCGCCGCCGTCGGACGCGGCGGCGTTCGCGGCCGAGCTGGTCGCCGCACACTTCGACACGGTCGGCAAGGCGGCCGAGGACTGTGACGTGCTGGTGGCGAGCGGTCTGATGCCGGCCGGCGCCCGCTCGGTGGCCGAGAAGCTGGGCATCCGCTACGTGTACGCCGGTTTCCACCCGTTCGAGATGCCCTCCGAGCACTACCGGCCGTCGCCACGGCCCGGCCCGCCGGCCCCGCCCGGCATGACCGACAACCAGGCCCTGTGGGACCTGGACGCCCAGAAGGTCAACGCCCTGTACCTCCAGCCCCTCAACACCCACCGCGCGGCGATCGGCCTTGCGCCCGTTGACAACGTCCGCGACCACGTCTTCACCGACAGGCCGTGGCTGGCGGCGGACCCGGTCCTGGGCCCGTGGGAGAAGCTGACGGACCTCGACGTCGTGCAGACCGGCGCGTGGATCCTGCCCGACGAACGCCCCCTGCCCGCAGATCTGGAGGCGTTCCTGGAGGCCGGCACCCCACCGGTGTACGTGGGCTTCGGCAGCATGCCCATGGGCACGGCCTCCGACATCGCCCGGACCACCGTCGAGGCGGTCCGCGCGCAGGGCCGCCGCGTGCTCGTCTCCCGCGGTTGGGCCGAGCTGGGACCGATCGACGACACGGACGACTGCTTCGCCGTCGGCGACGTCAACCACCAGGCACTGTTCGGCCGCGTCGCGGCCGTCGTCCACCACGGCGGCGCAGGCACCACGACCACGGCAGCCCGAGCCGGCGCACCCCAGGTAGTGGTACCCCAGTTCGTGGACCAGCCGCACTGGGCCGCCCGCGTGGCCGACCTGGGCATCGGCGCGGCACACGACGGCCCGACCCCGACCTTCGAGTCCCTGTCAGCCGCACTCACGACGGCCCTGACCCCGGAGACGGAAGTACGGGCGAAGGCCGTCGCCGGCACGATCCGCGCCGACGGGACGGCAGTGGCCGCGAAGCTGCTCCTCGACACGGCCCACGCTGCGCCGGTGAGCCGCGAACAGATCTCCGGCATCGCGCATGCCGACCACCCGATAAAGTCCCCGCTCGACGACGACTCGGTCAGCCGGCTTCTCGAACGCGGCCTCCCGCGGGGCGACGAGCGCGTGCTCGACCTCGGATGCGGCACAGCGGAATGGCTCCTGCGCGCCCTGGCGACGCGCCCGCACCTGCACGCCGAAGGCGTCGATGTCTCGGAAGTCGCCCTGACGCAGGCCCGCCAGGCAGCGAGCAGACGCGGGGTCGACGAGCGCCTGGTCCTCCACCACCAGGAAGCTGCGGACTTCGTCTCTGCACAGCCCTTCGACCTGGTGATCAGCGTCGGCGCCACACATGCCTTCGGCGGTCTCCTCCCCACCCTCGCGGCGGCCCGCGAACACCTGGCCCCCGGCGGCCGCGTCCTGATCGGTGAGTCGTTCTGGGACCGCACCCCTTCACCGGAGGCCGTCGAGATGTTCGGTGACCTCGCCGACCTGGCGACCACGGTGGACCGCGTCGTCGCCGATGGATGGACCCCCGTCCACGGCCATGTCAGCACCCGCAGTGAGCTGGACGCCTACGAGTGGGCCTGCTGGGGCTCGCTCGCCTCATGGGCCCTGGACCACCCCGCCGATCCAGCCGCCGCGCAGGTACTGGAGACGGCCACCGCCCAGCGTTCGCAGTGGCTGCACGGATACCGGGACAGCTTCGGCTTCCTCTGCCTGATCCTGCGCCAAACAACGGATTGATCGCCTAAGGGCTGTCCCGTAAGTGATCTTCTTGTCGCCTCGGGCATGGTGAACCGCCGTGCGGCCCGCTTGCCTATCCGGCGAGGGCGAGGTTGTGCA
>NZ_JBWKDJ010000026.1:0-4829 GCF_056436025.1 Streptomyces sp. NPDC043853
ACGCCCGGTTACATTCCGAACCCGGAAGCTAAGCCTTTCAGCGCCGATGGTACTGCAGGGGGGACCCTGTGGGAGAGTAGGACGCCGCCGAACAACCCGCCCTTTTAGCTCAGTCGGTAGAGCGTCTCCATGGTAAGGAGAAGGTCAACGGTTCGATTCCGTTAAAGGGCTCTGACAAAGAAAAGGCCCCCGCCTCATGGCGGGGGCCTTTTTTGTTTGGTGCCCTTGCGGTGCCGGCGGGCCCGAAGGCACGTCGGCACCGCAGCGGTCAGTCGCCCGTGCGGGGCTCCGGGACGCGGAAGGCCAGGATGGCCATGTCGTCCGAGGCGGGTTCGGCCGCGAAGCGCTCGACCGCGCGGAGGACACGGGCCGCCACCGCGCCCGCCGTGAGGCCCGTGCAAGTGGTGAGGACGTCCGCGAGACCGTCGTCGCCGAGCATGCGGGTGCCCTCGCGGCGTTCGGTGACCCCGTCCGTGACGCACAGCAGGACGTCACCCGGGTCGAGGGTGAGGGTCTGCTCGTGCAGGTCCAGGTCGTCGATCACGCCGAGCAGCGGCTGAGGGTCGGCGGCCGGGAGGACCTGGCCGTCCGGGCGCAGGCGCAGCGGGAGCGGGTGGCCGGCGCAGACCACCTTCATCAGGGCGCCGCCGTTCGGCTGCGGGTGGAGCTCGCCGTAGAGGAGGGTGAGGAAGCGGCTGCGGGCGCCCTCGTCGAGGATGGCCGCGTTCAGCCGTTCCAGGACCGCCGGACCGCCGAGGCCCTCACGGGCCAGCAGCCGCAGGGCGTGCCGGGCGAGGCCGGTGACCGCGGCCGCCTCCGGGCCCGTACCGCAGACGTCGCCGATGGCGAAGCCGTAGGCGCCGTCGCGGATCGGGAAGACGTCGTAGAAGTCGCCGCCGACCTCGTTGCCCTCGCCGGCCGCGCGGTAGATGACCTCGACCTCCATGCCCGGGATGGCGGGGGAGCCGGGCGGCAGCAGGCTGCGCTGCAGGGAGCGGCTGATGGCCATGCGCTCCGAGTAGAGGCGTGCGTTGTCCAGGGCGAGGGCGGCCCGGCGGGACAGGTCCTCGGCGAGTTCGAGGATCTCCTGGCGGAAGTGCTCCTCGTGCGGGTTGCCCAGGGTGAGCATGCCGATGACACGGTTGCGGGCCAGGAGCGGCAGAACGACCGTCTCCGCGCGGACCGCGGTGGAGCCGGCCGTCCAGGGGCGGGCTCCGGTCTCGGTGACCGGCTCCGGCGGGTCGACCTCGGAGAGGAGGGCCTTCAGACCGTCGATCCGGTCCTCGTCCTCGTGCAGGACGTAACTGAGGAACGGCTCGGAGGCCGGGTCGGCGATGGTGTAGACGGCGCACCAGGTCGCCAGGGTCGGGACGGTCATCTGGGCCATCAGCGCCAGGGTCTGGTCCCGGTCGAGGGTGCCGGCCAGCAGGTCGGAGGCCTCGACGAGGAAGGAGAGGGAGCCGCGGCGCAGCCGTTCCAGCTCGCCGAGGCGGGCGGATTCGACGGCGAGGGCGATCCGGTCGGCGGCGAACTGCAGGCGCAGTGCCTCGTCGTTGGAGTAGCGTCCGGGGGCTTCGGCGGCGACGCCGAGGGTTCCGGTCAGCCGGCCCTCGACCTTGAGGGGGACGGTGACCACGGACCGCATACCGGTGGTCTCCAGCAGCGGTACGGCGCCGGGGACCAGCGCGAGGTCCTCGTGGACGGCCGGCATGCGGGCGGAGCCGAAGCGGTTGGTGCCGGCCTCCACCGGGACGCGGGCGAACCGCTGGCGGGTCGAGGGCAGCCCGGTGGTGGCGCGGACCTCCAGCTCGGTCTCGTCGTCGGTGGCGAGGAGCAGGAAGGCGGAGTCGGCGTCGAGCATGTCACGGGCGCGTTCGACGGTGCGCTGGAGCAGGCCGTCGAGGTCGTCCGGTGCGGGGGAGCCGATGAACACCTCGAAGGGGTCGGCGGCGCGCGGTTCGGTCAGTCGGCCGTCGTCGCCGGCGGGCACCCGGGGAGGGCTCTGCAGGACGGCGCGCTCTTCGTCGCGGACGAGGAGGCAGACGGTGGAGGGCTCGCCGAGGGCGTCGCGGACCCGGAGGTGGGAGGCGTAGACGGGGATGACCCGGCCGTCGCCGCCGCGGATGCCGTAGCTGCCCTCCCAGCGGGACAGGCCGAGGGCCTCGGCGATGCCGGTGCCGGTGCCGGGGGTCTGGGGCCAGGCGGCCAGTTCGGCCAGCGGGCGGCCGACGGCCTTCGAGGCCGGGCGGCCGAAGATCTGCTCGGCGTCCTCGTTCCAGGCGGTGACCACGGCGTCGGTGTCGACCTGGAGGACGGCGACGCGGACCCGGCTCTCGGTGAGGGGGAGGAGCCTGTCGGGGAGGACGGGCCCGGCGGAGCGGGTACCGACCGGCCGGTCCGGCAGGTCGAGGCGGAACCACACGTGCTTGTGGGTGGCGGCGTACTCCACGCCCCAGCGGGTGGCCAGGGCGGCGCACAGCAGGAGGCCGCGGCCGTTCTCCCGGTCCGGGTCGGCGTAGGGGCGGTTGTGCGGGAGGAGCGGCAGCGCGCGGTCGGGGTAGCGGTCGGCGACCTCCACGCGTACGAAGTCGGCGCTGCGCAGGCAGAGGACCTCGGCGCGGGTGCCGGCGTGGATCACCGCGTTGGTGACGAGCTCGCTGGTGAGCACCACGGCGTCGTCGACGATGTCCGCGAAGCCCCATCCCTGGAGGGTGTCGCGGACGAAGGCGCGCGCAGCCGCGACCGAGCGCCCTACGGGATCGAAGCTGGCAGCCGCCCTGGCCGTGATCACGGGACTCCTCAGACAGTGGACAGTCGGACGCCAGCGTAATTGCCCCGCCCCCGCTACGGGTGCGGTCCCCCCGGAATCCACCCGCAGGGTGTGGGTGGTGTGCAAAGGTACCGAAGCGTTATGGCCGGGTTCCGCCATGGTGAAACACTGGGCAGGCTTGGAGTGCCTGCCGGTGCGCACCACCTGCCCTGGCGGAGCGGCGGTCGACCCTTTTGGGAGGGACACGGTGGAGTCTGGCGGAGCGGCGCGACGTACGGGAACGCGCGCGAAGGGCGGACGGGCCCGGCGCGGCGGGACGACGGAGGTCGACAGCGCCGCGTTGAACAGGCTGCTGACCGCTCTGGTGTCGATGCGCGACGGCAATTTCCGGAAGCGGCTGACGGTCTCCGGCGACGGGGTGATGGCGGAGATCGCCGCCGTCTACAACGAGGTCGCCGACCGGAACCTGCACCTCAGCGGTGAGCTGTCCCGGGTCCGGCGGATGGTGGGGCGCGAGGGCAAGCTGAGCGAGCGGCTGGAGACGGGTGCCTGTGAAGGCGCCTGGGCGGCCGCGATCGATGCCTCGAACCAGCTGGTGGAGGACCTGGCCCGGCCGGTGTCGGAGGTCGGGCGGGTGCTGTCGGCGGTCGCCGAGGGCGACCTGGAGCAGCGGATGGACCTGCGGACCCAGTCGCCGGACGGGGTGGGGCACCCGCTGCGCGGAGAGTTCCTGAAGGTCGGTCGTACGGTCAACAACCTGGTCGACCAGCTGTCGGCGTTCACCGACGAGGTGACGCGGGTGGCGCTGGAGGTCGGCACCGAGGGGAAGCTCGGCGGTCAGGCCCAGGTGCGCGGTATGTCCGGTTCCTGGAAGGATCTGACCGACTCCGTCAACACCATGGCCTACCGGCTCACCGCTCAGGTGCGGGACATCGCGCTGGTGACCACGGCGGTGGCGAAGGGCGATCTGTCCCGCAAGGTCACGGTGCACGTGGCCGGCGAGATGCTGCAGCTGAAGAACACCGTGAACACGATGGTGGACCAGCTGTCCTCGTTCTCGTCCGAGGTGACCCGGGTGGCCCGCGAGGTGGGTACCGAGGGTGAGCTCGGCGGCCAGGCCAAGGTGCCCGGCGTGGCCGGGGTGTGGAAGGACCTGACCGACTCCGTCAACACGATGGCGGGCAACCTGACGGCGCAGGTGCGCGGGATCGCGCAGGTCACGACGGCGGTGGCGAACGGCGACCTCACCCAGAAGGTGACGGTGAGCGCGCGCGGCGAGGTGGCGCAGCTGGCCGAGACGATCAACCAGATGACCGATACGCTGCGCACCTTCGCCGACGAGGTGACCCGGGTGGCGAGCGAGGTCGGCGCCGAGGGCCTGCTCGGCGGTCAGGCGCAGGTGCCGGGTGCGGCGGGTACCTGGAAGGACCTCACCGACTCGGTGAACACGGTCTTCCGGAACCTGACCACGCAGGTGCGGGACATCGCGACCGTGACCACCGCGGTGGCCAGTGGTGACCTGTCGCAGAAGGTCACGGTCGACGTGGCCGGCGAGATGCTGGAGCTGAAGAACACCGTCAACACGATGGTGGACCAGCTGCAGGCCTTCGGCGCCGAGGTGACCCGGGTCGCCCGTGAGGTGGGTGTCGAGGGCGAGCTCGGCGGTCAGGCGCAGGTGCCGGGTGCGGCGGGTACCTGGAAGGACCTCACCGACTCGGTGAACACGGCCTTCCGGAACCTCACCGGGCAGGTGCGCAACATCGCCCAGGTGACCACGGCGGTGGCGAACGGCGATCTGTCGCAGAAGGTCACCGTCGACGTCTCCGGCGAGATGCTGCAGCTGAAGAACACCGTGAACACGATGGTGGACCAGCTGTCCTCCTTCGCGGACCAGGTGACCCGGATGGCCCGGGACGTGGGTACGGAGGGCCGGCTGGGCGGCCAGGCGCGGGTGGAGGGGGTGTCCGGCACCTGGAAGGAACTCACCGATTCGGTGAACTTCATGGCCGGCAACCTGACCTCTCAGGTCCGGCAGATCGCCCAGGTGACGACCGCCGTG
>NZ_JBWKDJ010000026.1:4926-11343 GCF_056436025.1 Streptomyces sp. NPDC043853
GTGGCGCGCGGTGACCTGTCGCAGAAGATCGACGTGGACGCGCGCGGGGAGATCCTGGAGCTGAAGAACACCATCAACACGATGGTGGACCAGCTGTCGGCGTTCGCGGAGCAGGTCACCCGGGTGGCCCGGGACGTGGGTACCGAGGGTCGGCTGGGCGGTCAGGCGCAGGTGCCGGGCGTGGCCGGTGTGTGGCGTGATCTGACCGATTCGGTGAACGGCATGGCCGGGAACCTGACCTCTCAGGTGCGCAACATCGCCCAGGTGGCGACGGCGGTGGCGCGCGGTGACCTGTCGCAGAAGATCGACGTGGACGCGCGCGGGGAGATCCTGGAGCTGAAGAACACCATCAACACGATGGTGGACCAGCTGTCCTCGTTCGCGGACCAGGTGACGAGGGTGGCCCGCGAGGTGGGCACCGAGGGCATCCTGGGCGGCCAGGCGGAGGTGAAGGGTGTCTCCGGCACCTGGAAGGACCTCACCCAGTCGGTCAACTTCATGGCCTCCAACCTGACCTCGCAGGTGCGGCAGATCGCCCAGGTGACCACGGCGGTGGCGATGGGCGACCTGTCGAAGAAGATCACGGTGGATGCGAAGGGCGAGATCCTGGAGCTGGTCACCACCGTGAACACGATGGTGGACCAGCTGTCCTCGTTCGCCGAGCAGGTGACGAGGGTGGCCCGTGAGGTGGGTTCGGAGGGCATCCTCGGCGGGCAGGCGCGGGTGCGCGGGGTCACCGGCATCTGGAAGGACCTCACCGACAACGTCAACACGATGGCCGGGAACCTGACCGCGCAGGTGCGCGGGATCTCGCAGGTCTCCGCGGCCGTGGCCAACGGCGATCTGACGAAGAAGGTGACCGTCGAGGCGCGCGGTGAGGTCGCGCAGCTGGCGGAGACGGTCAACACGATGGTCAACACCCTGTCCTCGTTCGCGGACGAGGTGACCCGGGTGGCGCGTGAGGTGGGTACGGAGGGCCGGCTGGGCGGTCAGGCGCACGTTCCCGGGGTCTCGGGGACCTGGAAGGACCTCACCGACTCGGTGAACTTCATGGCGTCCAACCTCACCGGCCAGGTGCGGCAGATCGCCATGGTGACGACCGCCATCGCCAAGGGCGATATGACCAAGAAGATCGACATCGACGCGCGCGGGGAGATCCTGGAGCTCAAGACCACCATCAACACGATGGTGGACCAGCTGTCCTCGTTCGCGGACCAGGTGACGAGGGTGGCCCGCGAGGTGGGCACCGAGGGCATCCTGGGCGGCCAGGCCCGGGTGCGGGACGTGGACGGCACCTGGCGGGACCTCACCGAGTCGGTGAACGAGATGGCCGGGAACCTGACCCGGCAGGTCCGCGCGATCGCGGCGGTGGCCACCGCGGTGACCCGCGGCGATCTGAACCTGAAGATCGACGTGGATGCGGCGGGCGAGATCCAGGTCCTGCAGGACAACATCAACACGATGATCGCCAACCTGCGGGACACCACCCTGGCCAACAAGGAGCAGGACTGGCTCAAGGGCAACCTGGCCCGGATCTCCGGCCTGATGCAGGGCCGCCGGGACCTGGACGACGTGGCCTCGCTGATCATGAGCGAGCTGACGCCGGTGGTGTCGGCGCAGGCCGGCGCGTTCTTCCTGGCCGTGCCGTCCGGCGGCACCGACGGGATCGGCACCGAGGGCACCGAGGACGGCTCGTACGAGCTGCGGATGCGCGGCAGTTACGCCTACGCGCCCGGCCTGATGCCGACCTCGTTCCGGCCGGGGGAGGGGCTGATCGGGATGGTCGCCGAGGAGAAGCGGACCATCCTGGTCGAGAACACCCCGCCCGGCTACCTGAAGATCTCCTCGGGTCTGGGTGAGGCCCCGCCGGCCCATGTGATCGTGCTGCCGGTGCTGTTCGAGGCGAAGGTGCTCGGCGTGATCGAGCTGGCCTCGTTCCAGCCCTTCACGCAGATCCAGAAGGACTTCCTCAGCCAGATCGCCGAGATGATCGGTACGAGCGTCAACACCATCAGCGTCAACTCCCGTACGGAGGTGCTGCTGAAGCAGTCGCAGGAGATGACCGAGCAGCTGCGGGAGCGCTCCGACGAGCTGGAGAACCGTCAGAAGGCCCTCCAGGCGGCCAATGCCGAGCTGGAGGAGAAGGCCGAACTGCTGGCCCAGCAGAACCGCGACATCGAGGTGAAGAACACCGAGATCGAGGAGGCCCGGCAGGTGCTGGAGGAGCGCGCCGAGCAACTCGCGGTCTCCATGCGCTACAAGTCCGAGTTCCTGGCCAACATGTCGCACGAGCTGCGGACCCCGCTGAACTCGCTGCTGATCCTGGCCAAGCTGCTCGCCGACAACGCGGACGGCAACCTCTCCCCGAAGCAGGTGGAGTTCGCCGAGACCATCCACGGCGCCGGTTCCGACCTGCTCCAGCTGATCAACGACATCCTGGACCTGTCGAAGGTCGAGGCGGGCAAGATGGACGTCTCGCCGACCAGGATCGCGCTGGTCCAGCTCGTGGACTACGTGGAGGCCACCTTCCGGCCGCTGACCGCCGAGAAGGGCCTGGACTTCTCGGTGCGGGTGTCCCCGGAGCTGCCGGCCACCCTGCACACCGACGAGCAGCGGCTGCTGCAGGTGCTGCGGAACCTGCTGTCGAACGCGGTGAAGTTCACCGACAACGGCGCGGTGGAGCTGGTCATCCGGCCCGCCGGGTCGGACGTGCCGCAGGAAATCCGGGAGCAGCTGCTGGAGGCCGGTTCCCTGCGGGAGGCCGACGCCGACCTGATCGCGTTCTCGGTCACCGACACCGGGATCGGCATCGCGGCCGGCAAGATGCTGGTGATCTTCGAGGCGTTCAAGCAGGCGGACGGCACCACGAGCCGGAAGTACGGGGGCACCGGTCTGGGCCTGTCGATCAGCCGGGAGATCGCCCGGCTGCTGGGCGGCGAGATCCACGCGGCGAGCGAGCCGGGCCGCGGCTCCACCTTCACGCTGTACCTGCCGCTGCACCCGAGCGAGCTGCCGCCGCAGGGCTACGCGCCGCCCGCCCCGGGCGGCCGGGCCGACCTGTACGGGCGGCAGTCGGTGGAGCGGGCGCGGTTCCACGGCCCGGTTCCCGCCGTCGCGCCCGTGCCGGTGCCGCAGGCGCTGCCGCCGGCCTCGGGGCAGATCGACCGGGCCGGGTCGCCCGCCGCGCCCGCACAGGGCAGCCCGTCGCTGTTCCGGCGCCGCCGGAAGGCGCTGAGCGAGCCGCTGCCGCGGCCGGAGCTGCCGGGCCAGTCCGGTGCCGAGGCGTGGCTGCCGGAGGAGGAGCCGCCGGCGGCTCCGCGGACGTACGACTTCCGGGGGGAGAAGGTGCTGATCGTCGACGACGACGTGCGCAACGTCTTCGCGCTGACCAGCGTGCTGGAGCAGCACGGGCTGACGGTGCTGTACGCGGAGAACGGACGGGAGGGCATCGAGGTGCTGGAGCAGCACGACGACCTGACCGTGGTGCTGATGGACATCATGATGCCCGAGATGGACGGGTACGCCACGACGGCGGCGATCCGGCGGATGCCCCAGTTCGAGGGGCTGCCGATCATCGCGCTGACGGCGAAGGCGATGAAGGGGGACCGGGAGAAGGCGATCGATTCCGGGGCTTCGGACTATGTGACCAAGCCCGTGGACCCGGACTACCTGCTGTCGGTCATGGAACAGCACATGCGGGCGGAATAGGCGGTCCGACCAGGGATGTTGGCGGGGGAACGGGTGGGGAACCATCGGCTCTCCCGCCACGTTTCCGCTACGTGCACAGTGACATCTTGGTGACAGGGTGTGGCGATCTCGGGACTGGGGCTACGATGACCGGCACAAGGACGGGCCGGGGAGGCCCCATGCCGGGGCGAGGAGGACAGGGCATGGTGCAGAAGGCCAAGATCCTCCTGGTCGACGACCGGCCGGAGAATCTGCTGGCGCTGGAGGCCATTCTTTCCGCGCTCGATCAGACCCTGGTCCGGGCGTCGTCGGGGGAGGAAGCGCTCAAGGCACTGCTGACGGACGATTTCGCGGTCATCCTGCTGGACGTGCAGATGCCGGGGATGGACGGGTTCGAGACCGCCGCGCACATCAAGCGGCGGGAGCGGACCAGGGACATCCCGATCATCTTCCTGACCGCGATCAACCACGGTCCGCACCACACGTTCCGCGGTTACGCGGCCGGGGCGGTGGACTACATCTCCAAGCCCTTCGACCCGTGGGTGCTGCGGGCGAAGGTCTCGGTGTTCGTGGACCTGTACACGAAGAACTGCCAGCTCCGCGAGCAGGCGGCACTGCTGCGGCTGCAGCTGGACGGCAGCCCCAACGGTTCCGAGAGCAAGGATGCCGCGGGTCTGCTGGCCGAGCTGTCGGCGCGGCTGGCGGCGGTCGAGGAGCAGGCCGAGGCGCTCACCAAGCAGCTCGGCGAGGAAGCGGCGGACGCCTCGGTGGTCGCCACCGCCGCGCACCTGGAGCGCAAGCTCACCGGGCTGCGGCGGGCGCTGGACGCCCTGGAGCCGGGCGCCGGGGGCACCGCGCCGGTGCTGCCCGCGCAGACCTGACGAGGGGCCGGCCCGGAGAGGTCGACGGGCGGGCCCGGCCCCCTTCCTGAGCGAGGGTCAGGTCCGTCGGTGCGTCACATCGCCCACCCCGGGCCCGACACGAACGGGTGAAGGGGTGGGCACGCGTGTCCACCGGCGTGCACACCGGTAACCTCGCCCCCATGGCCTCACGTACGTCCGGCAAGGGTTCCCAGAGCAGCGCGGGCACCGCGAAGGCCCGCACCGGCCGTACCCCCGCGCCGGCGAAGAAAGCGGCGCCCGCGCGCAAGCCTCCCGCGAAGAAGGCCGCGCCCGCGAAGCGCGCCCCGGTGAAGAAGACCGCCGCCAAGCCGACGCCGTCCCCGTCGGGCGGTGTGCTCAGGCTGGTGCGGTGGCTCTGGCTCGGTCTCGCCCACCTGGTGGGCGGCGTGTTCCGGGGGATCGGCAACGGCGCCAAGAACCTCGACCCCGCGCACCGCAAGGACGGCATCGCCCTGCTCCTGCTGGCCCTCGCGCTGATCGTCGCCGCCGGCACCTGGTCGAACCTGCAGGGGCCGGTCGGTGAACTGGTCACGATGCTGGTCACCGGCACCTTCGGCCGGCTCGACCTGCTGGTGCCGCTCCTCCTGGGGGTCATGGCGGTACGTTTCATCCGGCACCCGGAGGAGACCGACGCCAACGGCCGGATCGGCATCGGCCTGTCCGCCCTGGTGATCGGGGTGCTCGGCCAGGTGCACATCGCCTGCGGGGCCCCCGGGAGGGGCGAGGGCGAGGCCGCCATGCGGGACGCGGGCGGCCTGATCGGCTGGGCCGCCTCCAAGCCGCTGATCTTCACCATGGGCGCGCCGCTGGCCGTGCCCATGCTGGTGCTGCTGACGCTCTTCGGCCTGCTCGTGGTCACCGCCACCCCGGTCAACGCCATCCCGCAGCGGCTGCGCCGGCTCGGCATCCGGCTGGGGCTCGTCCAGCCGGGCGAGTACGACGACCTGCCCGGCGAGGACGGCGCGGAGCGGCCCGCCCGGCACGACCCCGACCGCTGGCGGGCCCGTACCGGCCGCGGGGCGGCGCTCCCGGACGAGGGATCCGGCGCGGGACCGGACGAGGGGCCGGACGCCGCCGAGGAGGAGGCCCTCGCCAAGCGGCGGGCGGCCGGCCGGCGGCCCAGGCGCGGCTCGGTGCAGCCGCCGCTGGACCGGGAGATGGACGCGGTGGACGTGGCCGCGGCCGCCGCCGCGGCGCTCGACGGTGCGGTCCTGGGCGGGATGCCGCCCTCGCCGCTGGTCGCCGACCTCTCCCAGGGCATCGCCGCCGGCCGGACCGGGGCCGAGCCCACGGCCCCGGTGCCCGCGGCCCGCGAGGAGGCCCCCGCGGGCCCCGCGACGCCGGCGGCCACCACGGCACCGGCGGCACCGGGCGCCCCGGCGGCGCGCGCCGCCGACACCTCCCCGGCCACCGCTGGAGGTGCCCCCTCCGACGGTGCCGACCTCTTCACCGTCCCGGACCTGACCAAGGCGCCCCCGGAGCCCGCCGGCGGGCTGCCGCCCCGCGCCGAGCAGCTCCAGCTGCGCGGGGACATCACGTACGCACTGCCCTCGCTGGACCTGCTGGAGCGCGGCGGCCCGGGCAAGACCCGCAGCGCCGCCAACGACTCGGTGGTCGCGGCGCTGACGAACGTGTTCACCGAGTTCAAGGTGGACGCGCAGGTCACCGGCTTCACCCGGGGCCCGACGGTCACCCGGTACGAGGTGACGCTGGGCGCCGCGGTGAAGGTCGAGCGGATCACGGCGCTGGCGAAGAACATCGCCTACGCGGTGGCCTCCCCGGACGTGCGGATCATCAGCCCGATCCCGGGCAAGTCGGCGGTCGGCAT
>NZ_JBWKDJ010000027.1:0-2077 GCF_056436025.1 Streptomyces sp. NPDC043853
GTGCTTGGCACGTTGTTGGGTCCTGAAGGTACGGCCGATTCGGCTGGACCTTCGACGCCGGCCCCAGTGAACCGAGTCTTCGGATTCGGGTGATGGGTGGCTGGTCGTTGCTTGAGAACTACACAGTGGACGCGAGCATCTGTGGCCAAGTTTTTAAGGGCGCACGGTGGATGCCTTGGCACCAGGAACCGATGAAGGACGTGGGAGGCCGCGATAGGCCCCGGGGAGCTGTCAACCGAGCTTTGATCCGGGGGTGTCCGAATGGGGAAACCCGGCAGTCGTCATGGGCTGTCACCCGCTGCTGAACACATAGGCAGTGTGGAGGGAACGAGGGGAAGTGAAACATCTCAGTACCCTCAGGAAGAGAAAACAACCGTGATTCCGGGAGTAGTGGCGAGCGAAACCGGATGAGGCCAAACCGTATGCGTGTGAGACCCGGCAGGGGTTGCGCATGCGGGGTTGTGGGAATGAGCTTCAGTCGTCTGCCGGCGGCTGGGCGAGTCAGAAACCGTATGGATAGGCGAAGGACATGCGAAAGGTCCGGCGTAGAGGGTAAGACCCCCGTAGCTGAAATCTGTACGGCTTGCTTGCTCATCTCCCAAGTAGCACGGGGCCCGAGAAATCCCGTGTGAATCTGGCGGGACCACCCGCTAAGCCTAAATATTCCCTGGTGACCGATAGCGGATAGTACCGTGAGGGAATGGTGAAAAGTACCGCGGGAGCGGAGTGAAATAGTACCTGAAACCGTGTGCCTACAAGCCGTGGGAGCGTCGGAAGCCTTCGGGCTTCTCGTGACTGCGTGCCTTTTGAAGAATGAGCCTGCGAGTTAGCGGTGTGTAGCGAGGTTAACCCGTGTGGGGAAGCCGTAGCGAAAGCGAGTCCGAATAGGGCGATTGAGTTGCACGCTCTAGACCCGAAGCGGAGTGATCTAGCCATGGGCAGGTTGAAGCGGAGGTAAGACTTCGTGGAGGACCGAACCCACCAGGGTTGAAAACCTGGGGGATGACCTGTGGTTAGGGGTGAAAGGCCAATCAAACTCCGTGATAGCTGGTTCTCCCCGAAATGCATTTAGGTGCAGCGTCGTGTGTTTCTTGCCGGAGGTAGAGCACTGGATAGGCGATGGGCCTTCACGGGTTACTGACCTTAGCCAAACTCCGAATGCCGGTAAGTGAGAGCACGGCAGTGAGACTGTGGGGGATAAGCTCCATGGTCGAGAGGGAAACAGCCCAGAGCATCGACTAAGGCCCCTAAGCGTACGCTAAGTGGGAAAGGATGTGGAGTCGCAGAGACAACCAGGAGGTTGGCTTAGAAGCAGCCACCCTTGAAAGAGTGCGTAATAGCTCACTGGTCAAGTGATTCCGCGCCGACAATGTAGCGGGGCTCAAGCGTACCGCCGAAGTCGTGTCATTGCAGCAATAGCCCCAACGGGTGCTGTGATGGGTAGGGGAGCGTCGTGTGCCGGGTGAAGCAGCGCCGGAAGGCAGTTGTGGACGGTTCACGAGTGAGAATGCAGGCATGAGTAGCGATACAAGAGTGAGAAACTCTTGCGCCGATTGACTAAGGGTTCCTGGGTCAAGCTGATCTGCCCAGGGTAAGTCGGGACCTAAGGCGAGGCCGACAGGCGTAGTCGATGGACAACCGGTTGATATTCCGGTACCCGCTTTGAAACGCCCAATATCGAGCCCATTAATGCTAAGGCCGTGAAGCCGTTCCGGACCCTTCGGGGAATGGAAAGTGGTGGAGCCGCTGATCCAAGGTGGTAGTAGGTAAGCGATGGGGTGACGCAGGAAGGTAGTCCAGCCCGGGCGGTGGTAGTCCCGGGGTAAGGGTGTAGGCCGTGTGGTAGGCAAATCCGTCACACGTTAAGGCTGAGACCTGATGCCGAGCCGATTGTGGTGAAGTGGATGATCCTATGCTGTCGAGAAAAGCCTCTAGCGAGTTTCATGGCGGCCCGTACCCTAAACCGACTCAGGTGGTCAGGTAGAGAATACCGAGGCGTTCGGGTGAACTATGGTTAAGGAACTCGGCAAAATGCCCCCGTAACTTCGGGAGAAGGGGGGCCACGCCTGGTGATGGA
>NZ_JBWKDJ010000027.1:2172-3381 GCF_056436025.1 Streptomyces sp. NPDC043853
ACTCTGAGCTGGGGGTGGCCGCAGAGACCAGCGAGAAGCGACTGTTTACTAAAAACACAGGTCCGTGCGAAGCCGTAAGGCGATGTATACGGACTGACGCCTGCCCGGTGCTGGAACGTTAAGGGGACCGGTTAGTGACCTTTCGGGGTTGCGAAGCTGAGAACTTAAGCGCCAGTAAACGGCGGTGGTAACTATAACCATCCTAAGGTAGCGAAATTCCTTGTCGGGTAAGTTCCGACCTGCACGAATGGCGTAACGACTTCTCGACTGTCTCAACCATAGGCCCGGTGAAATTGCACTACGAGTAAAGATGCTCGTTTCGCGCAGCAGGACGGAAAGACCCCGGGACCTTTACTACAGTTTGATATTGGTGTTCGGTTCGGCTTGTGTAGGATAGGTGGGAGACTTTGAAGCAGCCACGCCAGTGGTTGTGGAGTCGCCGTTGAAATACCACTCTGGTCGTGCTGGATGTCTAACCTCGGTCCGTGATCCGGATCAGGGACAGTGTCTGATGGGTAGTTTAACTGGGGCGGTTGCCTCCCAAAGGGTAACGGAGGCGCCCAAAGGTTCCCTCAGCCTGGTTGGCAATCAGGTGTTGAGTGTAAGTGCACAAGGGAGCTTGACTGTGAGACCGACGGGTCGAGCAGGGACGAAAGTCGGGACTAGTGATCCGGCGGTGGCTTGTGGAAGCGCCGTCGCTCAACGGATAAAAGGTACCCCGGGGATAACAGGCTGATCTTCCCCAAGAGTCCATATCGACGGGATGGTTTGGCACCTCGATGTCGGCTCGTCGCATCCTGGGGCTGGAGTCGGTCCCAAGGGTTGGGCTGTTCGCCCATTAAAGCGGTACGCGAGCTGGGTTTAGAACGTCGTGAGACAGTTCGGTCCCTATCCGCTGTGCGCGTAGGAATATTGAGAAGGGCTGTCCCTAGTACGAGAGGACCGGGACGGACGAACCTCTGGTGTGCCAGTTGTCCTGCCAAGGGCATGGCTGGTTGGCTACGTTCGGGAGGGATAACCGCTGAAAGCATCTAAGCGGGAAGCCTGCTTCAAGATGAGTATTCCCACCTCCTTGAGAGGGTAAGGCTCCCAGTAGACGACTGGGTTGATAGGCCAGATGTGGAAGCCCGGTAACGGGTGGAGCTGACTGGTACTAATAGGCCGAGGGCTTGTCCTCAGTTGCTCGCGTCCACTGTGTTAGTTCTGAAG